>NZ_CAXQZB010000073.1:0-29569 GCF_964228225.1 Nocardioides sp.
CACCGCGGCCCGCGGGCCGGGTGGGGGCGGCGGGGCCGCGACGAGGTGGAACGGGTCAGGCGGTGGCGCCGCCCTCGGTCTCACCGGACGCCGGGGGCGCCTTGGTGATGTCGATGCCGCCCAGGGACTCCTCGCCCCCGACCTCGGCGGTCTCGAAGGGCGGCAGGTCGGGCAGGGCGCCGACCTTCTGGCCCACGAAGGTGAACGCGGCCTGCGGGCCGGTGCCCTCGACGTCGACCAGCACGATCTGGCCGGGGCCGACCTCGCCGTAGAGCATCTTCTCGGCCAGGACGTCCTCGATCTCGCGCTGGATGGTGCGGCGCAGCGGCCGGGCACCCAGCACGGGGTCGAAGCCCCGCTCGGCGAGCAGGTCCTTGGCGGCCTGGGTGAGCTCCAGACGCATGTCGCGGTCCTTCAGACGCACCTCCACCGCGGCGATCATGTTGTCGACCATCGCGATGATCTGCTCGCGCGAGAGCGGCGGGAAGACGATGATCTCGTCCACACGGTTGAGGAACTCGGGGCGGAAGTGCTGCTTGAGCTCCTCCGAGACCTTGCTCTTCATGCGCTCGTAGGAGCCGGCCGCGTCGCCGCTCTGGTTGAAGCCCAGGTGCACCGACTTGGCGATGTCGCGGGTGCCGAGGTTCGTGGTCATGATGATCACGGTGTTCTTGAAGTCCACGACCCGACCCTGGGAGTCGGTGAGCCGACCCTCCTCCAGGATCTGCAGCAGGCTGTTGAAGATGTCGGGGTGGGCCTTCTCGACCTCGTCGAAGAGCACCACCGAGAACGGCTTGCGACGCACCTTCTCGGTGAGCTGGCCGCCCTCCTCGTAGCCGACGTAGCCCGGAGGCGAACCGAACAGGCGCGAGACGGTGTGCTTCTCGGAGAACTCCGACATGTCGAGCTGGATCAGGGAGTCCTCGTCGCCGAAGAGGAACTCCGCGAGCGTCTTGGACAGCCAGGTCTTGCCGACACCGGAGGGGCCGGCGAAGATGAAGGACCCGCCGGGACGCTTGGGGTCCTTCAGGCCCGCGCGGGTGCGGCGGATCGCCCGGGACAGCGCCTTGACGGCCTCGTCCTGACCGATGACGCGCTTGTGGAGCTCGTCCTCCATCTTGAGCAGACGGGTGGACTCCTCCTCGCTGAGCTTGACGATCGGGATGCCGGTGGCCACGGCGAGCACCTCGGCGATCAGCTCCTCGTCGACCTCCGCGACCTCGTCCATGTCGCCCGAGCGCCACTGCTTCTCGCGGTCGGCCTTGGCGAGGATGAGCTGCTTCTCCTCGTCGCGCAGGCGGGCGGCGGCCTCGAAGTCCTGGCCGTCGATCGCGGCCTCCTTGCGCTGGCGCACCTCGGCGATCTTGTCGTCGTACTCGCGCAGGTCGGCGGGCGCCGTCATGCGACGGATGCGCAGCCGCGAGCCGGCCTCGTCGATCAGGTCGATCGCCTTGTCGGGCAGGAAGCGGTCGGAGATGTAGCGGTCGGCCAGGGTGGCAGCCGAGACCAGCGCCTCGTCGGTGATCGTGACCCGGTGGTGGGCCTCGTACCGGTCGCGGATGCCCTTGAGCATCTCGATGGTGTCGGCGATGGACGGCTCGGGCACCTGGATGGGCTGGAAGCGGCGCTCCAGCGCGGCGTCCTTCTCGAGGTACTTGCGGTACTCGTCGAGGGTGGTGGCACCGATGGTCTGCAGCTCACCGCGGGCCAGCATCGGCTTGAGGATGCTGGCGGCGTCGATGGCGCCCTCGGCCGCGCCGGCACCGACGAGGGTGTGGATCTCGTCGATGAACAGCACGATGTCGCCGCGGGTGCGGATCTCCTTGAGGACCTTCTTCAGCCGCTCCTCGAAGTCGCCGCGGTAGCGCGAGCCGGCCACGAGGGCGCCGAGGTCGAGGGTGTAGATCTGCTTGTCCTTCAGCGTCTCGGGCACGTTGCCCTTGACGATGTCCTGAGCCAGGCCCTCCACGATCGAGGTCTTGCCGACACCGGGCTCACCGATGAGCACGGGGTTGTTCTTCGTGCGCCGGCTGAGCACCTGCATGACGCGCTCGATCTGCTGGGCGCGGCCGATGATCGGGTCGAGCTTGCCCTCGCGGGCGTCCTGGGTGAGGTTGCGCCCGAACTGGTCGAGCACCAGCGACGACGACGGCGCGTCGCTGCCGCCACCCGTGGCGGCCGCGGCCTGCTGGGTGTTCTCCTTGCCCTGGAAGCCGGAGAGCAGCTGGATGACCTGCTGGCGCACGCGGTTGAGGTCGGCGCCGAGCTTCTGCAGCACCTGGGCTGCCACGCCCTCACCCTCGCGGATCAGGCCGAGCAGGATGTGCTCGGTGCCGATGTAGGAGTGGCCCAGCTGCAGCGCCTCGCGCAGCGAGAGCTCGAGCACCTTCTTGGCGCGGGGGGTGAACGGGATGTGGCCCGAGGGCGCCTGCTGCCCCTGGCCGATGATCTCCTCGACCTGCGCACGCACCGCCTCGAGCGAGATGTCGAGGCTCTCCAGAGCCTTCGCGGCGACGCCCTCACCCTCGTGGATGAGACCGAGCAGGATGTGCTCGGTGCCGATGTAGTTGTGGGAGAGCATGCGGGCCTCTTCCTGGGCCAGCACGACCACCCGGCGCGCTCGGTCGGTGAACCGCTCGAACATGTGCATCGCTCCTCACGTACGCGGGCCCGCCGCTACGTGGTGCAGCGACCGGGGTACGACTCGTACAACCGCGTTGCCAGCCTACGCGTTCCCGCCGCGAAGGAAATGCCGTCCGCTGACAGCGAACGCGCCCGGTGCCGGGGACGACGCGAGGTCGTGCTCCGGCGCCGGGCGCGGGGGCTGGGCGGCCCTCCCCCAGGAGGGGTCGGACCGGGTGCTGATCAGCTCGCGGACTCGAAGGCCTCGCGGATCTCGGCGGGGATGCGGCCGCGCTCGGGCACCTCCAGGCCCTGCGAGCGGGCCCAGTCGCGGATCTCGCGCGCCGAGGGACCGCCGCCACCGGCGGGGGCCTTGCTGCGGGTCGCGGCGCGGCGGGCGCCGGCGCTGACCTTGCGGGCGTGGCCGAGGAAGGGCGCGAGCGCCTCACGCAGCTGCGCGGCGTGCTCCTCGTTGAGGTCGATCTCGTAGGTCGCGCCGTCGAGGGCGAACACGAGCGTCTCGTGGGCCTCGCTGCCGTCGATGTCGTCGACCAGGACCACATTGATCTTCTGCACCATGGAACTCACGATATACCCGTTTATCGCAAGATCCGTATTCCGCGGCGATCTGTTCCAATTGAATCCGAACGGATCGCGGGGAACACCATGGAATTCTCACGTGCACGCGACAAAATGGGGGCAGGGGTCCCATCTCGGATCGCCCTCGGAGCGCCCTCGGATCGGCACCGGGTGGAATCCGGTCGAATCGGCCCGAATTCCGGCGCTGAATTTGCGGGCTCAGCGCTGGTTGCGCGCGAACACGAGTCCCAGACCCTGCAGGGTCAGCCACGGCTCGGTGTCGGTGAAGCAGCGGCACTCGGCCGCCACCAGCGGGGCGAGGTGACCCGTGGCGATGACGGCGACGTCGTCGGTGGCGCACCCGAGGGCCTCGATGAGCCGCTCGACCATGCCCTCGACCTGGCTGGCGACGCCGAAGAGCATCCCGGACTGCAGCGCCTCGACGGTGTTCTTGCCGATCACCGAGCGCGGGCGGGCGAGCTCGACCATCCGCAATTGCGCACCGCCGCGACTCAGGGCCTCCAGGGAGATCTCGATCCCGGGGGTGATCGCGCCGCCGACATAACGGCCCGCGCCGTCGAGGACGTCGAAGGTCGTGGCGGTACCGCCGAAATCGACCACGATCGCCGGCCCGCCCACGAGTTCGGCGGCGGCCACCGCGTTCACGATGCGGTCGGTGCCGACCTCGCGGGGATTGTCGACCGCGATCGGGACACCGGTGCGCACCCCGGGCTCGACGATCACGCTCGGGAGGTCGCCGAAATGGCCGGCCAGCATCTCGCGGGTGGCGTGGAGCACCGAGGGCACCGTCGAGCACACCACGACGCCGTCGATCTCCGCGGCGCGGCGCCCGACCAGGCCCCGCATGAGCACGGCCCACTCGTCGGCGGTGCGGTGGAGGTCGGTGGACACCCGCCAGTCGTGCACCACGCGCCCCTCGACCAGCAGCCCGAAGACGGTGTGGGCGTTGCCGACGTCGATGGCGAGCAGGCTCACGGCCGACCGACCCCGTGGCGCCCCGCGGACCCGCCGAGGGACCCGCCGCCGGTCTCCTCGCGGAAGTCCAGCCCGAGGTCGAAGACCGTGACCGAGTGGGTGAGGGCTCCGGAGGAGATGAAGTCGACGCCGGTGACCGCCACCTCGCGGGCCCGGGCCAGGGTGAGACCGCCGGAGGCCTCGAGGGTGGCGCGGCCACCGAACTCGTCGCGGGTGAGGCGCACCGCCTCGGCCATCTGCGCGGTCGTCATGTTGTCGAGCAGCACCTCGGTGCAGCCGGCGGTGAGCACCGCCCGCAGCTGGTCGAGGTCGGTGACCTCGACCTCGACCCGCAGGTCGGGGCGGGCGGCCACCACGCGCCGGTAGGCCTCGACCACCCCGCCCGCGGCCACCGCGTGGTTGTCCTTGACCATCGCGCGGTCCACCAGCGAGAACCGGTGGTTGACCCCGCCGCCGCACCGCACGGCGTACTTCTGCAGCGCCCGCCACCCCGGCAGCGTCTTGCGGGTGTCGAGCACCCGCGCGCGGGTGCCGCGCAGGGCGTCCACCCACGCGGCGGTGGCGGTGGCGACGCCGGAGAGGTGGCTGGCGAAGTTCAGCGCGGTGCGCTCGGCGGTGAGCACGCCCTGCACCGGCCCGCGCACGCTCAGCACGACGTCGCCGGGGTCGACCCGGGAGCCGTCGGCGAGCCGCCCGGTGATCTCGACGTCGTCGCCCAGGGCGTAGCGGAAGGCGAACTCGGCCACGACGAGCCCCGCGACGGTGCCGGGCTCGCGGGCCACGATGTCGGCCACGGCCGTGCCCATGGCCGGCATGGCCTCGCTGGTGGCGTCGGGCGCCCCGCCGGGCAGGTCCTCCTCGAAGGCCAGCGCCACGTGGGTGTGCCGGGCGACGGGGTCGAGCCCCGCGGCCACGATCTCGGCCACCAGGGCGGGGTCGATCTCGGCGAGCGGCAGCCGCCGGATCACGACGCCGCCCCCGCCGGGGCCGCCGCGGGCGTCCCGGGCCCGTCGGTGATCGGCCCGTCCGTGATCGGCCCGTCCGTGATCGGCCCGGGGGTGAAGGCCACCTCGGGCACGCCGGCACGCAGCACGATGTCGACGTGCCCGGCGTAGGCGGCGTCGTCGCGCTCGGGGTGGTCCTCGCGCCAGTGCGAGCCGCGGGTCTCGCGGCGCAGCGCCGCGGAGGCGATCACGGCGGTGGCGACCGTGAGCAGGTTCGCGGCCTCCCAGGCCGCCAGCTCCACGGCCTCGGCACTGGTGGCGGCGAGCTTGTCGAGCTCGGCCGCGGCGTCGTCGAGACCGGTCTGGTGGCGCAGCACCCCGACCCGGCTGCTCATCGTGGCCTGCAGGTCGGCGCGGATCGAAGGGGCGACGAGGCCGGCGGGCCGGGTGTCGGCCACCGGCTCGCTCCAGGGGCGCAGCTCGGCGGGCAGCACCTCCGCGATGCGGCGCGAGAAGACCAGGCCCTCCAGCAGGGAGTTGGAGGCCAGCCGGTTCGCGCCGTGCACGCCCGAGCAGGCCACCTCGCCGGTGGCGTAGAGGCCGGGCACGTCCGTGCGGCCCCAGAGGTCGGTGCGCACCCCGCCCGAGGCGTAGTGGCAGGCCGGGGCCACCGGGATGAGGTCGTGGGCGGGGTCGACGCCGTGGCTGCGGCAGGTGGCGAGGATCGTCGGGAAGCGCCGCTCCCAGAACTCCTCGCCGAGCGCGCGGGCGTCGAGCCACGTGTGGGGGCGACCGGTCTCCAGCATCCGCCGCATGATCGCCTTGGCGACGACGTCGCGCGGGGCGAGGTCGGCCAGCTCGTGCACGCCCTGCATGAAGCGGGTGCCGTCGTCGTCGACGAGGAACGCGCCCTCGCCGCGCACGGCCTCGGAGATCAGAGGCTGCTGGCCGGTGGAGTCGGGGCCCAGGTACATCACCGTGGGGTGGAACTGCACGAACTCCAGGTCGCGCAGCGTCGCGCCGGCGCGCAGGGCCAGCGCCATGCCGTCGCCGGTGGAGACCGCGGGGTTGGTGGTCTGGCTGAAGATCTGTCCCAGGCCGCCGCTGGCCAGCACGACGGCGCGGCAGCGCACCGCGCCCACGCCGTCGCGCTGACCCTCGCCCATGACGTGCAGGGTGACGCCGGCGACGCCGCCGTCGTCGTCGAGGAGCAGGTCCAGGGCCAGGGCGCGCTTGACGACCTCGATCTCCGGGGCCCGACCGACCGCGGCGATGAGCGCGCGCTGGATCTCCGCACCCGTGGCGTCGCCGCCGGCGTGCGCGATGCGGTCGCGGTGGTGGCCGCCCTCGCGGGTGAGGGACAGCTCGCCGTCGGGGTCGTGGTCGAACATCGCGCCGAGGGCGATGAGCTCGCGCACGGCGTCGGGTCCCTCGGTGACCAGGGTGCGCACCGCGTCGAGGTCGCACGCGCCGGCACCCGCCACCAGGGTGTCGCGCTCGTGCTGCGCGGGGGTGTCGCCGGGCCCGAGCGCCGCGGCGATGCCGCCCTGGGCCCACTGGGTGGAGCCCGCGGCGAGCCGGTCCTTGGTGACGACGAGCACCTTGTCGACGTGGCCGACCAGGCGCAGCGCGGCGGTGAGGCCGGCCACGCCGGAGCCGATCACGACCACGTCGGCGGTCGTGGTCCAACCGGGCTCGGGGGCCTCGAGCCGGCCCGGGAGCGGAGTGACACGCGTCATCGCGGCAGGCTATCGGTGGGGTGCGGGTCGCCGGCAGGCGCTTCGGGGTGGCGGTCCGGGGTCCCGGTCAGCGCCCGATCTCCTGGCGCACCCGGTCGCCGCGCAGCAGACCCGAGCCCTCGATCGCCTCCGCGGGGTCGAAGCCGGTGGCGAGGATCTTGTTGTCGGCGTCGACGAACACGACGTGCGGCTTGAGCTCGCGCGCCTCCTGGGTGGTCATCTGGGCGTAGCCGATGAGGATCACCAGGTCGCCGGGCTGCACGAGGCGGGCCGCGGCGCCGTTGATGCCGATGATCCCGCTGCCGCGCTCGCCGGCGATCGTGTAGGTCTCCAGGCGCGCGCCGTTGGAGATGTCGACGATGTGCACCAGCTCGCCGGGCAGCAGGTCGGCGGCGTCGAGGAGGTCCTCGTCGACCGTGACCGATCCGACGTAGTGGAGGTCGGCCTGGGTGACCGTCGCCCGGTGGATCTTGCTCTTCATCATCGTGCGCAGCATCAGCTGATCCTTCCGATTCGCAACGGGATGTTGTCGATGAGCCGCGTGGTGCCCACGCGGGCGGCCAGGAGGGCACGCGCGGGCGTGCCGGGGTCGAGCACCGCGGCCGACGGGTCGTCGGACAGGGGCTCGAGGTCGGGGGTGGTGAGGGCGAGGTAGTCGAGCTCGATCTCGCCGCGCGCGGCGGCGTCGGCGAGCACCGCCTCGGCGGCCGCGCGGGCGGCGGCCACGGAGCCGGTCTCCGCGGCGGCCCGCTCGGCCGCCCGCAGCGCCCGGCTCAGCGCCAGGGCGTGCTGCCGCTCCTGAGCCGAGAGGTAGGCGTTGCGGCTCGACATCGCCAGCCCGTCGGGGTCGCGCAGGGTCGGCGCGCCGACGACGTCGACGCCCAGGCACAGGTCGGCGGCCATCCGGCGGATCAGGGCGAGCTGCTGGAAGTCCTTCTCCCCGAACACCGCGACGTCGGGGCGCACGAGGCCGAACAGCTTGGCCACGACGGTGAGCACGCCGCGGAAGTGGCCCGGTCGGGTGCGACCCTCCAGGACCTCCCCCAGCGGGCCCGGCCCGACCGTCACCTGCGGGTCGCCGCCGGGGTAGACCTCGGCGACGGTGGGGGCGAAGACGACGTCCACGCCGGCGTCGCCGCACAACGCGAGGTCGGCCGCCAGGGTGCGGGGGTAGCGGTCGAGGTCCTCGCCGGCGCCGAACTGCAGCGGGTTGACGAACACCGACACCACGACGGGACCGGCGTCGACCTCGCTGCGGGCGCGGGTCATGAGGCTGGCGTGCCCGGCGTGCAGGGCCCCCATCGTGGGCACCAGGCCGACCCGGCCCGGGCGCTCGCGCAGCGCCTCGGCCAGCTCGGCACGGGTGCCGACCAGCAGCGGACGGTCGCTCATCGCTGCTCCGGGGTGGCGAGGCCGCGCTGCGCGGACGTGCGGCCCGGCGCCGACGACGCCGCGGCGTCCTCCGCGGCGTCGAGCACCGCGGCGATGGCGTGGGCGCGCAGCGCGGTGAGGCGGCCGTCGGTGACGGCGCGGGCCAGGGTGGCGCGGGCGAGGGCGAGGTAGCTGGGCAGGGTGGTGGGCGCCTGGACGAGCAGGTCGTCGAGGTGGGCGCGCACGGTGTTGACGTCGCCGCGCACGATCGGGCCGGTGAGGGCGGCGTCGCCGTGCTCGAGGGCGTTGTCGAGGGCGGCGGTGAGCAGCGGGCGCAGCACGGCGGCGGGGTCGTCGGCGCCGGCTCCGGCGAGCAGCTGCAGCGCCTCGCTGACCAGCGTCACCAGGTGGTTGGCGCCGTGGGCCAGACCGGCGTGGTAGAGCGCGCGCCGCTCGTCGGGCACCCACATCGCGCGACCGCCGAGGTCGGCCACCAGCTGCGCGGCGACCCCCCGCTCCTGCTCGCCCGCGGCGAGGCCGAACACGCAGCCGGGCAGACGGTCGAGGTCGACGGCGGTGCCGGTGAAGGTCATCGCGGGGTGCAGCGCCACCACCCGGGCGCCGACCGCCGCCGCGGGCGCGAGCACCGCCAGGCCGTGGCGACCGGAGGTGTGCACGACGACCTGCCCCGGGCGCAGCGCGCCGGAGTCGGCCAGCACGGTGACGACGTTGGGCAGCATGTCGTCGGGCACGGTGAGCAGCAGCAGGTCGCTGGCCCGCGCGACGGTCGTGGGCTTGGCCGGCGGCAGCGCCGCCAGGTGCGGCAGCAGCGCGGCGATGCGTCCGCGCGAGGCGTCGGACTCCCCCGCCGCGGCGACGACGTCGTGACCGGCCGCGGCCAGACCGGCCGCCAGGACGGCACCGACCCGACCCGCACCGATGACGCCGACCCGGAACCGCGGGGCGTCACGGGGTGCGTCGGCGCGCGCAGGCACGACCGCGTCAGGCGTCATCGTCAGACCTTTCGTTCCAGTCCCTGGCGGGTACCGGACGGTGGGCAACCAGATCAATGTACGCCGGCCGATCCGGGCCTGGGAACGCCCGGCGGAGGTGACGTGGGCCACGCGCGGCGGCGGGCCCCCGGCTCAGGGACGCCGGTCGTCGGTGACGACGACGGTGCCCACCTGCAGCGGGCGGGGCGCCTGGGGCAGCCAGGTGCGGGTGACGTGGTCGACCACGTGCACGCCCTCGGGCGCGTGGATCTCGTGGACGCCCTCGGGCACGACGCCGTCGCGCAGGCTGTGGAAGACCGCCCACTCGCGCCGCTTGCGCTTGTTGCGGAAGCTGGTGGCGAAGGAGGCGGGGTCGGTCCAGTGGGCGAACTCGTCGCCGTCGAGGTACTTCAGCTCCACGCACAGGCCGTGCGGCAGGGCGAAGGAGCGCACCGGGTCGGGGGTCGTGCGCACCTCCCACTCGAAGGCCTTGGTGAACACGAAGTCCGGGCCGGTGGGGAAGCCCCACTCCTCGGCGTTGCGCAGGCCGAGGTCGAGGTAGGCGGTGCGGTCGTCGGCGAGGTAGAGCCCGTGGCGCGGCACCCGGATGATCACCTGGGCGTCGCCGACCTGCCAGCCGAGGTCGCCCAGGGACACCTCGCCCTCGGTGGTGAGCACCATGTCGCCGTCCCACTTGAAGGAGTAGCGGGTGCGCACCTGCGCGAAGCACCAGTTGTAGAAGTAGGCCAGGGAGTGCACGGAGCGCTCGTGCACGGCGAGGTGCTCCGCACCCGCGCGCGCCACCTCGAAGGGGTACTCGGTGACCGTCAACCTCCCGGCGTGACCCGACGCCGACGCGGTGGCGCGGGCGACGTCGGCGGTGCCGTCGGTGGAGCCGTTGTCGACCAGCAGCACGTGGTCCATCGAGCGCAGCAGCGGCGGGAGCACGAAGGGCAGCGAGGCCGCCTCGTCCTTGACCCGCAGCACGGCGGTGCTGCCGCCGCGCAGACCCTCGGGGCGGGCCCAGGGCCAGGTGATGTCGAAGTCGGTGTGGCCCTCGATGTTGCTCAGGCCGGTGCCGCGGGCGGACCCGGAGGCGGCCATCAGGCGGGCCGCTCGCGGCCGGCCATCTTGCGCAGGCCGCGGCGCACCGGCGCGGGCACCATCTTGCGCACGCCGTGCGGCACGCGGTCGGCGGCGAACTCCGGCGCGGGCGCGGCCGGGCGGCCGGGGCCGGGGCCGGCCTTGCCCTGCCGGTTCTGGGCGCGCAGCTTCTGCTCCGCCGCGACCACGCTGGAGCGCGAGATCGCCTCGGCCTCGGCGTAGAGGTCGGTGTAGGCCTCGCGCAGCTCGTCGAGGGTGGCGTGCACCGCGGGGACGTCGCCCCCGGGCTCGGCGAGCTTGTTGAGCTCCTCCCAGGTGGCGGCGGTGAGCTCGTGCAGCCGCGGCGGGAGGTGGAGGTCGTCCAGGCTCTGGCTCATCCGGCGCAGCGAGGGGTCGACGAAGCGGTGGCCGTCGCGGATCCGCTCGGAGTCGGCGTGCAGCACGTGCTGCAGCTGCAGGGTCTGGCCCACGTGCATGGTGGTGCGCACCCAGTCGTCGAGCAGGTCGGCGTAGCGCACGAACACGCGACCGCCGTCGGCCACCGACTCGCGGGTGCCGCGCTCGGTGTGCAGCAGCATGTTCAGCCACGACGCCGCGAGGTGCGCCGCGCCGAGCTTGTTGCCGTAGTAGGTCTGCTTGGAGCCCACGACCTCGGCCGGCGGGCGCAGCATCGTGACGAAGGTCGGGGTGGCCTCGCTGCGCAGCGCCGCGACCCGCCACAGCGAGAGGAACCAGCTCAGCCGGGGGTCCTTGACCACGAGCTCGCGGCTGACGTCGAAGTGCTCGCTGAGCCAGGCGGTGGTGGTGAGGCGCTCGTTCTCCCGCGCCGAGAGCCGACCGGTCTCGAACCACGCCTCGGGGCGGGAGTCGCTCACCTGGACCAGCGCCTCCTTGAGGAGCCGGTCGTGGTGGTCGACCACCCAGCGGGGCTCGCCGAAGCCCTTGGGGTTGGTCTCGTCGGCGACCACCTCGGGCTTGGGCACGTGCAGGCCGAGGATCTGCAGCAGCCCGGCCATCGTGGAGGTGCCGCTGCGGCCGGCGCCGGCCACGAACACCACCTTGCGGGGGTACTCGCTCGGATCGATGCTGCTCGGGTCGCTCACGAGGGGGCACTTTATCCTCCGCGCGGTCCCGGACCCGCCTCACCGGGCGTGAGCCGCCTCTCCCCCGGTCCCGTCGGCCCCCGGGCGGCCACGACGGCTAGCGTTCCTCCCCGTGAGGTGGGGACGACGCCGCGACGCGGCCGGGGGCGGCCAGGCGCCGCTGCTGAGCGTGGTCGTGCCCGTCTACGACGTCGAGGCCTACCTCCCCGCCTGCCTGGACAGCGTGCTGGCGAGCACCTACCCCGCCCTGGAGGTCGTGGTCGTGGACGACGGCTCGCCCGACGCCAGCGCCGCGATCGCCGCCGACTACGAGCGCCGCGATCCGCGGGTCCGGCTGGTACGTCAGTCCAACGCCGGCCTCGGGGCGGCGCGCAACACCGGCATCGCCCACGCCCGCGGGGCGCTGCTCGGGTTCGCCGACTCCGACGACGTCGTGCCGGCCCACGCCTACACGACCCTGGCCCGTGCGCTGCAGCGCGCCGGCGCCGACCTGGTGACCGGCTCGATCGCCCGGTGGTATCCCGCCGACGCCCCGGACGGACGCGACCGGCTGGTCGAGCCGCCGTGGATGCGCCGCACCCACCAGGGCCGGCCGCGCACGATCGAGGACGAGCCGGAGCTGCTCGGCGACGTCTTCGCCTGGAACAAGCTGTACCGCCGCGACTTCTGGGACGCCGCCGGCCTGTCGTGGCTCGAGGGTCGGCGCTACGAGGACCAGCCGACCACCACCGAGGCCTTCCTCGCCGCGCGCCGGCTCGCGGTCGTGCCCGACGTGGTCTACCACTGGCGCACCCGCACCGACGGCACCTCGATCACCCAGCAGCGCGGCTCGCTGACCGATCTGGTGGACCGCTGGCACACCAAGCGGCTGGCGATCGCCTCGGTGGCGCGCCACGGGTCGCCCGCGGTGAGCCGGGTGTTCCACGAGGTCGTGCTGCCCGGCGACCTGGGCCGCTACTTCGAGCAGATCCCCGACCTGCCCCCCACGCCCGAGGCCGCCGCCTGGTGGGACCTGCTGGTGACCGGGGTGCGCGAGCTGTTCGGCGTCGAGGGCGTGCTGGCCAGCCACCTCGCGCCCGTGCACCGGCTGACCGGCTGGCTGGTCGTGCAGGACCGGCGCGACGACGCCGACCTCGGGCAGCGCCCCGCCGCCGACCTGCCCCCCGGCACCCGGCCGCGCCGGGTGCCCGACGGGGCCGGCGGCCTGCGCCTGGAGATCCCGGGCCTCGACCCGGCCACGGTCGAGCCGGCCGCGCTCGCCGTGCGCCCCCACGAGGCCTGACCCGGCTCCCCTGCCGTGCGCCGGTCGCCACGGGTCGGGGGTGGGTCGTCACAAGCGAACGGCAGGCGAGATCGTCGATCTCGCCGGCCGTTCGCTGGTGACGACGTGGAACGGTGACCCAGGGTCAGATGAGGCCCTGCTCGGTGAGGTAGTCCTCGGCGACGTCGGTGGCCTGCTCGCGGTCGATGGTGATCCGGGCGAGCAGCTCGTTGATGGTGTCGTTGTCCAGCGCCGCCATCAGCTCGTCGAGCGGGCCGGCGAGGTCCTCGTGCTCGGCGAGGAAGTCGCTGTTGACCGCCGGCACGTAGTTCTGGGCCGGCTGGATGCCGCGGTCGTCCTCGAGCAGGACCAGGCCCTCGTCCTCGAGGTTGGGGTCGATGGTGCCGGTGAGGCCGAGCTGGGCCTCGCCGTCCTGCACCGCGGCGTAGGTCTCGGGCGAGGCGAACCCGAGCGGCAGGATCTCGGTGATGTCGATGCCGTAGACGTCGCTCAGGCCGCCCTCGCAGTCGGCACGACCGTCGCAGTCGGGCGAGGCCGCGAGCACGATCGACTGACCCTCGAGGTCGGACAGCGCGGTGAGGCTCTCGGACTCCGCGGTCTCGGCGGTGACGAAGAAGGCGTTCTGCGAGCTGGCGTCGGAGAGGTCGAGCAGCGTGACGCCGGCGTCCTGCGCCAGCGGCACGACCGCGGCCTCGGTGGCGGCGGGGTCGGAGGAGGTGACCGGCTCGGCGCCCTCGCCGTTGGCCTGGGTGTTGAGGAAGTCGCCGACGGCCGCGAGGTACTCGGGCACGACGTCGACGTCGCCGGAGGACAGCTCGCCGAAGTAGGCGTCGCGGCTCTCGACGGCCTTGACCTCGACGTCGTAGCCGTTGGCCTCGAGCAGCACCTCGTAGAGGGCGCCGACCAGGGTGGCCTCGGGGAAGGACTGCGTGGCGAGGGTGAGCGGCACGGCGTCGGCGGCCGGGGCGGTGTCGCCGCCGTCGCCGGAGTCGTCGGAGCCGCAGGCGGCGAGGGTGAGGGCGGTGAGCGCGGCGGCGGCGCCGAGCGCAAGGGAGCGGTGGATCTTGGGGGTCATGCGGGTTCCTCTCGAGGAGCACGGGATTGCGCCGACCCTAACCGCATCCGCCGACCGTTCCGACGGGGTGAGCCGCCACCGGCGTGCGGCGGGGTCACGGCGCGCTGCACCAGGGCGCCGGCCGACTCGAGCACGAGCGCGACCACGGCGACCAGCAGCGCGCCCGCCAGCGCCTGGCTGCGCCGGTCGAGATCGGCGAACCCGAGTCGGATGATGTTGCCCAGACCGGGGCCGCCGACCAGCGCCGCGATCGTGGCGGTGGCCCAGACCTGCACCAGCGCGAGCCGCAGTCCCGAGACGACCAGCGGCAGCGCCAGCGGCCACTCCACGGCGCGGAAGACCTGCCATTCGGAGTGCCCGAGCCCGCGGGCGGCGTCGCGCAGGTCCTCGGGCACCTCCCGCACGGCGACGTAGGCCTGCGCGATGATCGGGGGCAGGGCGAAGAACACCAGGGCGAGCAGGGTGGCCAGGCCCGCGCGGCCGTAGGGGCCGAACTCCGCCGACCCCGGCCAGGAGAAGCGCGCCAGCAGCGCGAGCAGCGCGAAGGTCGGCACGGCGCGCCCGAGGTTGGACAGGTTGATCGCCAGCCACCCGCCACGGCCGTGGTGGCCGGCGAGCAGGGCGATCGGCAGCCCGACCCCTGCCGCCACCGCGAGGGCGGTGACGGTGAGGAGCAGCTGCTGCACGAGCTGGGTGCCGAGCCCGCTCGGGCCCTGCCAGGAGGCGGGGTCGGTGAGGAAGTCCCACATGGCGCCGAGGTCCATCGGCCCGCCCCTCAGCTCGTACGGGCGCGCCGCGCCCACGGGGTCGAGAGCCGCTGCACCAGCACCAGCAGGGCGTCCAGCAGCAGGGCGAGCAGGACGCACAGCACCGAGGCGGTGAGCAGCTCGGCGTTGAACTGGGTGTTCTTGCCGTCGGCGATGAGCCGGCCCAGGCCGCCCTCGCTGACGACCGTGCCGACGGTCGTGAGGGCGACGGTCGAGACGGTCGCGACCCGCAGCCCGGTGAGCACGACCGGCAGCGCGAGCGGCAGCTCGACGCGCAGCAGCAGCCGCGCCGAGCCGAAGCCGAGCCCCCGGGCGGCGTCGCGGACGTCGTCGGGCACCGCGCGCAGGCCGTCGAGCAGGGCCCGCACGAGGATCGTGAGGCAGTAGAGCGCGAGCCCGATCACGACGGTGGTCGTGGTGAGGCCGGTGAGCGGCACGAGCAGCGGGAACAGCGCGAGCGACGGCACGGTGTAGAGCGCGGTCGAGCCGCCGAGGACGACCCCCTCGAGCCGAGGCAGGCGCCGCACGAGCAGGGCGAGCGGCACGGCGAGGGCGAGTCCGAGCAGCACCGCGGTGACGGTGATCTGCACGTGGCTCGTGGTGGCCTCCACCAGCTCGTCGCGCCGGTCGCGCAGGTAGTCGCCGCAGATCCAGTCGTTGATCGACTTGGCGTAGCACGGCGTGTCGCGCCCCGGGAGCGGCGCCACGACGGAGGCGTGCACCCCCGCCTGGGACACCGCCGCCAGTAGGGTCACCGCATGGACGCTACCGCCTCCGCGGGCCAGGGCCCGGGACCGACCGCCGATCGCGCCGTCGGTCCGGCCCCGGATCCGAGCGCGACGCCGATGATCCGCCTGCGCGGGGTCGGCAAGACCTACGACGACGGCACGGTCGCCGTGCACGACCTCGACCTCGACGTCGCCCCGGGCGAGGTGGTGGCCCTCGTCGGCCCGTCCGGCTGCGGCAAGTCCACCACCCTGCGCCTGGTGAACCGGCTCATCGAGCCCACCACGGGACGCATCGAGATCGACGGCGTCGACGTCACCGACTCCGATCCGGTGCAGCTGCGCCGCGGCATCGGCTACGTCATCCAGTCGGTGGGGCTCTTCCCCCACCGGTCCGTGATCGCGAACGTGATGACCGTGCCGCTGCTCTACGGCGAGACCCGCCGCACCGCCCGCGAGCGGGCCCGGGACCTGCTGGCCACGGTGGGCCTGGAGCCCGACACCTACGGCGACCGCTACCCCCACCAGCTCTCGGGCGGGCAGCGGCAGCGCGTGGGGGTGGCCCGCGCGCTGGCCGCACGGCCCCCGGTGCTGCTCATGGACGAGCCGTTCGGCGCCGTCGACCCGGTGGTGCGGCTGCGGCTGCAGGAGGAGTTCCACCAGTGGCGCGCCGAGCTGGGCACCACCACGCTCGTGGTCACCCACGACATCGACGAGGCCATCGCGCTGGGCGACCGGATCGCGGTCTTCGCCCACGGCGGCCGGATGGCCCAGGTCGGCACGCCCGCGCAGGTGCTCGGCCACCCCGTCGACGACGAGGTGGCCGACTTCGTGGGCGCCACCCGCGGCCTGCGGCGCCTGGCCGTCGTGCGGCTCACCGCCGACCTCGTCGAGCCGATCGGCGACCTCACCCTCGGCGACCTCGGTGCCGCCGTCAGCCTCGGCGTCAGCCTCGAGGAGGCGCTCGCGGTGATGCTGCGCGAGGACGTGCCCCGCGTCGCCGTGCGCGACGGCGCCCGGTTCGTCGGCGTCCTCACCCCCGACGGCGTGCACCGCGCCCTGCGTCGCACCCTCGCCGCCGGCGACTGAGGGTCCACCGGCACCGGCCGGAGCCGGTGGGCTCAGCCGACGGGGACGTCGAGGTGCCAGGACTCGGTGGTGTAGGACGTGCGCCAGCCGCGGGCGAGGTAGAGCCGGTCGGCGCCGGTGGGTGAGTCGGCGTCGACCTCGAGGCCGACCCGGTCGCGACCGCGGCGGGCGGCGTCGGCGACGACGGTGTCGAGCAGGCCCGTGGCCACGCCCCGCCCGCGCGCCTCGCCGAGCACGCCGAGGTACTCGACGTAGGAGCCGCCGGGGTCCGGCTTGGCGTCGGGATCACCCGGGACGGCGGGCGCGGCGGCGATCTCGGTGGCGACGAGCGCGCCGACCGGCCGCGGGGCCGCGGTCCCTGAGTCGTCGACGAGCTCGGCCAGCCACCAGTGGTCGAACCGGTGGCCCGGGGTCGTGCGCAGGCGGTGCACGAACTCCTCACAGGTCTCGGGCAGGTGGTTGAAGTGGTCGCGGAAGGAGCCCTCCACGACCGCGTGCACGGCGCGGACGTCGGCGGGCATCGGCTCGTCGTCGGGCCCCGCGGTCAGCGGCCGGAACCGCACGCCGCCGCGGGTCCAGCCGGCGGGGTCGGACACGATCGCGGCGTCCTCACCCACGACCGGTCGGCTCATCTGCCACCAACGGCGCACCCGGGTGAAGCCGGCGTCGGTGAGCAGGCCGTGCTGGAAGGGGTCGTCGGCGAAGGAGCCGGTGTCGATCTGCTGCACCGCCAGCCCCCGGGCCGCCCCCACGGCGCACGCCTGGGCGCGGGCCCACTCCACGAGCAGCCGGGAGCACCGCAGCGCCTGCGGCGGGGTGAGGGTGCGGTCCACGACGTGCACGAACAGCATCCGGCCCCCGGCGCGGTCGTGCACGCTCCCCCAGGCCCGCGTGACCCCGGCCGGGTCGCGCACGACGATGTTCTCCCGCGTCGCCAGTCCGGGCTCGGCGACCTCCACGAGCACCGAGGTGACGTCGGCGCCGGGCCAGCCGCGACCGTGCCGCTCGTGGTCGCGCAGCAGCGCGGTGAGCCGGACCAGCTCGGCCTGGTCGGTGGCGTCGGGGGCGGCGACCTCCCACCCGTCGGGCACCTGCTCCACGAGGGTGTCGGGATCGCTCTCGAACCGGTTCTGCGTCGTGGTGGCCATGACCAGCCTCCTACCCGGCGCGGCCCCGCTCACCCCACCCCGACGACGTCGCCTTCCTCACGCCCCGGCCTCGCGTGCCGCAGCCGCCCGGGTGCGCGCGTCCCGAGACGCTCGCTCCTCGACGGCCGCTGACCCCCGACGTTCGTCGAGGAGGCGCCCCGGCGCCGTCGCGAGACGCAGCGGGACGACAGCCGGCACGCAGTGAATCCGAACCCGGTCAGGCGCGCTTGCGCCGCCCGCCGGTGTCGGTGCCGGCCAGGCCGGCGGCGTGCTGGGCCCGCACCTCGGCGAGCACGACGTCGAGCTCCTGCTCCAGCTCCGCCACCCGCACCACGGCGTGGGCGGCGCGCTCCTCGGCGTCCTCGAGACGGCGCACGAGCTGGTCGCGCTCGGCGCGCACGGCCGCGACCTCCTCCCGCTCCTGCACCGCACCCTGCTCGCTCTGCGCGGCGAGGGTGGCGAGCCGGTCGCGCTCGGCGGTGAGCCGGGCGACCTCTGCGCGGGACGCGAGCAGCTCGCGCTGGGCGGCGTCGCCGGCGGCGCGGGTGACGTCGACGCGCTGCTCGCTCTCCTCCAGTCGCGCCTGCAGCCGCCCGACGGTGGCCTCCAGGCGCGCGACGCGGCCCTGGGTGTCGGCGACGTACTCGGCCTGCTCGGCCACGCGCTGCTCGGTGAGGGCGCGGTAGCCCTGGGCCTGCGCGGCGCGGTCGCGCGCGGACTCCCGACGGGAGTCGAGCAGCTCGTCGTAGGTGAGGCGCACCGCGCCGCCGCCGAGCACGGTGGCGCCCACCGCCGCACCGACGGCGACCGCGAGGCTGCCGCTGACCAGTGCCACGACCGCGCCGAGGGCGGCGAGGGCGATCAGCGAGGCGGCCAGGACGAGCCGCGTGGAGCGCTGCCGACGCCGCGGGGCGCGCGCCGAGGGGACCGACGGGGAAGTCATGGCGCTCACCCTAGGTCGGTCGGCGGGTCCTGGTCGGGAGGATCGATGCGACACGCGCGCTCCAGCACCAGCGCCACGAGGGCGAGCAGCAGTCCGGCGAGGGCCGCCAGCAGGGAGCCGACCAGCCGCTCGTCGGCGCGCTCGGCGGGGTCGCCCACCCAGCTCAGGCCGTAGCCGAGGTACCCGCCGCCGATCAGGGCGCCGACGTAGGCGCAGGCCCGGGCCAGCAGCAGCCGGTTGAGGCCGTCGCCGGGCTCCAGCGGACGACGGTGCACCTGCACCGCCCGCCAGGTCGAGCGCGCGAGGATCGCCAGGAGGGCGACGGCGAGGTAGAGCCCCACGACCTGCACCGTCGCCACGACCGGCGGGGTGCCCATCGCGTCGGAGACGGGGTGCAGCAGCCAGCCGGCCGCCAGGCCCGCCACCGCCCAGGGCAGCAGGGTGCGCGGCGGCAGGGTGGACATGCCACCGGGCCGCTCGGAGCGGTTCATGCCCGCACGCTCGGGTGGGCTCAGGCCTGCTCGAGCACCAGGTCGTCGCGCCGGGTGATGCCGTCGACGCCGAGCGCGGCCAGCAGGTCGGCGATCGGGCCGTGGCCCGGGAGCTGCGCCTCGGGCTCGAGGTCGAACCACGGCTTGAGCACGAAGGCCCGCTCGTGGGCGCGCGGGTGGGGCAGCTGCAGCGACGGGGTGTCGCTGCGGCGGTCGCCGACCACGACGAGGTCGACGTCGAGGGTGCGGGGGGCGTTGCGGTGCTCGCCGCGCTCGCGGTCGTAGGCGTCCTCGATGGCCAGGGCCCGGTCGAGCAGGCGGTTCGCGGCCAGCGTGGTGTCGAGCAGCACGACGGCGTTGAGGTAGGGGCCCGACTCCACGCCCTCGGGCGTGCCGAGCGGCTCGGTCTCGTAGACCGGCGACACCGAGGTGACCCAGACGTCGGGGGTGTCGGCGAGCGCGTCGACCGCGCCCTGCAGGCTGGCGAGCCGGTCGCCGAGGTTGGAGCCGAGGGAGATCACGACCCGACGGATCGGACGCATCTCCCCGGTGAGGGTGTCGGCGTCGACGATGTTGGGGTTGGGAACCTCAGTCATGCTGGCCCTCGCGCTTTCGGGTGATCGTGAGTGCGACGTCGCGGAACGTGGCCTCGATGGGGGCGTCCGGCTTGTGCACCGTGACCCTCGCCCAGGCCACACGGGCGTCGCTCAGGCAGACGTCCGCGATGCGCTGCGCCAGGGTCTCGATCAGGTCGACCGGATCGTTCTCCACCGCGGCCTTGACCGCGGTGACGAGACTTCCGTAGTCGAGGGTGTCGTGCAACTCGTCGGAGGCCGCGGCGGGACGGGTGTCGATGCCCAGGGCGAGGTCGATGACGAACACCTGCCCCTCGCGCTTCTCGAACTCGAAGACGCCGTGGTGGCCGAAGCACTCGATGCCGAGCACGGCCAGCTCGTCGACGAGCCCGTCGGCCTCGGGGCCGTGGGTGTGGTCGTTCATTCCTCATCCTCCTCGCGGCCCTCGAGCCGCCTCCAGACCTCCAGCACATCACGGGTACCCCGGACGTCGTGCACCCGCACCCCCCAGACCCCGCGCCGGGCGAGCAGCAGGGTGAGCGCGTGGGTGGCGGTGTCGCGCTCCGGCGCGGGCCGCGGCGCGCCGTCGGCGTCGGCCAGCAGCGCCCCCAGGAACGCCTTGCGGCTCGCGCCCACGAGCAGCGGCTGCCCGAGCCCCTGCACGGCGTCGAGGCCGGTGAGCAGGTCCCAGTTGTGCTCGCCGCGCTTGGCGAACCCCAGCCCGGGGTCGAGCACCAGCCGGTCGGGGGCGATGCCGGCGGCCAGCGCGGCGTCGCGGCGCGCGCCGAGCTCGGTCAGCACCGCCGCGACGACGCCGCCGGGGCCGTCGTAGACCGCCAGGTCCTGCATCCGGTCGCTGTGGGCGCGCCAGTGCATGGCGATGTACGTGGCCTCGGGGCGGGCGGCCACGGTGGCGAGCATGGCGGGGTCGGCCAGGCCGCCGGAGACGTCGTTGACGATCGTGGCGCCGGCCGCGAGCGCGGCCGCGGCGACCTCGGCACGCATCGTGTCCACCGAGACCCGCGCGCCGGCCTCGGCCAGGGCCTCGATCACGGGCAGCACCCGCGAGAGCTCCTCGGCCACCAGCGGGCGGGTGGCGCCGGGGCGCGTGGACTCCCCACCCACGTCGACGATGTCGGCGCCCTGGGCGAGCAGGGCGCGCCCGTGGGCGATCGCGGCGTCGGTGGCGAGGAACCGCCCGCCGTCGGAGAAGGAGTCGGGGGTCACGTTCACCACCCCCATCACCAGCACGGCACGCACCCTATCCAGCGCCGGGGACGGTGCTCGCTACGCTGCCCGCCATGATCGTGTCCGAGGAGCGCCGCTTCCTCTTCGTGCACGTGCAGAAGACCGGCGGCAGCTCGGTCTCGCGGCTGCTGCTGGAGCACGTGCCCGACGCGCAGCGCCTCGACGAGCAGGTGCACGGCGGCAAGCACGCGCTGATGCGCACCGCCCTGCGCACCCGCCCCGACCTGGCCGGGCACTTCGTGTTCGGCTTCGTGCGCGACCCGTGGGCGCGGCTGTGGTCCTGGCACCAGATGGTGCACCGGCGCGAGGAGCGGGTGCCCGAGCGGTTGCAGCACAACCCGTTCTGGCGCGCGGTGGCCCGCGACTACGCCGACTTCGAGCGGTTCGTGCTCGAGGGCCCCGACGTCTTCCGGCGCCTGCGCACCCCGCAGCTGGACTACCTGCGCTTCCAGGGCCGCCGGGCCGACTTCATCGGGCGCACCGAGAGCCTGGCCGCCGACCTCGACACCGTGCGCGACCGCCTCGGCCTGCCGGACGGCGTCGCGGTGGAGCACCGCAACAGCGCGCGGGCCCCCAGCGACCACCGGGCCCAGTACACCCCGGCGATGCGCGACCGCGTCGCCGAGGTGTACGCCGTCGACATCGCGGCCTTCGGCTACCGGTTCGACTGAGCGGGGACGGGGCGTCCCCGCCCTGTCGGCACGCGGGGAGGGGTGCCGGACGCTCACCCGCGGTGGATGAGCGCCATCGCCTCGGCCCGGGTGACGGCGTTGGTGCGCATGACGCCGCGCACCGCGGAGGTGATCGTGCGCGCCCCGGTCTTGCGGACGCCGCGCATGGTCATGCACAGGTGCTCGGCCTCGAAGACGACGACGGCGCCGCGGGCGTCGAGGATCTCCATGAGGGCGTCGGCCACCTGGGTGGTGAGCCGCTCCTGCACCTGCGGGCGCTTGGCGTAGACGTCCACGAGCCGCGCCAGCTTGGACAGGCCGGTGATCTTGCCGCTCTCGGCCGGGATGTAGCCGACGTGGGCCTTGCCCCAGAACGGCACGAGGTGGTGCTCGCACATCGACCAGAACTCGATGTCGCGCACGAGGACGAGTTCGTCGTGACCGAGGTCGAAGGTGGTGGTGAGCACGTCGGCGGGCCGCTGGCGCAGGCCCTGGGTGAGCTCGGCGAAGGCGCGGGCCACGCGGGCGGGGGTCTCGAGCAGACCCTCGCGGTCGGGGTCCTCGCCGATGGCGGTGAGCAGCTCGCGCACCGCCGCTTCGGCGCGGGCGTGGTCGAAGGGCGGGCGGTCGTCCGGGTCGATCTCCGGGACGGCGATGGGGTCGGTCACTCTGGCAGCGTAGTGGCGTCGGGAGCGACCCCATCGGATGTCCTCCGGGGGGTGAAGGGGGCCTTCACCCGCCCGGGTGGAATTGGAAACCGCAGGTCAGAGCGGGTGGAGCCGGGGAGGAGGGATCCTCGGGGGCTCAGCCGCCCGGAACCTCAGACGCCCGGGACCTCAGACGCCCGGGGGCGCCGGCGGGGTGCCGCCGAGGCCGGGCTCGCCGTGGAGGTCGCCGTCGGGGCCCGGAGGCGTCACGACCGCCACGGGGCCGCTGTCCTCCTTGGTGCCGTTGAGGGCGGCGCGGTCGCGCACGAACTGCGGGATCTCCACCGGCGGGATGGCGCTGGGGTTGCGGTTCGGCGAGCCGGTCCAGGCCGGCCGCTCCGGGCGCCGCTTGAGCGCGGCGAAGATCCGGGCGACCTCGTCCTTGTCCAGCGTCTCCTTGTCGAGCAGCTCGAGCACGAGGGCGTCGAGGACGTCGCGGTTGTCCTCCAGGACGTCGAAGGCCTCCTGGTGGGCGGTGGTCAGCAGCAGCTTGACCTCCTCGTCCACGATCGCGGCGATGTCCTCGGAGTAGTTGCGCCCGTGGCCCAGGTCGCGGCCCAGGAAGGGCTCGGAGTTGTCGCCGCCGAGCTTGATCGCGCCCAGGCGCTCGGTCATGCCGTACTGGGTGACCATCGCGCGGGCCAGGTTGGTGGCCTTCTCGATGTCGTTGCCCGCACCCGTGGTGGGGTCGTGGAAGATCAGCTCCTCCGCGGCCCGGCCGCCGAGCATGTAGGCCAGCTTGTCGAGCAGCTCCGAGCGGGTCTGGCTGTACTTGTCCTGGTCGGGCAGCACCATCGTGTAGCCCAGCGCGCGACCGCGCGGCAGGATCGTGATCTTGTGCACCGGGTCGCTGCCGGGCATCGCGGCCGCCACCAGGGCGTGGCCGCCCTCGTGGTAGGCGGTGACGAGCTTCTCGTGCTCGTTCATCAAGCGCGTCCGGCGCTGCGGGCCCGCGATGACGCGGTCGATGGCCTCGTCGAGCGTGGCGTTGTCGATGGTCTTGCGGTTGGAGCGCGCGGTGAGCAGCGCGGCCTCGTTGAGGACGTTGGCCAGGTCGGCGCCGCTGAACCCGGGGGTGCGGCGCGCGATGGAGACCAGGTCGATGTCCTCGGCCAGCGGCTTGCCGCGGGAGTGGACGCGCAGGATCTTCTCGCGGCCCTTGAGGTCGGGGGCGTCGACCTGGATCTGGCGGTCGAAGCGGCCCGGGCGCAGCAGCGCGGGGTCCAGCACGTCGGGGCGGTTGGTGGCGGCGATGAGGATGACGCCGCCGCGCACGTCGAAGCCGTCCATCTCCACGAGCAGCTGGTTCAGGGTCTGCTCACGCTCGTCGTGACCGCCGCCCATGCCGGTGCCGCGGTGACGACCGACGGCGTCGATCTCGTCGATGAACACGATGGCCGGCGCGTTCTCCTTGGCCTGCTCGAACAGGTCGCGCACCCGGCTGGCGCCCACACCGACGAACATCTCGACGAAGTCGGAGCCGGAGATCGAGTAGAACGGCACGCCGGCCTCGCCGGCGACGGCGCGGGCCAACAGGGTCTTGCCGGTGCCGGGAGGGCCGTAGAGCAGCACGCCCTTGGGGATCTTGGCGCCCACGGCCTGGAACTTGGCGGGCTCGGAGAGGAACTCCTTGATCTCGCCGAGCTCCTCGATCGCCTCGTCGCACCCGGCGACGTCGGCGAAGGTGGTCTTGGGCATGTCCTTGGAGATCAGCTTGGCCTTGGACTTGCCGAACTGCATGACCCCGCGGCCGCCGCCCTGGGCGCTGTTCATCAGCCAGATGAAGATCGCGATGATCAGGATGAACGGGATCAGCGTGAACAGCAGGCTGCCCAGGAAGCTGGGCTGCGGGTTGGTGGAGTTGGCCTTCTCGATGCTGCCGCCGTTGGAGTCCAGCTGCGCCTGCACCATCGCGAGCAGGCCCTGCTGCTGGCCGTTGACGTAGTGGGTGACGACCTTGTCGCCGGCCTCGCGGGTGCCGTCGACCAGCGTGGCCTCGATGGCCTGGTCGCCGTCGATGAAGGTGATCTCCTTCACCTGGCCGTCGCTGATGTACTGCTCCATCTGCGAGGTCGGGACCTCGTCGTAGCCCCCGCCAGGGGTGAGGAACTGCAGGGCGAGCAGGACACCGATCACGGCGACCGCGATCCAGACCCAGGGACCCTTCAACATGCGCTTCACGGACTTCTCACACCTTGCTGCGACGACGGCTCGAGGGGCCCGGCACACCCGGGACCCCTGCCATCCTCTCAGGCCCCTGGTCGCGACCCGCACCGATCGGGGTGAAACGACACCGGAACCGTCCTGCGCGGGTCGTTCTGAGGGCCCGATCAGGCCCGGATCAGGCCCGGATCAGGAGTAGACGTGGGGTGCGAGGGTGCCGATGTCGCGCAGGTTGCGGTAGCGCTCGCGGTAGTCCAGGCCGTAGCCGACGACGAACTCGTCGGGGATGTCCCAGCCGACGTACTTGACGTCCACCGGCATCTGCAGGGCGTCGGGCTTGCGCAGCAGGGTGCAGATCTCCACGCTCGCGGGGTTGCGCGAGGAGAGGTTGGAGGTGAGCCACGACAGCGTGAGGCCGGTGTCGATGATCTCGTCCACGATCACGACGTGGCGTCCGGAGATGTCGGTGTCGAGGTCCTTGAGGATCCGCACGACGCCGCTGGACTTGGTGCCCGAGCCGTAGGAGGACACCGCCATCCAGTCCAGCTCGACGTGGCGGCTCAGGGCCCGCGCCATGTCGGCCATCACCATGACGGCGCCGCGCAGGATGCCGACGAGCAGCAGGTCCTTGCCCTCGTAGTCGCGCTCGATCGCGGCGGCGAGCTCGCCGATCTTGTCGAGGATCTCCTGCTCGGTGAAGAGCACGGAGACGAGGTCGCCATCGACGTGGGCTGCGTCCATGGGTCGCTAGGATTCCACAGCCGTCGCGCCGAACCTCAGTCGGTCTCCCTCGCGCCGCGCGGTGACCCGGCCGGGCAGCTGGATCTCACCGCGCACCCGGCCCGCGAGCAGCGCCACCAGGCCCGTCACGTGGACGTGGAACAGCTCCGAGGCGGGGCTCCCCGCGGCCAGGGCCGCGAGCCGGACCACCCGGGACACGATCGCCGCCGGCTGCCCGGCCAGGGCCGCGACGTCGAGGCCGTCCTCGACCCGCGCCTCGAGGTAGGCGAGGTCGGCCAGGTCGTCGAGGGCCTCCATGTCGGGCCGCAGCAGCTCAGCGGTGCGGGCCAGCGTCTCGGCCACCCCGGGGCCGAGCTCGGTCTCGAGCATCGGGAGCACGGTGTGGCGCACCCGGGCGCGGGTGAACCGGGGGTCGGTGTTGTGCGGGTCGTGCCAGGGCTCGACGCCGAGCTCCTCGCAGGCCGCCAGGGTGACCGCGCGGCCCACCCCGAGCAGGGGGCGGTGGAAGACCTCGAAGGAGCGTCGCATCCCGGCGATCGAGCGGCCGCCGCTGCCGCGGGTGAGCCCGAGCAGCACCGTCTCGGCCTGGTCGTCGAGGGTGTGCCCGAGCAGCACGACATCGGTGCCCACCGAGGCCGCGACCTGGCCCAGCACGTCGTAGCGGGCGGTGCGGGCCGCGGCCTCCCAGCCGCGACCGTCGTGGGTGACCTGCACCCGGGCGCTCAGCGTCTCGTCGGCGCCGAGCCCGGCCATGCGACGCACGACGGCGGCGGTGTGCTCGGCACTGCCCTCCTGCAGTCCGTGGTCGACCACGGCCCCGATCACGCGGCGCCCGTGGCGGTCGCGCTCGGCCACGGTCGCGGCCAGCAGGGCCAGGCTGTCGGGCCCGCCCGAGCAGGCGACGACGACCGGGGCGGGCCCGCCGTCCTGCGGCGACGCGGGCGCGGTGCCGAGCACCTGGCGCACGGCCAGGCGCAGCACCCCCAGTGCTCCCTCGCGGTTCATCGCGGTCCCCGGTGCGGGCGGGCCCTCAGCCCAGCACCCGGGTGACCCAGGCGGCGGGATCGGCGATCTCGGCCTTGGTGGGCAGGTGCGCGGGCTCGGCCCACACGGCGTTGAACTGCTCCATGCCGACCCGGTCGACGACGCCGCGCACGAAGCCGGCGCCGTCGCGGTACTGGGCCAGCTTGGCCTCGAAGCCGAGCAGGCGGCGCAGCACGCGGTCGAGGCCGCCCACGCTGCGTCGGCGCTGGGTGAAGCGCTCACGGATCAGCGCGACGCTCGGCACGACCGCCGGCCCGACGCCGTCCATGACGACGTCGGCGTGGCCCTCGAGCAGCGACATCATGCCCGTGACGCCGTCGAGCACCGCGCGCTGCTCGGGGGTGCTGAGCAGGTCCACGAGGCTGCCGCCGCTGCGGCCGGGACCGAGCTCGCGCAGGCCGCCGGCCACACGGGCCACGAGGTCGTCCAGGCCCGCCGGGCTCACCATGCCGGCCAGCGTCTCGACCTGGGCGTGGAGGTGGTCGCGCAGCCAGGGGACGGCGGTGAACTGCACCCGGTGGGTCTCCTCGTGCAGGCACACCCAGAGCCGGAAGTCGTGGGGGTCGACGTCGAGCTCGCGCTCGACCTGCACGATGTTGGGGGCCACGAGCAGGAGCCGGCCGTCGGGCGCGGCGAAGGGGTCGAACTGGCCCAGCACCTTGCCGGCGAGGAAGCCGAGCAGGCCGCCGACCTCCAGCCCGGTGATGCGGCTGCCGATGCCGCGGGCGATCGGGCCGGGGGTCACCCGGGAGGTCATCTGCTCCACGAGCGGTTCCATCAGCACCGCGAACGCCTCGGTGTTGGCCTGCGCCCACGCGCGCCGGTCCACGACCAGCACCGGCGCCTCGCGCTCGGGCGGGGTGTGCAGGCCGGTGAACTCCCGCACGGGCGCGACCGAGGCGACCGCTGCCTCCCGCAGCTCCGCCACGACGGCGCGGGCCTCCTCGCGCGGCACCGACGGGCCGTCGCCGGCGAGCCGGTGGGCCACACCGACGGCGAGGTCCCAGTCGATCATCCCGGCGCCCCCCGGACCGCCGTCCGTGCCCCCGTCCCTGCTCCCGCCCCTGGCCATGGGCCCGAACCTACCCGCCGGTCGCACCGCACCGGCACGCGGCGAGGGCCGC
Organism: Nocardioides sp.; assembly: GCF_964228225.1. Lineage (GTDB taxonomy): Bacteria > Actinomycetota > Actinomycetes > Propionibacteriales > Nocardioidaceae > Nocardioides. The sequence goes on from NZ_CAXQZB010000073.1 coordinate 27,244, forward strand.
CGCGGCGGCGGCGAGGGCGGCGCGCGCCTCCAGCACCACCTCGGGCCGGAAGGCGTCGGCGATCAGCACGAAGACCATCGTGGCGCCGTCGGGGCCCTGGGCGAGGCCGGCCAGTGCGGTGACGCCGCTGAGCGTGCCGGTCTTGGCGCGCACCCCGCCACGCGCCGCCGGGGGCGCGTCGAGGAAGCGGGTGGCCAGCGAGCCCGTGACGCCGGCCACGGGCAGTCCGGCGAGCAGCGGGCCCAGCTCGGGACGGTCGGGGGAGGCCGCCAGCCGCAGCACGTCGAGCAGCACCTCGGGCGCCAGGTCGTTGCGCCGGGACAGGCCGGAGCCGTCGAGCAGCCGGCTGGCGCCGAGGTCCACCCCGGCCTCGGCGAGCACCGCGCGCACGGCCGCCACCCCCGCCCGGCTCGAGCCCTCCCCGGCCACCGCCAGGCCGACGTGGCGCAGCAGCACCTCCGCGGCCTCGTTGTCGCTGACCTCCAGCAGCCGCTCCACGATCTGGCCCACGGCGGGTCCGGTGACCGCCGCCACCGGGGCGGTGTCGCGGGCCGCGCGCGCCTCGCGCACCGGTCCGACGACGCTCACGCCCTGCGCGGCGAGCTCGGCCGCGAACGCCGCGGCCGCCTCGGCGGGGGCGTCGGCCACGCGGCCCAGCCGGCTCGGCGGGCGGCCCTCGTCGATCCACAGCGGCGCGATCGGGCTGACCTCGCCGGAGTCGACGTAGAGCGGCTCCCAGGCGGGGTTCTCCGCGGGACCGGTGAACAGCGAGGTGTCGTAGGTGAGGCGCACCCGGTCGAGGTCGTTCTCGGCCAGCGCCGACGCCGTGCGGGCCGCGAGGTCGCTCAGCGTCGCGCGCGGAGGGTAGGCCCACGGCGTGCCGCCGGCGTCGACGTCGTCGCGCTGGAGGAAGGGGTCGCCGCCCCCGACGAGGGTGAGGACCGGAGGGCCGTCGCCGGCGCCCGGCCGCCCGACCACACGGGTGGTGAACCGGGTGTCGGGGCCCAGCGCGAGCAGGGCGGCCAGGGACGTGACGAGCTTGGTCGTCGACGCCGGCACCCCGCGCGCCCCGGCGCCGCGCGTGATCCGCACCGTGGCGCCGGCGCCGTCGCCGTCCAGGGGGGCCACCGCGGCCAGCACGTGACGACCCAGCACGGGGTCGCGCAGCCCGCGCAGCGCCCGCCGCACCGCGGCCTCGTCCAGCGCGGTGGTCGGGGCGCTCGGCTGCGCCACCGGATCGGGCACCCGGACCTCCGGGGCGTCCACGCCCTCGGGCGGCGGCAGCGTGCCCGGCCCCGCCGGCACGTCGGGCAGGTCGCCGCGCGCGTCGTCGCCGAACAGCCCGCCCACCGCGTCCCCCACCGCGTCGCCGACCGTCGCGGCCGCCGCGTCCAGGCGCCGATCGGCGTCGTCGGGCAGCAGACCGGCCTGCCAGCCCACCGTCACGCCGAGCAGCGCGAGGGCCACCGACGCCGCGATCGTGGCCAGGGCGCGGCGCCCGCGACGAGGCGGGCGTGGGGTCCCCGAGGAGCCCGTCGTGCGCTCGCCGTCCGCCACCGCGTGCCCTCCTCCGCGCCCCGCCGCACGGTCCGGGATCGGACCTGGGTGCGCATCCGGGGACATTGTGCGCGACACTGTGCCCCGAGCCGGGGGCCGCCCCGGACTGATCCTGGATCCGCGGAGGAAGCACGTGCTCGAGTTCGACGTCCTGGTGGAGATCCCCAAGGGGGAGCGCAACAAGTACGAGGTGGACCACGAGTCCGGGCGACTCCGCCTCGACCGGATGCTGTTCACCTCCACGCAGTACCCCACCGACTACGGCTACATCGAGGGCACCCTGGGCCAGGACGGCGACCCGCTCGACGCGATGGTCATCCTGCAGGCCCCCACGTTCCCCGGCTGCCTCATCAAGTGCCGCGCCATCGCGATGTTCCGCATGACCGACGAGGCCGGCGGCGACGACAAGGTGCTGTGCGTGCCCGCCACCGACCCGCGCCTGGAGCACCTCCAGGACCTCGGCGACGTCTCCAAGTTCGACCGTCTCGAGATCCAGCACTTCTTCGAGGTCTACAAGGACCTCGAGCCCGGCAAGTCCGTCGAGGGCGCCGACTGGGTCGGCCGCGCCGAGGCCGAGGCCGAGGTCCTCGCCTCCATCAAGCGCCACGAGGAGACCGGCGGCCACTGAGCCCCGCTCCACCCGCACGACACGACGGAGCCCCGGGAGTCCCCTCCCGGGGCTCCGTCGTCTCCGGACGCGCCGCGATGGTCCGTCGTCACCAGCGGAATGCACCGGTACTCGGCCGGAATCGGTGCATTCCGCTGGTGA
>NZ_CAXQZB010000074.1:0-50419 GCF_964228225.1 Nocardioides sp.
CCCTTTTCATGATACGGCGACCACCGAGATCTACACGACCATTAACACTCTTTCCCTACACGACGCTCTTCCGATCTCCCGACCGTCCACCACCCGATTTCCGAGAACACGTTCTAGTCTGCGCGCATGACGGACTCCCGGACCTACGTGGTGAGCGGCGCGGCGAGCGGCATCGGGGCGGCGACGACGACGCTGCTGCGCAACCAGGGCCACGAGGTGATCACGGTGGACCTGCACCCCGAGGGGCCGGCGGGACCGATCGACGTCGCGGCCGACCTCGGCACGCCCGCGGGGCGGGCCGCGGCGGTGGCGGCGGTGGCCGAGCGGGCTCCGGTGGTGCACGGCATCGTGCCGGCGGCCGGGGTCGCGGGCCTGACGGGCGTGCCGAGCGACCTGCTGGTGCGGGTGAACTACTTCGGCGCCCTCGCGCTCGTCCGGGGACTGCGACCGCAGCTCGCGGCGGCGGCGGAGCGCGACGGCGACGCCGCGGTGGTGCTGCTCGCCTCCAACTCCATCACCGGCATGCCGGGCTGGACCGCCGAGGTGGCCGCGGCCTGTCTGCGCGAGGACGAGGCCGCGGCGATCGCGGTCGGCGACTCCGTGGAGTCGGTGATGGTCTACCCCGGCACGAAGGCCGCCCTGGCGTGGTGGGCGCGCCGCGACGGCATCGGCCCGGACTGGGCGGGCACGGGGATCCGCGTGAACAGCGTGGCGCCCGGGAAGATCGCCACCCCGATGACCGAGCGACTCGCCGCCGACCCCGTGTTCGGGCCGCTGTCGAAGGACTACCCCAGCGCCCTGGGCCGCGACGGACGGCCCGAGGAGATCGCCGCGCCGATCGCGTTCCTCCTCTCGCCCGCGGCGTCGCTGATCGTCGGCGCCTGCCTGTTCATCGACGGCGGCACCGACGCGATCCTGCACCCGCTGAGCCCCGAGGGCTGGGAGGTCGGCCCGATCACCGTCTGACGGGCCGTTCCAGGCCCCAATCCGGGTCCTGAGCAGCGAGAACGGCTCACCTGGGCCATTGCGCCGCGGGCCCGGAGCCGCCACCCTGAGGGCGACCATCGCTCAGTACGGGGACGGGTATGCAGGCACTCACGTCGGACACCGCGCTACCCGCGCACGTCCGGTTCGCCGACGCCGCCCTCGACCTCGCCCTCCTCGGCGCCCCCGAGCGCGCCCTCGGGGCCGCCGGCGACGTGCGCCCGCCCGTCGCGGTCGAGCCCGAATCGCTCGCGCGCGCGCAGGCCGCGATGGCGCGGGCGCGCGCGGACCTCGCCCACGACGACGAGCCGACGGCGTTCGCCGCCGTGTGCGCCAACGCCGAGCTGGACGACCACGGTCGCGAGGTGCTGGCGCTGCTCGTGGCCTGCGAGTCCGACCTGGTCCGCACCGCCCGGGTGGCACAGCTGACCGCCAGCGGGCGGGGCGGCCACCTCACCCTCGGCGCGATCGCGCGGCTGATCGGCGGCGTGGGACTCTGCGCCGGCGCCACCGGGCCGGGCTCGGCGCTCCAGCGCAGCGCGCTCATCACCCTGGTGCCGCACGGCCCGTGGTCGGGCACCGAGGTCGCGCTCGCTCCGAGCGCGATGTGGGCGATCGCGGGCGACCAGTCCCCGGACCCCGAGCTGCCGCTGGGCAGCTGGATGATGGAGGGCCCGCCGCCCGACCCGGACACCCCCGTGCTGGAGAGCCTCGTGCTCGTCACCGGCCCCGACCCGGTGCGACGTCGTCAGCACGCGGTCGAACGGGTCGGCGCGGAGGTCTACCTCGTCGTCCCCGCCCCCGCGACGCCGGAGGAGTGGGCGGCCGCGGTGCGCGAGGCCACGATCACCGGCAGCGCCCTGCTCGTCGAGCTCACCGGCGACCTCGCTCCCGACGGCCGCCGCTGGCTCGAGCGCGCGCGGCACCTCACCTGGGTGCTCTCCAGCGAGGACTCCCTGGCCCTGAGCGACCTGCCCGACCGCCCGCGCAGCGAGCTCGTGGCCGACGACCGCGTGGTCACCGCCGAGGAGTGGGCGGCGGTGTTCGGCCCCGAGCGGCCCCACACCCACCGCCTCACCGCCCGCCAGTTCGAGCAGGTGCGCGAGGCGCTTCCCGCGGTGGGCGACGACCTCGACGCCGCGGTGCGGCGCCTGCTCGCCGGGCCGATGGGACGGCTGGCCCAGCGCATCCGGCCACGCAAGTCGTGGGACGACCTCGTGGTGAGCGGGTCGCGCGCCGAGCAGCTGCGCACGATCGTGGCCCGCTTCCGGCACGCCCGCACCGTCTACGACGACTGGGGCGTCACCTCCGCCTCCGGCCGCGGCATCGTCGCGATGTTCTCGGGCCCCTCGGGCACCGGCAAGTCCCTGGCCGCCGAGGTGATCGCGCACTCCCTGGGCCTGGACCTCTACAAGGTCGACCTCTCCCAGGTCGTGAGCAAGTACATCGGCGAGACCGAGCAGAACCTCGACAAGCTCTTCGCCGCCGCCTCGGCCGGCAGCGCGGTGCTGTTCTTCGACGAGGCCGACTCGCTGTTCGGCAAGCGCGCGGAGGTCAAGGACGGCCGCGACCGCTACGCCAACCTCGAGGTCTCCTACCTGCTGCAGCGCCTCGAGCGCTACGACGGCGTCGTGATCCTGGCCACCAACCTGCCCAAGAACATCGACGACGCGTTCCTGCGCCGCATCCACGAGGTCGTGCCCTTCCAGGTGCCCGGCGTGGAGGAGCGGCGCGCGATCTGGGACCACCACCTGCGCGACGGCGATGTCCCCCTCGGCGAGATCGACGTCGACCGGCTCGCCCAGCGCTTCGAGGTGCCGGGCGGCATCATCCGCAACGCCGTCGTGAGCGGCATGTTCCGGGCCGCCGACGAGGCCGCCCCCCTCTCCATGAGCCATCTGCTCGCCGCCCTGGCGAGTGAGTACCAGAAACTCGGACGTGTCCTGAACCCGGAGGATCTCCATGTCTAGCCAGCCCGACCACTCTCCCCAGACGGCTGAGAAGGAGGCTCCGCAGAAGGCGGGCACCCTCACGGTCGGGGCGGTGAACGACCACGCCGAGCGCGACGCCGACCAGCGCGCCGACGCCGCCCTGTCCTGGCTCGCCGGGCTGCAGCCCGGCGACCGCGCGCAGGCGCCCGAACCGCACGTCCACACGGCGGCCTGCTCGATCGGGCGCAGCCCGGCGGGCACCGACAGCGCCACCGGGTCCGGCGTCATCGGGGCCGCCGGCGGCGCGCTCGACTCCGACACCAGCGACCAGATCCGCCGCATGAAGGGCGGCGGCGAGCGGCTCAGCGGCGACGTCCGCACCACGATGGAGGCCGCCTTCGGCACCGACCTGGGCCGGGTGCGCGTGCACCGCGGCGGCCAGGCCGACCGGCTCTCCCGCTCCATCTCCGCCGAGGCCTTCACCACCGGCAACGACATCTTCTTCTCCTCCGGCGCCTACGACCCCTCCTCCGCCCGCGGCCAGCGGGTGCTGGCGCACGAGCTGGGTCACGTCCTGCAGGGGGGTGACCAGGTGGGCCGCTTCTGGAAGAAGAAGACCGAGGAGGAGAAGCAGGCCGAGAAGCTGAAGAAGGAGCAGAAGGCCCAGCAGAAGAAGGAGGAGGAGGACCGCAAGGCGGAGGAGAAGAAGAAGGAGAAGGCGCGCCAGGAGGAGGAGACGCGTCGTCGCGAGGAGCGCACCAAGGTCATCAAGCAGAACAAGACCTCTGCCAAGGAGACCGACAAGGAGGTCCGCTCGAAGTCGCAGAAGGTCAACAAGAACAAGAAGGCGCTGGACAAGAAGATCAAGACGAAGTACGAGCTGCGCCCGGAGAGCCAGAAGAACCAGCCGCTGTTCGATCTCACCACCCTCACCAAGCGGTTCCAGGACGTCCTGATCCAGGAGACGATGATCTACGAGCGGATCAAGGCGCAGCACGAGAAGACCGGGAAGCCGGTCGACCTCGATCAGGTCCGACGCGAGACCGACGCCGAGATCGAATCGGTCTGGGAGTCCGCCGGGGACGACGTCCGCGCCCTGCGGCCCAACCGCTACGACGAGTTCGACAAGGCCCTCAACGAGGTGCGGGAGTTCCGACAGGAGCACCTGAAGGACCAGACCGACGCCTACAACGCGTACATGGAGAACCACGAGCAGTCCCTCGGCTCGCACATCACCCCCGACAAGGCGATGGCGAAGGTCTACAAGGAGCGCGCGCTCGCACGCCAGCGGGTGCGGGCCGAGGACTCCCGGGGCCGCGACAACATGTCGATCATCAAGAACGCCAAGCCGAACGAGTTCCCCGAGCTGCGTGAGGACCTGGAGACCAAGCTCAGCCGCCAGACGCAGGAGAAGTACCAGAAGAAGGTCGAAGAGGCCGTCAAGCAGGGCAAGGAACTGTCCTTGAACGAGCGCGCGGTGCTGCTGAAGAAGTGCGCCGACGACGTGAACTACGAGAAGTACGGCGACGACGAGCTGCTGCTGGAGCAGATCACCAACGTCCGCTACGCCGAGATGGCCCACTCCATCACCGGCAGCCTGGGCAAGGGCATCGGCAAGGCGATCCCCCACATCTCGAACGTCGACAAGAACGACACCGGGCTCACGATCAGCGACATGACCACCTCGAGCCTGGCGGTCGTCGGATCGCTGCTCGACCTGGCCCAGGCGATCATGACCTTCATCGCCTCGGTGCGCGAGATCAACCGCGGCACCGCCGACCCCGGCGCCAAGCTCAAGGCGCTGCGCGAGTTCGTGGACATCTTCCAGATCGCCGCCTCCGCCACCCGCTCGGCGATGAAGATCAGCGAGACCGGCGTTAAGGCGTTCGAGTCCGGCAACCAGCAGGTCATCAACCAGCTGGGCCTGGGGATCCCGATCGTGAGCGTGGTGACCTCGAGCCTGGGGGTCATCTCGAGCACCCTCGACCTCGTGCCGCTCGTCGAACGACACACCAGCACCTCGATGGCCGGCGAGCAGGCCATCTACGAGAACAAGCAGCCCCTGGCCGCCGGCTACGCGCGCCTGACCAGCCGCAACCTCCAGCTGATGGAGAAGGAGATCGCGGCGGTCGTGAAGAACTGCACGAACCTCGGCTTCAGCATCGTCGAGGTGTGCACCGCGGGCGGCCTCGGGTTCCCGGCGACCGCCAAGCTGATCGTCACGGTCGTCGACGTGCTGCACAAGATCGGCCACACCGCCTACGACACGTGGTCGGAATCGAAGGCGTCCACCGCACTGAAGGGCTTCGACCGCAAGCACGAGGAGGGGGCGTCGCGCGACGTCCTCAAGTACGACATCGGCTCGGCGGTCGACGTGATGATCGTGGCGGCGAAGAAGCGGAAGGACCGCAACGCCATCTTCACGCTGATGAGCTACGGCGTCACCGAGAAGGAGATCGAGTCGATGTGGTTCGACGAACTGCGCGACAAGATCCTCGACGAGCTCAAGGCCTCGGGGAACCCGCGGACCGTGGGGAAGAAGGTCAGCGACGGCGTGGCCTCGGTCAAGGAGGCCGTTCTCGGACCGCCCGACCCGCCGGGCGGACTTCCCGACCCGGTGACGAGGTGGGAGAAGTTCAAGAACGCCGTGAAGCTCAAGTCGCTGCGCAAGAGCATGAAGGACAACTGGGCCAACGCCGGATTGATCCGCGACAGCAAGAACGAGACGTCCCACAACGGCCGCAGTGATCGCGGGGGCGGGTCCCGCCTGTTCTATGCACTGCGCGGGACGGCGAACAACGAGAAGTCCCTGCAGAAGACGCGACTGCGCATCCAGGCCGAGAACGAGCAGAAGAAGAAGCTCGACCCCAACTACGTCGAGAAGGAGCTGCCGCGCAGCAGTCACGACAAGTCCGCACGCAAGCAGGACCAGGATGCGCGGATGGACGACTCCAAGCCGATCGTCCTCACCGACCGGGAGGAGTATTGGTCCCAGGCCGGGCTCAAGAAGCGGCGCCCCCGTGACGTCTCCGGCCCCGAGCTGCCCGTGGAGTCGTTCCGCCTCGACCTGCTCCAGATGAGCGATGACGAGCTGATCCTGAAGGGCGCGTCGCTGGTGAACCCGAACTCGGAGGACCAGATCGAGCGGCTCAAGGTCATCGTGCTCCACGCGGAGATCGATCGACGCAAGCGCGAGGCGAAGGCGAAGCAGGAGAAGGCCAAGGAGCTGCAGATCTGATGGGTGGACGACTCTTCGAGGCAGCCCGCCGCGTGTACGAGGGCGGCGGGTGGCCGATCAGTGCGATGGAGGGCGAGGACGGGTTCTTCGTCGACGTCGAGGGGGAGGACGGGGCCTGGAGCGCGCTGGTCATCACCGACGACACCGGACTCTTCGCGTTCTACTCCGTGGCGCCGGTGACCGTCGATCTCGCCGACGCGGAGGCGATCGCCCGGATGGCGGAGTTCGTGGACCGCGCCAACTACGGGCTGATCTCCTCGACCTTCGAGTTCGACCGGGACGACGGGGAGGTGCGACTGCGCAGCGGCATGGAGTTCACGACGCTGCCCCCCGAGATCGTCACCGACGAGGTCCTCGAGGCCTTCGTCCTGGACCTCTCGGCGGCGAACGTGAGCGTGATGAACTCCTACCTCACCGGCCTGGTGACCACGGTGATGGGTGACCGCCCGGTCACCGAGATCCTCGCGGACATCGAGGGCGAGGACTGAGCCTGCGTCCGCTCGCCCACTCAGCCACCTGACCGGGGCATGTTCTCCACAGTCGCGACCGTGAACGGTCGGGACTGTCGGTGCTCTGGTGTTGACTCCTCACATGGAGATGGCCACCCCGGAGGCGAGCGTCGCGGCGTTGACGCACGCCGCCCGCACCGCGCTGGGCGCGGCGGCGGGTGGGGAGGTGTGGCGGCTCGGGGCGGTTGAGAGCCTGACGGTGCTGCGGGAGTTGGCCGAGCTGGAGGCCGTCACCGCGGCGTTGAAGGCCCAGGTGCTGGTGCATGCCGAGGCCACCGGAGCGCACCAGGACACGGGGGCGGAGTCGGTGGCGGTGTGGCACGCCCGTGCGACGCGCACGACGGTCGCGCAAGGGCGCGCGGCGATGCGGGAGGCCCTCGCGCTGGACGGCCGGCCTGACGTCGCCTCGGCGTTGGCGAGCGCCGCGATCAACCCCGCGCAGGTGAAGGTGATCGTGGACGCGGTCGCCGAGGTGCCGGAGGAGGACCGCGATCGGGCGTCGACGTACCTGCTGTCCGAGGCCACGACGCATCACGCGAAGGACCTGCGGGTCCTGGGGCGCCGGATCTGGGAGGTCCTGGACCCGGTCGCGGCGGATGCACGCGAGTCCGCGGCTCTCGAGCGGCAGGAGGCGCGTGCGGCGCAGCGGGTGCGGTTCTCGATGGTCGAGCACGACGACGGCACGATGGAGGGCTGGTTCCGGGTCCCGGTGCTGCACGGCGCGATGCTGCGCAAGATGCTGGTCGCGATCGGCGCCCCCAAGGCGAAGCGAGCCGCGGAGGGTGCTGGGTCTTACGACCCCACGCTGAGGACCCCGGCCCGGTGGGGCCAGGCGTTCTGCGACCTGATCGAACGCATCCAGGACACCGACCTCCCCGACCGCGCCGGGTGCGGCGCCACCGTCGTGGTCACGATGACGATCGAGAACCTCACCCAGCAACTGCAGCAGGCCGGGCTCCTGGACACCGGGGAGAAGATCAGCGCGACTGCCGCCCGCAGGCTCGCCGCGAGGGCCGGGATCATCCCCGCCGTGCTCGACGGCACCGGCATGGTGCTGGACTGGGGACACACCCGCAGGTTCCACACCAGAGCCCAGCGCCTGGCCATCGCCACCATGCACCCCACCTGCGTCCACCCCGGCTGCGACGTGTCCGCCAGTCACTGCGAGATCGACCACGACCCACCCTGGGAATCCGGCGGAGGCACCGACCTCACCGGCAAGCCACGGTGCCCGAAGCACCACCGCGAACGACAACGGGACCGGGGCACCGACCCACCTCGCGGCGTCTCGTGACGGCGCTGGCGCGCCTCCTCGACGAACGTGACCACCCACCGTCGTCGAGGAGCGAGCGTCTCGAGACGCGCGCACCTGACAGACCGGCCTGTCCCCACGCCGCCCCTCATCTCGCTGCGTCTCGAGACGCGCGCACCCGCAGACCGGCCGCGCCGTCTCGTGACGGCGCTGGCGCGCCTCCTCGACGAACGTGACCACCCACGGTCGTCGAGGAGCGAGCGAAGCGAGCGTCACGAGGCGCCCGCACCCGACCAACGACCGTCACCGGACGGGCCCCTCCTCGACGAGGGTGGCGCCTCAGGGGTCGGTGATGAGGACGACGAGGACGGTGACGAAGAGGGCGAGGGTGAGCAGGCCGACGAGCCACACCCACCACGGCGTGCGGGGCTGCGGCACCACGACCGGGGCAGGGGCCGCGACCGGCACGGGCGGGGGCGCGACGGGGGTGACGACCATCGGCAGGCCGCACCGGATGCAGGTCACCGCAGCGAGTCCGTTGGCCTCCTGGCAGTGCGGGCACGGCACCGACCCGACGGTGACCCGGCCGGCGGTGCCGGGCAGTCGCCGCAGTGACTCCTCGGCGGTGCGGCGGGTGTCGTCGAGCCGGATCTGGGTGGGGGTCCAGAACAGCGGGAAGTCGCACTGGCGGCAGAAGTCGACGGCGTCGCGGCGGGTGAGCGACACCTCCGCCTCGGTGCCGCACTCCGGGCAGGCCAGCCGCGGCCGCGCGCCCGTGCCACCCGCGACGACGGGGGCCTGGTGCTTGCCCAGGACGACCGTCGCGTCGGCGGTCTCGGGGCCACCGGTCAGGCCACCGGTCAGGTCGGTGGTCCCGGCGTTCTCGGGGGTCTCGCTCATGCCACGCCCTCCTGGCTGGACCAGATCAACCGGTCGCCGACAGACAACTCCGCACGCACGTGCGCCGGGATCTCGTCGCGCACGACGTCGATGAACTCGGCCTCCTCCAGGACGCCGGTCTGGCGCACGATCATCCGCACCCAGGCGGTGTCGGCCGGCGCCTCGCCGGAGCGCCAGATGCCGCCGCCCTCCTCGACGTCCACCGGCCCGCCGCTGACGAGGGTGAGGAACTCCCGCAGTCCGCGGGCGGTGCCGCGCCAGGCCAGGGTGCGGCCGGCGACCGCGACGATGCGCCGCTGCAGTTCCTCGGGCTGGGAGTCGTCCACCACGTGCACACCGATCCAGCCTGCGAGCCAGCGCACCATCTCGGGCGGGGTCACGGTGACGTCGAGCAGGTGCTCGATGCCGTCGGCGTCCTCGAGCAGCCGGTCGCCGAGGGTCTGGAAGATGCGCACGAACCGGGCGAAGAAGTCGTGGGAGACCGCGGAGACCGGCAGCTGGTTGAGCATCCAGTCCGGGTCGCGCCGCGGTCGTTGCCGCGGCGAGGGCACGGTGGACACCGAGGGGACGATGCTCACCGCACGACCACCTGGTGCCGCCCGGACAGGAACAGCGACTGCGGCTCCAGACGGATGACCTCCTTGGCCGACCCCAGCCGGGCGCCGGTGCGCAGGTCGTACTCGAACAGCAGCGCCTCCTCCACCCGGTCGACGCCGTCGATGGCCTCCAGCAGCTGCGTCACCGCGGCGGCGTTGAGGTCCTGGGCGAAGGCCCAGCCCGTGCCGTCGACGCCGCCGGTGAGCGGGTGGATGAACCGGCTCAGCGCCTCGGTCACCTGCTGGCGCACGAGCGCGTCGGGACGGCCCGGCGCCGCGTGCACGAGCGCGACCACCGAGACGCCCTGGTAGTACGGCGTGGAGACCTCCACCGCGGTGCCGATCACCCGGCGCTCGTCGAGGTACTCGGTGACGGTCTGCATCAGGGTCGGCGAGATGGCGAAGTCGTCGATGGTGTGGGCGGTGGGCGCGCCGACGACCTGCGGCACGAGCAGCAGCCGCACCGCCCCGTTGCCGCGCCCGGCGTCGAGGCAGCGGGCCCGCGCCACCTCGTGCGAGGCCTCGCGCGTGAGCCGCTCGTAGTCGCCGGCGGTCACCGCACGCTGGCCGGTGCGCAGGGTGAGCGGCCCGCGCACCTTCGCCTCCGCCACCGTCTCGGCGTCGACGCCGCCGGTGGCCGGGGCCAGGTTCACGACGTTGTTCACGAACGCCACCGAGCTGCGCAGCCGGGTCAGCGTGCTCGACCCGACGTTGCCGTGGGCCCCGCCGCCGGAGCGGTAGCCGCTGACGCGCACGACGGCGCCGTCGCGCGGGATCGCGCCGTGCTGGCGGGTGCTGCCGTCGGGGTAGCGCACCCGCGGGCCGAAGTGCACCACGCCCGTGGCGTCGTCCCACACGATGTGCCGGTCGCCCGGCCCGGAGGCGGAGAAGTCGTCGACCTCGGTCCACACCACCGTGCCGTCGCCGTCCACGACCTCGACGTACTCCTCCTCGGTGCGCGGCAGCACCGGCGCACGGCCCACGGAGAAGGTCTGGCCCGGCGTGCCGTCGCTGCGCCCGATCTGCTCCCCCGGCAGCCGCTCGGCGTGCTCGGCGCCCACGGTGCCGCCCAGCGCGGAGACCTCGAGGCCGCGCACCCGCGGCGAGGCCTGGTACTGCGGCCGCCCGGGCGCGGGGGCCAGCAGCCGCGCGCGCAGCCAGTAGGCCACGACGTTGCCGATGCTCAGCGGCTCGTGCTCCACCGGCACGAGCAGCACGACCGAGCCCGCGCGGTTCAGGCCGCCGGTGGTGTCCTCGTACACGCGGCAGCCCAGCCAGCCCTCGCCGTTCCACACCTCCCACACCAGCGGCGGGTCGGTCGGGTCGACGCCGATGCCCTCGGCGCGCGCCTCGACGTCGATCCGCAGGGCCTGGCCGGCCAGGGAGTCGCGGAACCCCAGGCAGAACGCGTCGCCGGGGGTGAGGTCGGCGGAGGCGAAGCAGGCCACGCCGTCGGGGGCGAAGCGCAGGTCGTCCCACACGTCGACGACGCGGGACCCCCCGCCGCTGGTCGTCTGGGCGGCGGCGAGCCGGGGCGGGGCGATCACGAGGTCGCGCACCGTGCTGAACACGATGGCGTCGTCGCCGGCGCCGACGCTGGCGGGGGTGGTGACCTCCGTGCCCGCGGGCACGACGACGGGGGCGTCCAGGATCGCCGAGAGCCAGAAGGTGAGGTCGGTGCGCGCGACCGTGGGCGCGAACGGCTCGATGCCGACCAGGTTGAGGAAGTGGGTGTAGAGCCGCTCCGGCACCTGGTTGACCCGGTAGAGCACCATCTCGCTCATCCAGGCGAAGAGCTCGATGAGCGCGACGCCGGGGTCGGAGACGTTGTGGTTGGTCCACTCGGGGCAGTACTGCGGGATGAGTCGCTTGGCCTCGTCGACGATGTCCTGGAAGGTGCGGTCGTCCAGGTTCGGGGTGGGGAGCGGCATGAGCGTCCTTACTCGGCGTCGTGGGGGATGACGTAGAAGGGGAACACCAGGTTGCGGCGGTCGTTGGTGACCCGCACCCGGTAGTCGATGTGCACCGCGACGCGGGAGTGGTCGTGCGGGTCGGGCTCGGAGTACACCTGCTCGACCGCGATCCGCGGCTCCCACTGGGCGAGCGCGTCGCGGACGGCCTCGTTGATCAGGCCCAGCAGGTTGCCCGTGACCGGCTCGAAGAGCAGGTCCCAGATGCGGCAGCCGAACTGGGGGCGCATCACCCGCTCCCCCGGCGAGGTCGACAGCACGATCCGGATGGCGGCGTCGAGGTCGGGCACGCCGTCGGTGAGCCGGATCGAGCCGGTGTGGTCGACCTCCAGCGGCCAGGAGAAGCCGCGGCCGACGAAGGCGCCGTCGTCCTCGGCGGGGTGGTCGTGTCCTCGGGAGACGGTCATCAGTTCACCTTCACGATCCCGGCCTTGATCTGCGCGACCGCCTGGCCCTCGACGGCGACGTTGGCGCCCTTGAGGGTCGCGCTCGCCGCCCCCTCCACGACCGCCGCCGCGTTGGCCTTGGCGGTGATCTGGGTGCCCTTCACCTCGACGTTCATCTGGGCGTTGATCTTCAGGTTCAGGCACTCGATCACGACGTCGCCGTTGGGCTTCAGCTCCACCGTGGCCCGCCCGTTGGTGAGCCGGATGGGTACGTCGGTCCCCTTGACCTCGATCAACCGCTCCTGGATCAGCACCTGCGGGCCGGCCTTGTGCAGCAGCAGGACCTGCTCGGCGCGCGCGGTGTCGTCGAACTCGATCATGTGGCCCGAGCGGGAGGTGATGCGCCGCTGCTCGACCCGGCCGTTCTTGACGTTGCTCTTGTCCTTGCTCGGCAGCCCGACCTTGGCGCTGAAGATGCTGCCGAGCACGATCGGACGACGGGTGTCGCCGTGCTCGAAGCCGACCAGCACCTCGTCGTTGACCTCGGGCAGGAACACGAAGCCGCGGCTCGCGCCGGCGTCGGGCGTCACGATCCGGGCCCACTCCGACTCCATGGCACCGCCCTGGCCCGAGACCACGTACTTCACCTTGACCCGGCCCAGGTTCTTCTCGTCCTGGTTGTTGGTGACGACGCCGACGACGAGCCGGTCGCGGGTCAGGCCGGCGTCGTCGGAGGGACGGTGCAGGAGGTCGACCATCGAGGCCGGCCGGTGGGAGCCGGCGGTGAACTGGGTGCGCAGGCCGTCGGCGTCGAAGAGGTGCTCCACGGCGGTGACGAGGTAGGTGCCCGAGGAGGGTCCCGCGCCCTGCACCGTGACCGTGACCCCGGGGTCGATCCGTCCGTCGCCCGTCGCGAGCGCCCCGCGCGCGGTGACGGCACCGGCGACCCCCTCGGTGAGCCGCGCGGAGGCCAGCGCGCGCGCCTCGACGATCGCGGTGGGGTTGGTGCCGTTGAGCGTGACGACCTCACCCTGCGCGCCGAGCTTCGAGGGCGGCGGGAGGAAGTCGGACTTGTGCAGCGCCTGGGGCGGGGTGGACGTGGCCTCGATGGGCTGGGTCTGCTGGACGTCCCAGCCCGTGGCGACGACCGACTTCGGCAGGCCGAGGGCGCTGAAGCGCACGGAGAAGCGCTGCAGCTGCTCGCCCATCGTCAGCGTGGGTCCGGACCGGCCCGGGGCGTCGGCGGCGCGCACCGTCATCGTGTGGCTGTCGGGCCGGCAGATCCAGCGGCCGTTGGCCCGTCGCATCAGGTCGTTGAGCACGTCCATCGCGCTGCCGGTGGTCAGCAGGTAGGGGTGGACCTGGTCGGAGATGACCGTGACGTCGTTGGTCATCCCCGCCTGGGCGGTGAGCACGGAGACGACGTCGGTGACCTTCTTGTCCAGCGACGTCTCCTGCACCGTGCCGCGGGTGAGCCGGTGGGAGAAGTCGTCGGCGGTGACCACGACCTCGCCGCCCATGCCCGACACCCCGGCGTCGAGGGCGACCCCGGTGATCTCGCCCTTGAACACGATCTCGTTGCCCGCCTGCCCGGGCGCCGGGGGCAGCGTGACCTGCACGTCCGACCACAGCTTGAACATCGTGGACCGCGCGAGGACGTAGTCGGGGTCCTGGAACCGCAGCGTCGCGCGGCCCACGAGACCGAACTCGCGGTGCACGCGCAGGCCGCGGAGCTTGTCCATCTGCTGCGGGGTCAGCAGCGTGCCGTTGATCGTCAGGATCGGCGCGACGGCGAGCGGCATCAGGACTCCAACCGGGGCACCGACAGGACGGTGCCGGGACGCAGCGCGAGGGGGTCCTCCACCGCGTTGGCGGCGGCCAGCATGCGCCAGCGGGTGGAGTCGCCGTAGTAGCGCGCGCTGATGCGGTCCAGGGTCTCCCCGGGCTGCACCCGGTGGGTGCGGCCCGGCCGCGGCGTGCCGGAGGTGGGGTTCTGCGGGCCGAACGCGCGCGACTCCTCGTACTGCTGCAGCTCCAGGCGCACGGTGGCGCGCAACGGCACCCCGGTGGAGGAGAAGTAGGTGAAGGAGACCTGGAGGTCGGAGACCACGGACTTGAACGAGTGCAGGTCGCCCCAGTGCAGCGTCACCGTCGGCGGGCGCGCGTTGTTGCTGCCCGCGTCGGTGCCGGGGAGGTCGGGCTTGATGTCCATGAGTCCGAGCAGCCGGCCGGTGTGGCGGGTGACGCTCACACCCTGGGCCGTGGTGTCGAACTCCAGGTCCAGTCGCAGCCACCCGCCGTTGGCACCGGCGTAGCGCAGCGACGGCACGCCCTTGCCCGGCATCGGGGTGGAGACCCACGAGTTGCGGCGGCCCATCGAGACCGTCTCGGGGTTGTACAGGCAGGGGATCCGCTCGCCGCCCTCGATCTCGAGGAAGGCCTTCTCGAGCTCGGCCATCAGAACACCTTCCAGTCGTGGCGCCGACCGCGCCGCTCGAGCTCCTCCACGACGCGGTGCTCGATCCGCTCGACGACGGCGTCGACGATGCGGTCGACGTCGGCGCGGGAGAGGTCCGATCCGCCGCCCCCGGAGCGCGCCGCCTGCTCGGGCGGCAACCCGAAGGACCCGCCCCGGTCCGTGGCCCGCGGCGGCGGGCCGAGCGGCGGCGAGCTCTGCGAGAGGGGTGTGGAGGGGGACATGGGCGCCTCGCTGGTGCGGAAACGGCGGATGGGGGAGAACGGGTCGGTGGTGGCGGGGGCTCCGGGGCCGGCGGCGTCGAACAGCGCGGCGCTGCGGTCGAGCAGGCTGCCACCGGCGCCGGTGGTGCCGGCGGTACCGCCGGCGGGCGTGCGGCGCAGCATCGCGTCGGCCACGCTCCCGGCCAGGCCGCCGAGCGGACCCGCGCCACCGGCGAGGTCCTGGGCCACCGCCGGGACGGCGGGTTCGCGCGGGGTCACCGCGACGCGCGGCGGGGCGACCCGCAGGCTGCGCAACAACCAGGTGGAGGCCGGTCCGTCGCCGGTGGCGGCGGCGCTGAGGCCGTCCCCGACCCGCGGGACGGCCGGGCCCGCGCCCCGCGCGACCCCGGGCACGGGCGGTCGCACGCCCCGACCACCGGCGGGTGCCGCGCCGGCACGTCCAGGACCGGCCGGGGCGCCGCGGGCGGGGCCGCGCGGGGTACGCCGCAGCGGGGCGTCACCGGGGCCGACCGGACCCGGCGTCCGCGACGTCGCGCCGGGTGCGGCGACCGGTCCGGTGAGGGACGCGAACTCCGCCGGCGCGCCGTCGGTCAGGGCCTGGCCGGACTGCGTGGTCCCCGCCCGTGCGGCGGGCTGGCGCCGCAGCCAGCGGACCGGGCCGCCCGGTCGGGCGCCGGCACGCGCCGACCCCGTCGTCGCGATCGTCGTGGTGACGTCGCCGAGCACCGGCAGCCGTGCCGCGCTGGCGGACGGGGTGCGACGCACCGGAACGGCGGCGGGGTCCGCGGAGGTGGCGGTCGCAGCGAGGGGACTCGAGTCCGACGACGCAGACGAGGCAGACGCGGCCGCGGTCGGCCCGGGGGCCGACGGGGTCGGGTCCGAGGCGGTGGCGGCGGGCCGCGGCGCGACCGCGGGGACCGGCGCCGCCGGGACGGCCACGGTGCGGGCCGTCGCGGCGCGACCGACGGTGGAGCCGGCGACGCGGGCGGGGCCCGTCGCGGTCCGGGCGGTCGGGGAGCGCCGCACCGGGGCGGAGCGACCCGGGTCGGCCGACGTCGCGGTCACGGGCACGACCGGCGGCGACACGGCGCGCGTGGCGCTGGCGGGGGTGATGGGACCGTCGGCGCCGAAGGCGGTGGGCATCGCCACGCCGGGTCGCCGGCCGTGACGCGCGGTGCGGCGCAGCACGAACTGGTCGGGCATCCCGACGCCCACGCTGGTGACGGGCACCGGGGTGGCCCCGGCGGGACCCGGGACCGGCGACGCGGCACCGGCGGTCGGCACCGGCGGTCCGGGTGCCGGGGACGCCGGGGAGGCCCCGACGGCCGGGGACGCCGGGACGGTGGTGGGCACCGAGCGTCCGAGCACGGAGGCCAGGCGCCGCACGGGCGCCGCGGCCGGCGCGGCCGGCTCGGACGCGGCGGGCGACACAGGAGCGGCAGTCGCGCCCGAGGCGGCGGGGGTCGCGGCCGGCACGAACTGATCCGCGGTGGAGGGCACCGCGCGGCGGGCGACCGCGGCGGGCTCGGACGACGCCGCAGCGGCCGGCGGGGCGGGCGAGACGGGCGGGACGGGGGCGGCCACCGGCCCGGGGGCGGCGTCGGCCCGCAGCACGCGGGCGACGTCGGCGAGCGGGATCGGCTGTCCGGAGGTCGACACGGCCGAGGCACGCCGCACCGTGGGGGCGGGCGAGGACGGCAGGCCGGGCGCGCGCTGCATCAGGCCCACCGAGGCGGCGGCGATCACCGATCCGGCGGCGTGGGCGGTGGCCAGGCCGCTGCCGCCCGCACGGCGGCGCAGCACCGCGGCGGCGCGGGGCGGGGCGGCTCCCCCGAGGGTCCCGGGGGCCGCGCCGCGCTGCAGGGCCGAGCGCAGCCGCTCGGGCGTGGCCCCGACCCGCCACGCGGGAGCGGCCGCCCCGACCGCGGCCGGGGTCGAGGTCGGGGTCGAAGCGGTGTCCGCGACGGGCGCCGGCGCGGGCACGACCGGGACCGCGGTGTCCGCGGCGGCCGTCACCGCAGGGGCGCCGGCCGGGGTGCGTCGCACCGGGTCGGCACCACCCGGAGCGACGGCGGCGGGTCCGGAGGGTCCGGAGGGTCCGGCCGGACCCGCCGGTCGCGGCGCCGAGGCGTCGGACGGGCCCGGCGTCGCGGGGCGGCCGGGGGTCCGGGTGTCACGGGGCGTCGGGGCCGGCACGGCGGCGGTCGCGGCCGCGGCCTCCGCGCGCACGCGCCGTCGCACGGTGGAGGCACTGAGCCGGCGCTGGTCGCCGGAGGTGAGCATGGGACCCGTGGCGGTGACCTCGGGGTGGCGGCGCACCCGCACCGTCTCGGGTCGCAGGCCGCCGACGATGCCGCCGGGGCTGTAGCTGTCCTCGTCGGGCACGCCGCGGGCGGCGCGGGGCAGGCCGCGCTCCGGCAGCCCGCTGACCGTGCCACTGCCCGCGAGCCAGCGCGCGGCGGGCGCGACCGACCGGCCGATCACCGCACCGGTCGCCGGCTCGATCTCGGTGGGTGCGGCGGGCACCCACCAGCGCGGCGGGCGCGTGCCGTGGCTCAGCCCGGGGCCGCGCATCGCGACCCGCACGTCCACCGGCATCCCCACCGAGGAGGCGAAGCGCTGCACGGAGGAGGCGAGGCTGCCCACGCGGGTGGGCAGGGGGCGCCCCAGCGGCGGGCCGGGACGACGCAGCCGCGCGCCCACCGCCCGCCCCAGCCGGGTCCGGTCCCCAGGGTCCGGGGAGGGGTCCGGGGACGTGCCCGGGCCGGTCACGTCGGGCCCCCGGCGCGGGCGCCCTCGCTGCCGGCCGCCTGGTTGCGCGCCCGGAAGCCGTGGTGGGTGATCTCCAGCTCCTCCTCGAGCGGGGAGGTGCTGCCGGTGGAGAACTCCGGGCCCTTCCAGCGCACCGGGAAGACGTCGATCAGCTCCCAGGTGCGCAGGCGCTGACCGGTGCTCGACACGGCGGTGATCGCCCCGGTCGAGCGGGTGAGCTTGTTGCTGGCGGCGGCGAAGCCCTCCCCGGAGGAGCGCTGCAGCCACTCGAAGAGCGCGTTGCTCTCGGTCATGCCGCGCCGGAAGACGATGTTGGGCCAGGTCATCCGCCCCGGCACCCGGTGGCTGTAGCCGTTCTGGCCGCCCTCGCGGAACTCGTGGACGCCGACGGTCACCTCCAGGCCGTGCACCTCGCGGAAGACGCCGATCTCGACACCGTCGAGCTCGAAGAGGAAGCGCGTGGTGACCTGGAGGTCGCCCCCCAGCGGGGCTCCGGGCTCAGCCGGCATGCTCACGCACCACTTCCCATGCTCGTTCGTTCAAGGACACGACCGCGCGCACGAGGCGCACGCGGTCCATGTGCTCCAGGTCCAACAGGTCGTCCAACCCCCAGTGCAGGTGGTAGGCCAGGAAGGCGATCTCCTGCCACAGGGCGTCGCTGGGGTACCGCATCATCGCGGCGCCTCCCCGACGTCAGGACTCGGCACGGCGAGGGAGCTCCTCCACCGCCGTGCGGATGCTGGGTCGGCTGCCGGCCCGCTCGATGGTCGACTCGACGACGATCCGCTCACCGGGCTCCTCCGCGGACCCGTCCGGGTCCGCCGGGCCCGCTGCCGGAGCAGCGGGCGCGGCGGACGCCGGCGCGGGGGTGGGCTGGGAGCCCACCAGCTCGGTGGCCTCCTGGGCCGCCACGAGCGCCTCGAACTCGGCCTGGTTGCCGAAGTTGATGACGCCGTAGAAGTCCTGGAGGTAGGCGAGGTCGACCGCGAACAGCCCCTCGATCTCGTGGGGGGTGACCATCTCGAGGTCCCCGAGACGGGTCACCACCCGGGCGAGCACGAGGACCGTGAGGCGGGGGTCGTCCGGACCCTCCACCCGCGGATCCCGCAGCGGCTCCAGCTCGTCGCGAGCCGTGGCGAGCCGCATCTCACCGACACGGTGGAGGCGTCCCTCCGAGTCGACGTAGCCCCGAGGGAGACGGAACTCGTAGGAGGTACGCAGTCCGCTCACTTCACGCGTTCGATCCGCTCGCAGACGATCGTGATGGTCTCCTTGACCGCCTCGTTGGAGTCGACGCTGAGCTGGTCGGTCGAGATCTTGCTCGGCCAGCCGTTGTAGAAGTTGAACCGGCCGATCTCGGTGTTGGCCGAGTCGTACATGACGATCGAGCCGTTCTTGCGGTTGCTGGTGCGGGTCTTGTTCACCATCCCCTTGGTGGAGATGTCGCGGAACCACTTCCACATCGGGTCGGCCATCGCGTCGGCCGGCGCCATGCGGACCAGGCTGATGTCGGAGACCTTGGTGGCGGTGCCACGGGTCTTGACCAGCTGGGTCTTGCCGCCGGGGCCGGTCTGGGTCTGGGTGACGACGTCGACCTCGACGTCGAGACCCGAGACGCTCGAGAGCATCGTGACGACCTGGCCGTCGATCTCGAGGAAGAAGTTCTGGGCGACGATCATGTCGACGCCGATCAGTTCGTTGGGCATGTGAGGCGCTCCGCTTCAGTCGGTGTACGGGTCGGGGAGGGGGACGGGCGGCTCAGGCCGCGCTCTGCTTCTTCTGGCTGATGCGGAACACCACGAACTCGGCCGGCTTGACCGGGGCGATGCCCACCTCGACGACGAGCAGACCGGCGTCGATGGACTCCGGCGGGTTGGTCTCGGCGTCGCACTTGACGTAGTACGCCTCCTCGGCGCTGTTGCCGAACAGCGCGCCGGCCGACCACAGGCCGCGCAGGAAGCCGTCGAGCGTGCGCTTGACGCCCTCCCACAGGGTCACGTCGTTGGGCTCGAAGACGGCCCACTGGGTGCCGGTGAGGATGGTCGACTCGATCATGTTGAACAGCCGGCGGACGTTGATGTAGGTCCAGTCGGTGTCGGAGGCCAGGGTGCGGGCGCCCCAGATGCGGATGCCGCGGGTGCCGAAGGGCCGGATGCAGTTGATGCCGATCGGGTTGAGCAGCGCCTGCTCGTTCTGGCTGATGGTGCGCTCGATGTCGAGCACGCCGCGCATGGTGTCGTTGGCCGGGGCCTTCCACACGCCGCGGGTCTCGTCGGTGCGCGCCCAGACGCCGGCGATGTGGCCCGACGGCGGGATGAAGACCTCGCGGTCGCCGTTCACGCCGACCGGGTTGTCGACCTTGATCCAGGGGTAGTACAGCGCGGCGTAGGCCGAGTCGTACATGGCGGTCTCGGAGCGCCACTCCTTGATCTGCTGGGGGCTCATGCCCGGAGGCGCGTCGAGGATCGCCATCCGGTTGCCGTTCTGCTCGCAGTGCGAGATCAGGGCGGTCTGGACCGACTTCCACAGGTCGAGGTCGACGGTGCCGTCCTCACGGGTGGCGGCGGTGACGAGGTCGGGGACGATCACCATCGTGACGTCCTCGGCCACCGCGAGGCCGCCGATGCCGGCCCGGGCGGTCTCGGAGCCCGCGAACTTGCGGCCGTTGACGGCGACGGGCACCGGCGGGGCCTTCTCGAGGTCGTAGACGCCGGGGCGCACCAGCTCGAGCTGGCCGCTGAGGTCGACCGACTCCTCGAGCAGGACCTCGACCTTGATCTTGGTGGAGGTGCCGTTGACGGCGGTGGCGACGTTGGAGGGGCCGGGGCCCAGGCCCAGGCCGGGGAAGGACTCCACCGGTTCGCCGCCCTCGAGGACGGTCAGGGTGAAGGAGGCCGGGGCGTCGTCGTCGGCGACGTCGTCGTTGGTGATCTCCAGGCTGATGTCGGCGTCGGGCTCGAGGCTCTCGACCGAGACCGGGAGGCCCAGGGCGCGGTCGCTGGCGGGCAGCGCGGCACGCGCGGGCTCGCCGGCCGGCTCGGTGTTCGGCACGCGGCAGATGTAGGCGATGCTGCCGCCGTTGGCGAAGTAGCCGTAGACCGAGAGCGGGAGCACGCACCCGGGGGCGAACCCGCCGTAGAGCGCCTCGAACTGCGACCAGCTGGTGACCAGGCGCGGGGCCAGGCCCTGGGGGTCGCGCGGGTCGTCGGACGGGGCCCGCTCGGTGAAACCGACGAAGGCCGCCACAGCGGTCGGAGCCGCAGCGAGGACCTTCTGGGAACTGGTGACTTCCTCGACGTAGACGCCGGGGGCGGTGTAGGTGGGCATAGGGAGAACCGCTCTCTGGGTTGGGACGACGGCTGACTGGTACTGCGGGACGTGCCGGCCTCGCCGGCGTTCCAGAAGGTCCTGAACTTTCTCAGGCTCCGGAAGAATGTGACGCACGTGACTGGGTATGACAAGGGGTTCGGCCTCTTGCACTTCCGCCCCGGATGACATACCCCCCGATGCACCCCGCGCAGGGCGGGGACGCTCGGGCTCCCGGTCAGGAACGGCTCAGGAGCACTGCACCGTGAACTGACCGGGGTTCAGGATCTGGATCACCCCCCCGAAGGCACACATCAGCTGCGCTCCCTGCACCAGCGCGGGCATCGGCCCGACCAGCGTCCGCGGCGCCATCGACGTCCACGGGGCCGGCGTCGCCGGGATGCAGGGCATGGGGGTCAGGATGCCGAGGGCGGCCGCCGTGGCGGCGGCGACCGTCGGGTTGGCCAGGGACGAGCACATCCCGAACGGCGCGATGTTGATCAGCGGCTTGCTGTCGCCGATGTTGGCGGCCGGGGCGCCGCCGGCGACCACGCGGTTGACCGGCAGCACCGAGAGCACCGAGGGGGACACCCCGAAGCTGCAGGACAGCTGCGCGCCCGCGACGGCTTGGAGGGGCATCAGCGATCGGCTCCCTTCAACGACGCCGTGAGCGGGCGCCCCGGGTCGGTGAGGACGCACAGCACCTGCCGGTCGCCCTCCTCCCAGCTGCGCGGAGTGGGGGTGAGGAAGCTGAAGAACAGCGCGGAGTCGAGGTAGCTGCGGCCGACGTAGTCGGTGAAGCGCTCGGCGCACACGCCGTTGGCGAAGTCGGTGAGCACCTGCTCGCCGGGGTACAGGTCGGCGTCGAGGGCCGCCTGGGGGTCGCCCGACGCCGCGGCGGTCGCGCCGGTGGCCTCGTAGGTCACCAGCGCGTACGCCTCCTGGGTGTGCGGCTCGGTGCACGGCACCGTGTCGACCTCGGTGATGTCGGCGGTGACCTCGGTCGGTCCGCGCAGGCAGGTCCCCACCCCGACCTCGAAGACGGAGGTGACCTCGCCCGGCTCGTCGTCCTCGAACAGGCCGCACCCCGAGAGCCCGGCGCAGAGCGCGGCGCAGAGCGCGAGGGTCGTCACCCGCACGGCGGCGCGGCGCGCGCCGCCGGGACCCGCGGCCCTCATGCGCGGGCTCCGGCGTCGAAGGGGTTGAGCGCCGGCGCGACCCGCTCGACCGACGGCGCGGGGTCGCTCCAGTCGTGGGTGTCGGCGGCCACGGTGGCGCGCAGCTGCAGGCTGGCGCGCAGCTGGCCGCCGAGGCCGGTCCACAGCTCGCGCGGCATGTTGCGCTCGTCGCCGATCGCCAGCTGGATCGGCGAGGAGAGCTCGGGCGGCGCGAGCTCGGCGGGCAGCACGTCGATCCCGGCGAGCATGCTCACGAGGTCGCCGAGCACCTGGTGCTCGTCACGTGGCGAGCCGGCCCACACGCTGAGCAGGTAGCCCAGCTGGATCATCGGCTGCGGCCGGCGCACCTGCGCCGGGCCGTCGCCGACCATCCGCATGCGGGCGGCGGTGGAGGGCTGCGCGCTGCGGGACACCTCGTAGAGGTAGAGGTTCACGGTCACGCGGGTGACCTGGGCCGACCACGTGCCCGTGGGCTGCTCGAAGGAGACCTCGCCCAGGTCCTCGGGCAGCGGCAGCCGCTGCCGCACGAGCTGCTCGAGGGCGGTGTCGACGTGACGGATGAACACCGGTCTAGGCCACCTGACCCTCGCGCGGCGGGGCCGCGACGGGTGCGCGACCCCGGCGGGGACGCGGGCGGAACCGGTGGACCATGGGGAGAACCTGCTTCTCGTCGAGCCCGAGCTGGCGTCATGACGGCGCGAGAACCATAGGCGCAAGATCGGCTCCCGCAACAGGGTTTCGGCCATACCTCGGCGGGTTTCTCAGGAACTCGAAACATCCTGGATACAAATGCGGATACGTTCCTGGACACATCCGGGCCCCGCGAGCGCGGACCGGCCGCGGGAAGCCCCTCCCGGAAACCCCGAGGGGCGTCTACTCTTGCCCCACCGCGGATCGGGCCGCGACCACGTTCGGCCATGTTCAGGGCAGGTCAGACTCTCCCCCATCGCACGGCCCCCGGATCTGAAGCGAGGAACGCATGCGGGTCGCGACCGAGCACGCCGTGCTGCACGGCGAACCCGGCAGCACCCTCGAGTTCGGGGTCGACGTCGTCAACAGCGGCGAGATCATCGACGGCCTCAGCGCCCGGGTGGTCGGGATCGACGGCGCGGTCTCGCGCGCCGAGCCCGCGATGCTGCCGCTGTTCCCCGAGGCCGCCGGCCGCTTCGCCGTCGCGCTGACCCTGCCCGAGGACCAGCCCTCGGGACGGCACCCGCTCACGATCGAGATCGTCTCCCACACCACCGGCGCGGTCTCCCACGTCGACGTCGAGGTGGACGTGCCGGCGCGTCCGGCCCTCGCCGCGCGCAGCACCCCCCGCGTCGTCCGGTCCCGTCGCGGCGGCCGGTTCGTGATCGACCTCCACAACGGCGGCAACGTGCCGCTCACCCTGGTCCTGGCGCCGGCCGACACCGCCACCGGCACCGAGCTGCGCCTGACCCCCAGCACCCTGCGCCTCGAGCCCGGCACCCGCACCGCCGCCATCGCGGTGCTGCGCGGACCCCGCATCCTCACCGGCTCCGAGCTGGACCGCACCGCCACCGTCGAGATCCGCGGCCGCCGCGACGGCACCGCCGGCGCCGAGTTCGACGTCGAGTCGCCGGACGCCGACGTCGCCACCGTCGTGCCGCTGGTGCTGCGGCAGCGCCCGCTGATCGGCCGCGGCCTGCTCACCGCCGGCGTGCTGGTCTCGATCGTCACGCTGTGGGCGGCGGTGTTCCTGCTCGGGCTGGGCCAGATCTTCGCCGGCGACCCCGTGCCCAAGGCCGCGCCGGCCTCGTTCTTCCCCGCCGACGTCGACACCGCCGAGGTGATCGGCGACGTCACCGCGGTCGCCGCCCGCGCCCCCGTCGGCGCGCTCGGCCGCACCGGCCTGGTGCCGGCCGGCGTCGGCGGACGGCTGGAGGGCACCGTCACCGCCCGCAGCGACGGCGCCCCGGTGGGCCGGATCGTGGTCGACGCCCTGCGCCGGGGCCCCGACGGCGACCTGCTGCCCGAGCCGGTGAGCTCCAGCGCCACCCAGGAGGACGGCTCCTACGTGCTGGCCGGGCTCTTCCCGACCGACTACGTGCTGCGCTTCAGCGCCACCGGCTACCGCACCGTCTACTACCCCCAGGCGGCCTCGCAGCGCGGCGCGCAACCGGTCGCCGCGCTGGCCGGCGGGGAGAACACCGGGCTCGACGTGGTCATCCGCGGCCTGCCCGGCTCGATCACCGGCCAGGTCGATCCCGGCGACTCCCTGGGCGACGTGCCCGTCGAGGTGACCGCCCGGCTGCTCACCACCGCCACCGGCGACCCCGAGCCCCCGCGCCGGGTGCGCACCGGGCCGGGCGGCACGTTCTCGCTGCGCGACCTCACCGCCCCCGGCAGCTACGAGCTGTCCTTCCGCGCCCCGGGCTACCAGATCGCCTCGGTCGTCCAGGCGCTGCGGGGCGGGGAGAACCGGGTCCTGCCCACCCAGCTGCTCAGCGCGGGCGGCGGCCGGATCGCGGGCGTCGTCTCCGGCGCCGACGGTCCGCTGGGCGGGGTCACCGTCACCACCACCGTCGGAGGGCGGGTGATCTCGGTGATCACCCCGACCACCGCGGTCGGCGGGGCCGTGGGCTCCTACAGCCTCGACGACCTCCCGACGCCCGGCACCTACCTCATCACCTACGCCGTCGAGGGCTACGGCACCCGCAGCCGGATCGTGGCGCTCGAGGCCGGGGAGTCCGACCTGAGCGCGAACCAGTCGCTCGCCTCGGGCACGGGCAGCATCACCGGCCAGGTCACCGACGGCTCGGGCGAGGGCCTGGGCGGGGTCACGGTCACCGTGGGCGGCGTCAGCACCACCGACGGGTCGAGTCGCAGCACCACCACGCTCACCTCCGGCACGGCGGCGGGCAGCTTCGTCATCGACGACCTGCCGACCCCCGGCACCTACGCCCTCACGTTCTCCCTCGACGGCTACGACTCGGTCACCGCGCCGGTCACGCTCTCGGCCGACGGCCCCGCCTCGAAGGTGGAGGTCGAGATGCCGGCGGCGCTCGGCCGGATCGTGGGCCAGGTCTTCGAGCCCGACGGCGCCGACGCCGACGCCGAGCCCGACCCCTACGTCGGGGCCACGATCACCGCCACCAACGGCACGGTCACGGTGAGCACCACCTCCTCCTCGGCCGACGGCGGGCTGCCGCGCGGCGGGTTCCTCATCCCCGCCCTGGCCCCCGGCACCTACAGCGTGACCGTGAGCGCCAGCGGCTACCGGCCGATGACCGCGATCATCGAGGTCGTCGCCGGACGCCGTTCCTCCTGTCCCCTGCTCCTGCGACCGCGGGGCTGAGGGGACGACCGGTTCCGACATGCGCCTCGACATCTCCCCCCGCGAGCTCCAGGCCCTCCCGGGGGTCCCGCAGCAGATCGCCCTGACGATCACGAACACCGGCACCGTCATCGGCGGCTACCGCCTGCGCCTGCTCGGGCTCGACCCCGCTTGGGTGCAGCTGGACTCCGAGCAGGTCTCGCTGTTCCCGGAGGAGTCCGGCACGATCACCGCCACGGTCACCGTGCCCGTGGGCCTGCCCGCCGGCGAACGCCGGCTCTCGGTGCAGGTGCGCGAGCTGACGCCGCCCCACGCCAGCGAGCTGGCCGACATCACCCTCACCGTGCCCGAGGCGCGCGACGTGCGACTCGCCGTCGACCCGCCCACCACCACCGCCGGGCGCCGGGCCAGCTACAGCGTGCTGGTCTCCAACACCGGCAACACCCGGGTCGCGGGCCGGGTGATGGGCGACGACCCCGAGGCCACGCTGCGCTTCACCAGCGAGCCCGCCGAGGTGGACCTCGGGCCCGGCGAGCACGCGGTGGTCAACCTCAAGGTGAGCGGACGGCGTCCCTTCGCTGGCTCCCCGCGGCTGCGCCTGCTCGAGGTGCACCTGGTCGACCCCACCGGCACCGGACCCGCCACGGGACCCTCCGCCCCCGCCGCGCTGGGGGCCGCCGAGGCCGCCGATCCCGCCGACCCGCCCGCGGCCGACCTCGCCCCGCCGCGGGTCGGTCGTCGCCGGTCCCGCCCCGCACCTCCCGAGGGGTCGCTGCCGCTGGCCCAGGCCAGCCTGGTGCAGAAGTCGTTCCTGGCCCGCGGCGCGCTCTCGCTGCTCGGCCTGCTGGCGGCCGTCACCGTGTTCGCGATCGTGATCACCATCGCCCTCTCGCGCATCGTCGACCAGTCCGCGGCCGATCGCGAGCTGGCGCTGAAGATCGCCGCGGCGCGCGACGGCGCCGGTCAGGGCACGGGCCGCTCCGGCATCGAGGGCACCGTGGTCGAGCTCGCCACCGGCCAGCCCGCTCCGGGCGTGGTCGTCACGGTCTACCGGGCCGACGACCCCAGCACCCCGCTGGTCAACGACGCCACGGGCTCCGACGGCGGCTACCGCTTCCGCGAGCTGCCGGCCGGCAGCTACAAGCTCACCTTCCGCGGCGCCGGGTTCGTGCCGACCTGGTACCCCCAGGCCCTGGACCCCGACAACGCCGAGGAGGTCGAGCTCGACGACGGCACCGTGCTGTCGGGACTCGACGTCGCGATCGGCGGCGTCCCGGCCTCGATCACCGGCACCGTCGTGGGCGACGACGTCTCCGAGGCCACGGTGACCCTGCGCACGCCGTCCGCGACCGCGCTCGCCCCGGCGGGCCCCACCGCCGGTCGGACCGTGGCGCGCGCCGCGCCCGGCAGCACCTCGGCGGCCCCGACCACTCCCACCCCCACCGGCGACGGCGCCGTGGTGCAGGCGGTCGCGGTCGGCGCGGAGGGCCGGTTCACGATCGGCGACGTGCCCTCCCCCGCGGTCTACGACCTCGTGGTCACCAAGCCCGGCTACGCCCCCGCCGTGCAGCGCATCGACGTCTCGGCCGGCGAGGAGCGCCGCAACGTCGAGATCAACCTCACCGAGGGCAACGGCATCATCGCCGGCACCGTCGTGGCGGGCGGTGCCCCGCTCGGCAACGCCACGGTGACGGTCAGCTCGGGCCAGACGACGTCGTCCACGCTGAGCCTCACCGACGGCGACGTCGGCACCTTCACCCTGCGCCGCCTGCCGACGCCGGCCACCTACACGCTCGTGGCCTCCGCCGAGGGCTACGCCTCCCAGACCCTCACCGTCACCCTCGCCGACCGGCAGGAGCTCACCGGGGTCACCCTCACCCTGGGCACCGCGTCGGGCACCCTGGCCGGCACGGCGCTCACCACCGACGGCGACCCCGCCCCGGGGGTCAGCGTCACCGTCACCGACGGCACCCGCACCGTGCAGACCGCCACCCGCAGCTCGGGCACCGACCTCGGCACGTGGGAGGTCACGGGCCTGCCGATCCCCGGGTCCTACACCGTCACCCTGGCCCGCTCGGACCTGTCGTCCCAGACGATCTCGGTGAGCCTGGACGCCTCGGGACTCATCAGCGGCGACGTCACCGGCACCGGCCGGCTGAGCACCGTGCTCAGCTCGTCCACCGCGGTCGTGCAGGGCACGATCAGCCAGCGGATCGCCGCCTCGACCAGCACCCCGGGGGCCCCGGAGACGGTGGAGGAGGCCGGCGAGGTGACGGTGACCCTCACCTCGGGCTCCCGCACCTACTCGGTGACCACCGCGACCCGGCCCGACGACCGGCGCGGCGAGTACGTCATCGAGGGCATCGTGCCCGGCACCTACACGATCAGCGTGGGCCGCTCCGGCGTCAGCCCCCGCACCGCGATCCGCACGCTCGTGGCCGGTCAGCGACTCGACTACTCCCTGGTCCTCGCCCCGCCCGCGCGGGTCTCCGGCACGGTGGTGGTGGTCGACGCCGCCGGCACCGAGCAGCCCGCGAACAACTACCGCGTGGAGCTCTACCGCGCGGCCGACTACCCGGGAGTGGTGTACGCCACCGTGACGACCGACTCCCAGGGCCGCTACGAGTTCCCCGACGTCGACGCGCCGGAGAACTTCGTCATCCAGGTACGCCGCTCCACCGGCAGCGTGCCCCTGCTGACCACCAACATCGCGCTCGATCCCAGCGAGCAGCGTGTCGTGAACCTGAGGATCGAATCGTGAACGGATCCAGCTCCCGGGAACCGGCCCCCCGGATCGTCGTCACCCCGTCGGTCCGCGTCGGGGCGGGCTCGCGCACCGACCTCGTCGTGACCCTCACCAACGACGCCGCCGCGCCGCGCCTGTTCCAGGTGGTGCCGATCGGCATCGACGCCACATGGGGGGCCGGGCCCCTGCGCACCGCCGTGGTCGCACCCGGCGACGCCGTCACCCTGACCCTCGCCGTCGCGCCGCCCACCGGCACGCTGCCCGCCCAGTACCCGTTCGCGGTGCACGCCCAGGCGCTCGTGCCCGACGCCGACCCCACCCGCGAGCGACCGGCCGACGCCCCCGTGGCCGTGGCCGACGGCACGATCGTCGTCAGCCCCCGCACCGCGCTGGAGGTCGGCGCCGAGCCGCTCGAGACCACCTTCGTGCGCAGCCGCCGGGTGCGGGTGCAGCTGGCCAACCGCAGCGTCGAGCCGGTGGCCGTGGACCTCGGCTCCACGGCGTCCAAGGGCCTGGACGTGCGGCTGCGCCGCACCCGGCTCACCCTCGCCCCCGGGGCCGAGGCCACGGTGCGCGGGCGCCTCGTGGCCACCCGCCCCCGCCGGTTCGGCGCCCCGCTGCAGCACCACTGGTCGATCACCGCCACCGCCGAGGAGACCGTGCGGCGGGTGCGCGGCAACGTCGTCCAGCGTCCCGCGTTCGGGTCCGGCTGGGTGCGGGCCGTGGCGTTCCTCGCCGTGGTCGCCGTGTGGGCCGCCGCCGCGTTCGTCCTCGTGCCGCGCCTGGCCGACCGCGTCAACGAGCGCGCGAAGGAGGAGGCGATCGCCTCCGGCGCCTCCACCGGCCAGGGCGCCGACGGGGCCGGGGCCGACGGGGCCGACGGGGCGGCGGGCGGCAGCAAGGTGCAGGTCCGGCGGTCGAGCACCCGCGCCACGCAGCGCGGGGTGCAGCTCAGCGGCACCGTCACCGGCACCGACCCCGCGGGGGTCACAGTGCGCCTGCGCCAGGAGTCGCTGTCCAGCGCCTCCCTCGACGACGCCACGCCGGTGGGCTTCGACGTCGCCCTCGCCGCGGCCGGCAAGACCCTGAGCACCTCGCTGCTCGTGCGGGCGCCCCGGCTCACCTCCCCCGACCGCAGCGCCACCACCACGAAGGAGGGCATCTGGGCCTTCCCCGAGGTCCCGGCCCCCGGGTACTACCTGCTCACCTTCAGCAAGGTCGGCTTCGCCACCCAGAAGTACGTCATCGACTCCTCCCGCGCGGAGTCCACCCAGCCGCTGGAGATCGAGATGGTGCCCGGGGAGGGTGCGCTGCGCGGCAGCGTGACCGGTCCCCGCGGCCTGCTCGGCGGCGCCGAGGTGACGATCAGCGACGGCGTCAGCACCCTGACCACCAGCACCGCGAGCCGGGGCGCGGACCGGGGCACGTGGTCGGTGTCCGGCCTGGAGACCCCCGGGTCCTACACCGTGGAGGTGCGCTCCGACGGCCTCGCCACCGCCTCGGCCCTGGTCTCGCTGCCCGCCCAGGGCAGCCGCGTCGTCGACCTCTCCCTGGAGGCCGGCACCGCCACCCTCATCGGCTTCGCCGCCGACGCCACCGGCACCACCGCCCGCCAGGCGGCCCGCGCCCGCAACGGCATCGGCGGGATCTCGGTCGTGGTCACCGACACCCAGGGCGCCCGGTTCACCACCACCTCGCTCACCGCCTCCGAGGCCGGGGACGAGCTCGAGGGCCGGTTCGTCGTGCCCGGCCTGCGCCCGGGCCGCTACACCGCGACCCTGAGCGGCGCGGGCTTCCTCACCCAGACCCGCCGCATCGACGTGCGCCCCGGCGACGCCGAGGTGGGCCTCACCACGGGCCTGCGCTCCTCGCTGGGCCGCGTCGTCGGCACCATCCGCGACGCCGACACCGAGGTGCCCACCGGCGAGAACGCCGGGCTCGTGCTGACCAACGCCGGCGACACCTACAAGACCACGGCGGCCACGGCCACCACCGCCGCCCCCGACAGCGCCGGCACCTTCGAGTTCAACAACATCGAGCCGGGCGTCTACACGCTGTCGGTCACCCTGTTCGGGTTCACCACCGACACCCTCACGGTGGAGGTCCCGGGCGGCGCGACCGTGCGCGCCAACCCGCGGCTGCGGGTCGTGCCCAACGGCGGGCTCAAGGCGACCTCGCGGATCGTCGGGGCCGCGGTCGAGGCCGACACCGGCGACCAGATCGAGTGCCCGGCCGACCCGGTGGACCCCACCCAGTCGACCGCGTGCCTGCGCGCCTCGCTGCAGCTGCCGAACGGGGGCGCGCTGCTCGAGACCACGTTCAAGCCCGACCAGGAGTACACCCTGCCCGACGCCGACGACGGCGTGGAGGGCCTCGAGCCCGGCCTGTACCGGGTCGAGGTCTTCGCCCCCGGCTACGAGCTGCGCGAGGTGCCGGTGAGCGTCGGCCTGGACCAGGACGTCCTGGCCGCCGACGCCGAGCTGCTGCGCTCCCCGCTCATCCGCGGCACGATCAGCGCCGCCGCGGGACTGCCGAGCGCCCCGACCTGCGTGTGGGTCGTGCCCGACGACCAGGCCACCGGCTTCGACCCGGCCTGCGTGCCCGCCGACTGCGAGACGGTCGGAAACATCGCCCAGACCCCCGACCGCACCCCGCTGTGCGACGTCGTGCAGCCGGGGGTGGGCGAGTACCGCATCCGCACCGCCCGCCGCGGCTCCTACCAGCTGTTCACGACCCCGGTGGACCCCCAGTACGCCCCGATCGGCGCCCAGCCGGTGAGCGCGCTGCCCGCCAGCACCACCGTGCTCGACCTCAAGCTGGACCGCTACGGCATCGTGCGGGTGATCACCAAGGAGCCCGACGACGCCATCAACGGCAACCTCTCGGTGGCTCCGGCCAGCGTGAGCCTGATCCCGGGCGGCGGTGGCGCCACCCGGGTGCTCACCACCGGCAACGACGGCGCCGGCACCTACCTGAGCCTGCCCAGCGGTACCTACACCCTGAGCGCGAGCAACCTCGCCACCGACCCCGACGAGCAGCGCGCCTCGGATCCGCAGTCGATCACGGTCGGGTTCAACCAGGACGTCACCTACACCCTGGTGATGGTCGACGACATCCGCTCGATCGCGGCCCGGGTCTACACCTACCTCACCTCGACCCCGGAGCGGCTGCAGAACGTCAGCGTCGCGATCACCGGCATCATCGGCTACAACGGCGACACCGCGATCACCCGGCGCCTGGTCCTGACCACCGGCAGCGACGGCTGCGTGGTGGTGCTGCGCGACGCGACCATCGACCGCCCCGACAGCACGAACTGCCCCGCCGGCTTCTCGAGCGCGGCCAGCCTCGCGCTCCAGCGGTTCGTGTCCAGCACGGCCACGATCGACATCACCGCCAGCGGCTACGACCGGATCCTCCAGACCGGGGTCGAGCTGCTGCGCAACTCCCCCACGGCGATCAACGAGTACGAGCTGCAGCCCACGGTGAAGCCGCTCAGCGACACCCTGCGGATCGAGGACTTCGCGAACGCGGCGGTGAACTTCGCGGCCGTGAACTTCAGCGTGGTGCCGGTGAACCCGGCGCCGAACACCCCGGCCATCACGCTCTCGGCGGCCGCCAACGGCCAGCTCACCTGGAACGACCCCCGCTACCCGCTGGGCCGGATCCGTCCCGGCACCTACACGGTCTCGGCGAGCCTGGCCGGCTACATGCCGATCACCCAGACCTTCACCTGCACCGTGGCGGCCTCGGCGTGCACGACCGCGGCGCCGGTGTCGGTGGGCGGCCAGACCGTCGTCCGCAGCCTCACGCTGCGACGCCTGGCGGCCCTCGGCGTCACGGTCACCGACTCCAACGGCAACGGCGTGCCCGGCGCGACCGTGACCCTCAAGCGCAACGGCACCGCGGTGAGCTCGCTCGACACCACCAACCTCACCGCCACCTTCACCGAGCTGCCGCTCGACGACGGCGCGGTCTACACCGTCGACGTGCGGGCGGCCGGGCACGCCTTCCTGACCGACGCCCCGCTGACGTCCTGCCTGCGGCCGGGCACGTTCGGGCAGACCTTCTCCAGCAGCGTCGTCCTCGACCCGGGCAAGACCACCACCTGCACGGTGCGGCTGACCCGGCTGGCGACCCTCACCGGGTCGATCACCGAGATCACCACCCGCAACAGCGTCGTCACGCGGACCCGGCTGTTCAACGAGCCGATCGAGGCGCGGCGCTGCACCGCCACCGCCATCGGCTCCTTCGGGACGTACTGCACCACCGTCGCCGACGCCGGCATCACCGGCACCACCGACGCCCTGGGCACCTTCCGGCTCACCGGCACCAAGCAGGTCGAGGGCATCACCAGCGGCTTCTGGCTGCTGATCCCGCGCGGCGACACCTACGAGGTGCCGCCCCAGCCGGGGGCGGCGAGCGGTGCCCCCGCCGGGTTCCCGGTCCAGGTCCCGAGCGGCGTGCTGGTCGTGAACACCGACCTGGAGGTGAACACCCGCACCGTCGACTTCACCGTCAACGTGGTGGACCAGTTCAACCGACCGGTCAGCGGGCTCACGGTGGAGCTGCTCACCGCCAACGTCCGCGAGGCGCTCGCGGTCGGCACCGGGGGCTCCTACCTGTTCGCCGGCATGGCCCCCGCCACCTACGACCTGCAGGTGAGCGGCCCCGGCATCATCACCTCCACCCAGAGCGTGGAGATCCGACGCAACGCCGCCACCCAGACGCTGCGCTACCCGGTGAGCCGGCCCGCGAGCCGCCTCAACGGCATCGTCACCGGCACCGACGTGACCGGCGGGCTCGCCGACGCGACCGTGGACCTGCTGGCCTGCACCACGCTCAGCGCCACCACCTGCACCACGACCGCCGCCGAGGGCATCGACGGCGAGCCGCTGACCCAGCAGACCACCGAGGCCGGCCGCTACGAGTTCATCACGATCCCCGACGGCTTCTTCGCGGTGCGGTTCAGCAAGGACGGCTACCAGCCGATCACCGCCGGACCGTTCCAGTTCTCCACCACGGGCGCGGCACCGCCGGCGGTCTCGGCGACCCTGCAGCACGTGCGGCGCGACGTGGAGATCACGATCACCCCGACGGTGGCCACGAACGACCTCAGCGGCACGGTCCTGACGCTCACCCCGAGCAACACCGACCTGGGCCGCACGACCCTCACCGCCACGCTGCCGGCCGGCTCGGTCGGCACGAGCCTGGTGCGCTTCTCCTCGGTCCACCACGGCTGCTACCGCCTCACGGTGACCCTGCCGCCCCTGCACTACGGCCGGGTCACCCTGCCGCCCGACGGCACCGGCGTGTGCACGCGCAACGTCGTGGTGCCGACCACGCCGTCGGTGGCCACGCCGCTGGCGTTCAACGTCGGGGTGGAGGAGAGCCGGCTCACGCTGGACGTCACCTCGGTGCCGCAGCTCGGGCACCCGGTGGCCACGCCGGTGCGGCTGCGCGTCACCGGCACCGGCGTCTCCTACGACGAGACGCTGCCCGTCCCGGGCGGCGCCACCACGGTCACCCTGTGGGTGCGGCCGCTCGCGACGACGGTGTCACTGGCCGCGACCGGAGGGTTCGTGGGGGTGTTCTGGCCGGACGTGAGCGCGACCGTCACCGCGGCCGAGCTCGCCGACGGCAGCCACACCGAACCCGTGGCGCTGACCGAGATCACCTCACGACTGCGCGTGACCGCCGCGGGCGCCGGCCCCGCGAGCGAGGCCCTGGTGACGATCGCGCCCGGGGCGGGGCAGACGGCGTCGGTGCCGGCCGCCTACACGGGCGGGGTGCTCACCTCCGGTGGCGTGGCGGACCTGGACCTGCCCTCGGGCCGCTGGGTGATCGACGCGACCCGGGTGGACGGCACCACGACGGTGACCTACGTCGCCCAGACGGTGAACCTCACCGCGCTGACGGCCTCGCTCACCCTCGCGGAGGACCCGCCGCCCCCGACCCCGCCCGGGGGCGGCACCCCCTGACGGGGCGCTGCTCGGGGGGCGCCGACCTCACCCGCCGGTGAGCTCCTCGATGCAGTCGGTGGTGGCGTCCTGGACGGCGTCGAGCAGGGCGGCGGCGGCCTCGGGGTCGGCACTGCTGGCCCCCACCTCGAGGTCGGGGGTGAGCAGGCCGCCGGCGATGAGCCCGTCGACGCCCACGGCGTCGACCAGCCGCTCGCCGATGCAGCGCGCGGACTCCGGGGTGCCCTGGGGCCCGAACTCCTCAGCGATCGCGTCGATCGCCTGCTGCTCACGGGCGGAGTAGTCGCCCCCGGCGGGATCGGTGGGTGCCGTCGGCTCGGTCGGCCCGGTCGGCTCGGCCGGGCTCGGCGAGGGCGCCGGGGGGATGCTGGCCGTCTCCTGCGGCGTCGGGGAGGCCGTGGTGGCCCCGCCGCCGCTCACCGGGTCGTCGTCGCCACCCGCGAGGGCCAGCGCGCCCGCGCCGCCGAGGCCGAGCAGCGCGACCAGGGCCACCGCCACGAGCACGCCACGACGCCGGCGGGGCGCCGGCGCGGGGGCGCCGAACGCGCCGGGCGGCGGTCCCCCCGCCGGGGTCGGGAACGGCGTCGGGAACGGGCCGGACAGGGGGGCGGACAGCGGGGCGGTGGGCGGCGCCGCCGGGGGGGGCGTCGGCGTCGGACCGGGGGTCGGTGGGGGCGGCGGCATCTTGACGGCGTCGAAGCCCGGCGCGGTGCCGGCCGGGGGCGCCCCGCCGGCGCCCGGCACGACCAGGGTGGGGTCGTCGGAGAGGCGGGTGAGGCGCCGCAGCTCCTCGCGCAGCACGGCGACGCTGGGGAACCGGTCCTCGGGTCGCTTGGCGAGCACCAGCTGCAGCAGCCGGTTGACACCGAGCGCGAGGGGGCCGCCACCCACCACCTGGGGGATCGGGCCCTCGACGTGGCCCATCACGACCTGGTAGTCGGTGCCGCCCTGGAACGGCGCGGCGCCCGCGAGCATCGTCCAGAGCAGGCAGCCCAGGGCGTACTGGTCGGCGGCCTGGCCGGCGGGGGCGGTGCCGGTGTGGAGCTCGGGCGCCATGTAGCTGGGCGTGCCGACCTGGTGGCCGGCCTGGGTGACCTGGGTGAGTCCGCCGAGCGGGCCGGGTCCCGGCTGCTGCCGGCGGGCGATGCCGAAGTCGGCGAGGTAGGCGTGCAGGCTGCCCTCACGGTCGCGCAGCAGGACGTTGGCCGGCTTGATGTCGCGGTGCACCAGGCCCGCGGCGTGCGCGGTGGCGAGGCCGTCGGCGATCTGGGCGGCGAGGTGGAGCGCGATGCGCGGGGGTGCGTGGCCGTGGCGGCGCAGCATCTGGCCGAGGTCGCCGTCGGGCACCAGCTGGGAGGCGATGTAGAGCCGCCCGTCGGCCTCGCCGAAGGAGTAGACCTGCACGACGTGGGGCGAGTCGAGGCTGGCCTGGGCCTGCGCCTCGCGCGTGAACCGGGCCCGGAAGTCGGGGTCCTGCGCCACGTGCGGGGCGATCACCTTCAGCGCGACCCGGCGCCCCAGGGAGGTGTCGAGGGCCTCGAAGACCACGCCCATCCCGCCGGCGCCGAGCCGGTCCCCGAGCTCGAAGGGACCCAGTCGGGTGCCGGGCTCGGGCGTGGGGGTGCTCATGGACATCGGAGCCTAACCGCCGCCGGCGACACGCGCCCCGTCGTGGGCGCGTGCCGCCGGTGGCGCCGGGGTGCGGTGGTCGGAGCGCGGGTCAGAAGAACAGCGCCTGGGTGGGGTCGCGCAGGATCGCGGCGACGTCGGCCAGGAACGCCGACCCCGCCTGGCCGTCGATGTGGCGGTGGTCGAAGCTGAGCGCGAGCGTGGTGACCTGCCGCGGCACGACGGCGTCGTCGACGACCCAGGGCCGGGCCTCGATCGCCCCGACGCACAGGATGGCCGACTCCCCCGGGGTGATGATCGGGGTGCCGCCCTCCATGCCGAACACGCCGACGTTGGTGATCGTGAACGTGCCGCCGACCATCGCCGCGGGCGGCGTGGTGCCGGCCCGGGCCGTGGCGACGAGGTCGGCGAGCTCGCGGGCGAGGTCGGCCAGGCCGAGCCGGTGCGCGCCCTTGACCTGCGGCACCAGCAGGCCCCGCGGCGTGGCGGCGGCGATGCCGAGGTTCACATCCTCGCGCAGCACCACCTCCCCGGCGCCGTCGGGTCCGGCCCCGGTGTCGAACCGGGAGTTGAGCAGCGGGTGGCGCCGCAGGGCCAGCAGCACCGCCTTCGCCACCACCAGCAGCGGCGAGACCCGGACGTCGCGCAGGTCGCGGTGCTCGCGCAGCCGGGCCACGAGCTCGACGGTGGCGGTGACGTCGAGGGTGGTCCACACCGTCACGTGCGGCACGGTGAACGCCGAGGCCGTCATGGCCTGCGCCATCGCGCGCCGCACCCCCTTCACCGGCTCGCGGGTCTCCCCCGGACCGGCGGGGACGGCGGACCGCCCGACCGGCGCCTGGGCGGGGGCCGTCGGGGCGACCGGGTGGGCCAGGGCGGCCTCGACGTCGGCGCGGCTGACCGTGCCGCGCGGACCGGTGGGCGTCAGGGCGCGCAGGTCGACGCCGTGGTCGCGCGCGAGCTTGCGCACCGGCGGGGTGGCGAGCACCCGCAGCTCGGCGGGACCGGCCGGGGGCGCCGGAGTGGGGGTCGGGACGACGGCGGGCGGTGCCGTGCCGTTCACGCCCGCACCCACGAGGGCGGGCGCCCGGCGGGCCCGGCGCACCGCGCCGCGCTCGGCCTTGTTCCGGCCCACCAGCGACTCGCCCTCGCCGCCACCGGACGCGGCGGGGTTGGACAGGTCGATCTCCAGCGCAGGCGCTGGCGCCGCGGATGGCGACGGCGCCGGCGCCGCCACCGGGGCGCCGATCGCGATGATCGGGGTGCCGACGGTCACCAGCTCGCCCTCGGCGACCAGCAGCGCGGTGACCTCGCCGGCGAACGGCGAGGGCAGCTCGACCACCGACTTGGCGGTCTCGATCTCCACCACGACGTCGTTGATCGCGACGACGTCGCCCACCGCGACGCGCCAGGTGACGATCTCGGCCTCGGTCAGGCCCTCGCCCACGTCGGGCAGCAGGTACTCGGGCATCGGCTCACCACCCCCGGGTGCGGTCGACGGCGTCGAGGAGCCGGTCGAGGTCGGGCAGGAACTCCTCCTCCGACCGCGAGGCCGGGTAGGGGGTGTCGAACCCGCCGACCCGCAGCACCGGCGCCTCCAGGGAGTAGAAGCACTCCTCGGTGATGCGCGCGGCGAGCTCGGCGCCCAGGCCGAGGTTGACGTGCGCCTCGTGCACGACCACGGCACGGCCCGTGCGCCGCACGGAGTCGTGGACGGGGTCGAGGTCGAGGGGGGAGAGCGTGCGCAGGTCGATGACCTCCAGCGAGCAGCCCTCGGCGGCCGCGGCCTCGGCCGCCGACAGCGCGGTGCGCACCGTCGGGCCGTAGGCCAGCACCGTGGCGTCGGTGCCGGGGCGCACCACCCGGCTGGTGAACAGCGGCGGCGGCGTGGCGTCGGGGTCCAGCTCGGCGCGACCGGAGTGGTACTGGCGCTTGGGCTCGAGGAAGATCACCGGGTCGTCGCTGGCGATGGCCTGCTGCAGCATCCAGTACCCGTCCACGGGGTTGGAGCAGGCCACGACCTTCAGGCCCGGGGTGTGCGCGAACTGCGCCTCCGGCGACTCGCTGTGGTGCTCGACCGCCCCGATGCCGCCGCCGAAGGGGATGCGGATGACGATCGGCATCGGCACCGCCCCGCGGCTGCGGTAGCGGATCTTGGCGACCTGGCACACGATCTGGTCGTAGGCGGGGTAGACGAAGCCGTCGAACTGGATCTCCACCACCGGGCGGTAGCCACGCATCGCCAGGCCCACCGCGGTGCCGACGATGCCGGACTCCGCCAGCGGGGTGTCGATCACGCGGTCGTCGCCGAAGTCCTTCTGCAGGCCGTCGGTGATGCGGAAGACCCCGCCCAGCCGGCCGATGTCCTCCCCCATGAGCACGACCTTCGGGTCGGCCTCCATCGCCGCCCGCAGGCCGCGGTTGAGGCCCTGGGCCAGGGTGATCTGGCTGCTCCGCCCGCTCATCGGGCCACCTCCTCGAACTGGGCCCGGTAGGCGGCGTAGCCGTCGCGCTGCGCGACCAGCTCGGGCGGCGGGTCGGCGTAGACGTGGTCGAAGATCGCCATCGGGTCGGGGTCGGGCAGGGCCTTGCAGCCCTCGCGCAGGGTGTGGCCCAGGGCGTCGGCCTCCGCGGCGACGTCGTCGAGGAAGGCCTGCTCGACCAGGCCGTTGCGGCGCAGGTAGGCCTCCACCCGGGCGATGGGGTCCTTGAGCTTCCAGCTCTCGACGTCGCTGGAGAGCCGGTAGCGAGTGGGGTCGTCGGTGGTGGTGTGGGCGCCCATCCGGTAGGTGTAGGCCTCCACGAACACCGGGCCCTGGCCCTCGCGGGCGCGCTGCAGGGCGGCCTGGGTGACGGCGTAGGTGGCGAGCACGTCGTTGCCGTCCACGCGGATGCCGGGGAAGCCGAAGCCGCGCGAGCGGTGGAACAGCGGCACCCGGCTCTGCCGCTCGATCGGCTCGGAG
Source organism: Nocardioides sp. (assembly GCF_964228225.1). Classification (GTDB taxonomy): domain Bacteria; phylum Actinomycetota; class Actinomycetes; order Propionibacteriales; family Nocardioidaceae; genus Nocardioides. The sequence goes on from NZ_CAXQZB010000074.1 coordinate 38,337, forward strand.
ATCGCCCACTGGTTGTTCTGGCAGAAGAACACCACCGGTGCCTGGTAGGAGGCGGCGAAGACGAAGGCCTCGTTGACGTCGCCCTGGCTGCTGGCGCCGTCGCCGAAGTGGGCGAGCACCGCGGCGTCGCGCGCGGCGTCGCCGGTGCCGACGACCCCGTCGCGCTGCATCCCCATGGCGTAGCCGACGGCGTGCAGGGTCTGGGCGCCGATGACGATCGTGTACTGGCCGAAGTGGTGCTCGGCCGGCACCCACGAGCCGTGGTCGACGCCGCGGAACAGGCCGAGCAGCTTGAGCGGGTCGACGCCGCGGCACCAGGCGACGCCGTGCTCGCGGTAGGTCGGGAAGACGAAGTCCTGGGGCCGCACGGCGCGGCCGGCGCCGATCTGGGCGGCCTCCTGCCCCAGCAGCTGCGCCCACAGGCCGAGCTCGCCGTGACGCTGCAGCGCGGTGGCCTCGACGTCGAGGCGGCGCACGAGCACCATGTCGCGGTAGAACCCGCGGATCTGCTCGACGCTGAAGTCGAGGTCGAACTCGGGATGGTGCACCCGCTCGCCCTCGGGCGTGAGGAGCTGCACCAGGTCGGCGTCGGGACCGGCCCCCAGCGGGGGGCCGAACTCGGCCGGCGGGTGCGGGTCGTGGCGGGTGGGGTCAGCGGGGGGTAGGGACATCGTCTGCCTCCTTCGTCGTCACCGGGTGGCGGGGTGGCCGCTCCCGGGTGCTGCCGGGTGCCGGGGCCCCGGCGGCACACCCCGTGGGTGGAGGTGTGACCTGGAGCACAGGCGGTACCCCTCACGGTACCCGCGGCCGCGGGGGCCGACGAATCAGGTCGGAGTCCCGAAGGTCGGGCACCCATCCGGTCGTTCCGCGCGCCGGTGCGGCGTGTCTAGGCTCGCGGCATGACCGACCGCCGCACCCGCCAGAACCGCTCGGCCACCACCACGGTGTCCGCGCCGCCGTCCGTCGTCTTCTCGATCCTGGCCGACCCCCGCCAGCACGCGCGGATCGACGGCTCCGGCACCGTGCGCGCCGTCGTCTCCGGCCCCGACCGGCTCGAGCTGGGCTCGACGTTCGGCATGGACATGAAGATGGGCGCGGCCTACAAGATCGGCAACACGGTCGTGGAGTTCGAGACCGACCGCCTCATCGCCTGGCGCCACAAGGGCCTGCACCGCTGGCGCTACGAGCTCACCCCGCAGGGCGCCGACACCGTGGTCACCGAGACCTGGGACGTCTCCCGCTACCCGCTCCCCCTGCGCCTGGGCCTCGCCGCCAGCCTCGGGAAGAAGACCCAGGCCGCCATCGAGGCCACCCTGGTCAAGCTCAAGGCCGCCGCGGAGTCCGACGCCGCCTGACCCTGCGGCGGTGGGGCAGTCTGCTCGGTCAGCCGAGCAAACCTCCCCCCTCGCCCGTCAGTGCAGGGGGCCGAGGTCCTCGTGGGTGCGGTGCCCGGGGGGCTCGACCTGGAAGGTCGTGTGGCGCACCTCGAAGTGCGACGCCGCGCACTCGGCGAGGTCGTCGATCACCGCTCCGACGCCGCGGGCGGCGAGCGCGTCCTCGGTCACCGTCACGTGGGCCGAGAGGCTGGCCAGGCCACTGGTGATCGTCCAGGCGTGCAGGTCGTGCACCTCCACCACCCCGGGCAGCTCCTCGAGGTGCCGACGCACCTCCTCCAGGTCCAGCCCGGCGGGCGCGACCTCGAGCAGCACCGCGCCGGCGTCGCGCAGCAGCACCAGCGCGCGCGGCACGATGAGCACCGCGATCAGCAGCGTCGCCACCGGGTCGGCCTGCTGCCAGTCGGTGAGCAGGATGACGACGCCGGCCAGCACCGCGAACACCGAGCCCAGCAGGTCGGCGAGCACCTCGGCCAGCGCCCCGCGCAGGTTGAGCGACCCGCGGTCGCCCCCGCTGAGCACCGCGAAGGCCGCGGCGTTGGCGAGCAGCCCGACGATCGCGAAGCCCACCAGCCCACCCGCCTCGACCTCGGGCGGATCGGTGAGGCGCGGCACGGCCTGCCACACCAGCACCGCCGCGACGCCGAACAGCACGACGGCGTTGGCCAGCGCCGCCAGCACCTCCGCCCGGTGCCAGCCGAAGGTGCTGCGGGGCCCGGCCGGCCGACCCGCGAGCATGCCCGCGCCGAGGGCCAGCACGACCGCGCCGGCGTCGGTGGCGAGGTGGCCGGCGTCGGCCAGCAGGGCGAGGGAGCCGGTGACGACCGCCCCGACCACCTGCACGCCCAGCACCGTGAGGGTGATGCCCAGCGCGATCCGCAGCCGGCGCCGGTCGCCGGCGCGCGACCGACCGTGCGCATGCCCGTGCCCGTGCCCGTGACCCATGGCCTCAGCCTTCCACCGCGACGATCTCGACCCACGGGTCCAGACCGGCGAAGTCGGCGGGGTTCCGGGTGGCGAGTCGTGCCCCGTGCACGCGCGCGGTCGCGGCGATGAGCAGGTCGAGCGCACGGCGTCGCGGCTGCCGGCCCGACGCCACGACGGCGGCGGCAAGCTGCCCGTAGGCAGCCGCGACCGCGGCGTCGACCGGCAACGGCTCGAACTCGGCGTGCAGGAGGGAGAGCCGTCGCAGCCGCTCGGCCCGCACCCCGGGATCAGGGGTGACCAGGACGCCGAAGTGGAGCTCGGCCAGGGTGATCGCGCTGATGGCGAGATCGCCCCCGAGGCCCGGGTCGGGGCCGATGACGACGCTGGTGTCGAGCAGCGTCCGGGAGGGCGCGCTCACCGCGGGGCGAAGGGGTCGCCCAGGTCGTCGGCGACCGCGTCGCGATCCTCGGCCCAGGAGGGATCGGCGGGGCCCTCGAAGAGGGCCCGCGGAAGCGGGCGCCACGCGGCACGCGGCACCGGGACGAGTCGGGCGCTCGCCCGCCCCGCCACCGTGATCTCGATCTGCTCCCCGGCCTCGACGCGACGCACGAGGTCCGAGGCGTTCTGCCGCAGCTCCCGCAGTCCCACCGTGTCCACCACCTCACGGTAGCACTTGTGCGACATGATCAGCCGAGCGCGAGCGGCCCCCGCGGCCCGGCGGCGATGCGCCACTCGCCGCCCACCTGCACCAGCTGCAGCTGGTCGGAGACGTCGGCGGCGTCGCCGGGCACGGTGAGGGTGAAGTCGGCGGTGGCGGTGTCGCGGTCGACGACGAGGACCTGCCCGAGGTTGATCAGCACGCCGGTGCGGGCGGCCGCGGCGGCCACGTCGGCGGGCGCAGGCGCGCCGGGCAGGTCGGTGCAGTCGCGCGCTCCGGCCAGCACCTCGCTGCGCAGCTCGCCGGTGCTCCACGTGCACAGCGCCCGGGCGTCGGCGGCCACGAGCGCGTCGAGGTAGCGCTGCGACACCTCCTGCGGCGGCAGGCCGTCGCGGCCCATCGCGAGCAGCACCGACCCGCCCGCCAGCAGCAGCGCGACGACGACGCCGACCAGGCCGAACCAGCGCTGCGGGGTCATCACGCTCACCGCAGGGCCCGGGCGCCGGGCAGCAGGTCGGCCACGAAGTCGAGCTTGTCCAGCGCGGGCCCGGGGATCACGAAGGGGTAGAGGTCGTCCTTGCCCATGCTGCGGTTCACCTGGTTCAGCGCGACCGAGAGCGGCATCCACACCCCGGTGACGAGGTCGCGGAAGCTGGAGAAGTCGGCCACGCCCCCGATCGCGAGCAGCCCGTACTCGCGCGCGGTCTCGACGGTGTCGGCGATGTGGAGGTAGTGCGCCCAGGTCTCGGCGAAGTCCTCCGCGGGGTGCATCGTGGCGTAGGCCGAGAGGTGGGACTCCTCCCACCCCGCCGGCGGCCCGTCGGCGTAGTGCCGGTCCAGCGCCGCCTGGTAGTCCTCGCGCTCGTCGCCGAACAGCGCCCGGCCGCGCTCCTGCAGCGCGGGGTCACGCACCAGCCGCCACTGGGCGTAGTGGCCGACCTCGTGGCGGAAGTGGCCCAGCATCGTGCGGTAGGGCTCGGCCAGCTCCGCGCGCACCCGCTCGCGGTGGGCGTCGTCGGTCTCGGCGAGGTCGATCGTCACCACCCCGTCGGCGTGCCCGATGACGACGTCGGTGCGGGTGGAGGACAGCAGGTCGAAGCACAGGCCCGAGTCGGGCTCCTCGGCCAGCCCCGGCACCCGCCAGCCCAGGGAGTCCAGCTCGAGGAGCAGGTGCCGCTTGGCCTGCTCGGCGGCCGGCCACGCCGCCATCCCGACCTCGTCGTCGTCGGCCGGGCGGGTGCGGGTGAGGCGGCAGGCGTCGCACAGGGCGTCGGGGTCGCGGGTCAGCCACGTGCAGCCGACGACGTCGAGCTGCGGACACACCGACCACACCGTGCCGCCGGCGTCGTGGTACCGCCCGTCGGTGAGCGGGACCAGCGCGTGCTCGTCGCGGGAGTAGCCCAGCGCCGAGCCGCACTGCAGGCACAGGGAGTTCTCGACGTGCAGGGTGGCGTCGCACACCCGGCAGCGGAACGCCTTCACCCCGCACTCCCCGACGGGCTGTCCGAGGGGCTGGCCGAGGAGCTGGCCGACGGAGTGGCCGAGGGCGTGGCCGCGGTGACGCCGGCGAGGCGGCGCAGCGCGGAGGTCAGGGCCTGCTCGGGATCCCCGCCCCGCTCGCCACCCGACGGCGTGGCGTAGGCCAGCAGCGTGCCGGCGAGGTAGGCGCGGGCGCGCTGCTGCCAGGCGTCGCGCTCGAAGACCGCCTCCTCCCCGCCCGCGGGCCGGGTCGCGGCGAACAGCCGCGCCGAGGCCGGGGTGGCGAAGGCGAGCACGACGTAGTGGCCCGTGCGGGAGCGCTTCATGCCGAGGTTGCCGACGGTGAACAGCAGCCCGCCGGTGGTGTCGGGCTCGAAGGCCAGGCCCGGCACGTCGGGGCTGGACGCGGGGTGCGAGCGGGCCTCCAGCCCGGCCTCGCCGAGGGCGTCGACCACCGTCGCGGACTCGGCCAGCACCGGCTGGTCGGGGTCGATCACCTCGACGTCGAGGCCCTGCACGGCGGTGACACCGCCCTGGCCGCCGTCGTCGAGGGGACGCGAGGGGCCCGAGGAGCAGCCGGTGAGCGCGAGCAGCACCGGCAGCACGGCCCCCGCGAGCGGCACCGCGCCGATCCGGCGGATCGGGGTGGGTCGCAGACGGGCACGCATGGGCCCATCATCCCAGCCCGGGCCACCCCCGCCGCGCACCGGCTCTCAGCCGCTCGGGGAGGCGGGGTCCAGCGGCGCGACGTCGACGGCCACCTGCATCGTCGAGCGCTTGGCCTCGGTGAAGATCACGCCCTTGAGCGGCGGCACGTCGCCGTAGTCGCGGCCCCAGGCCACGGTGACGTAGCGCTCGCCGGCCTCCTGGTCGTTGGTGGGGTCGACCGCGAGCCAGTGGTCCTCGCCCAGCCACACCTGCACCCACGCGTGGCTGGCGTCGGCCCCCACCACGCGGGGCCGGCCGGGCGGCGGATCGGTGGCGAGGTAGCCGCTGACGTAGCGCGCGGCGAGGCCGTGCCCGCGCAGGCAGGCCAGCAGCAGGTGCGCGAAGTCCTGGCACACCCCGGCGCGCCGCTCCAGCACGTCGGCCACCGCGCTGGTCACGGTGGTGGCGGTCTTGTCGTACTCGAACTCCGCGTGCACCCGGTGCACGAGGTCGAGCACGGCCTCCCCGATCGGGCGCCCGGGGGTCAGGGACGGCGCCGCATAGGCCCGCGCCCCGGCCTCCAGCGCCACCAGCGGCGAGGCCTGCGCGTGGTCCACCGCCGACCACGCGCCCGGCGCCTGCGGCGTCCAGTGCGGCCGCAGCTCCTCCCACGGGCGCGCGAGCAGCGCGGGGGCGAGGTCGGGCGCGAGCACCTCCACCTCGCCGGTGCCCTCCACCACCAGGCGCTCGTGCGGCGTCGTGACCTGGAAGTAGGTCATGTGGTTGCCGTAGAAGTCGGTGTCGGTCGCGAGGTCGGTGGGTGCGGGGTCGACGACGACGTCGTAGCCGCCGACGTGCTGCCAGGGCAGCGAGCGGGGCACCAGGTGGGCGATCCCGAGGGAGTCGCCCACCGGGGCGTCGTAGGTGTAGGTGGTGGTGTGGCGCAGTCGGTACCTCATCGCCCACCTCCCGCGGGAGCGGCGTCGAGGCTGCTGACCACCGGCAGGCCCAGCAGGGCGCGCGGCGCCGGGCCGGTGGCGAAGTGCACCTCGGCGACGGCGTCGGCGACCCGCGCGAGCTGGGCGAGGAACTGGTCGAGGAAGGCGACGAGGTGGGGGCGACCCTCGCCGCCGATGGCCACCAGGGTGGCGATGTCGGTGTCCGCCAGCTGCTCGCGCAGGTCGGCCACCAGCCGCTCGGGGCGGCTGCTCCCGGTCGAGGCGGGCAGGGCGGCGAGGTGGGCGGCGGCCTCGGCGAGCGCGAAGCCCACCGATCGCGGGTTGTCGGCGTCGGTGAGCAGCAGCTCGAGCACCCCGCCGGGACGCACGTAGCCGCGGTAGCGACGGCGGTGGGTGACTGCGCTCTCGGCGGCGGCGAGCACGGCGTCGAGCACCGCCCGGTCGACGTCGAGGCCGCGACGCACGGTGGTGGTGGCGGCGAGCAGGTGGCACACCTGCAGCGCGCGCTCCAGGGACCGGCCCAGCCCGATGCTGTGCCAGCCGGGGTCGCGCATCATCGAGGCGGTGACGCCCTGCAGCGACAGGATGCCGGTGAGCATGCGGCCGGCGGACTCCTCCACCTGGTGGCTGTGAGGGTTCTCCCCCAGTGCCTGCGCGGCGCGGCCCACGGCACCGAAGACCCGCCAGGTGTCGGAGGACAGCTGGTCGCGCACGCCGTCGAGGGCGTCGCGCAGCCCGTCGAGCGCATGGGCGGCGGATCCCACGCGCCCGGGGTCGAGCAGCAGGCCCCGGAACTCGGCGTCGAGGTCGGCCTCGCCGCGGCCCGCGAGCCGCGCGAGGGCGCTCATCATCACCTCGAGCACCGCACCGCCGGTGGAGCGCGGCCGGGTGCGGAAGTCCTCGGCCAGGGCGTGGGTGGCGAGCACCAGGCGCAGCAGGTCCTCGGCGCGCTCGGCGTAGCGGCCCACCCAGAACATGTCCTCCAGCACGCGCGGCACCAGGGAGTTGGAGGTGCGCACGCTGGTGAGCGGCAGCACGTCGGCCAGGTGCTGGTCGGGGGTGGCGGGGTCGGCCTTGAGCACCCAGACGTCCTTGCTGGAGATCGACCGGTCACCCTCCAGGACGCTCACCAGCCCCCCGAGCAGCGGCCGGTAGGCCGAGCCGTAGCGCACGGTGAAGGTGCGCCAGGTGAGCGGTCGGGGCTCCGCGACCCCGGGGGAGGTCCCCCGGCCGGTGCGCCACACGGGACCCTGCGAGAGCGGGAGCGGCTCCTGGGCCACGTACCGCGCGGGCTCGGCCAGCACGCGGGCGCGGACGTCGTCGCGGGTGAGGTCGGCCAGGGCGGTGGTGGGGCCGTCGAGGGGGCGGACCACGAGGTGGTCGACGCGGTCGAGCACCTGCTCCAGGGCGTCGGGGTCGCCGCACCACCAGGTCGGGATCTGCCCCAGGCGCAGCGGCTCGCCGAGCAGGGCCTCGCACACGGCGGGCAGGAACGGCAGCAGGGCCGGGTTCTCCAGCACGCCCGAGCCGAGTCCGTTCACGACCCGCACCCGGCCGCGCCGCACGGCCTCGACCAGCCCGGCGACGCCGAGCTGCGACTCCCCGCGCAGCTCCAGCGGGTCGCTCCAGGCGGCGTCGACGCGGCGCAGGATCACATCCACCCGCTCCAGGCGCCCGAGCACGCGCATCTGCACCCAGCCGTCGCGCACGACGAGGTCCTTGCCCTCGACCAGCGGGAACCCGAGCCGGGAGGCGAGGAAGGCCTGGTCGTAGGCGGTCTCGGACTGGCTGCCGGGGGACAGCACGACCACGCGCGGGTCGGCCCGGTCGCCGGGCGCGGCCTGCAGCAGCGCCGAGCGCACCGCCGACAGGAACGGCTCCATGCGGTGCAGGCCGGCGCTGCGGTACAGCTCGGGCAGCACCCGCGAGAGCACCCGGCGGTTCTCCACCGCGTACCCCAGGCCGGACGGCGCCTGGGTGCGGTCGGCGATCACCCGCCACTCACCGCGCGCGTCGCGGCCCAGGTCGGTGGCCACGACCACCAGCGGGCGCAGGTCCGGCTCGGCCGTGGGGCGCGGGGGTCCGGCCAGCACCCGCAGGAAGCCGCTGTGGCCGAACACCACCGGCGCGGGCAGCACGCCCTCGCGCAGCACCCGCTGCTCGCCGTAGAGGTCGGTGAGCAGGGCGTGCAGCAGCTCGGCGCGCTGCGCGAGACCGGCCTCCACCGCCGACCAGCCCGCCGCGTCGACGATCATCGGGATCGGGTCGAGGCGCCACGGCTCGCGGCGTCCGCCGGGCCGGGAGTAGGTGACGCCGTCGTCGGCCAGGGCCCGCACGGCCTCGGCGTGCACCCGGCGCAGGTCGGCCGGCTGCAGCGAGACGGCCTGCTCGGCCAACCCCTTCCACGGGGCGCGCAGGGCGCCGTCGGGACCGACGACCTCGTCGAAGCGCACCGGCGCCCCGCCCAGCGGCGGCTGGCTCAGCCCGGTGCTGTAGTCACGCAGCACGGTCACGGGGCCGGGGACCCCCCGGCCGGGGCGCTGGGGAGGGCGCGGCGCGGCGGCACGCGCCGCAGGTCCAGGGTGCGGGGGTACTCCGGTGCGGCGGCGCGGGCGGCGGCCTCGCGCAGGGCGCCGACGTCGACCCGGCCGGTGGTGTGGCCCAGGGCGGCGAAGCGGGCGGCGCGACGCGCCTCGGCCTCGGCGGCGTTGACCGGCGGGGTGTCGTAGGCGCGACCCCCGGGGTGGGCGACGTGGTAGGTGACCCCGCCCAGGCTGACGCCGTTGCGGGTGTCGACGACCTCGACGGTCAGCGGGGCGTGCACGCCGATGCTGGGGTGCAGCGCCGACCACGGCTGCCAGGCGCGGTAGCGCACGCCGCCGTGGAGCCGGTCCCCGGCAGCAGCGGCGTCGGCAGCACCGGCGTCGGTGGCAGGGGCGGTGAGGGGCACCGGCACACCCTGACACGTCACGAGGTGCCGGTGGGGGTCGATCCCGCGCACCGACACCTGCACGCGCTCCACCGAGGAGTCGACGTAGCGCGCGGTGCCGCCGCCGGTGGCCTCCTCGCCCAGCACGTGCCACGGCTCGATCGCCTGGCGCAGCTCCAGCTCGATCGCGCGCCCGCCCGGACCCGGGAGGCGGGTGGCGCCGAGCCGGGGGAACCGGAACTCCAGGAAGGGGTCGAACCACGCGGTCTCGAAGGCGATGCCGTGGGCGCGCAGGTCGGCCGCGACCTCGGCGAGGTCGGCGGCGGCCCCGGCGGGCAGCAGCAGGTCGTCGTGCAACCGGGTGCCCCACCGGATCAGCGGATCGGTGCAGGGCCGCTCCCAGAACATCGCCACCAGCGCCCGCACCAGCAGGGCCTGGACGAGCGCGAGCTGCGGGTGGGGCGGCATCTCGAAGCCGCGCAGCTCCAGCAGGCCGAGCCGGCCGCGGCCGGAGTCGGGGCTGTAGAGCTTGTCGATGCAGAACTCGGCGCGGTGGGTGTTGCCGGTGAGGTCGGTGAGCAGGTGGCGCAGCGCGCGGTCCACCAGCCAGGGCGCCGGCCCGCCGCCGGGTCCGCTCTCGGCCTCGGCGGTGAGCCGGGCGAGCTCGGCCAGCGCGATCTCCATCTCGTACACCGCCTCGGGCCGCCCCTCGTCGAAGCGCGGCGCCTGGCTGGTGGGGCCCACGAACCGGCCGGCGAAGACGTAGGAGAGCGCGGGGTGGCGCTGCCAGTACCGGATCAGGCTGGCCAGCAGGTCGGGACGACGCAGCAGCGGGCTGTCGGCCGGGCTCGGCCCGCCGAGGGTGAGGTGGCTGCCGCCGCCGGTGCCGGTGTGCAGGCCGTCGAGGTCGAACTTCTCGGTGGCCAGCCGCGCGAGCCGCGCCTGCTCCGCCAGGGTGGTGGTGAGGTCGCGCAGCTCGGCCCAGGAGCCCGAGGGCGGCACGTTCACCTCGATCACGCCGGGGTCCGGCGTCACGACCAGCTGCGCGAGCCGGGGGTCGGCCGGCGGGCCGTACCCCTCCAGCACGACCGGGCAGCCGACGCGCCGCACGCCCACCTCGACCAGCCGCAGCAGGTCGAGGTAGTCCTCCAGGCGCAGCGTGGGCGGCAGGAACACGTGCACGTGGCCGTCGCGGGCCTCCACCGCCAGCGCCGTCGTGGCCGCGCCCTCGGGGTCGACCACGCGCACCACCGGCACCTGCGGGCTCGGCGGCGGCCCCGGCTCCAGCCGGGTCTCCTCGCCCTCGAACGCAGGGTCGCGCCAGGCCACCGAGTCCAGCGGCAGCCGCAGGCCCACCGGGCTGGTGCCGGGCAGCAGCACGAGGCGGCCGCGTCGGAACCGCCATGCCGGGCTGGTCCAGCCGGCCGCGCTGTCGGGGTGCAGTGGCAGCACCCAGCCCGTGGGGGTGTCCACGGCGGCGTCCAGCACGCCCAGGCCCTGCGCGTCGAGCTTCTCGGCGGCGTCGTCGGGTCGCTCGCCGAACGGCTGGCGCACCTCGCTGGCCAGGGCGGCGAGCGGGTCCTCGTAGGCGGGCAGCACCTGGTCCTCGGGCAGACCCAGGGTGCGGGCGATCCGGCGCACCAGCGCCTCGGCGTCGGCAGTGGCGTCGCGGTCGGGCGCCGGCGGACCCCACGGGTCGGCCAGCAGCGCGGGGTCGGCCCAGATCGGCACGCCGTCGGTGCGCCACTGCAGGGCGATGTTCCAGCGCGGCAGCGGCTCGCCGGGGTACCACTTGCCCTGGCCGCGGTGCACGACGCCGCCCTCCGCGTAGCGCGCGCGCAGCCGCTCGGCCAGGTCGGTGGCCAGGCGACGCTTGTCGGGGCCGTCGGCGTCGGTGTTCCACTGCGGGCTCGTGGCGTCGTCGAGGCTGACGTAGGTGGGCTCCCCGCCCATCGTGAGCCGCACGTCGCCGGCCTCGAGCCGGGCGTCGACGGCCTAGCCGAGGGCGTCGACGCGGGCCCACTGCTCCTCGGTGTAGGGCTTGGTGACGCGCGGGTCCTCGTGCACCCGGGTGACCGTGTTGCTGAAGGAGAACGTCACCTCCACCGGGTCGGTGGCGCCCTCGATCGGGGCGGCGGCGCTGGGGTGCGGCGTCGCGCTGAGCGGCAGGTGGCCCTCGCCGGCGAACAGCGCGCTCGTGGGGTCCATCCCGACCCAGCCCGCGCCGGGCAGGTACACCTCGGTCCAGGCGTGGAGGTCGGTGAAGTCCGCCGCCGGCCCGCTGGGGCCGTCCAGCGACTCCTGGTCGGCGGCCAGCTGCACCAGGTAGCCCGACACGAAGCGGGCGGCGAGGCCGTGGTGGCGCAGCAGCGCCACCAGCAGCCAGGCGGAGTCGCGGCACGAGCCGATCCGGCGCGCCAGCGTCTCGTCGGGGGTCTGCACGCCCGGCTCCATGCGCACCGAGTAGGCCACCTCGGCGTGCACGGCGGCGTTGAGCTCGGCCAGGAAGCTCACGGTCGGTACCCCGCCGGGCCGGTCCCCGGGCTGGGGCAGGGAGTCGGCGAACGCGCGGGCGGCGTCGGCGTCGTCCACCTCGCGCAGGTAGGGCGCGAGGTCGGCGGCCAGCGCGGCGTGGTAGGCGAAGGGGAAGGTCTCGGCGTACTCCTCGATGAAGAAGTCGAAGGGGTTGATCACCATCAGGTCGGCCACCAGCCCGACGGTGATGTCCAGGGCCGCCACCTTCTCGGGGAACACCAGCCGCGCCACCCAGTTGCCGAACGGGTCCTGCTGCCAGTTCACGAAGTGCCCCGCCGGCTCGACCGTCAGCGAGTACGCCTCGATCGGGGTGCGGCAGTGCGGCGCCGGCCGCAACCGCACCACGTGGGGCGCCACGTTCACCGGGTGCGCGAACTCGTAGGTGGTGCGGTGCTCCAGCGCGACCTTGATGGACATGCCCCCACCCTGCCCGTGCCCTGTTGCACGGCGGTAACGCGCCCGAGACGAACGGCGCCCCTGTGGTCGCCGTGGGGACGTCGTCACAAGCATTCGGCAGGCGAAATCGGCGAATCCGCCTGCCGAATGCTTGTGGC
>NZ_CAXQZB010000075.1:0-43959 GCF_964228225.1 Nocardioides sp.
CCCCCCCCCCCCCCCCCCCCCCCCCGGGCGCGGGGTCACCCCGGGTGGGGCTCACACGTCGCGAACCAGGACCGCCCGGGCCGCCGTGCCGAGGACCAGCGCGACCCAACCCACGAGGATCGCGGCCCCCGTCGCGGCGCCGATCGTCACATCGCCAGTCGCCTGTACGACGGTGAGGGCGGCCGCGGCGTTGCTGGGCAGCACCTGAAGCGCCCGGTCGGCGCCGTCGGGCAGCAACGCCCCGACGATCGGCGGGGCGATCAGGACGCCGCCGATCAAGGTGCCGACGCTTGCGGCGACGCTGCGCAGCAGCAGTCCCAGACCCAGGCCGATCAGGGTGACGGCGGTGAACCAGCCGGCCATGCCCACCAGATCGCCGACCACGCCGGCGTCGCCGAGGCCCAGGGACGGTTCGCCCGCGGCGTCGAGCACGGCGTTGCCGGCCAGGAACGCCCCGACGCTGCCGACCAGCCCGGCAGGCACGACGACGGCGACGAGAACCAGGGCCTTGGCCACGATCACCCGACCGCGGCGCGGGGTGGCGATGAAGCTGGTGGCGATCATCCGGGAGCCGTACTCCCGGGATCCCGAGAGTGCACCGAGGACCCCGAGGATCAGCACGGCGAAGTTGGCGCCGGTCAACACGGTGCCCATCGGGTCGGAGGCGTCGAAGGTGGGCCCGCCCGGAGCCTGGGTGTCGCCGCCCACGGCGGCAGCCGCGATGACCCCGATGAGCACCATCACCGCGGTCGCGGACCCCAAGGTGATCCAGGAGGAGCGCAGGGTGGCGAACTTCAGCCACTCCGAGACCAGGACGGCACGGAAGCCGGGGGCGCGCTCGCCGTCGGTCGCCGGGTGGGGACGGGCGGCACCGGGGACGGTGCCCGTGGTGGCGGTGCTGGATGCGGTGCTGGTGCTCATGCGGCGCTCCCGGAGGTCTGGCTGGGGGTCGGGCTGGAGGTCAGGCCGCCGCCGGCGTAGCGGACGGCGTCGTGGGTGAGGGCGAGGTAGGCCTCCTCCAGGGAGGCGTCGCGCGGGGTCAGCTGGTGCAGCTCGATGCCGTGGGCGGCGGCCGTGCGTCCGATCGTCGGGGCGTCGAGTCCGACGACGTCGAGCTGCCCGGCGGCCGCGGACTCCACGACGACGTCGTCGCGGGCCAGCAGCGCGGCAAGCCGGCCGGCGTCGGGGCTGTGCACGAGCACCCGCCGGCGGGAGGCGCCGGCGAGGAAGTCGGCCATGGGGGTGTCGGCGAGGATCCGACCGCCGCCGATCACCACGAGGTGGTCGGCCACCATCTCGAGCTCGCTCATGAGGTGGCTGGACAGCAGCACCGTGCGCCCCTCGGCGGCCAGGTCGGTGAGGAGCCGGCGGATCCACTGGATGCCGTCGACGTCGAGGCCGTTGACCGGCTCGTCGAGCATGACGGTGGCGGGGTCGCCGAGCAGCGCGACGGCGATGCCGAGCCGCTGACCCATGCCGAGGGAGAAGGAGCCCAGCCGCTGGCCGGCGACGTCGGCGAGCCCGACGAGCTCGAGGGTCTCCTCGACTCGACGTCGGGGCAGGCCGCCGGCGGCGGCGAGCACCCGGAGGTGGTCGCGGGCGCTGCGGCCGGGGTCGGCGGCCTTGGCGTCGAGCAGCACCCCGAGGGTGCGCATCGGCCGCAGGTGCGCGCGGTAGGGCACCCCGCCGACGGCCGCGGTGCCGGCCGTGGGGCGGTCGAGACCGACGATGAGACGCATGGTGGTGGACTTGCCGGCGCCGTTGGGGCCGAGGAAGCCGGTGACCCGGCCGGGCTGGACGGTGAAGCTCACGTCGTCGAGGGCGAGGTGGTCGCCGTAGCGCTTCGTGAGTCCCTGGACCTCGATCATGGGATCTCCTGCGGAGGTGGTGGATGGATGCCTCCAGCGTGCTGCGCGCCGCGCCCGCGCACGTCGTCCGCCGGGTGACACCCGGCGTACTCCCCCCGCAGTACGCGGGCCCGCGCACCGCCTGCTCCCGGAGTGGTGCGCGGGGGCGGGGTCGGTGGGAGGTCAGTCGGGGACGACGAGGCCGGAGCGGTAGGCCCACACCACCAGCTGGGCCCGGTCGCGGGCGCCGAGCTTGCCCATCGCCCGGGTCACGTGGGTCTTGGCGGTGAGCGGGGAGACCACGAGCCGCTCGGCGATGGCGGCGTTGTCCAGCCCCAGGGCCACCAGGCCGACGACCTCGAGCTCGCGCGGGGTGAGCTCGGACTCGGCCACGTCGCGCGGGGTGAACGCGCCCTCCAGACGCGCGTCGGGCGAGGCGAGGTAGCGCTGGATGAGCGCCCGGGTGGCCGTGGGCGAGAGCAGGGAGTCGCCGGCCGCGACCGTGCGGATGGCGTCGAGGAACCGCGCCGGCTCGATGTCCTTGCCGAGGAACCCGCTGGCGCCCGCGCGGATCGCCTCGGCGACGTACTCGTCGGTCTCGAAGGTGGTGAGCACCAGCACCCGGACCCCGCCCAGCGCGGGGTCGGCGGTGATCTCGCGGGTGGCGGCGAGGCCGTCCAGCCCCGGCATGCGGATGTCCATCACGACCACCTCGGGCCGGTGGGCGCGGGCCAGCGCCAGCGCCGCCCGCCCGTCGGCCGCCTCGCCCACCACGGTGAGGTCCGACGTCGTCGCGATGAGGGCGGTGAAGCCGGTGCGGATCAGCGCCTGGTCGTCGGCGACGACGACGCGCACGGGGCTGGTCATGGGCGCACCGGGATCTCGACGTGCACCCGCCAGCGCCGGTCGGGCCCGGCCCCGGCGCGCATCGTGCCGCCGTGGGCCGCGACCCGCTCACGCATGCCGGTGAGGCCGTGGCCCCCGCCGGTCCCCGGGGCGACCGCGGCGGCGGGTCCCAGGCTGTTGACGACCTCGATCACCGTCGCCTCGGGGCCGTGGTCGACGCTCACCTCGGCCGCACCGGCACCGTGCTTGGCGACGTTGGTGAGCGCCTCCTGGAGCACCCGGTAGGCCGCGACGCCGGCGCCCTGGTCGAGCCGGTCGGGCGTGCCCCCGACCCGCAGCCGCACCTCCACGCCGCCGCGGCGCACCGACTCCACCAGCTCCTCCAGCCGTGCGGCGGTGGGGGTGGGATCCACCGCGTCGGACTCGGCGCGCAGCACGCCGAGGAAGGCCGGGAGCTCGCGCATGACCTGACCGGTGGCGTCCCGCACGTGCGCCAGCGCCTCGCGGGCGGCCGCCACGGTGTCCTCGTCGCTACCCCCGTCGAGCAGGTGGCGGGCCAGCCCCGCCTGCACGTTGACCACCGCGATCTGGTGGGCCACCACGTCATGGAGGTCACGGGCGATGCGCAGCCGCTCCTCCGCCACCCGCCGCTGTGCCTCCTCCTCGCGGGTCAGCTCGGCCTGACGGGCACGCTCCCCCGCCACCTCGACGGCGCGGCGGTGGGCCTGCAGGGTCAGCCCGAGGACGGCGGCGAGCACCGTCCAGGGCACGACGCTGCGCTGCAGCGCCTGTGCGATCGGCAGGCCCGCCGCGAGCAGGGCGAGCACGATCGCGACCGAGAGGCCCAGCGCGGCGCCGACCACGACGCGCGTGCGGGCCGTGGTGGCCACGGTGTAGAGCGCGACCAGCGAGGGCAGCGTCGCCTGGGCGCCGTCCGGCACCCGCAGCAGGCTGCCGACGGCGAGCAGCGCGGTGCCGGCGAGCACCAGCCACGGCACGTCGCGCCGCAGCACGAGCAGCGCCCCGGCCGCGAGCGCCATCGCCAGGGCGGGCCCGTCGAGGGCGGCCACCAGCCCCGGCCCGCCGACGTCGCCGTCCCGCGCGCCGGGTGCCAGCACCGCCGGCACGCTGAGCAGCGCCACCGCGACGTCGACCAGCCGCGGATGCCGGCGCACCAGCGCCCCCAGCGACACCCCGCCTCCGGCCCGGTCCTGCACCACGGGCCCGACGATAGTCGCCGCCGCCCTCGGTCGGGCCGGGTGACAATTCGTCAGGTACCTGACGAATGGTCGGCGGGGCCCGCGAACTCCGGGCGCAGCAGACCGAAGACCCAGGAGTCGGACACGACGCCGTCGACCACGCAGTCCTCGCGCAGCGTGCCCTCGAGCCGGAACCCCAGCTTCTCCAGCACCCGGGCGGAGGCGGGGTGGCGGGTGTCGACCTCGGCCTGGACCCGGTGGAGGTCGAGGGTGGCGAAGCCCCACGCCAGCAGTGCACGGGCGGCCTCCGTGGCGTAGCCCCGCCCCCAGGAGCGCGGGGCCAGGCAGTAGCCCAACCGGGCCGAGCGGTGGGGCGGACTCCAGTCGCAGACGGTCACCCAGCCCACGAACCCGGCGTCGTCGACGATCACGGTGCGCACCCCGCCGTCCTCGGCGGCCAGCGCGGCATTGCGGGCGAGGAAGGCGTCGGCCCGCGACGGGTCCTCCCAGGCCGGGGAGTCCCAGTACCGCACGACCTCGGGGTCGGAGTGCAGCCGCCACAGGGCGTCGGCGTCGTGCGCGGCCACCGGGCGCAGCCGCAGTCGCGGGGTGCGCAGGGTCGGCGTCGTCAGGCTCACGGGCCCAGCGTGCCTCGCCCGTCGGCGTCCCGACCACCGGATTCGACCGGGACGGCCGCGCGGACGTGGGGCGCGAGTCCGGACCACAGCAGGTCCAGGGCGTGCTCGACGAGCACCGCCCGCGGCACCTCGGGATGACGACGCCACCAGCGGCCGAGCTGCTCCACCGCCCCCGACACCAGGTGCGCGAACGCCTCGATCGCCGGGCCGTCCTCGGCGTGGGCGGCCAGCAGGGAGCGGATCATCGCGACGGTGGCGAAACGGGCGTCGGTGAGGCGCTCGCCGAGCTCGCCCACGGTGATCGTGGAGGAGCCGTAGAGCAGGGTCCAGCGCTGCGGCTGGTCCTCGAGGTAGGCCAGGAAGGCGTCGACGCCGGCCGCCAGCTGCGCGCGCGGGTCGGTGCGGGCCGCGGCGGCCACGACGACCCGGTCCTCGAGGTCGCGGCGCACCCGCTCGACGACGGCGAGGTAGGCGGCCTCCTTGTTGCCCAGGCGCTGGTAGACGATCGGGCGCGTGATGCCGGCGGCGCG
The DNA here is from genome assembly GCF_964228225.1 of Nocardioides sp. Taxonomy (GTDB): domain Bacteria; phylum Actinomycetota; class Actinomycetes; order Propionibacteriales; family Nocardioidaceae; genus Nocardioides. The sequence goes on from NZ_CAXQZB010000075.1 coordinate 5,061, forward strand.
GGCGATGTCCTCGATCGAGGTCTCGGCGTAGCCCCGCACGGCGAACAGCGCCTCGGCGGTGTCCAGCAGCTGCTCGGCGCGTGCCGCCCCGGAGAGTCGACGACGCGTGGTCGCCGGGAGCGGCTCGGACACGTTGACAGGCTAACAGCCCGTAACTTACGGTCCGTAACATCCGCTCGACGAGGAGGACCGATGATCCGCAGCACCCCCCGGCCGGCCCGGCTCCGCACCCGCGCGGCCCTGCTCCTCGCGGTCGCCGTCGCCCCGCTCGTGACGCTGCTCGGGGCCGCCCCCGCGCCGGCCGCGCCGGCCGCGCCGTCGTCGGGCTACAACGACTGGTCCTGCCGCCCCAGCGCCGAGCACCCGCGTCCGGTGGTGCTGCTGCACGGGCTCAGCTCCAACGACCAGAACTGGACCCTGCACGGGCCGGCGCTGGCCCGGGCCGGCTACTGCGCGTTCTCGCTGACCTACGGCCAGACCCCCACCACGCGCTGGTGGGGCGGCGGCGGGTTCGCGCCCGTCGCCGACTCCGGCCGCGAGATCGGCGCGTTCATCGATCGGGTGCTCACGCAGACCGGTGCCGCGAAGGTGGACCTCGTCGGGCACTCCGAGGGCGCGTTCCTCTCCCTCTACGTCCCGAAGGTCACCGGCTACGCCGGCAAGGTCGGCCGCGTCGTGGCGCTGGCCCCGCCCACCCACGGCACCACGTTCGCCGGCCTGGTGACCCTCGGCCAGCTCGTCGGCGGTCAGCCGCTCGTGGCCGCCTTCACCGACGGCGCCACCTGCTACGCCTGCACCGACCTCGTGCGGGGCGGTCCGGCGGTGGCCGCGCTCACCGACGGACCGATCGCCCAGCCGGGCGTGACCTACACGATCATCGGCACCCGCTACGACGCCGTCGTGACGCCCACGTCCACGTCCTTCGTGCGCGAGCCCGGGGTTACGAACTACTACATCCAGGACCGCTGCGCCTTCGACCCGGTGGGCCACATCGGCATCGCCGTCGACTCCGGCGTGACGAGCATGATCCTGAACGGCCTGGACCCCCGCACCCCGATCAGCTGCGGCTTCGGCCCGCCCTTCTGAGGCTCACCCCGCTCGCGGACCGCCGGTGGATCCGGGGGGACCGCCGGCCGTCCGCGGGGGACGTCATGACCGGTCCTGGCCCGGCCACGCCGCCGGCCCGGTCGGGCAGCGGGACGCGGCGTGCTCGGCTCAGAACAGGGCGACCCGCTCGGCGGTCGGGAAGATCTCATCCAGTTCGGCGAGGTCCTCAGGACCGGGCTGCCACGACGCCGCGGCGGCGTTGGCGCGGACCTGCTCGGGGGTGGTGGCACCGGCGATGACACTGCCCACGCTGGGACGGGTGGCCAGCCACGAGATCGCGACCTCGAGCTCGGTGAGCCCGCGCGCCCGGGCGAAGTCGTGGAAGCGGGTGAGCTGCTCGCCCTGCGCGGTCTCGACCAGGTGCTGGCGCACCTGGGTGAGCCGGCTGCCCGCGGGCGCACCGCCGCGGTACTTGCCGGTGAGCAGGCCGTTGGCCAGCGGGAAGTAGGGCAGCAGGCCCAGCCCGTAGGCCTCGCACGCGGGGGCGACCTCCAGCTCGGCGCGACGGTCGATCAGGTTGTAGTGGTTCTGCGCCGAGATGAACCGGGTGCCGAGCTCGCGGCCCACGAACTCGGCGTGGGCGATCTGCCACCCGGCGAGGTTGGAGTGCCCGACGTAGCGCACCTTGCCCGCCCGCACGACGTCGTCGAGCGCGGCGAGGGTCTCCTCGATCGGGGTCGTGGGGTCGGGGGTGTGGAACTGGTAGAGGTCGAGGTAGTCGGTGCCGAGCCGCCGCAGCGACGCCTCCACCGCCTGCACGAGGTAGCGCCGCGAGCCACGGGCCCCGAAGTCGGGACCGTTCGCCCCGCGCACGTCCATGCCGAACTTCGTGGCCACGACCACCTCGTCGCGCCGGCCCCGCAGCGCCACCCCCAGCCGCTCCTCCGAGAGCCCCGGGTGGCCGCCGTAGACGTCGGCGACGTCGAAGAGCGTGATGCCGGCCTCGATCGCCGCATCGACGACGGCGTCGGTGCCCTCCTGGCTCTCCGTGGCCGTGCCGGGACGGCCGAGGTTGTTGCACCCCAGCCCCACCACCGAGACGACCAGACCGGACCTTCCGAGATGACGCGTGGCGACCATGGACTCGACCCTAGCCCCGGCCGGTGACAGCCCGGCCCCACACCGAACAGACCACGGTCGCCGTCACCGCAGCCGGTGCCTGCACGAGCGCGAGCAACTTGATCCGGCCGTCTCCCCGGCAGATACTAAGAAGGTCCTGGCCGTTGAGGCCGGGGAAGTGAGCCCGAGACCCGGCCGGACGACCGCGGCGCTCGGGCTTCGCGATTTTTCCGCCGCTCACTTGATCCCCGGGCGGTGAAACGCGCGGAGCGACGGCTTGAACCGACGACGTCACTGGTCGTTGCGAGCCCATGCCCACGCGATCGCGTCTGGAACGGCCAGACCCGGATCCTCGTGACGGGAACGATGCTCGTAAGTCACCGTCCCGTCCGTCGCACGCCCGCGAACGGCCTCGATGAGCTGCTGTCGATCGAACTGCTGGAGGCCGAGGTCTCGATCGATGATCAGGTGAGCCCCACCTGATCTGAACGCAAGATCCACCACGGTTTCGAGGCAGCGTGCGCGCCGTGTCCGTTCAGTGCCGATCCTCCCCGCGTCGATGACATCCACGACGAGACTGTCCGCCACCGCGCTGAGGATCCGATCGGCGATCTGGATCCGGCGCCCCTCGCTCTCCGACTTCATGTGGAGGCTGCGCTGTCCAGGCATCACCATCGACGAGAGGTCGGCTCGGAGACCGGCCCACAGGGAGGGCGATGCTGCTGCGGTCACCATCAGGTAGCTCTTCGCCTTCGACTCATCGATCAGCACCTGAGTCGTGCGCGCGAGCGCCATCGGACGACTCAGCCCTGGGCCATGTCCACGAACCGTGAGTAGTGGCCCTGGAAGGCCACGATGATGTCGCGGGTGGCGCCGTTGCGGTGCTTGGCCACGATGAGGTCGGCCTCGCCGGGGCGGGTCGACTCCTTCTCGTAGACGTCGTCGCGGTGGAGCAGGATCACCATGTCGGCGTCCTGCTCGATCGAGCCGGACTCACGCAGGTCGCTCATCATCGGGCGCTTGTCGCCGCGCTGCTCGGGGCCACGGTTGAGCTGGGAGAGGGCGATGATCGGGATCTCCAGCTCCTTGGCCAGCAGCTTGATCTGGCGGGAGAACTCCGAGACCTCCAGCTGGCGGGACTCGACCTTCTTGCCCGACGTCATCAGCTGGAGGTAGTCGATGACCATCAGCCGCAGGTCGTGGCGCTGCTTGAGGCGCCGGGCCTTCGCGCGGATCTCCATCATCGTCATGTTGGGGCTGTCGTCGATGAACATCGGCGCACCCGAGACCCGGCCCATGTGGCGGGCCAGCTTGTCCCAGTCGTCCTGGCTCATCTTGCCGTTGCGGATGTGGTTGAGCGGGACCTTCGCCTCGGCCGAGAGCAGACGCATGCTGATCTCCGAGCGCGTCATCTCCAGGCTGAAGAAGGCGCTGGTGAGGTTGTTGGCGATCGAGGCCGCGCGGCAGAAGTCCAGCGCGAGCGTGGACTTCCCCATCGCGGGACGGGCGGCGACGATGATCATCTGGCCCGAGTGCAGGCCGTTGGTGAGGTCGTCGAGATCGGCGAAGCCCGTCGGGACGCCGTACAGACCGGCCTCGCGGTTGCCGATCGCCTCGATCTCATCCAGGACGCCGTCCATGATGTCGATCAGGGGGACGTAGTCCTCGGTGGCCCGCTTGTCGGTGATCTGGTAGATCTCGGCCTGGGCGCGGTCGACGATGTCGTCGATCTCGCCCTCGCCGGCGTAGCCGAACTGGGCGATGCGCGTGCCGGCGTCGACCAGGCGGCGCAGGATCGCCTTCTCGTGCACGATCCGGGCGTAGAACTCGGCGTTCGCCGCGATCGGGACGCTCGAGGCGAGGGTGTGGAGGTAGGGCGCCCCGCCGATCTTCTGCAGCTCGCCGCGACGCTGAAGCTCGGCGGCCACGGTGATCATGTCCACCGGCTCGCCGCGACCGAACAGGTCGATGCAGACGTCGAAGATGACCTCGTGGCTGGGCCGGTAGAAGTCGACGCCGCGCACGACCTCGGCCGACTCGGCGATGGCGTCCTTGGAGATCAGCATCGCGCCGAGCACCGACTGCTCCGCCGCCATGTCCTGCGGCGGGGTGCGCCCGCCGCCGCTGCGCGCCATCTCGTCGGCGAACGCCGGGGACGGTCCGGCGCCGCCGTCGTCCCAGGAGTCGAACGGCGGCTCGAAGGGCGGCTCGGGCGGGGTGAGGTCGGACTCGGCGAGGCTCACGGGGGCGACTCCAGGCGCGATGGGGGGTGGGTGCTGCGGGGCTGCTGGTGGGGTGGTGCCGAGGCTAGGTGGAGGCGCCGACAGTCCGGCCGGATCGGGGCCGGATCGGGGCCGCCCGGGACCGGCGAGGACCGCCCGGGACCTCGGCGTCCGCGCGACGCTACGGGTCGGCGCGACGGGAGGAAAGCACCTTGTCCCCAGGCCCCTGTGGACAACCTGGGAGTACCCGTGGATGAACGGCGTGGCGATGTGCACACCCTGGGGACACGGCTGTGGACAACCTTCGGCCAACCTCGGCGCTCACCGCGCTGACCTGCACGAACAGTCGATCCGCCGTGTGGAGGACGAACTCCTGCCAGAACTTTTGCTTTCCCCGTTGTTCACCGTCCATCCGCCGGTCGGTTTGTCGACAATGGGGACCCCCCGTCCTGTATCCACAGGTTTGTCAAGGTTTTCCACCGCCCGGATCACGATCCGGTCCAGGCGCGCTCCTGCCCTAGGTTGGGGCCGGTGCACATCCGGGACGCCGCCATCGTGCGACTGGCCGCGCCCGCCCTGGTCACCCTGCTCACCGAGCCGCTGCTGCTGCTCGTGGACGCCGGGGTGGTCGCCCGGCTCGGCACCCCCGAGCTGGCCGGCCTCGGCGTCGCGGGCCTGGTCCTGCAGACCGCGGCAGGACTGTGCGTTTTCCTGGCCTACGACACCACCGCCGCCGTCGCGCGACAGGCCGGGGCCGGCGACACCCGCGTCGCCGTGCGCCTCGGCCTGGACGGGATCGGGCTCGCCGCGGTGGTCGGCGGCGTGCTCGGCGTCCTGGGACTGCTGCTCGCCGATCCACTGGTCGCCCTCCTCACCGACGACGTCGTCGTGGCCGACCACGCCGCCGGCTACCTCCGGGTCTCCGCGCTCGGCGTGCCCGCCCTGCTCGTGCTCCTGGCCGCCACCGGCGTGCTGCGCGGCCTGCAGGACACCCGCACCCCGCTGCGGGTCGCGCTGGCGGCCGTGGCCGTCAACGCGGCCCTGAACATCGGCCTCGTGCACGGCCCACCCGGCCCCCGCGACGGCCTCGGCCTGGTGGGATCGGCGCTCGGCACGGTGCTCACCCAGTACCTCGCGGCCGCCGCCCTGATCCTCGCGATCACCCGGCGGGGCACGGTGTCGGGCTGGCGACCCCGCCGGCGCGCGCTCGCAGCCCGCGGACGCGCCGGGGCGGCGCTGCTGGTGCGCACCGCCGCGCTGCGCGGGGTGCTGGTGGCCACCACCGTGGCGGTCGGCGCCGGATCCGGCGACGTCGACACCGACCTCGCCGCCCACCACCTCGCGATGACGCTGTGGGGCGTCACGGTCTACGCCCTCGACGCCGTCGCCATCGCGGCCCAGGCGCTGGTCGGGCAGGCCCTCGGGGCCGGCGACGCCGCCGAGGTCCGGGCCCTCACCCGTCGCCTGCGCACGTGGGGCTGGGCCAGTGGTGTCGTCACGGGTCTGCTGCTCCTCGCGCTCGGACCCCCGCTCATCGCACTGCTCACCCCCGACGATGCCGTCCGGGCCGCGCTGGTGCCGGTGCTCGCGGTCGCCGCGATCGCCCAACCCGCCGCCGGACTGGTCTTCGTCCTCGACGGGGTGCTGATCGGCGCCGGCGACGGCGCGTACCTGGCGTCGGCGGCGCTCGGCGTCGCCCTGCTCGGCGTGCCCACCGTGCTGCTCACGGCGGCGGCCGGGGGCGGTCTGGTCGCGGTCTGGGTGGCCCACAGCGTGACCTTCGTGGGCGGCCGGCTCGCCACCCTGCTGCCCCGGGCTCGCGCCGGGCGCTGGATGCGGCTGGGTCCCGAGACCGCCCGCGGAGCACCCGGCTCACCGTAGCCTCCGCCCATGTCCCCTCTCCCCGGGCCCCGCGCACGCGGTCACCGCCTGCCGATGGTGACGGCACTCCTGCTGGCCCTGGTCGGGACCCTCGGGCTCACCGGCTGCGCGAGCCTCGGCACCGCGGCCAAGTACGACGGCGGCCGGCTCAGGATCGACGGCACCGACCTGTCCTTCCGGCTGCCGGAGGGCTGGGAGCGCCGCGACAACGAGGAGCTGGCTGACGCGTTGGCCGGAAGCGAGATCGATGACGAACTCGCTGAGCGGGGCGGGATCTCCTCCTCCCAGCAAGACGCGATCCTGGACGAGGTCGTCCTCTTCGCCGTCGGGCCGGGGGGCTCCAGCCTGAACGTGCTCACCTCCTCCGAGGCCCTCCCACCCCGCGCCGTCCTGATCGACCAGGTGGAGTCGTTCGGCGGGACCGACGTTCGCGAGACCGACTTCCCCACCGACGTCGGCGACTCGTTCGCCGTCGCCTACCGGCTCGACGCCCAGGGGGTCCAGGCGGACCTGCTCGCGATGGTCATCGACACCGGGGACCGTCTCTCGGTCATCACCGTCACCACGGGCTCCCGCGCCGAGACCGACCGGGTCGCCGAGGTCATCCGCACCAGCCTCGCCCTGCGCTGACCACCGGCCGGCGTCCGCCGTAGGGTGGGGCGGGTGACCACGTTGTCTCGGGGCCTCGCAGCCGTCGCGTCCGTCCTCGCCCTCACCACGCTCGCCGCCTGCTCCGGCGCCTCGAGCGGGAAGGGCGACGTGACGACCACGATCACCGACACCTCGCCGAGCACCGCACCCAGCACCGGACCGACCGACGAGCCCACCCCGGCGTCACCGGACCCGACCGCCGACGACCAGACCGCCGCGCCCGCCCCGGCGGAGGGCGACGTCACCACCTACGAGGTGCCGCGCGCCGGGCTGTCCTTCGCGCTCCCGGCCGACTGGACCGGGCTGGACGCCGCGGCGCTGCAGGAGCAGCTGGACCAGGCGGGTGTGAGCGACGACGTCGCCGGTCGGCTGGGCGCCACCCCCGAGCAGCTGCAGCAGCTGGTGGCCAGCAACGTCGTCTTCTACGCGACCGCCCCGGCCGACGGCGGCTTCCGCGGGAACCTCAACGTCCTGCTCGTGGAGGACCAGCCGCTGGACCTGCGCGCGATCGAGGGCCAGTACGAGGCCATCGGTGCCACCGACATCGACAGCCGCGACGTCAGCACCGCGGCCGGCGACGGTTTCGCGACCACCTACACCCTCCAGGCCGGGTCGATCACCGTGCACGGCGAGGCCATCGTCATCGGCCTCGACGGTCAGGTCGCGGTGATCACGGTCTCGCTCGGCGACGCCGCCGCCACCTCGGCCCTGGCCCAGGACCTCCTCGACAGCCTCGCCCTGACCTGACCCGGGCCCGGCCGGGTCCCGCCGCCACCGGCGGACCACGCCGTAGGCTGCGGCCGTGACCCGTGCCCCCCTCCAGCCGCTGCACCTGGTGGCGATCGGGGTGCTCCTCCTGGCCCTCGAGGCCCCCACCGCCGGCGGCTGGGACCTGCTGCCCGACCCGCTGGGCTGGGTCGTGATCGGCGTCGGGGCCTCGCGGCTGGCACCGACGCCGCTGCTGCGCCCCCTGCTCGCGCTGATCGCCCTCGCCGGCGTGGTGGACGCCGCGCTGTGGGTGCCGGCGGTCCTCGAGGCCGTCGCCGCGGGCGAGGAGGCGCTGCGCTGGACCGCCAACCTGCCGCAGCTGGGGGCGATCCTGCTGCTGTGCCAGGACCTGGCCGGGCGCGCCCGCGTCGTCGGCGACCAGGCCGCCCTCACCTGGTGGCGCCTCGCGGCCGGGGCCTACGGCGTGCTGATCCTGCTCCCGGTCCTCGTCTTCGGCGGCGACGTCGAGGCCCTCGGGCCGGTCGCCGACACCCTGATCGCGCTGGTGCCGCTGGTGCTGGTGGCGCTGCTGCTGACCTTCGCGACACGCGGCTGGGCCGCCGGGTTCGACGAAGCGCGCCCATCAGGGCGCGCGGACTCGTAACCTAGGGCGTCCGGACCCCCTTCCCCGAACCGGAGTTCGCCCATGTCCCACGCCCCGACCCGTCGTCGTGTCGGCCGACCCGGCCCGCGCGCGAGCGCCGTCCTCAGCGGTCTGGCCCTGGTGGCAGCCGCGCTGGTGCCGCTCACGACACCCGCCCCGGCGCTCGCCTCCCCCGAGTGCCTCACCGAGGACCCCGTCAGCGCCGGCGGCATCCTCGGCGCCCAGACCCGCTGCGACGACGAGGTGGCGCCCACCACCACGCTGGGGGCGATGACGCCGGTGCCCAACGCCGCCGGGTTCATCCGCACCACCTCGATCTCGATCACCTTCTCCGGCGCCCACACCGACGCCGACACCGATGGGATCGGCTACGAGTGCCAGCTCTACCGCGGGACCGCGCCGGACACGTGGACCGGGTGCGTGAGCCCGTTCGAGGCCCGCGACCTGGAGCAGACCGCGGGCACGCCGTACACCTTCCGCGTGCGCGCCTTCGACCAGAACGACCGGCCCCAGGACGCCACCCAGGCGCCCAACGCCGGGCTCTTCGGCTCCACCGGTGCCAGCGCCGACCTGCCCGACGTCGACCAGACACCGGAGTCGCTGACCTTCGAGCTCGACAGCGTGCCGCCCGGCGTCGGGCTCGCCCTGCTCGGGGTGCCGTTGTTCGACCAGCAGAGCCCCGACTTCCCGATGGTCCTCACCAACACCCTCACCCCGACCGTCAACTCCCCCGACGCCGCGACCCTGACCTGCCGCCTCAACGGCGTGGCGTTCCCCTGCCAGGACGGGCAGAACCCGATCGGGCCGCTCCCGCCGGGCGACCTGACCCTCGACGCCCAGGCGGTCGACGCCGCCGGCAACGAGTCGAACCGTCCCCGGCTGCAGTTCTCGGTGCCGCGCAACCTGCGCAGCGGCTCGGGCAAGGGCGGCTGGTCGATGATCAGCAACCCCGCGTTCTTCGCCGGCGACCTCATGGTCAGCACCCGCAAGGGCGCGACCTTCAACGTCAAGGCCAGCAAGGTCAAGGAGATGCGCGTGATCGCGCCGTCGGGCAAGGGCTTCGGCGTGCTGGAGATGCGCACGGGACCCCGCCAGCCGTTCCTGGCCCTGGACCAGGTCAGCGACTCGACCTCGGTGATCGGCGTGGTCTACCAGCGCTACTTCAACCGCGAGTTCACCGGCGTCATCACCTTCCGGGTGCGCACGGCCTCCGCCAAGCGCCCCGCCCTGCTCGACGCCGTCCTCCTGCACTGACGGCGGCCCCGGGGGGCGCCCCCGGAACGCGACACGGCCCGCCGTCCTCGAGGAGGACGGCGGGCCGTGGTGCTACCCGGCCGGGGTCAGGCCGGGATCACGTTGAGGGCGACGGTGGCCGCGACCTCGTCGTGCAGCTTGACGCCGATGGTGTGGGCGCCGAGCGACTTGATGGGCTGGTTGACGACCAGCGTGCGCTTGTCGACCGACTCGCCCACGACGCCCTCGATGGCGGCGGCGAGGTCGGCGACGGTGACGGTGCCGAACAGACGGCCGTTGGCGCCGGCGCGGACCTTGACGTCCACGGCGGTGGCCTCGAGCTTGGTCTTGATCTCCTCGGCGTGGGACAGGTCGCGCACCGACTTCTTGGCGCGCGCCGCCTTGATGGACTCGACCTGCTTCTGGCCGCCGCGGGTCCAGCGGACCGCGACGCCACGGGGCACGAGGTAGTTGCGGCCGTAGCCGTCCTTGACCTCGACGACGTCGCCGGCGGAGCCGAGACCGTCGACCTCCTGGGTGAGGATGAGCTTCATATCGTCCGTCCCCTCTCTCAGCGACCGGTGGAGGTGTAGGGCAGCAGGGCGACCTCGCGCGCGGTCTTGATCGCCAGGGCGATCTTGCGCTGCTCCTGCACGGACACGCCGGTCACCCGACGCGCGCGGATCTTGCCGCGGTCGGAGATGAACTTGCGCAGCAGCGCGGTGTCCTTGTAGTCGATCTCGGTGACGCCCGCCGCCTTGAGGGGGTTCTGCTTCTTCTTCGGCTTGCGGATCGGTGCTTTCGCCATCGTGGTGCTCTTTCCTTAAGAGCCCGGCGTCTCGTGGCCGGGATGGTGGTGGTGGTCGGTGTGCGATGGCCGGTGGCCACCGCGCGGGACTCAGACCTGGGAGGAGTGGGGGATCAGAACGGGGGCTCGTCGGAGCCCGCCGGGGCCCCCCACGGGTCGCCCTGGGGCGAGGAGGCCGCCGGGGCCGGGCTGGCCCACGGGTCGTCGGCGGGCGCCGGGGCGCCGCCGCCGTAGCCGCCGCCGCTGGGCTGCCCGCCGCCGTAGCCGCCGCCCCCGCCGCCGGAGCGGTTGGCGCGCGCGACCTTGGCGGTGGCGTACTTCAGCGAGGGACCGACCTCTTCGACCTCGAGCTCGACGACCGTGCGCTTCTCACCCTCGCGCGTCTCGTACTGGCGCTGCTTCAAGCGCCCCTGCACGACCACGCGCATGCCCTTCTGCAAGGACTCGGCGACGTTCTCCGCGGCCTGCCGCCAGACCGAGCAGGACAGGTACAGCGCGTCGCCGTCCTTCCACTCGTTGGACTGACGGTCGAAGGTGCGCGGCGTCGACGCGATCCGGAAGTTGGCCACGGCCGCCCCCGAGGGGGTGAAGCGCAGCTCCGGGTCGTCGACGAGGTTGCCGACGACGGTGATGACGGTCTCGCCTGCCATGTCAGGTCTCCTACAGGTTCATGAATCGTGCCGGGAGTCGGGATGCTCGGTGCCCATGCTGGACCCGGGGACCGACAACTCCCAAGGGCTGGTCCACAGACTCGCCCCGATGATGCTCGCGCCGTGACCCGGCCGGAGGGTTCCAGCGGCTCCGGACACGAGCGATCCTCGGATCAGCGAGCGTCGGCGCGCAGCACCTTCGTGCGCAGGATCGACTCGTTCAGCGTGAGCTGGCGGTCGAACTCCTTGACGGTGGCCGGCTCGGCCTGCAGGTTGACGACGGCGTAGATGCCCTCGGCGTTCTTCTTGATCTCGTAGGCCAGGCGACGACGACCCCAGACATCGACCTTGTCGATGCTGCCGCCGTCCTTCTTGACGACGTCGAGGTACTTGCCCAGCTGCTGCTCGATCGAACGCTCCTCGAGGTTGGGGTCGAGGATGATCATGACTTCGTAAGCACGCACAGCGTGTTTCCACCTCCTGTGGACTCGGCGGCCACGGTCTCTCCGTGGCAGGAGGGCTGATGCTCGTCCCGGCACCGCGCCCGCGCGTGCGGGCCCCGTCGGTGGGTCGGTGCTGGGGGACAGGACAAGGTAGCAGCGGCCGGCGGTGCGCTCCCAATCGCGCGAGGCGCCCGCACCACCGTCTCCGAGAGGCCCCACCCGCGGGTGTCGGTGCCCCGCTCTAGGCTCGCTGACCATGGTGGAGACCCCCGGCACGAGCCCGCTGCGCCTCGGCGCCCACGTCGCCCAGGAGGACCCGGTCGCGGAGGCGATCGCCCGGCAGGCGCCGCTGGTGCAGTTCTTCCTCGGCGACCCGCAGTCCTACCAGGGCCCCGAGATCCGCTATCCCGGCGGCGCGGCGGCCCTGCGCGCCGCGGCCCAGGAGGCCGGGGTGGACCTCTACGTCCACGCGCCCTACATCGTCAACGTCGCCACCACGAACAACCGGATCCGGATCCCGAGCCGCAAGCTGCTGCAGCAGCACGTCACGGCCGCCACCGAGATCGGCGCGAAGGGCCTGATCGTGCACGGCGGCCACGTCAACAAGGCCGACGACCCCGAGAAGGGGTACGACAACTGGCGCAAGGCGATCGAGGCCACCGACCTCACCCTGCCGCTGCTCATCGAGAACACCGCCGGCGGCGACAACGCCATGACCCGTCACCTCGACCGCATCGCGCGGGTGTGGGACGCCGTGGCCGGGGCGGCGGGCGCCGACATGGTCGGCTTCTGCCTCGACACCTGCCACGCCCACGCCGGCGGCAACGCGCTGGAGACCGTCGTCGACGACGTGCGGGCGATCACCGGGCGCATCGACCTCGTGCACGCCAACGACTCGCGCGACGACTTCGACTCCGGCGCCGACCGCCACGCCAACTTCGGCGCCGGTCGGATCGACCCCGACCTGCTCGCCGCCGTCATCCGCGACGCCGCCGCTCCGGTGGTGTGCGAGACGCCGGGCGGTGCCGAGGAGCACACCGCCGACTTCGCCTGGCTGCGCGCCCGGCTGGGCTGAGCGCGGCGCGGGGTTCGGTAGCCTCGCGGGGTGCCCCGGCTGCTGAAGGTCCGACCCGTCACCGCCGCCGAGCACCTCGCGTACCTGCGCAGCCGCTCCTCCGCCTCCTTCCTGCAGACCCCCGCGTGGGCGCAGGTCAAGGCGGAGTGGCGGGCGGAGTCCCTGGGGTGGTTCGACGACGACGCACCCGATGCTCCCCCGGTGGGCGCGGCGCTGGTGCTGTACCGCCAGCTGCCCCGGGTCCGGCGCTACCTCGCCTACCTGCCCGAGGGTCCGGTCATCGACTGGGACGACGACCTCGCGGCCTGGCTGACCCCGATGGTGGCCCACCTGCGCTCCGCCGGCGCGTTCGGCGTGCGCATCGGGCCACCGGTCACGACCCGGCGCTGGGACGCCGCCGCCCTCAAGGCCGGCCTCGCCGATCCGCAGGTGCGTCGCCTCGACGACGTGCCGCCCACCCACCGCCACCCGGCGGGTGCGCGCGTCGTGAGCCAGCTGCGCGAGCTCGGCTGGCGGCCGCAGGGGGAGGACGGCGGGTTCGCCGCCGGCCAGCCGCGCCACGTGTTCCAGGTGCCGCTCACCACGACCGACCCGGACTCCGGGGCGACCCGGGCCCGCACCGAGGACGAGGTGCTGCGCGGCATGAACCAGCTGTGGCGGCGCAACATCAAGCGCGCCGAGAAGGAGGGCGTCGTCGTCACGGCCTCCACCGGCGTGCCCGACGACGACACCGTGGCGGCCTTCCACGCCCTCTACGTGCACACCGCCGAGCGCGATCGGTTCACCCCCCGCCCGCTGCCCTACTTCCGCACGATGGTGCGCGCGCTGTGCGGGGAGGACCCCGACCGGCTGCGGCTGTGGCAGGCCCACCACGAGGGCGACCTCGTGGCCGCCACGATCGCGGTGCGCGTGGGCACCCACGCCTGGTACTCCTACGGCGCCTCCTCCACCGCCAAGCGCGACGTGCGCGGCTCCAACGCGGTGCAGTGGGCGATGATGCGCGACGCGTTGGCCGCCGGGGCGGAGGTCTACGACCTGCGCGGCATCACCGACACCCTCGACGCCGCGGACCCCCACGCCGGCCTGATCCAGTTCAAGGTGGGCACCGGCGGGGAGGCCGTGGAGTACGCCGGGGAGTGGGACCTGCCGATCTCCTCGGTGCTCTACCGCGCCTTCGAGCTCTACCTGCGGCGGCGCCGATGAGCCTGGTCCTCACCGTCGACGGCGAGCGGTGGCGGGGCCACCTGCGCCGCGTCGCCGAGACCCACCCCGGCCTGGTGCCGGTCATCAAGGGCAACGGCTACGGGTTCGGCAACGCCCGCCTGGCCCGCCGCGCCGGCTGGCTGGGCGTCGACGCCGTCGCGGTCGGCACCTACCACGAGGTGCCCGAGGTCGCGCTGCGCTTCGACGGCGACCTGGTGGTGCTCTCGCCGTGGCGGCCCTTCGTGCCCGACCTCGATCCCGCGCTCACCCGCCGCGTGGTGCACACCCTGGGCCGGGTCGAGGACGTCGAGGCGCTGCTGGCCCGCGACCCGCGCGCCCGGTTCGTGCTCGAGCAGCGCACCAGCATGCAGCGCCACGGGTTCACCGCCCGCGAGCTGTGGGAGGCCGCCGACCGGCTGCGCCGCCACCCCGGGGCGCGGCTCGAGGGCGTCGCCCTGCACCTGCCGCTGGCCCAGGGCAACCACGTCGGCGAGGTGCGCCGGCTGCTCAACGACGCCGTCGCCGCGGACCTGCCCGACCTGCGCACGGTCTGGGTGAGCCACCTCAGCACCGCCGAGCTCGCGGAGCTGCGCCACGGGTTCGGCGACTTCGTGCTGCGCCCCCGCATCGGCACCGGGCTGTGGCTCGGCGACCGCGAGGCCCTCGACGTCGGCGCCACGGTGCTCGACGTGCACCCGGTCGAGCGCGGCGACGCCTTCGGCTACCGCGGCCGCACCGCCCCCAAGGCCGGGCACCTGCTCGTGGTCAGCGGCGGCACCGCCCACGGCATCGGCCTGGAGGCACCCACGGGCGACTCCACGCTCAAGGCCCGCGCGGCCACCCTGGCCCGCGGCGGCATGGACGCCGTGGGGTTCGTCCGCTCCCCGTTCACGATCGACGGCAAGCAGCGCCTGTTCGCCGAACCGCCCCACATGCAGGTCTCGATGCTGTTCGTGCCCGCGGGCGCGCGGGTGCCGGTCGTGGGCGAGCGGATCGGGGTGCGGGTGCGCTACACCGCCACCAGCTTCGACGACGTCGTCGTGTCCTAGGACCTAGGACGCCGCCCGGTCCCCGCCCCGCACGACGCCCCGAACCAGGTCGCGCGCCACGAGACCCAGCACGCCGACGGTGACGGCGACCCGCAGCAGGATGCCGACCCACGACAGGTCGGCGTCGCCGTCGCCGGCCGCGCCGAGCAGGCCGGCCTGCGACCAGGCGACCAGCGCGAGCGCGACGACACCGACGCCCTGCCAGGCCAGGTGGTCGCGCCAGCGGGGCGCGGCGAGGGCGAGCCAGGGCACCAGCCACAGCGCGGCGCCCGCGCCGTGGTCGGGCTGAAGCAGCACGACGACCCCCACGAGCAGCGCCATCGCCTGGGCCGGTTCCGGAGCGCTCGCCGAGCGGGCCACCAGCAGCACCACCAGGGCGCCCGCGACGCCCACCAGGGTCCACGCCGCCGGGGCGACGGCGTCCTGGCCCAGCAGGCCGGTGCCCACGAGCAGCGTCCACACCGAGCCGAGCGGCGGGGTGTCGGTCGACGTGAGCCAGCGCCCGATGCTCGGCCCGGCCCCCGCCACGACCACCGGCAGCGACACGACGACGACGCCCAGCGCGGTGGCCGCCCCGGCCCGCAGCAGCGCGGGACGGGCGACGCCGGCCAGGGCCCACGCCGCGAGCAGCAGCACGGGCCAGCCGCCCGCGGCCACCGCGACCCCGAGCACCGCGCCCGCCGCCACCGGACGGCGGGTGACGTCGAGGGCCAGCGCCAGGACCGCCGGGGCGAGCGCGAGCAGGGTCCACCCCTGCAGCAGCGTCAGCGCCAGCAGCGGGGACAGCGCCAGGAACGCCGCGTCCCACGGTCGCGCGGGACCCACGCGGCGCCGGACCCGGGCCAGCGCGCCGACGGCGAGCAGCGCCAGGGCGGAGAGTCCCACGACGTTGACGGCCACGAAGACCGTGCGCTCGGTGTCCACCCGCGGATCGGCCAGCAGCTCGCTGGCGGGGCGCAGGTAGCGCTGCTCCGCGGGCGGGGCCCCGATGAGCCGGTGGGTGATCGCGGTGGTCACCGCCACCCAGCCCGCCACCGCGGGCGGCAGGTCGCTCCCGGTCCAGCGCCCGGGCGCGGCCTCCCAGGCGCGCAGCGACTCCCCCCGCCCGGCGTCGTCGGAGAGGTCGGCGATCGGGCTCGTGCACAGCCGCGCGGCGGCGCGCTGGTCGGGCGCGCCGTCGGGCAGGGTCAGCCCGCGCTGGAAGGACTGGCCCGCGCACGAGCCGGCCGCGGCCATCCCGAGCACGCACGTGAGCGCGGTCAGCGCCAGCAGCACCGCCACCGGCCCGGGGGTGCGACGACGCCGCCGCCCCGCCCGCGTGCCGACCGGCCCGCCGACCACCTCGCTGAGCGCGCGGACGACGGTGTCGTGCTGCGTGGGATGCACGTGCGGCACGCGGGGCCCCCTGTCCCCTGGCCCGGCCTAGCCGGAGCGGCGGCCGCCGGAGCACCCCAGCAGACCGCAGGTGGGCTCGGTCGTCGGGGTGTCGGTCGGGGAGTCCGTGGGTGTGTCGGTGGGCGAGTCCGTCGGGGTGTCGGTCGGGGAGTCCGTGGGCGAGTCCGTCGGGCCGTCGGTGGGCTCCTCGGTGGGGGACTCGGTGTCCTTGTCCTTGGTCGGCTTCGGCGGCGGCGGGGTGTAGGGCTCGTGGCCCTCCGAGGGCGCGTCGCCGTCGACGTAGACCGGGTCGGGGAACTGCAGGATCGGCAGGCCCTCGTGGTCGGCGTTCATGATCGCGTTCCAGGTCTTGGCCGGGTAGTTGCCGCCGAAGTAGCCCTCACGGCCGTCGGAGGAGGTCGGGAGCCAGCCGTCGAGCTGGCCGTTGCCGTCGCCGCGCACGTACATCACCGCGGTGGAGTACTGCGGCGTGAAGCCGGCGAACCACGACGACGACACCGCGCCGCCGGTCTTGGTGGCGGTGCCCGTCTTGCCCGCGGCGGGTCGACCGTCGGCCAGCGGGGCGCTGATCGAGCCCGACCCGGCCACGATCACCTGCTGCATGGCGTAGGCGACGTCGGCGGCGACGTCGGCGCTGATCGCCCGCTGCTCCTCCACCCGGTGCTGGTACAGCACGGTGCCGGAGGCGTCGGTGACCTTCTCCACCACGTAGGGATCGGCGCGCATCCCGCCGTTGGCGATGGTGGCGTAGGCGTTGGCCATGTTGATCGGGCTCACGGTCTGCGAGCCGAGGGCGACGCCGGTGTTGGGCTCCAGACCACCGGTCTCGGTGGGGATGCCGAAGGGGTCCTTGCGGCCCACCTTCTCCGGCGGGATGCCCATGTCCACCGCGGTGTCGATGATCTCCTGCGGCCCGTCGGGCATGGCCAGGGTGAGGTCGATGAAGGCGGTGTTGATGGAGTCCTCGGTGGCCTGGATCAGGCTCACCCGGCTGCCGTAGTCGGTGTCGCCCTGGTTCTCGAAGTCGATGCCGTCGGGCGTCTCGTAGGGGGAGTTGCCGTCGAAGGTGTCCTTGATCGAGAAGCCGGCCTTGAGGGCCGCCGCCACCGCGAAGGGCTTGAACGTCGAGCCCGCCTGACCGCCGAGCACCGCCCAGTTCAGCTGGGACTTCAGGTAGTCCTGACCGGCGAAGAACGCCTTGAGCGCACCGGTGCCGGGCTCGACGGTGGCCGCACCGACGTGCAGCTGCTTGTCGCCGACGCCCTCGGGACGCATCGCCTTCACGCCCTCGATGGTGTTGTCCATCATCTTCCGGTTCAGCGTGGTGGTGATCCGCAGGCCGCCGCCGTTGATCTCCTCCTCGGTGAACAGCTCCCCGGTCTCGTAGTTGGGCAGCTTCAGCAGCTGGTTGCGCACGAGGGTGAGCATGTGACCGCGCTGGCCGCCGTAGGCGTCCTCGGCCTTCTGCTCGGGGAAGTCCGGCAGCCGCTTCTTCGCGCGCTCGGCCTCGGAGGCGGTGAGGTCGCCGGTCTCGACCATGCTGTCGAGCACGTAGTCGTAGCGGCCGCGCAGCGCGATCCGGGCGTCGCGGCCGTTGCTCGGGTCGAGGTCGTTGGGGTCGTTGAGCAGCGCCGCCAGCACCGCCGACTCGCGCAGGTCGAGGTCGGCGGCGTCCTTGTCGAAGTAGACGTTGGCCGCGGCCTCCACGCCGTAGGCGCCCCGGCCGAAGTAGATGAGGTTGAGGTAGTTCTCGAGCACCTCGCTCTTGGAGAACTCCCGCTGCACCTTCAGCGACAGGATCGCTTCCTTGACCTTGCGCTTGTAGGACTGCTCCTGGGAGAGGTAGAGGATCTTGACGTACTGCTGGGTGATCGTGGACGCGCCCTGGCGCGAGCCGCCGGCGACGTTGTTGAACAGCGCCCGCAGGATGCCCTTGGGGTCGATCCCGGAGTCGGTCCAGAAGGTGCGGTTCTCGGCCGCGACCACCGCCTCCTTGAGGGTGTCCGGCATCTCGTCGAGGGAGATCGAGTCGCGGAACTGGTTCTCGAAGCGGCCCAGCTCGGTCTCGCCGTCGTCGTAGTAGACGAAGGTGGTCTCGGTGAGGAACTCGGCGTTGGCGGCCGGGATGTCGATGGACTTGTAGAGGAAGACGAAGCCCGCGACGCCCACCAGCGCCAGGACCAGCGAGGAGATGCCGCCCCACTTCGCCGTGCGGAGCAGCCGCCGCTTCCAGACCGCTCGTGACCCCTGCGCCGGGCGGGACGCTCCGCGCCCGCCGGTCGCCGGGGTGCCCGCCGCCTTCCGCTTGCCGTCCACGTCCACCTCGTCCTTCGCGGGTGGGGGACCCACCCGGTGCCGTCCCTGGTCGTCGACCGCGCATCGGTGCAGCGCCGCGGCCGGCGCGCCCCGCGCCGCGGGGCTCGGATCAGGGTACGCAGCCGCACCGCCCCCACCCCAAGCACCGCGGGCGTGACCTGCGTCCGGTCCGGCGCCGGTCCCGCATCCGCGATGCGATCGCGAGATGCATCAGGTCACACGCATCGGAAGTTCATCTTCTGCGGATATATCGCTACGATGCATCTCGTGGCACGGCGTGCGGAGACGATCGAGTTGGCAGTCCTCGGACTGCTGCACGAGGGACCCATGCACGGCTACGAGCTCCGCAAGCGGCTGAACCTGATGCTCGGGTGGGGGCGCGTGCTGTCCTACGGCTCGCTCTACCCGACGCTGAAGAAGATGCTGCGCGGCAACCTCATCGAGGAGACGGCCCCGCCGCTCTCGCCGGTCTCGCGCCGGCCCCGGATCGTGTACCGGGTCACCGAGGCCGGCACCGCGGAGTTCGAGCGCCTGATGTCCGAGGTCGGCCCCGCCGCGTGGGAGGACGACAACTTCGACATCCGGTTCGCGTTCTTCGGGCGCACCGACATGGAGATCCGGCTCCGCGTCCTCGAAGGACGTCGCAGCCGCCTCCAGGAACGACTCGAGCGGGTGCAGCGCCAGCTGCAGCTGACCGAGAAGGAGGTCGACCGGTACTCCGCGGAGCTCCAGCGCCACGGCGTCGAGTCGGCCGAACGTGAGGTCCAGTGGCTCTCCGACCTCATCAACGCCGAGCGGCGTCAGGCCGAGGCCCAACGGGGCGCCAACGGTCCCGGCACCGCCCCTGCCACCTGACGGCACCCCGCACCACCACCACCAGCCCCCGCCGTCCCCGCCCCCGGAGGGCAGCGGCACCAGCAAGCGATCGAGAGATCCGAGGAAGGACAGACCGATGGGTTCGGTTCGAGTAGCAATCGTGGGAGTCGGCAACTGCGCCACCTCCCTGATCCAGGGCGTCACGTACTACGCCGACGCCGACCCGAACGGCTCCGTCCCGGGTCTCATGCACGTCGCGTTCGGCGACTACCACGTCAAGGACGTCGAGTTCGTCGCCGCCTTCGACGTCGACGACAAGAAGGTCGGCAAGGACCTCTCCGAGGCCATCAACGCCTCCGAGAACAACACCATCAAGATCTGCGACGTCCCCACCCTGGGCGTCGAGGTGCAGCGCGGCCCGACCCTCGACGGTCTGGGCAAGTACTACCGCCTCACCATCGAGGAGTCCGCGGCCGAGCCGGTCGACGTCGTGCAGGTCCTCAAGGACACCGGCGCCGACGTGCTCGTCTCCTACCTCCCCGTGGGTTCGGAGGAGGCCGACAAGTTCTACGCCCAGTGCGCGATCGACGCCGGCGTGGCCTTCGTCAACGCCCTTCCCGTCTTCATCGCCTCCGACCCGGTCTGGGCCAAGAAGTTCGAGGACGCCGGCGTCCCGATCATCGGCGACGACATCAAGAGCCAGGTCGGCGCCACCATCACCCACCGCGTGATGGCGAAGCTGTTCGAGGACCGCGGCGTGGTGCTGGACCGCACCTACCAGCTCAACGTCGGCGGCAACATGGACTTCAAGAACATGCTCGAGCGTGAGCGCCTGGAGTCCAAGAAGGTCTCCAAGACCCAGGCCGTCACCTCCAACCTCACCGGCCCCCTGTCCGGTCTGGTCGACGACAAGAACGTCCACATCGGCCCGTCCGACTACGTCGCGTGGCTCGACGACCGCAAGTGGGCCTACGTCCGCCTCGAGGGTCGCGCCTTCGGCGACGTGCCGCTGAACCTGGAGTACAAGCTCGAGGTCTGGGACTCCCCCAACTCCGCCGGCATCATCATCGACGCCATCCGCGCGGCGAAGATCGCCAAGGACCGCGGCTTCGGCGGCCCGATCATCAGCGCCTCCTCCTACCTCATGAAGTCCCCGCCGGTGCAGCTGCCCGACGACGAGGGCCGCCGTCGCGTGGAGGCCTTCATCCGCGGCGAGGAGTGACCTCCTCCCCCTGGTCCACCTGAACCACCCGCCACGACCCGTCGCCCCGCTGGGGCGGCGGGTCGTGGCGCGTCCCGGGGTCCCGCGTCGGTCGGTCGTGGGTCCCCGCCGGCGCGTAACCGGGAGGGCGCGGGCCTCGTTGCACTCCACGACCCGTCTCGGCCCGGCCACCCTGCAGCGACGCAGCGGACTCCGGTCCCTCGTCCCAGGAGCGCCATGTCCGTCCTGCCCCGCGCGCGTCGCCGCCGGTCCACCACCGTGGCCACCGGCCTGCTCGCCGCCACCCTGCTCGCCACCCCGCTCTCGATCGCCGGCGGCGGTGCCGACGCCGTCGCGCCCGCGGCACCCGCCGCGCCCGCGCTGGCGACCACCGACCTGCTGCACGTGCGGATGGCCGCACCGACCCGTCCGCTGCGCCCGGGCGCCGACTTCGCCGTGTCCGGCCGCGCCCTCGGGATCGCCGACGCCCTCGGCGGGTCGCTGGCCGGGGCCCTGGCCGACGCCGTGCCGGTGCCGGCCACCTTCACCCTCGCCGTCGTCGACGCCGCGGGCCGCGAGCGCGGCCGGCAGCGGGTCACCACCGACGACGCCGGCCGGTTCCGCACCGTCGTCCCGGGTGCGGTGACCGCCGCGCTCGCCGGCGGCGACGACGCCCGGCTGGCGGTGCGCGCGCTGGACGCGCGGTCGCTGGGCGACGTCGTGGGCGGCCTGGCCGGGCTGGACTCCTACGCCGCGGCGCGGGCCGGGGCCACCGCCGTGACCGTGCGGGCCACCCGGCCCCGGCTGCGGCTGGTGAACTCCTTCGTCTCCAGCGTCGGCTGGGTCAAGCCCGGGGAGCGCTACCCCTCGCGCCTGCTGGTGACCAACCCGACCCGGCGCCCGGTGCGCGGCGCCACCGTGACGCTGACCGTTCCCCGGGGCACCAGCGTGCGCAAGGCCGAGGGCTCGGGGCGCGTGCGCGCCGCCGGCTCCGGCCTGGTGTGGACGCTGCCCGCGCTGCGTCCGGGCCGCACCGCCACGCTGGTGCTCACCTCCCGCGCGGCCACCACGAAGGACGAGCCCACGATCGTGTGGCGCGACCTGTCCAGCCGCGCGGTGCTGCGCGCGGGCCGGGTGCGGGCGACGTCGACCAGCCACGGCCCGAAGGTGATCCCGCCCGCGCCGCGCTTCGACACCGCCCGCTACGGCGACCGGCCCTTCCCGGTGGTGCCCGTGCAGTACCTCGACCGCACCTGGACCGCCGGCCACGCCGGTGAGGACCTCGACCGGGTGATCAACAGCCCGCGCAAGACCGGGTCGACGTTCAACCTCTACCAGGAGATGTCGCTGGGCCAACTCTTCCCCGACGGCGACGTGCCGTCCTCGGGCATCGCGAGCGCCGACTTCGACTACGCCCCCGGCTTCCCCTTCACCGGGATCGACCCCACCACCCTGACCACCTGCACCGGCGTGACGGTGGCCGACAGCCCCGTCCCGGCCACCGGGACGCCGCTCTACCCCGAGCGGATCACCGACGGCGTGTACAACCTGCCCGGCACCACCGCCTGGTACGGCTCGGACGCCAACGGCTCCGCGCTCATCGGGGCCCTGGCCGGCGTGGCCGCGCTGCAGCAGATCGACTCCGGCTGCGGCGTCACCGGCAAGCTCGTGGCCGACGCGGCCGCACTCGCCGACCCCGAGATCGACTACTCCGACTTCGACACCGACAAGGACGGCGTCGTCGACTTCTTCATGGTCGTCTACGCCGGGTGCGGCGGGAACGGGGCCTCCCAGCTGGGGCGCTGCTCCGACGCGGCGTCCGACACCCTGCCCTACGACAACATCTGGCCCCACAGCTCCTCGCTGGAGTCCAGCTACACCGATCCGGCGACCGGCCTGCCCGGCTTCGTGACCCACGACCAGCTCACCGACCTCCAGGGCCGGCCGCTGTTCTGGACCGACGCGACCTACCAGCGGATGACCACCCGCCCGACCTCCCGCAAGGTGTTCGTGCGCGTGGGGCCCTACAACGTCAACCCCGAGACGGCGATCGACAAGGCCTCGGTGATCAGCCACGAGTACGGCCACTCCCTGGGGCTGCCGGACTTCTACTCCACCGGCAGCCGCGAGACCTATGGCGACTGGACGCTGATGGCCACCGACAAGAGCCAGAACATGGACGCCTACGCGCGCCAGGAGCTGGGCTGGGTGGTGCCCCGGGTGCTGCCCCGCGGCACGACGACGCTGCGCGGGATGACCGACTCCAAGCAGGACATCGGCGCCATCACCTGGCGCACGCCGACGGGTCAGCCCTACACCCTGCGACGCGGCCGCGACGGCATCGTGCACAACTCCCTGATGCTGGTGGCCAAGCTGCCGGGCCGCTCCCTGCTCGAGCCGAGCGCCTTCGCCTCGGGCGTCGGAGCGAGCAGGCGACACGCCTGGTTCTCCGGGGCCGGCAACGACTTCGGCTGCGCCACGGACAACGCCGGCCACAACCTCGACCTCGTCGTGCCCGGCCTGAAGAGGCTGCCGAAGGGGACCCGCGTGCAGCTGAGCCTGAAGTCGCTCTTCGACATCGAGTGGGACTACGACTACGGCTTCGTGCTGACCTCCACCGACGGCGGCCAGACCTACCGCTCGCAGCCCAGCGAGCGCGGGGTGCCGACCACGAGCACCACCAACCCGAACCAGAACTCCTGTCAGGGCACCTACTCCAACGGCATCACCGGCAGCAGCGCCTCCTACGGCAGCCAGCTGTCGGTCACCACCGACCGCACGCTGGGGAACACGCCGAAGGCGACCTTCCTGGCCGACACCTTCGACATCTCCGAGCTGGCCGGCGCGGCCAACCCCGTGCTGCGCTTCAGCTACAGCACCGACCCGGGTCTGGCCCGGCCCGGCTGGTTCATCGACGACGTCCGGATCACCGCCACCACCCCCGGCGGGAGGAAGGTGCTGTTCTCCAGCGACTTCGAGCGCAGCGGCGGGTACGACGACTCCCGGATCTTCAACGGCGGCTGCCGCAACGACGGCCCGGGCGTGTGCACGCCCGGCTGGCAGTACGTCGCCGCGGGCGCGGAGGCCGACTTCGACCACGCCTACTACCTCGAGCTGCGCGACCGCTCCGGGTTCGACCTCGACGGCAACGGCGAGATCGACCGCGATCCGATCGGCTTCCAGCCCGGGCTCTACCTGGCCTACACCGACGAGGCCCACGGCTACGGGAACGCCGGCACCGACGACCCGCCCGCCCAGACGCCGATCGACTCACGGCCCACCCCGGGCAGCGCGACGCCGAACCTCGACGACGCCACCTTCACCCTCGCCGCCGGGCGTCGCTCGTTCTCCGACTTCGTGCGCCCGGGCGCGCCGGGTCACACCGACAACTACGTCGACCCGGCCTCCACCGGCACCGATCCGCGCTACCCCGGGGTCGCGGACCCGTGGCGGTTCACCTACGGCTGCCTGGCGTTCCGGGTGCTGTCGATGGCGGGCCAGGGGCTGGGCCCGCAGCGCGCCGACGGCAACCTCACCGCCGCCGTGCGGTTCCGGCTCGGCGCCGGCTGCGGTCGGTTCGACGCCGGCTACACCGTGCCGCCCGGCACGGCGTCGGGCGGCTGACCCGCACCGCGGGACACGGGAGACGGCGACGGCCGCCGGGAGGCGTTCGATCCCGGCGGCCGTCGTGCGTGCGCTGGAGGTCCCGGTCAGGCGCCGGACTCGGCCTCGGCCTTGAGGCGGGACAGCGTCTGCTGCATGCCGCTGTTGAGCGTGGCGGTGAACTTCTCGGGGCCGCCGAGGATGGCCTTGGTCAGCACCTTCGAGACCGTCGAGATGCCGTCGGGCGCCTCGCGGCGCTGCACGACCCGCGTGCCGCCCTGGCCGTCGTCGGCGAGGGTGAAGGACCAGATCGTCTTGTTCTCCTTGATGCGGAACGCGATCTCGCGGCCCTCGACGTAGCGCACCACCTTGCCGGCGGTGGGCCAGCGCAGCACGCCCTGGCGGTTGAAGTTCTTGAACGTCGCACCCTCACGGACGACGCCGCCGGCGACGGTGGTCCTGACGACCTGGGGGCTCCAGGAGGCCATCCGGGGCAGGTCGCTCACCAGCTCCCAGACGCGGGAGACGGGGGCGGCGATGTCGATGCTGTGCTCGAGGGTGGGCACGGGAGTGGCGTCGGTCATGCCCGGACGGTACGGCGGGCCCGCCACGACGTCAGCGTGACGACCACCACGTGAGCAGCGCCTCCCGCGCCTCCTCCTCGCTCATCGGCCCGCGGTCCAGGCGCAGCTCGAGCAGGTGGCGGTAGGCCTCGCCCACCTCCCGGCCGGCGGGGATGCCGAGCAGCTCCATGATCTGGTTGCCGTCCAGGTCCGGACGGATCGAGGCCAGCTCCTCCTGGGCGGAGAGTCGCTCGATGCGCTGCTCGAGGTCGTCGTAGGCGCGGCGGAGGCGGTCGGCCTTGCGCTGGTTGCGGGTCGTGCAGTCCGCGCGGGTCAGCACGTGGAGCCGGGCCAGCTGGTCGCCGGCGTCGCGCACGTAGCGTCGCACCGCGGCGTCGGTCCACTCCCCCGAGCCGTAGCCGTGGAAGCGCAGGTGCAGCTCGACCAGCGAGCTCACCGCCGCCACCTCGTCGTTGGAGAACTTCAGGGCGCGCATCCGCTTGCGGGTCAGCTTCGCCCCCACGACGTCGTGGTGGTGGAAGGTCACGGTGCCGTCCTCGAGGAAGCGGCGCGTGCGCGGCTTGCCGACGTCGTGCATGAGGGAGGCGAAGCGGGCGATGAAGTCGGGCCGGCTCCCGAGCCGCTCCTCGAGGTCGATCGCCTGCTCGAGCACGGTCAGGGTGTGCTCGTAGACGTCCTTGTGACGGTGGTGCTCATCGCGCTCGAGCCGCAGCGCGGGCAGCTCGGGCAGCACCCGGTCGGCCAGCCCGGTGTCGACCAGCAGCGTGAGACCCAGGCGCGGGTACGGGGCGCAGATGAGCTTGACGAGCTCGTCGCGCACCCGCTCGGCGGAGATGATCTCGATCCGCTCGGCCATGGCGGTCATCGCCGCCACCACCTCGGGGGCGACGGTGAAGCCGAGCTGGGCCGCGAACCGGGCGGCCCGCATCATCCGCAGCGGGTCGTCGCCGAAGGACAGCTCGGGGGCGCCGGGGGTGCGGATCGTGCGGTGCGCGAGGTCGACCAGGCCGCCGAACGGGTCCTCGAAGGCCCGACCCGGCACGCTCACGGCCATCGCGTTGATCGTGAAGTCACGCCGGCCGAGGTCGCCGGCCAGCGAGTCGCCGAACTGCACCTGCGGCTTGCGGGAGTCGGGGTCGTAGGACTCCGAGCGGTAGGTGGTGACCTCCACCTGCCAGTCGCCGCGGCGTGCGCCGATCGTGCCGAACGCGCGGCCGACGTCCCAGCACGCCTCGCCCCAGCGCGCCAGGATGCGCTCGCTGACGTCGGGGGTGGCGGAGGTGGTGAAGTCGAGGTCGTGGTGGCTGCGGCCGAGCATGGCGTCGCGCACCGGACCGCCCACCAGGTGCAGCTCCTCCCCGACGGCGGCGAACGCCTCCCCCAGGGAGTCGAGGACCGGCGCGAGCCGATCGAGCTCGGCAGCGACCCGGGACTGGACCTCCACCATCGACAACGGCTCCCCGACGGGGGACGGGGAACAGGGCTCGGGCACGGCGCGGAGTTTAGTGACTCCGGCCCGTTACCCTCTCCTCGTGGCCTTCCTCGCTCGATCCCGCGCGCTCGCGCCGGGGTCCCGGGGCGGCCGATCCTCCGCTGACGCACCCCGTGGGACACCGCGCGCCACCCCCCGACGGCGCCGCCTCGCCGCCGCCGGCCTCGCCGGTGCCGCGCTGCTCGCCCCCCTGCTCGCCACGACGCCCAGCCTCGCCGATCCCGGCGCCGACGGCCCCCGCGCGGGCGCCTCGACCGGCGGCGCCGCCCGGGCCGGTGCCGCCCGCCCGGCCGCGCGGGCGGCAGCGCGCGCCGCGGCCCTCGACGACGACCCGCTGCGGGTGCGGCTGCTCTCGTTGACCCCCTCCACGCTCACCTCCCCCGCGCCGCCGCCGCGGGGTCGCGTCCGCGCCGGGGCGCTCGTCGACAGCGAGCTGATCGCCTCCCCCGGCGCACGCCCGACCCCGAGTCCCCCCGGGGCGATCGGCGGCGACGGCGAGATCCGCGTGACCGGCACGGTCACCAACCGCACCGACGACACCTGGTCGACCCTCAACCTCTACCCGGTGATCGGCGACGACCTGGCCCCGATGCGCACCCCCGGTGCCGTGGCCGAGGCGGTCGCCTCCGAGCCGGACCTGTACGTCGGCGAGCGGATCACCGACATCGCCGAGCCCGGCCGCATCGACGTCCTCGGCCCCGGCGAGACCGCGCCGTTCACCCTGCGACTGCCCCTGGACCGCGTGCAGCTCGACGCGGGCGGCGTCTACTGGTTCAGCGTGCAGGTGATCGCCACCGGCCCCGACGGCAGCCGCGACACCACCCGCGCCGCCGGCCGGGCCCGCACGCTGCTGCCCTACGTCCCCCGCCGGGTCACCACCCCGGCACGGGCCGCGCTGGTCGTGCCGCTGGTGCGCGCCGTGGCCACCGACGCCGACGGCCGGGTGGCGCTGCCCGAGCAGTGGGTGCGCACGATGTCGGAGGGCGGTCGCCTCAGCGAGATCCTCGACTTCGTGCGCGAGGGCGGGGCACCGCCGGTCACCTGGGTGGTCGACCCCGCGCTCGTGGACGCCGTCGCCCGGCTGGCCGACGGCAACCCGCCGCGCGCCGTCGCGGCCCCCCTGCCCGAGCCCACCGACGACCCCGACGACACCGACGACACCGGGAGCCCCGACGGGTCGGCCGGAGCGACGTCCCCGGGTGCCGGGACGCAGGCCCCCGCCCCGACCGACGACGCCGCACCGCTCCCCGACGTCGACGACGACCCCGACGCCGCGGTCGCGGCGACGGCGGCCGGCTGGCTCGACCGGCTGGCCCAGCTGCTGGGCGACCGGCGCAGCGACGTGCTGACCCTGCCCTACGGCAACCTCGACGTCGGCGCCGCGCTGCGCCTGGACCCCACGCTGCTCACCGCCGCCCTCACCCAGCGCAGCACCACCCTGGACTCCCTCGACCTCGGCACCCGCGCGCTCATCACCGGCGCCGGCGGGTACCTCACCTCCGGCATGATCACCGCCGCCCCGGCCGACGCCGTGCTCGCCGCCACCGAGGACATGGTGCGCACCGGCCGCGACGGCGCGGTGCCGCCGCTGGCCGACATCGACGGCCGTGCGGTCGTGATGACCTCCGCCGCGCTGTCCCAGGGGGGCCCGGGCCCCGGTCCGTCGCAGTCCGCGGTGGCGCTGCGTCAGCGCCTGCTGGCCGAGGTCGCGGTGCGCGCGCTGCGCGCCGACCAGGAGCCCGTCGTCACCGTGCTGCCCACCGAGTGGGGCCTCGACGACCCGGCCGGGTTCTTCGACGGGCTGCGCGTGCCGTGGCTCGACCTCACCACCATCGACGGCGCGGAGTCCGACCGCACCCCGGTGCCGTTGACGTCGGCGGACCTCACGATCCCGACCGAGCAGGTGCGCCGCGAGCTCGACGCCGCCCTGATCACCGAGGCGCAGGCCACGCTCCAGTCCGGACGCACGCTGCAGAACCTCGTGGTGGGCAACACCGAGGTCGCCGGGGAGGTCGAGCGCGAGGTGCTGGCCGCCCTGTCGGTGGGCAGCCGCGGCCCGGCCGACCAGGCCGCCGCCCGGGCCCGGCTGCAGGCCACCCAGGACTGGATCGGCGAGCGGCTGCAGGGCGTGGAGGTCTCGGTCACCGACGGCATCACGCTCTCGGGCGCCTCGGGCGACTTCATCGTCCGGCTGCGCAACACCCTCGACACCACCGTGGCGGTCGGCCTGCGCGCCGTCACCGACGGCGACCTGCGCATCACCCGGCCCGCGCCGGTGCAGCTCGCGCCCGGACAGCGCACCACCGTGCTGCTGCGGGCCCGCACGAGCACCAACCGCGTGCACACCGTCACCCTCGAGGTCACCGACGTCGAGGGCACCCCGCTCGGCGGCTCCGACGTCGTGCGCATCCGCTCGGCGCAGGTCAGCGACGTCATCTGGATCATCCTCGGCTCGGGCTTGGTGATCCTCTTCGGCGCGATCGGGGTGCGCCTGGTGCGTCGCCTGCGCGGTGAGGAGCCACTCACCCGGCGCGCCGCGCAGGAGGCCGAGGCCGCCGAGGCCGCGCGCGCCGCCCGCGAGGGGGCCCGCTCCGACGCCGGCGGTCCCGGGTCGGCATGAGCACCGCTCCCTCCGCGGGGGAGGGTCCCTCGGTCCTGGCCAGCAGCGCCGTCATGGCCGCCGGCACGATCGTGTCGCGCCTGAGCGGCTTCGTCCGCTCGGCCCTGCTCGCCGCCGCCCTCGGGGCGAGCCTGCACGCCGACGTGTTCACGATCGCGAACACGGTGCCGAACATGCTCTACATCCTGCTGGCCGGCGGGGTGTTCAACGCCGTGCTGGTGCCCCAGCTGGTGCGGGCGATGAAGCAGGACGAGGACGGCGGCCGGGCCTACACCGACCGCGTCATCACCGCGGCCGCCGGCTTCCTGCTCCTGGTCACGGTCGCCCTCGTCGTGGCAGCGCCGTGGTTGATGCAGCTGTTCGTGGGCTGGGCCGACGACCCGACCCGGGCCGCGCAGTTCGACTCGGTCGTGGCCTTCGCCCGGTTCTGCCTGCCGCAGGTCTTCTTCTACGGCATGTTCGTGCTGGTGGGCCAGGTGCTCAACGCCCGGGGCGCGTTCGGCCCGATGATGTGGGCCCCGATCGCCAACAACGTCATCTCGGTGGCCGTGCTCGTCGTCTACCTGGTGGTCTTCGGTCCGGCGCAGGGCGCCGAGGTCGTCGGGCCGTTCTCGGCCGACCAGGAGCTGCTGCTGGGCCTGGGCTCCACCCTCGGCATCGTCGCCCAGCTGCTGATCCTGCTGCCCTACCTGCGCCGCGCCGGGGTGCGCTACCGCCCGCGCTTCGACCTGCGCGGCACCGGGCTGGGCCACACCCTGCGGCTGGGCGTGTGGACGGTGCTGTTCGTGATCGTCAACCAGGTCGCCTACACCGTCGTGGTGCGCCTGGCCTCCGACGGCTCCGCGGGCGGCGGCACGGGCTACACCATCTACTCCTCGACCTTCCTGATCGTGATGGTGCCCCACTCGGTCATCACGGTGTCCCTGGCCACCGCCGTGCTGCCCCGGCTCTCCGCAGCCGCCGCGGAGGGCGACCTCGCACGCCTGGCGACGTCGATCGGCTCGGTGCTGCGCACCGCGCTCGCCGTGATCGTGCCGTTCGCGGCGGTGCTGCCGTTCGTGGCGCGCGACGTGTCCCAGGTGATCTGGGGCTACGGCGCCGCGGCCGACGCCTTCGCGCAGTACGCGCCGACCCTGGCGCTCTTCGGCCCGGCGGTGGTCTTCTTCACCGTCCACTACCTGGTGCTGCGCGGCTTCTACGCCCTGGAGCTGACCCGCACCGTGTTCTGGATCCAGTGCGTGGTGGCGGGCACCAACATCCTCGCCGCGAGCGCCCTGGTGGCGACCACCGACGCCGAGGCCACGGCCCCGGCCCTCGTGGTGGCCTACCTGGTGTCCTACGCCGTGGGCGCCGCCGTGTCCGGTGTGGTGCTGCGACGCCGGCTGGGCGCCGCCGCGACGGGTGCGACGGGCGCCGCGGAGGAACGGGAGCCGACCCACTACGGGCTGCGGCTCGGCGTCGTGGCCGCCCTGGGGGCGGTGGTGGCGGGCGGCACGTCCTGGCTGCTCGACGAGCTCGTGCCCGACCCCGTGCTGGCCGTGGCCGGTCTGCGGGCCGCCGCCGTGGGGCTGCTGGCCGTCGGCGTGATGCTCGCGACCGCCCGGGCCGTGCAGCTGCGCGAGGTCACCGAGGTGCTGGATCAGGTGACGCGCCGGTTCCGGCGGACGCGCCGGGCCTGAGATCCCTACGATGGACCGAGCCACCCGCGACCCGGCGCCGCCGGGACCCGAGGACCCGACCGATCAGGAGGCTCCGGTGCCGAACGCCACCCGCCCCGGTGACGTCCTCGGCGACCGCTACCGGCTGGTCGACCTGCTCGCCGAGTCCGGGGAGGGCCGGTTCTGGCGCGGCTACGACACCGTGCTGGAGCGCGACGTGGCCGTGCACGTCATCGGCGCCGACGACGCCCGCGCCCCCGGCCTGATGTCCGCGGCCCGCCAGTCCGCGGCGGTCGCCGACCGCCGGGTGCTGCGCGTGCTCGACGTCGACACCACCGACGACGTCTGCTTCGTGGTCAACGAGTGGTCCTGGGGCGTCTCCCTGGACCAGGTGGTCGCCAGCGGCCTCACCCTCGGGCCGCGCCGCGCGGCGTTCCTGGTGGGCGAGGTCGCGCGCGCGGTGGCAGCGGCCCACACCGCCGGCGTCACCCACGGCCGGCTCAACCCCGAGAACGTCCTGGTCGACAAGGTCGGCCACGTGCGCGTGATCGGCTTCTGCGTCGACGCCGCCCTGCACGGCGTCGCCCCCGACGGCGACCAGCGCGCGGCCCGCGGTCGCGACCTGGCCGACCTCGCCGGGCTCCTCTACTGCGCCCTCACCGGCCGCTGGGCCGGGGCCAGCGGCTCCGCGGTGCCGCGCGCCCCCGCCGAGCACGGCTCGGTGCTGCGTCCGCGCCAGGTGCGCGCCGGCATCCCGCGCCCCCTCGACCTGCTGTGCGACGTCGTGCTGCACCCCGGGGCGCCGCCGCCGCGCGACGTCGTCGCCGACTTCGGGTCCGCCCGCGCCATCCACGACTACCTGCTGGAGTTCGTGGGCGACACCGGCTCCATGGCCCAGGCCCTGCTCGCCAGCCTCCCCCCGCTGCGCGAGGAGGGCCCGATCACCCTCCCGCCGCTGCCGGACCCCCCGCCCCACGAGCCGCGCCGCGCGGCGCAGCCGGACCAGCCGTCGGACCAGCGGCCGCCCCGGGAGTCGGTCGCGATCGAGGAGGTCCCCACCGAGGCCGGTATGCCGATCTTCGACGACGTGCTCGACGACGTGTCGTGGCTCGAGCGTCGCAGCACGCCCGCGCCCCCGCCGCCGCCGTTCGAGGAGCCGCCCGAGCGACCCCTGTTCGCGGCCGAGGACACCCGCACCCCGCGGGTGCCGGTCGACGACCCCGCCCCCACGCCCGCCGAGGACTACTGGCCCTGGGAGAGCGACCACGGCCGCGGACCGCTCAGCGCCGTCAGCAGCGGCATCGGCCGCATCCGGGCCGCCACCACCGGCACGCTCAGCGCGGTCCCCGACGGCGAGCCCGTGCCCGGCAGGTCGTGGCTGCGCCTGGCCGCGCTGCTGACCCTGGCGGTGCTCGTCGGGGTGGGCGTGCTCTACGCCCTCAACCGCAACGGCGACGGCGGCAGCGATCCGGCGGCCCCCAGCGGCGGGGAGTCCGGCACCACCAGCGCGGCCCGCCTCACCGGCCTCACCGCCACCGCCTTCGACCCCTTCGACACCGGCGGCGACGGCGAGAACGACAGCCAGGCTCCGCTCGCGGTCGACGGCGACCCCGCCACGGCCTGGTCGACGTCGGGCTACAACGACCAGCTGGGCCCGCCGCCGGGGCTCAAGACCGGCGTCGGGCTCGTGGTCGACCTCGGCGCCGAGCGGACGGTCGCCTCGGTGGCCCTGCGCTTCGTCGGCCAGCCCACGACGGTGTCGCTGTACCTGCTCCCGCGACCGCCGACGTCGCAGGAGTCGCTCGAGCCCGTCGCCACCGGCACCGCCGACACCACCACCCTCACCCTCACCCCCGACGACGCCGCCGCCGGCCGCTACCTCGTGGTGTGGCTGACCGCGCTGCCGCGCGACGGCGACGGCCGCTACCGGGGCCAGGTCGCGGAGGTGGTGGTGCGCGGTGAGTGAGACCGGCACGCACCCCGGCCCCGGCGGCGCCGGCGAGCCCACCGACGCCGCGCTGCTCGCGGCCCACGTCGCAGGCGACCCCGCGGCGTTCGGCGAGCTGTTCCGTCGGCACCGCGACCGGCTGTGGGCGGTGGCCCTGCGCACCATGGGCGACCCCGACGACGCCGCCGACGGCCTGCAGGACGGCATGATCGCCGCCTACCGGCGCGCGGGGTCCTTCCGCGGCGAGGCCCAGGTCACGACCTGGCTGCACCGCGTCGTCGTGAACGCCTGCCTCGACCGGCTGCGCGCCGCCCAGGTGCGCCGCGCGTCCGCGCTGCCCGACGACCTCGAGGAGTACGCCGGCCGCGGCGCCCTCGTGACCGCCGCCGGCGAGGACCCGGCCGAGGCCGGCGAACGCGCCGAGCGGCGGGCGCAGGTGCTCGCGGCGCTGCGCACGCTGCCCGAGGACCAGCGCGCCGCGCTCGTGCTGGTGGACATGGAGGGCTACTCCGTCGCGGAGGCCGCCGCCATCCTCGACTGCGCGGTCGGCACGGTGAAGTCGCGCTGCTCGCGCGGCCGGGCCCGCCTGGCCCCGCTGCTGGCCGCGCTCCTCGTGACCGACGCCACGCCCGACGCCGCGCCGGCCGGGAACCGACCGCACGGCACCGACGTCCCATCCTCGGGACCGTCGCGCGCCCCACCCGCGGCACCGACGGCTCCCTGAGCCTGATCCTGTCCGATCCTGTCCGATCCTGTCCGACCCTGTCCGACCCGTTGCCTGCGACCGAGAGCGCCCCATGACCGACGAGCCCGACCTCAGCCCCGAGCACGACGCCGCCGTCCGGCGTCTGCTCGGCGAGGCGCGCCACACCGACCCGATCCCCGAGGCGGTGGCCGCCCGGCTCGACGACGTGCTGCGCGGGCTGGCCGAGACGGAGGCGACCCCCGCCGCGCCCGCCGCGGCGCAGGCACCGGGCGCCGGCACCCCGGTCGCGCAGGCGCAGGTGGTCGAGCTCGCGGTGCGTCGTCGACGTGCCGGGCGCCTGCTCCTCGCCGCCGCGGCCATCGTGGTGGTCGGCGTGGGTGGCGGCCGGCTCCTGGTGGATCCCACGCCCCAGGGCGACGCCACGTCGGCGGCCGTCGCCGAGGACGCCCGGGCCGGGGCCGACGCGACGGTGCCCCAGGCCGCACCCGAGGCCGGCGGAGCGGCGGCCGACTCCGGTGCCGACCCGGGAGCGGAGTCCGGCGTCGGTACGGGCTCCCTGGTCCCGCCTCCCGGCGCCGACATGAGCCAGCTGCCCTACGACTCCGACGTCGGTCGGGTCGGCAGCGGTCCCGTGCCGCTCACGGTGCGCCTCACCGAGCGCCGCTTCGCCCGCCAGGTCGCGCGCCTCACCGCCCCGGTCGGCGTCGTCTCCGAGGACGCCACGCCCCTGGACGGCGCCGCCCTGAGCACCGACCCGGAGTTCGTGTGCGACGCCGCCGCCTGGGGACCGGGACTGCTGGTCCCCGTGCTCTACGCCGACCGACCGGCGGTGCTGGCCTTCCGCGCCCCCACCGGCGACACCCAGGTCGTGGACCTGCTGCAGTGCGGCACCGGCGAGTCCCTGCGCTCGATCGTGGTCGCCACCGTCGGGTGACCCACGAGACGCCGGGGTCGGGGAACAGCCCGCGTCTAGGCTGCGTTCCAGTCACTGACAGCACGCAGGCCACCGTCCGCCGAGTCCCGGCGGTCCCGGCGCACCACGCCGGCGTCGGCCGACCCCATCGATCCCAGGAGGATCCAGTCCCCATGACCGAGCCCCGCAACGTCATCATCATCGGCTCCGGCCCCTCGGGCTACACCGCGGCCGTCTACGCCGCCCGTGCCAGCCTGTCGCCGCTGGTCTTCGAGGGCTCGGTCACCGCGGGCGGCGCCCTCATGAACACCACCGAGGTCGAGAACTTCCCCGGCTTCCGCGACGGCATCATGGGCCCGGAGCTCATGGAGAACATGCGGGCCCAGGCCGAGCGGTTCGGAGCCGAGCTCGTCGCCGACGACGTGATCTCGGTGGACCTGACCGGTGAGGTCAAGACGGTCGCCACCGCCGACGGCAGCTTCGCCGCCCGATCGGTCATCCTCGCCATGGGCTCCGGCTACCGCAAGCTCGGCCTGCCCCAGGAGGATCGTCTCTCTGGTCGGGGCGTCTCCTGGTGCGCCACCTGCGACGGCTTCTTCTTCCGCAACCGGCACGTCGCCGTTGTCGGAGGCGGGGACTCGGCCCTCGAGGAGGCCACCTTCCTGTCCCGTTTCGCCTCCAAGGTCTCGCTCCTCGTCCGGCGCGACGAGCTCCGAGGCTCCAAGATCATGCAGGAGCGCGCCCTCGCCGACGACAAGGTCGAGATCCTCTGGAACACCGCGGTCGCCTCGCTCGACGGAGTCGAGAGTCTCGACTCGATCACGCTCGTCGACACCATCGAGGGGCACCGTAGGCAGCTGGACGCCACGGGACTCTTCATCGCGATCGGCCACGAGCCGCGAAGCGAGCTCCTCGCCGGCCAGGTCGACCTGGACGACGAGGGCTACGTGCTCACGCAGCCGGGATCGACCGCCACGAACCTGCCGGGCGTGTTCGCGGCCGGCGATCTCGTCGACCACACCTACCGCCAGGCCATCACCGCGGCCGGATCCGGATGTGCAGCAGCCCTGGACGCCGAGCGCTGGCTCGCCGTCCGAGAACACCTCGCCTCCTCCACCCGATGAGTCCCACCACCCCCGAAGGAATCGACATGACCAAGCCCACCGTCCTCTTCGTCTGCGTGCACAACGCCGGCCGCTCGCAGATGGCCGCCGGCTACCTCCAGCACCTCGCCGGCGACCGCATCGAGGTGCTCTCGGCCGGATCGAAGCCCGGCCACGAGATCAACCCCGTCGCCGTCGCCGCGATGGCCGAGGAGGGCATCGACATCGCCGCGAACACCCCGAAGGTGCTCACCACCGAGGCCGTGCAGGCTTCCGACGTCGTGATCACCATGGGCTGCGGCGACGAGTGCCCCTACTTCCCGGGCAAGCGCTACGAGGACTGGAAGCTCGACGACCCGGCCGGGCAGGGCATCGAGGCGGTGCGTCCCATCCGCGACGAGATCCGCACCCGCATCGAGGCCCTCATCACCTCCCTGGCGGTCTGAGGCCCCCGCGCCGGGCCCTAGACTGGCCCGGTGGAGGTCCCGGACAAGTTCGCAGCCCTTGGTCTCACCTACGACGACGTCCTGCTCCTGCCGGGGCATTCCGACCTCGCGCCGGACGACATCGACACCACCTCGCGGCTGACCCGCGAGATCTCCCTGAAGTCGCCGCTGATCAGCGCCGCGATGGACACCGTCACCGAGTCGCGCATGGCCATCGCCATGGCGCGCCAGGGCGGCATCGGCATCCTGCACCGCAACCTCTCGGCCGAGGAGCAGGCCTACCAGGTCGACCTCGTCAAGCGCACCCAGACCGGCATCATCTCCCACCCGGTCACCATCGGCCCCGAGGCCACCCTCGAGGAGCTCGACCGCATCTGCGGCGAGTACCGCGTCTCCGGCCTCCCCGTCGTGGACGCCGACAACCGGCTCCTCGGCATCTGCACCAACCGCGACCTCCGCTTCACCCCGGTGGCCGAGTGGGCCACCACCAAGGTCGACGAGGTCATGACCCCCATGCCGCTGGTCACCGGCCCTGTGGGCATCAGCCGCGACGAGGCCACCACGCTGCTGCGCCGCCACAAGCGCGAGCGCCTGCCGCTGGTCGACGAGCAGGGTCGCCTCGGCGGCCTCATCACCGTCAAGGACTTCGTGAAGTCCGAGCAGTTCCCCCTCGCCTCCAAGGACGCTGACGGCCGCCTCATGGTCGGCGCGGCCATCGGCTACTTCGGCGACGCCTGGGAGCGCGCCACCGGCCTGATCGAGGCGGGTGTCGACGTCCTCGTCGCCGACACCGCGCACGGCCACGTCACCCTGCTGCTCGACATGGTGCGCCGGCTCAAGTCCGACCCCGCCACCCGCCACGTGCAGGTGATCGGCGGCAACGTCGCCACCCGCGAGGGCGCGCAGGCCTTCGTGGACGCCGGCGCCGATGCGGTGAAGGTCGGTTTCGGTCCCGGTTCCATCTGCACCACCCGCGTGGTCACCGGCTGCGGCGTGCCCCAGGTGACGGCCGTCTACGAGGCCTCCCTGGCCGCCGCCCCCTCGGGCGTCCCCGTCATCGCGGACGGCGGACTGCAGCAGTCCGGCGACATCGCCAAGGCCATCGTGGCCGGTGCCGACTCGGTGATGATCGGCTCGATGCTCGCCGGCTGCGAGGAGTCGCCCGGCGAGGTCGTCTTCCACCAGGGCAAGCAGTACAAGGCCTACCGCGGCATGGGCTCGCTCGGCGCGATGAGCTCGCGCGGCAAGAAGTCCTACTCCAAGGACCGCTACTTCCAGGCCGAGGTCACCAGCGACGACAAGATCGTGCCCGAGGGGGTCGAGGGTCGCGTGGCCTACAAGGGCCCGCTCTCGGTCGTCGCCCACCAGCTGCTCGGCGGCCTGTCGCAGTCGATGTTCTACGTCGGCGCGCGCACGGTGCCGGAGCTGCAGCAGAAGGGCCGCTTCATCCGCATCACCTCGGCCTCGCTCAAGGAGAGCCACCCCCACGACGTCGAGATGACCGTCGAGGCCCCCAACTACCGCCCCTGACGTCGGGCCCGTCCGCCCTCGTCTCGCGGGGTCGCAAGCGTTTTCTCCCACGCCGACAGCCTCTGCGGAGGCCGTGCGGACGCCGTCCTCGGCGCTCGCGCGCCGCAAGAATCTTCAGTGACGAGCGCGTTACGGAACGGGCCTCGCAACGCCCGGCGAACGGCCGGTGAACGCGGTGCCGCAAGGTTCCCCGTCGTCCCAGAGATAAACGCCACAGTGACCCCTTTCTCAGCGGGGTCTCAGGCGTGAAACCGGTCGAGTTCACCGTTTGTTTCACATTCATTGTCGAGCCCGTCCCTGGCGGCGCCACGGCGGCGTGACGAACACTTTCGCCCGGGACTCGGGTCCTACGCAGCGCTCTCGGGCTGGCACGGGGATCTCCCACGGCCAGGCAGCACGACCGGCTCACGCCGGCCCGTGCCAGGTTCATCGGTTCGTCCTCACGCCTCTACCGCTCGTCCATCCCTCGGCTCGGCGCACTGCCGTGCCCGTTGCCTGCTGCCCGCGCTCGGGAGGCCGGCACGAGACCCAGAAAGATCGGAAGCCTCACGGACATGAAGCACACCAAGCTGATCACCGGCGGCCTCGCCGCCCTCGCCAGCGCAGCGCTCGTCGTCGGCAGCTCGCTCCCGGCCCATGCCGAGCCCGTCCGCCCCTACGCCGCCGCCGGCTCGGACACCACCCAGGACGTCTGGAACGGCCTGACCAACGACGGCGGCCCGCTGTCGTCGATCGCCAACTACGACGCCTTCGACGGCTCCGGCGTGGCCAACGACAACCAGCTCATCAAGACCAAGACGGCCGGCGTCTGGCTGGTCCGCCCCTCCGGTTCCGGCAATGGCGTCCGCGCGCTCTCCGGCGCCTGGGACCCGGCCAACCGCGTGTGGAAGGGCAAGCAGCTCCTCAACGAGGAGATCGATTTCGCTCGCTCGTCGTCGGGCCCCTCGGGCGCGAACGCCGACCTCAACTACATCCCGTTCGCCCGCGACGCCGTGAGCATCGCGTACAACACCACGACCGGTCTCACGAACCTGAACCTGACCACCGGCCAGATCAAGGAGCTGTACACCGGCGTCGACGACGAGGCCGACTCGGTCGTCACCTTCTCGGGCGGCCTTCCGCTCGTCAACGGCACCGCCGTCCAGCCCAAGATCCCCCAGCAGGGTTCGGGCACCCGGAGCTTCTTCATCTCGGCTGCGGGCCTGACCGGCCTCGCCTTGGGTTCCTACATCTCCGACCCCGCGGGTGCCGCCGGCCTGCCGGAGAACAGCGTGGCGGCGATCCCGAACGGCGGCGACCTGATCCCGTTCTCGGCCGCCCAGTGGATCGGCCAGAACAACGGGGCCTCGAACGCCACCGGCTCCTTCGCCAACGCCGCGCTCGCGAGCATCAACGGCCAGGTGCCCACCAACGGCACCGCGCCGAACCTCACCCCCGGCGCGCTCTTCGGCGCTCGGGTCGGCACCAGCTACAACACCGTCCCTGTCCCCGGTGCCGGCACCTTCAACCGCGACACCTACAACGTGATCCCGGCCGCCTTCCGCAGTGGTACCGCCACGGCGAAGCAGGCCAACCTCGTGTCGTCGCTCACCGGCGGCCTCAACGGCAGCGCGGCGAAGACCATCATCAACCGCTACGGCTTCGGCACCCTGGGTTACCTCACCACGCCGAGCACCTACCGGACGGGCTCGTTCCAGCACTGAGCCCCTAGCGGACGCCTCAGGACGCCGAGATCGGGTTCGGGCCCTGTCCGAGTCCGCTCCGGATCGAGTGCCGGCCCAGCGTCGATCGCATGGCCCGCACCCCCGGCGGCGG
>NZ_CAXQZB010000076.1:0-34683 GCF_964228225.1 Nocardioides sp.
GGCCCGCAGCAGCGGGCCCGCCGTCCCATGTCGGACCAGCAGAGAGACAGTCAGTGGAGCTCATCAAGACCCTGCGGTGGTCGTTCCTCATCACGATCATCGGCCTCACCGCCGCCTTCTTCTATGGCGGCGCGACCGGCCTGGCGATCACCGCCATCCTCATCGTGCTCGAAGTGTCGCTGTCCTTCGACAACGCGGTGGTCAACGCCAAGGTCCTGGTCCGGATGTCGGAGTTCTGGGTCAAGATCTTCCTCACCGTCGGCATCCTCATCGCCGTCTTCGGCATGCGGCTGCTCTTCCCGCTGGTGGTCGTCTTCGTGACCGCCGACCTCAGCCCGGTCGACGCCTGGCAGCTGGCACTGGAGAAGGGCGACCCCGAGACCCCGGGCACCTACGGCTACATCCTCGACCAGGCCCACCCCTCGATCGCGGCCTTCGGCGGCATGTTCCTGCTCATGATCTTCCTCGACTTCATCTTCGACGAGGAGAAGGAGCACCACTGGATCGCGCCGGTCGAGAAGGCCTTCGCCAAGGCCGCGGCCTTCCCGGCCATCGCGCCGATGGTCGCGCTGGTCACCCTGTTCGCCTTCTCCACCGTGTTCTCCGACCACCGCGAGGACATGCTCTACGCCGGCGTCATCGGCATGGCCGTCTACCTGCTCGTCGGCGGGCTGGGCGACTTCTTCGACGGCGGGCTCGAGGACGAGGACGACGACCCCGACGAGCTCGCGGTCGACAAGATCGCCCGCACCACCGCCGCGGGCGAGGTCGCCAAGGCCACCGGCAAGGCGGCCTTCTCGCTGTTCCTCTACCTCGAGCTGCTCGACGCCAGCTTCAGCTTCGACGGCGTGATCGGTGCGTTCGCGATCACCTCCGACCCGATCATCATCGCGATCGGTCTGGGCGTGGGCGCCTTCTACGTCCGCTCGATCACCATCTACCTGGTCAACCAGGGCACGCTGAGCGAGTACGTCTTCCTCGAGCACGGCGCCCACTGGGCGATCGCCGCGCTGGCCTTCCTGCTGCTCTTCTCGGTCGAGCACCACGTGCCCGAGGTCGTCACCGGCCTCATCGGCGTCGGGTTCATCATCGTCGCGGTGCTCTCCAGCCTGCGCTACAACAAGACCCACGCCGACGAGGAGCACGTCGTCCACGTGTAGCCCCGGCACCACCCGGCACCACCCAGCACCACCCAGCACCACCCAGCGACGCACCGTCGGGACCGGATCCCGACGGTGCGTCGTCGTGTCAGCGGTGCCAGCGCAGCGACATGCAGGACAGGCCGGCGTCGATGAGGCCGATCTGCTCGGTCGGCACCGGCACCACGGTGTAGCCGCGGGTCGCCAGCAGGTCGGCGGTGCGCGGGAACTGCGCGCCGAGCAGCACGACGTCGTTGACGCGCAGGGCGTTGGCGGCCGCCTCCTCGCCGTCGGGCACGATCACCTGGCGGAAGCGGCCGAACACCCCGGAGGACGCCAGCCGCCGTGTCGAGAGCACCGTCTCCTCGTCGAGCAGCGAGCAGTCGGTCTTGAAGTGCAGCACCCCCGCCGGGGTCTCCGCGACCTCCCCCACCAGCCCGAGGTCGGCCAGCAGCCGCACGAGCGCCTGCGCGCCGGTGCGGTCGGTGCGGGCGGAGAGCCCGATGATCACCGCCTCGGCGGTGGTCAGCACGTCGCCGCCGTCGACGTG
This sequence comes from Nocardioides sp., assembly GCF_964228225.1. Taxonomy (GTDB): domain Bacteria; phylum Actinomycetota; class Actinomycetes; order Propionibacteriales; family Nocardioidaceae; genus Nocardioides. The sequence goes on from NZ_CAXQZB010000076.1 coordinate 1,690, forward strand.
GCCGTCGTCGGGTCCGGTGGGCAGGGCGAGCACCCGCGGGAAGTGCTGCTCGAGCACCGGCGCGATCAGGGCGGCCTCGCCGAGCCGCGACGGCGCCCCGGGACGCAGCACGACCGCTCCCGCGGTGAAGACCAGCGCCGGGTCCTCCACGAACATCGAGTCGGGGAACTCCTCGGCCGCCGGCAGGACCGTCACGCTCACCCCGGCCTGCTCGAGGGCCGCGCGGTAGGCCGCGTGCTCGGCCCGCAGCCCGTCCACCGACGGGTCGCCCCGGTCGTCGGCGCGCAGTCCGTGCACGGCGCTGAGCGCGGGCGTCCGGGTGAGGGCGTCGGTGAAGCGGTAGGGCGGGTGCGGGCTGGCCATGGCGGCTCCTTCGGGACGCGGAGGGCCCACCGTAGCCGGGCCGGTCGGTCCGGCGGCCGGGGTCAGCAGTCCGTGCGGGCCACGGCGCGCACCACCCGGCGGTCGGCCCGGGTGATCGCGAGCCGGTAGGTCGTCGCCACGCGCAGGTAGCGCTGCACGTACTCGCAGCGGAACGCCTCCCGGGGCGGCAGCCAGTCCGCCGGGGTGCCGTCGCCCTTGGAGAGGTTGGCCGTCGCCGAGACGGCCAGCAGCTCCACGTCGACGTCGTTGGCGAACCGCGCCCGTCGCGCGGGTGTCCACCGGGCGGCCCCGAGGTCCCAGGCGGCCGCGAGGGGGAACAGGTGGTCGACGTGGATGCGGCTGCTCTCGGTGGCGTAGTCCATCCGCACCCCGGTGTAGGGGTCGCGCAGCCGGCCCGCGACGACGTCGCACTCGGGACTGGTGTCGCTGAACCGGACGCCGCGCAGGTCGCGGGCCAGCACGTCGTTGCGGGTGTCGCAGCCGTCGCGGCCCTGGGGTGCGGAGGTGTCGTCGCTCCACTCGGTGCCGAACACGCAGCCGTCGCCGGGCCCGCAGTCGCGGTCGTAGCCCGGCACGTCGGGCCGCCGGGGCACCACGCGCACCCGGGCGAGCAGGGCCCGGACGTCCCGCGCAGCCGCGGGGGTCGTCTCGGGGGCCGCCTCCGGTGTGCGGCGGGGCGAGGGCGTGCGGGCGGGGGCCTCCGGGCGCGCGGTCGCGGCCCCGCCCGCGGCGCCGGGGGTGGTCGCCGTGCCGGCCCGGGCGGCGGGGGAGCCCGCCGACGTGCCCCCGGTCCCACCCGCGCAGGCCGGGACCGTGAGGAGCAGCGCGGCGAGCAGGACGGCGCGCGCCCAGGGGCGGGCCGGGGTGCGGGCGGGGTCCGGGGGAGGCGGTGGCAGGCTCATCGAGCGGCCTAGACTAGCGGGGTGGCTCCTCGTGTCCCGGACTCCGTGCGCGAGGCGGCCCAGAGCGCGCGGGACCGGCTGCAGGAGGCGTTCCGGCGGGCGGACTTCGCCCAGCGCAACGTCGAGGCGATGGTCGGGTCGTACACCGCCTACCTGCCCGAACGGGCCGCCCGCAACGGGCTGCCTGCGCGCTTCGCCGAGATCGACGCGCGCGTGACCGCACTGGTCCAGCACTACCTCGCCGTCCTCGACCGGTTCCCCCTGGCCGACCTCGACCGCTCCCGCGAGCTGCGCGAGGCCCAGGACGCCTTCGTGGCCGTGGCCGCGCAGCTGGAGGCCGCCGCCGACGAGCTCGACCGCTTCGCGGTGGACCACGACGCCGAGCTCACGCGGATCGGGGAGCAGGTCGCCCGCGCCCGCGGGCTGCGCACCGAGGGCGAGCAGGCGGTCCGCGCGATCGCGGACGCCGCCGACCGGCTGCGGGACGCCGGACTCGACGCGGCCCTGCCCGAGCTGCGCGAGCTGCTCGCCGGCGGCCGTGCCTCCGCGCGCCGGGTCGCGGACTGGACCCCCGCGGTCGGGATCGACACCCTGGCGGCGGCCGTGGCCGAGCTCCGGGTGGTGGCCGCCCGCGCGAGCGCCCTGGCCGAGGAGCTCCCGGCGAAGGTCGCCCAGGCCCGCCAGCGCCGGGCCTCACTGGCCACGCGCGTGGAGGCCGTGACCTCGCGCCGCGACCGCGCGGCGGCCGACCTCGCCACGCTGCGCCGCGAGTACAGCCTCGGCAACTGGCGCGACGTCGACGGCGTGGAGGAGCGCAGCGAGATCGAGCTCGTGCGCGCCCGCACGGCCCTGCACGAGGTCGACACGCTCCTGGCGGCGACCTCGGTGGACTGGACCCGGGTGCTCGGCCTGCTGGAGGCGGCCCGCGAGGCGCTGGGGCGTGCCGACGCCGTCGTCGACGCCCCCGGGGAGCGGCTGCGCGAGCTCCGCGCGTTCCGCGAGGACCCCGAGGCGGTGTTCGCGCGGGGCCGGTTCGCGCTGCGCGACGCCCAGATGCTGGTGGTCCACACTCCGCGCCGGGGTGCGGAGTCGGTGGCCGGGGCGCGCGACGCCCTCGCCCGGCGCCTCGACGCCGCGCGGAGCACGCTGCGCACCGTGCACCCCGACTACCGCGCCGCGCTGGTGGAGGTCGCGGCGATCCAGGACGACGTCAAGGCGCAGGTCGCCCGGTTCCGGGCGCTGCCGCCGGCCGGAGGGCGGCGGCAGCCCGGGGCGCGTGGCGTCAGAGGCTGACGCCGTAGTCGGTGATGATGCCGACCAGGCCGGAGGCGTAGCCCTGGCCGATGGCGCGGAACTTCCACTCCGCGGCGTTGCGGTACAGCTCCCCGAAGACCATCGCGGTCTCGGTGGAGGCGTCCTCGGAGAGGTCGTAGCGCGCCAGCTCCTCGTTCGTCGCGGTGTCGACCACGCGGATGTAGGCGTTGGACACCTGGCCGAAGCTCTGGCCGCGGCTCTCGGCCTCGTGGATCGTCACCGAGAAGACGATCTTGTCGGTCTGGGGCGTCAGCTGCGACAGGTCCACCTCGATCGTCTCGTCGTCGCCCGCCGCCGCGCCGTCGCGGATGTCGCCCTTGTGGCGCACGGTGCCCTCGGGGGAGGTGAGGTTGTTGTAGAAGATGAAGTGCTGGTCGGTGAGGACCTTGCCGGCGGCGTCGCACACCAGGGCGCTGGCGTCGAGGTCGAAGTCGGCGCCGGTGGTGGTGCGGGCGTCCCAGCCCAGACCGACGCGCACGGACTGCAGGGACGGGGCGATCTTGGTGAGGCTGACGTTGCCGCCCTTGGAGAGGGACACGGGCACGAGGGGCTCCTGGGGGTCTGCGCGGGATCGCGGGGTGGGGGCGGTCCGGACGGTCCGCTCGGGGACGACGTTAACCACGGGGAGGTTTAGTCGAAACCTGATCTGCCTATCCTGGCCGCGACCGCCGCACACCATCGCGCGCGGCCGCCCCCGGTCCTCGCCACCGCGACGACCGGCCCGAGGACCCATCTGTGAGGGAGGAGGAGTCGATGAGGCACTTCCACCAGCTCGACGCCACCGATCGTGCGCGCCTGTTCTTCCGTGCTCCGCAGGAGCTGCACCGCGACGATCCGCTCGAGCGGCTCAGCCAGGCCCTCGGCGCCACCCTCTACGTCCCCGCCACCCGCCGGGACATCGTCGCCGACCTGCTCCGCATGCGTGACCAGGGCGTGGTCAGCACGGTCGTGTGCCTCGAGGACGCCATCCCCGACGGCGCCGTCGAGCAGGCCGTCCCGCACGTCGCCGAGCAGCTGGGCCGCCTGGCCGGTCGCACCGACCTGCCGCTGATCTTCGTGCGGGTGCGCGAGCCCGAGCAGGTCGGGCGCCTGGTCGACCTGATGGGGGAGCAGGCGGGCGTCATCGACGGCTTCGTGCTGCCCAAGTTCTCCAGCGTCCGGGGCGCGGAGTACCTCGACGCCGTCGCCGAGGCCGAGTCCGTCGTCGGGCGCCGGCTGCTGGTGATGCCGGTGATCGAGACCCCCGAGGTGATGTACCGCGAGTCGCGGCTGCCCGAGCTGGAGGAGATCCGCTCGCTGCTGCACAAGCACGAGCAGCGGGTGCTGGCGGTGCGGATCGGCGCCACCGACCTCGCCTCGGTCTTCGCGCTGCGCCGGCCCCGCGACCTCACGATGTACGACGTCCGCCTGGTCGCCGGCACCGTCACCGACATCGTCAACGTGCTCGGCCGCCCCGGCAGCGGCTTCCCCGTCACCGGTCCGGTGTGGGAGTACTTCACCGCCCCCGACCGTCTCTTCAAGCCCCAGCTGCGCGAGTCGCCCTTCGGCCCCGACGACCGCGAGCTGCGCGCCCGCCTGCTGGCCCGCGACCTCGACGGCCTGATCCGCGAGGTCCTGCTCGACCGCGCCAACGGCCTGGTCGGCAAGACCGTCATCCACCCCAGCCACGTGCCGGTCGTCCACGCCCTGTCCGTGGTCAGCCACGAGGAGTACGACGACGCCCTCGGCGTCCTCGCCACCCACGAGGGCGGCGGCGGGGTGTCGCGCTCGGCCTACCGCAACAAGATGAACGAGGCCAACCCCCACCGGGCCTGGGCCGAGCGGCTGCTCATCCGGGCCGACGCGTTCGGCGTCGCGGCCCCCGAGATCGGCTTCGTGGACCTCCTGGCCGCCTGCCAGGTCGAGTCGCTGCTGTGACCTCGGTCCTCCCCGCCGACGGCCGGCAGCAGGGGGAGCGGACCTGGGACGGCGCGTGGGTCACTCGCCACGCCGGGCTCGAGCTGCGGTCCGCCGACCCGTCGGCCGCGCCCGGTCTCGACGGGCTGGTCGGCCTCGCGCTGCGTCGCAACCCGCGCCGGTTGCACCTGGTCGTCTCCCACGTGCTGGCCAAGCACGTGCCCGTGCCGCCCGCGGTGGCCCGGGCCCGGGCCGACGAGCTCGGCGCGCGGGTCGAGCAGGTGCTGCGCGGCGCCACGCCCTCGCTGGTGCTGGGCTACGCCGAGACCGCCACGGGCCTGGGGCACCTGGTCGCCGACCGCCTCGGCGCCCGCGCCCTGCACTCCACCCGTCGTCCCGGCGGCTCGGAGCTCTCCTTCGAGGAGGAGCACAGTCACGCCACGACCCACCGCATCCAGCCCGCCGACCCCGGCTGGCTCGACGCCCCCGGCCCGGTGGTGCTCGTGGACGACGAGCTCACCACCGGCACCACGCTGCTCAACACCGTGCGCGCGCTGCACGCCCGCCGCCCGCGCGCCGAGTACGTCGTGGCCGCGCTGGTGGACCTGCGGCCCGCGTCGGCGCGCGGTCGGGTGGCGGAGGTCGCCGCCGAGCTCGGCACCCGCATCGACGTCGTCGCCCTCGCCGACGGCGAGGTGGCGGTGCACGAACTGCCCGACGCCGCCGCCCGCGCGCTGCTCGACGCCGCGCCCCCCGTGCCCGCGCCGCCGGCGGCGCAGGCCGGGGCCGACGGGTCCGACGGGGACGCCGAGACCGTGGTCGAGGTGCCCTGGCCGGCGGATGTCCCCGACGGCGGGCGCCACGGGCTCGAGCCCGACGACGCCCGCTTCGCCGCGGCCGTCCGCACGGCCGCCGCGGCGCTGGCGCCCCACCTCGCGGGACGGGTGCACGTGCTCGGCACCGAGGAGCTGATGTACGCCCCCCACCGGATCGCGGAGGTGCTGGCCGAACAGGGCCACCCGGTCACCGTGTCGAGCACGACCCGCAGCCCCGTGATCGTGCACGACGATCCCGGCTACGCCGTGCGCCACGGCGTCTGCTTCGCCGCCCACGACGGCGTGGACCCCGAGGCGCCCCGCTTCGCCTACAACCTCGCCACGGTGCCCGATCTCGCCACCCTGGTCGTGGTGCTCGACGCCGGCACCCCGCTCGGCGGGGCGGCGAGCCTGCGCGCCGCGCTGCGCGGGGTGGCACCGCGCCTGGTCGTGCTGCACCTCACCGAACCCACCGGCCCGCGCTCCGAGGAGGACGCATGACCGCCCTCGCCCCGCTGCCCCCCACCGGGCCCGAGCCGCTGGTGGGACCCGACTTCGGGTCCTACTCCGCCACCGACGTCCGCTGGCTGCTCACCGACCTCTCCCACGCCGACCTCGAGGCCCCGGTGGCCGAGCGCGAGGCCGCCATCCAGTCCGGCCGCGCACACTACGCGGAGTCCCTGCCGGTGGAGTTCCAGCCCGACGCCGCCTACACCGAGCTGTTCCACCGGGCCCTGGCCGAGCAGGGTCGCCGCGTCGCGCTCGCGACCGTCGCCCTGCTCCACCAGATCCGCGCCCGGCGGGGCGACGACGCCGTGCTGGTCTCCCTGGCCCGGGCCGGCACGCCCGTCGGGATCCTGCTGCGCCGCTACGCCGCCACCCTGGGCTGGGACCTGCCGCACTACACGATGTCCATCGTGCGCGGGCGCGGCATCGACGTCGTCGCCCTGGAGCACCTGGTGGCCCGGCACGACCCCGCCGACCTGGTGTTCGTCGACGGCTGGACCGGCAAGGGGGCGATCACCCGCGAGCTCGCGGCCGCCGTCACGGCCCTCAACGCCGAGCGCGGCTGGCGTCTCGACCCGACCCTCGCGGTCCTGGCCGACCCCGGCGCCACCACCGACCTCCACGGCACCCGCGACGACTTCCTCATCCCCTCCGCCTGCCTGAACTCCACGGTCTCGGGGCTGGTCTCGCGCACCGTCCTCAACGACCGGCTGCTGCGTCCGGGCCAGTTCCACGGCGCCAAGTACTACGCCGAGCTCGCCGACGTCGACCTCTCGCGCCACTACCTCGAGGCGGTCTCGGCCCACTTCGACGACGTCGCGGCCGCGGGGGAGCAGGAGGCCCAGCGGCTGCTCGCCGCCGACCGGACGCCGACGTGGTCGGGGTGGCGGGCCGTGGAGGAGATCGCCGCCCGCCACGGCATCGACGACCTCCACCTCGTGAAGCCGGGCGTGGGCGAGACCACGCGGGTCCTGCTGCGCCGCGTACCGTGGCAGGTGCTCGTGCGGCCCGACCGCCGCGACGACCTCGCCCACGTGGCGTTGCTCGCCGAGCAGCGCGGGGTGCCGCTCGTGGAGGTGCCCGACCTCGCGTTCTCCTGCGTCGGGCTCATCCAGCCCGGCCTCGCCCGATCCGAAGGATGACCGTGCTCGCCTCCGACCTCGACCGCACCCTGGTGTGGTCGCACCGCCGCCTGGTCGCCCCCGGCGCGGCCCCGATGACCGCGGACGAGGTCGCCGACCTCGTCTGCGTCGAGGAGCTGCAGGGCGAGCCCTGGGCCTTCGTCACCCGCCGTGCGTGGGAGGCCATCGAGGCCCTGGCGGCCTCCGGCCTGCTCGTGCCGGTCACCACCCGCACCCCCGCGCAGGCGCTGCGGTTGCGTCTCCCGCGCTTCCGTCACCTGCTGTGCCTCAACGGCGGGGTGCTGCTCGTCGACGGCGAGCCGGACCCCGAGCACGCCGCGCTCACCGCCGCGGCGGTGGCGCAGGTGACCCCGCTCGCCGCCGTGCTCGCGCACCGCACCGGTCCCGACGGGCTCGCGCAGGCCCCGCACGTGCGCGGCGTCCGCGAGGCCGACGGCACGTTCCTGTACCTGCTGCTCACCGGCGACCCCGTGCCGGCCGACTGGGCGGCCGGGCTCGCTGCGCTGGCCGACGACGTCGACTGGACCCTCGCCCTGGAGCAGACCAAGGCCTACCTCGTGCCGCGCCCGCTCACCAAGCAGGCCGGGGTGGACCGGCTCCTGGCCCGCACCGGTGGTCGGCTCGTGGCCGCGGCCGGCGACTCCGTGCTCGACCGGCCGATGCTGGAGGCCGCCGATCACGCCCTCGTCCCGCGGCACAGCTACCTCGCCGACCGGGACTGGTCCGGGGCCCTCACCGCCACCTCCGGCGTCGCGGCGGGGGAGGAGATCGCGCGCTGGTTCCTCGCCCTGGGCGGTCTGGACGAGCAGCCGGTGCCCGCGTTGGCCGGTCGCTGATTTCCTCCCGCCGTCCCTGCGCCGCTACGGTGGGACGTCGATCACCCGGCGTGCGCCGGAGGATCACGAACCTCGTCTGATCGCCGTGCAACGGCCGCGGATCCGAAGAGCCCGGGAGAACAGGCCCCGGCGCGCCGCGCAGCGAACGAACCCGAAGGAGTCGCCATGTCGGTCGGTACTGATGCCGCCACCAAGGCCAAGATCATCGCCGAGTACGCCACGACCCCCGGTGACACCGGGTCGCCCGAGGTGCAGATCGCGCTGCTGAGCCACCGCATCGCCCACCTCACCGAGCACCTCAAGCAGCACAAGCACGACCACCACAGCCGTCGTGGTCTGCTGCTGCTCGTCGGCCAGCGCCGGCGCCTGCTGAACTACCTGCGCAAGACCGAGATCGAGCGCTACCGCTCGATCGTCGAGCGCCTCGGCCTGCGCCGCTGACACGACGCGAAGGGATCCACCGCCCGGTGGGTCCCTTCGTGGCTTCCGGGGTCACGCCGCCCGGGGCGGTATCGTCGCCCTCGGGAGCAGCCCTGCCGGCAGCCCCACCCACAACTGCATACCGACACCATCAGAAGCGATCCGCGCGTACCGCCCGGTCCTCGGTAGTGGCTCTCAGGACCCGCCCCCGCGCGGAGCGCCTGCGGGCCTCGATCGAAGACCGGCCCCGGGACCACAGATGCCGGGCCCAGCGGCCCGCCCCGGGCGACCTCGTCGCGGACACTGATCGCGGATCGACTTCGCGCACCAGAAAGTACGACGTGACCGAACCTGTCATCTCCGCCGTGGAGACCGTCATCGACAACGGCTCCTTCGGCACCCGCACCATCAAGTTCGAGACCGGGCTCCTCGCCCGCCAGGCCGCCGGCTCGGTGACCGCCTACCTCGACGACGACACCATGCTGCTCTCGGCCACCACGGCCGGCAAGCACCCCAAGGACCACTTCGACTTCTTCCCCCTCACGATCGACGTCGAGGAGCGGATGTACGCCGTGGGCCAGATCCCCGGCTCGTTCTTCCGCAGCGAGGGTCGTCCCGGCGAGGACGCCATCCTCACCTGCCGCCTCATCGACCGGCCGCTGCGCCCCACGTTCAAGAAGGGCCTGCGCAACGAGGTCCAGGTCGTCATCACCGTGATGGCGCTCGACCCCGACCAGCCCTACGACGTGCTGGCGATCAACGCCGCGTCGCTGTCCACCCAGCTCTCCGGCCTGCCGTTCTCCGGCCCCGTCGGCGGTGTCCGCGTGGCCCTGATCGACGGTCAGTGGGTGGCGTTCCCGACCCACAGCCAGCTCGAGGACGCCGTCTTCGACATGGTCGTGGCCGGTCGGGTGACCGACACCGGCGACGTCGCGATCATGATGGTCGAGGCCGAGGCCACCGAGCAGACCTGGGACCTGGTCACCAAGCAGGGCAAGCAGGCCCCCACCGAGGAGGTCGTGGCCGGCGGTCTCGACGCCGCCAAGCCCTTCATCAAGCAGCTCTGCGAGGCCCAGGCCGAGCTCGCCCGCACCTCGGCCAAGCCGGTGCAGGACTTCCCGGTGTTCCTCGACTACGAGGACGACGTCTACGTCGCCGTCGAGGCCGCCACCAAGGCCGACCTCGTCGCCGCCATGACGATCGCGGACAAGCAGGAGCGGGAGAACCGCACCGACGAGATCAAGGCGGGCCTGCTCGACTCCCTCGCCGGCCAGTTCGAGGGCCGCGAGAAGGAGATCGGTGCGGCGTTCCGCTCGGTCAACAAGCAGGTCGTGCGCGAGCGCGTGCTGCGCGACCAGGTGCGTATCGACGGCCGCGGCCTGGCCGACATCCGGCCGCTGCACGCCGAGGTCGGCGTGCTGCCCCGCGTGCACGGCTCGGCGCTGTTCGAGCGCGGCGAGACCCAGATCCTGGGCGTCACCACGCTGAACATGCTCACCCTGGAGCAGAAGCTCGACACGCTCTCCCCGGAGAAGACGCGTCGCTACATGCACAAGTACGTCTTCCCGCCGTTCTCCACCGGTGAGACCGGTCGCGTGGGCTCCCCCAAGCGCCGCGAGGTCGGCCACGGCGCGCTGGCGCGCCGCGCGCTGCTGCCCGTGCTGCCCACCCGCGAGGAGTTCCCCTACGCGATCCGCCAGCTCTCCGAGGCCATGGGCTCCAACGGCTCCACCTCGATGGGCTCTGTCTGCGCCTCCACCCTCTCGCTGCTCCAGGCGGGTGTGCCGCTGCGCGCCCCCGTCGCCGGCATCGCGATGGGCCTGATCTCGGGTGAGATCGACGGCGAGACCCGCTACGTCGCCCTCACCGACATCCTCGGGGCCGAGGACGCCTTCGGCGACATGGACTTCAAGGTCGCCGGCACCCCCGAGTTCGTCACCGCGCTGCAGCTGGACACCAAGCTCGACGGCATCCCCGCCGAGGTCCTCGCTGCCGCCCTCAACCAGGCCAAGGACGCCCGCATGGCGATCCTGGAGGTCATGAACGAGGAGATCAGCGTCCCGGAGGAGATGTCGGTGCACGCGCCGCGCATCATCACCGTGCGCATCCCCGTCGACAAGATCGGCGAGGTCATCGGCCCGAAGGGCAAGGTGATCAACCAGATCCAGGACGACACCGGGGCGTCGCTGTCCATCGAGGACGACGGCACGATCTACATCGGTGCCACCAACGGCGAGGCGGCCGAGGCCGCTCGGGCCGCGGTCAACGCGATCGCCAACCCGACGATGCCCGAGGTCGGCGAGCGGTACCTCGGCACCGTGGTGAAGACCACCAACTTCGGTGCCTTCGTCTCGCTCCTGCCCGGCAAGGACGGCCTGCTGCACATCACCAAGCTGCGCGCCCTCAACGGCGGCAAGCGGGTGGAGGCCGTCGAGGACGTCGTCTCGGTCGGCCAGAAGATCCAGGTCGAGATCGCCGAGGTCGACGACCGCGGCAAGCTCTCGCTGGCCCCGGTCGTCGAGGACGCCGCCGACGAGGCCGCCTCCGAGGAGGAGTGACCTCCCTGTCCTGACCCGTCGGCCCGTCACCTCGCGGTGGCGGGCCGACGGCGTTCGGGGCCGACGCCGCCCGACCGTTCCCGCCCCTGTTCCCAGCCACCGGAGAGGATGAGGTGTGATCGCACGCACCGCCGACGTCCCCGAGAGCACGACCCTCGGCTCCACCACCGACGACCTCGGCCGCACCACCTCGGTGGTGCGACGCACGACGCTGCCCTCGGGGCTGCGCATCATCACCGAGGAGAACGCCGGGGCCCGCTCGGCCACGATCGGGGTGTGGGTCGGGGTCGGCAGCCGCGACGAGACCGCCCGGCTGCACGGGGCCTCGCACTTCCTCGAGCACCTGCTCTTCAAGGGCACCCGGGAGCGCAGCGCCTGGGACATCTCGGTGGCCCTGGACGAGGTGGGCGGGGAGTTCAACGCCTTCACCGCCCAGGAGTACACCTGCTTCCACGCCCGGGTGCTGGCCGAGGACCTGCCGCTGGCGGTCGACGTCCTCGGCGACATGATCACCTCCTCGGTGATCACCGCCGACGACGTCGAGGCCGAGCGTGAGGTGATCCTCGACGAGATCGCGATGCACGACGACGACCCCGACGACGTCGTGCACCAGCTGTTCGTGGCCGGTGCCTTCGGCGCCGACACCCCGTTGGGTCGCCCGATCGCCGGCACGACCGGGTCGATCGAGGCGATGCAGCGCGACCAGATCCGCCGGTTCTACCGGCGGCACTACCGGCCCGAGCGGATGGTGATCGCCTGCGCCGGGGCGGTGGAGCACGATGCCGTCGTGGCCGGGGTGCTCGCCGCCTTCGCGCGGGCTGACTTCCTGGCCGGCACCGCGGCCCCGGTCGCGCCCCGCAGCACCGCGGCCCGCCGGGTGCGGGTGCGGCCCGGGGAGCACCGGGTGGTGCGCCCCTTCGAGCAGGTCAACCTCGTCCTCGGCGGCGAGGGACTGAGCCGGCACGACCCCGACCGCTTCGCCCTCGGCGTGCTCAACACCGCCCTGGGCGGTGGCACCTCCAGCCGGCTGTTCCAGGAGGTCCGCGAGCGTCGTGGGTTGGCCTACTCGGTCTACTCCTTCGCCAGCCACTACGCCGAGACCGGCCTGCTTGGGGTGGCCGTGGGCTGCCTGCCCGCGCGGGTCGAGGAGGTGCTGGGCGTCGTGCGCGCCGAGCTGGCCGCCGTCGCGGCCGACGGCATCACCGAGGAGGAGGTGCGCCGCGGTCAGGGCCAGCTGCGCGGCGGTCTCGTGCTGGGCCTGGAGGACTCCGCCTCGCGGATGTCGCGCTGGGGCAAGGGCGAGCTCGTGCACGGCGAGACCCTCGACGTCGACCGGCTGCTCGAGCGCATCGGGACCGTGGGTGTGGAGGACGTGCGTCGGGTGGCCGCCCGCGTGCTCACCCGGCCCAAGCTGCTCGCCGTCGTCGGCCCCCGCTGAGGACCACCCCGCCGCCCCGCGTCAGCGGCGACCGATGATGCCGACCACCGGCGGGACCTTGGTGTCGACGACCGAGACCCGGAAGCCGCCCTGGGTGAGCGCGGCGGAGGTCTGGGTGACGATGTCGGGGACCTGCTCGGGGCGGGTGGCCTCGAAGAAGAGGTAGACGGCGCCGCCGGGCACGACCCGCTCGTGCAGCAGCGCGATCTCGTCGGCGCAGTCGCGCACCCAGAAGAGGTTGACGTTGAAGGCGAAGACCTTGTGCAGCCGCTTGACCGGCACGCGCAGCGTGGCGAGGTCGATCTGGCGCACGGTGAGTCGGCCGGCCTTGATGGCGGCCTCGTTGCGGCGCTTGGTGCGGTCGACCCCGGACTCGGAGCGGTCGATGGCGAACAGCTTGCCGGTCTCGAGCCGGCTGCAGATCAGCTCCGCGGCCGCGCCGGAGCCGCACCCGATCTCCAGCACGTGATCCGCCGGCTGAGGATCCATGAAGTCCACCGCCCACCGGATGCGCGCGGGGATCTGCTGCCTGCCCACCATGTGTCCCACCCTGCCAGAACGAAGGCCTCCGATCACTCACCGACCGGTAGCGTCCACCACGTGGCACAGGTGAATCAGCTTCCGGTCGGTGTCCTCGGCGCGCGCGGCAAGGTCGGTGAGCAGATCTGCCTGGCCGTCGAGGCCGCCCCCGACCTCGCCCTCGTGGCGCGGATCGACGTCGGCGACGACCCGCACGACCTGATCTCCTCGGGCGCGCAGGTGGTGGTCGACTTCACCCACCCCGACGTCGTCATGGGCAACCTCGAGCTGTGCCTGGCGCACGGCATCCACGCCGTGGTCGGCACCACCGGCTTCGACGACGAGCGCCTGGCGCAGCTGCGCGGCTGGGCCGGCGATCGCACGGGCGTGCTGATCGCCCCCAACTTCTCCCTCGGCGCGGTGCTGATGATGCGCTTCGCGGCCCTGGCGGCCCCGCACTTCGAGTCGGTCGAGATCGTGGAGCTGCACCACCCGGACAAGGCCGACGCCCCCTCCGGCACCGCACGGCGCACCGCCGAGCTCGTGGCCGCGGCCCGGGCCGAGGCCGGGTGCGAGCCCGCGCCCGACGCCACCAGCACCGCGCTGGTCGGCGCCCGCGGCGCCGACGTCGACGGCGTGCCCGTGCACGCCGTGCGCGCCCGCGGGCTGGTGGCCCACCAGGAGGTGATCCTCGGCGGGCCGGGGGAGACCCTCACGATCCGTCACGACTCGCTGCACCGCTCCTCCTTCGCGCCGGGGGTGCTCGCCGCCGTGCGGGCGATCAGCGGCCGGCCCGGGGTCACCGTGGGGCTGGAGCACCTGATCGAGCTCTGAGCGGTCCCACGCGGCGCGGGCGCTTCACGAACCTGCGGTGCAGGAACCGGAGCCCGCGGCGCGCTTGTCGCACGGGTCCGGGGCCGAGAGCCTCTCGCCACGAGACGCTGCCGGAGGCGGTGGCGTCGTGGTCGAGAAATCGGAGTACCCATGACCCCCAGGAGTCGCGCTCTCGGAGCGGCTGCATCCGCCGTCGTCGCCCTCGGCGCCCTCGCCCTGCCCGTCACCAGCACCGCGGCAGCGCCCGACGCCGCCGCGGAGGCAGCCCGCGCCACGCCGCCGCAGCGACCGGCGGCGACGTCCGGCGCGCGCGGCCCGGCCGCCCGTGACGCCGCGGCCGACGCGGCCCGGGCCCTGGCGCGTCACGCCGGTGCGGCCCGCGGCTCGGTGGCCGCCGACCTGCAGCCCACCGACGTCGTCCTGGACCGCGACGGCGGCACCCACGTGCGCTTCGAGCGCGAGGTGGGCGGTCTGCCGGTGCGCGGCGGCGACCTGGTGGTGCACCGGGCGCCCGGCGGCGCCTGGGAGGGCGTGAGCCAGACGCTGGCCGCCGCGGTGCCCGACCGGCTCGCGGCGAGTCGGCCGCAGGTGTCCGCCGCCCGCGCCGTCCGGATCGCGACGGCCCCGGCGCGTGCCGTCGCCGACGTCCGGGGTCGGCGGGTCGCCGGGGAGCCCGTGCTGGTGGTCGACGCCCGCGGCGCCCGTCCGCGGCTGGCGTGGGAGGTCACCACCGGGGGCCGTCGCACCGACGGCACCCCGAGCCGCCTCACGACCACCGTCGACGCCCGCTCCGGCGCGGTGCTCGACCGCGTCGAGGGCGTCCACACCGCCGACGGCGAGGGGATCACCCTCTACAGCGGCACCGTGCGGCTCTCGATGGCCCCCAGCGGTTCCGGCTTCGCCCTCACCGATGTCGCCCACGGCAACGGGCGCACCACCGACATGAACAACAAGCAGGACGGCACCCTGTGCCAGCTGCTCGGCAACTGCACGGTGGGCACGGCGTTCACCAGCCCCGACGCCAGCTTCGGCTCGGGCACCACCGCGAGTCGGGAGTCGGCGGCCGCCGACGCGCACCTCGGCGCGGCCACCACCTACGACTACTTCGCCTCCCTGGGGCGCACCGGGATCTTCGGCGACGGCCGCGGCGTGGTGAGCCGGGTGCACTACGGCCGCAACTACGTCAACGCCTTCTGGGACGGCGCCAAGATGACCTACGGCGACGGGGACGGGAAGTCCTACGGTCCGCTGGTCTCCCTCGACGTCGCCGGACACGAGATGTCGCACGGCATCACCGAGAACACCGCGAACCTCACCTACTCCGGGGAGTCCGGCGGGCTCAACGAGGCCACCTCCGACATCTTCGGCACCATGGTCGAGTTCTTCGCCGCGACGCCGGCCGACCCCGGCGACTACTACATCGGTGAGGAGTTCGACCGGGCCGCCGGCACCGGGTTCCGGCGGATGGACGACCCGGCCCGCGACGGCTCCTCCTACAGCTGCTACGTCAGCGGCATCGGCAACGCCGACGTCCACTACTCCTCCGGCGTCGGCAACCACTTCTTCTACCTGCTCGCCGAGGGCTCCGGGACCCGGACCATCGGGGGCCGGGTCCACTCCTCGCCCACCTGTGACGGCTCGACGGTCGCCGGGAGCGGCCGCGACGCCGCCCAGCGGATCTGGTTCCGGGCCCTCACGGTGTACATGACCTCGGGCACCACCTACGCCCAGGCGCGCACCGCCACGCTCGCGGCGGCGCGCGACCTCTACGGCGCCGGCAGCACCCAGCAGACCACCGTGGCCGCTGCCTGGAGCGCCGTCGGCCTGGGCTGACCCGTCGCCTGACCAGCCGCCCACGGCGTCCGTGTCCCCGGCCCCGGGGGCGCGGACGTCGTGCGCCGTCGGGCGGGTCAGGCGTCGCGGTAGCGGCCCTGCTCGATCCGTTCCGCGCCCCGGTCCAGGACCCCGGCCATCGCGAAGGCCGCCGCCGCCAGACCCAGGGGGAGGAGGCCGCTGCGCCAGGACCCGATCGCGACGGCGACCACGACCGTGGTCACGAGCAGCACCAGCCCGGCCAGCATCCACGCGCCCGACTGCGCGCGCAGCGTGCCGCCCGCGGTCTCCCGCACGTGCTGCACGAGTCGGTCGTGGTCGTGGTCGGTCATGGTGCGCCTCCGCGGTGCTCGTCCCCGGGTCGTCCCGGACCGAGCCGGAGCCTAGTGCGGGCCGGGCCCGCGCGGGGCCCGTGACTCAGAGCAGGCGCGTCAGCGCGGTGACGACCGCCGCCCCCACGACCACCACCAGGAACGGGGCGCGGAGCAGGAGCAGGAGCACGGCGATCCCCAGCCCGGCCAGGCGTGCGTCGGGCTGCAGCGTCCCGTCGCCGGTCGCGAGGGTCTGCACGGCCACGAGCGCGGCGAGCAGGCCCACGGGCACGACGTCGGCCGCGCGGGCGACCCGCGGGTCGGCGAGCACCCGCGCCGGCACGGCCAGGCCGGCGTACTTCAGCAGGTAGCAGCCCGCGCCGGCGGCGAGGATGGCCCACCACAGCGTGTCCGGCATCAGTCCGCACCCGTCCCGCGCGGGGCCAGCAGGCCGCTCAGCAGGGCCACCCCGCCCGCGAGCAGCACCGGGACGCCGGCCGGGGTGAGCGGCACCGCGCCGAGTGCGACGGCGGCGGCGAGCACGGCCACCACCCGGGCGGCGGGGGAGTCGACCCGGGGCCACAGCAGCGCGAGGAACGCCGCGGCGACGGCGGCGTCGAGACCGAGCGCCTCGGGGTCGGCCACGGAGCTCCCCGCCAGCGCCCCCAGCAGGGTGGCGGCGTTCCACAGCGCGAAGATCCCGACGCCGGTCACCAGGAACCCGGTGCGGGCCAGCGCGGGGGTGGATCGGCCCCAGGCCATCGCGGTGGACTCGTCGATCACGACGTGCGCCGCGGCGGCGCGACGCCACCCGCGCCAGCCCAGCAGCGGTGCCAGGCGCAGTCCGTACAGCGTGTTGCGGGTGCCGAGCAGGCACGCGCTCGCCGCGCCCGCCCAGGGCGAGCCGCCGGCGGCGAGCACGCCCACCAGGGCGAACTGCGAGGCCCCGGTGAAGACCAGCAGCGAGAGCGCGCACGCCTGGGCCACGTCGAGTCCCGACGTGACCGCCACGGCCCCGAAGCTCACGCCGTAGGCGCCGGTCGCGATCGCGACGCCGAGGCTGTCGCGCACCACCGCGCGGCGGGCGACGTCGGGGTCCGGCCCGCTCATCGGGGCCGACTCAGCCGAGATCGGTGTGCAGGCGCACCTGCAGCACCGACGCGCCGTCGTCCCCGGCCTCGGGACCCTCGGCCAGGGCGAGCTCGCGCCGCGCGGAGTCGGGACCCCACCCGGCACCCTGCAGGAAGGCGCGGCGGTCCTCGTCGTGCGCCAGGACCCAGGTGGTCGCGCGTGTGAACCGGTCGGCACGCAGGGTGTCGATCCCGGCCTGGAGCAGCCGGGAGCCGTGGCCGCGTCGCCGGGCCTCGGGGTCGACGGTGAGATCGACCAGCTCGCCGTCGCGGGCGGGGTCGCAGTCGGGGTCGGAGGCCGGGGCGGTGATGACGAACCCGCGCACGTGCGGTCCCTCGAGCGCGACCAGCACGCGCTGACGGGCGTCGGCGGGGCGGGTGAGCAGGTGGTGCCACCCCTGGGCGGCCACCTCGGCGTCGCTGGGCAGCGCCTCGGCGGGCACCAGGTCGGCGTACTCGGCGCGCCAGGCGCGCAGCTGCACGTGCGCCAGCGCCGGGGCGTCGTCGGCCCACGCCACCCGCACCGAGACGTCGGCGGTGGGTCTGCTCATGGCCGCATCCTCTCAACCGTGCCCGGCGGACGTGACGGCGGCCACGTGCTGGGCCGTTTCGCCTGCGCACCGGTGTGACAGGCTGCAGGTATGGAGTTCCGCAATCTGGGCCGTAGCGGGCTGCGCATCTCGGCAGTCTCGTACGGCAACTGGCTCACCCACGGTTCCCAGGTCGAGGAGGACGCCGCGCTCGCGTGCGTGCGCCAGGCCCTCGACGAGGGGATCACCACCTTCGACACCGCCGACGTCTACGCCAACACCGCCGCCGAGACGGTCCTCGGCAAGGCGCTCGCGGGCGAGCGGCGCGAGGGCCTGGAGATCTTCACCAAGGTCTTCTGGCCCACCGGTCCCGGTGCCCACAACGACCACGGCCTGTCCCGCAAGCACATCATGGAGTCCATCGACGGCTCCCTGCGCCGCCTCGGCACCGACTACGTCGACCTCTACCAGGCCCACCGGTACGACCACGAGACGCCGCTGGAGGAGACGATGCTCGCCTTCGCCGACGTCGTGCGCGCCGGCAAGGCCCTCTACATCGGCGTCTCGGAGTGGCGGGCCGAGGAGATCCGGGCCGCCGCCGAGCTGGCCCGTGAGCTGCGCGTGCCGCTGATCTCGAACCAGCCGCAGTACAACATGCTGTGGCGGGTCATCGAGGCCGAGGTCGTGCCCACCAGCGAGGAGCTGGGGCTCAGCCAGATCGTCTGGTCGCCGATCGCCCAGGGCGTGCTCACCGGCAAGTACCGGCCCGGTCAGCCGCCGCCGGCCGGCTCGCGCGCCACCGACGAGAAGGGCGGGGCGGGGATGATCGAGCGCTGGATGCGCGACGACGTCCTCACCAAGGTCCAGGAGCTGGCCCCGCTCGCCGACCAGGCCGGTCTCACCCTCGCCCAGCTGGCCGTCGCCTGGACCCTGCAGAACCCCAACGTCGCCTCCGCGATCATCGGGGCCTCGCGTCCCGAGCAGGTCACCGACAACGTCAAGGCCGCCGGGGTCACCCTCGAGGCCGACCTCCTGGCCGCGATCGACGACGTCCTGGGCGACGTCGTGGAGCGCGACCCGGCCAAGACCCAGTCGCCGCGCCGCTCCGAGGTGCTCGGCTGAGCCGAGCACCGGGCGCTCACGACACGACGCCCCCGCCGCAGCCGCGGCGGGGGCGTCGTCGTGTCGGGAGGGGACAGGACCCCGGAGTCAGCGACCCGGGAGTCAGCGGTAGCGCTCGGGCAGCTGCTGCCCGATGCGCACCTGCGCCTTCGGCAGCCGCATGAACTTCATCTGCATCGACCGGGTGATCGCGTAGAACGTGACCCCCTTGAAGGACTGGCCGGCGAAGCGCTGCTCCAGCTGCTTGCGCAACCGGAAGCGCATGACGACCAGGTCGACGATCAGCACCACGAACAGCGGCAGCACGATGCCGGGCAGGAACAGCGAGATGATCATCAGCGGGATCACGATCTCGGCGAAGGAGAACCGCGAGTCCACGAAGTCGCGGGTGAAGCGGCGCACCGGACCCTTGTCGCGCGGCATGAGGTAGCGCTCGTCGCCCTCCCGCATGCCCTCGCGCACCTTGCGGTTGGTGTCCTTGCGGCGCTGCCGGGCCATCTCCATCTGCTCGCGCTTGTCACGCGGGGGACGACGACGCGCCCGCGCGGCGGCCTCGGCCTCCTTGCGGGTCGGCGTGGGGCGGCCCTTGCCGAGGCTGACGCCCTCGGTGGCGGCGACGGGGGCGGTGTCCTCGGAGGAGGCGGACTTGCTGCGACGGAACACGGGTGGAGGGCGCTTTCGACGGGGGACCGGGTACCGGCGAGCGTACCGGGCACCCCGACGACCCCGACGACCCCGACGACCCCGAGGGGCGCGCAGGCCGCCCGTGACCTGTGAGGAGTCCGGTGCGGGTCCGGTCGGAGTCCCTTGCGGGCCTGGTGGCGCGCACTAGGGTGGGAACCGCCGGGTCGCAGGTGCGGCGGGGAGCGGATGAGGGAAGAGCGACGTCATGAGCATCATGAAGCGGATGAGCCTGATCATGAAGTCCAAGGCCAACAAGGCCCTGGACCGGGCCGAGGACCCGCGCGAGACCTTGGACTACAGCTACCAGCGCCAGCTGGAGCTGCTCACCAAGGTCCGGCGCGGCGTGGCCGACGTCGCCACCAGCCGCAAGCGCCTGGAGCTGCAGCTCGCCCAGCTGCAGCAGCAGGCCGACAAGCTGCAGTCCCAGGCCGAGAAGGCGATCGCCGTCGACCGCGAGGACCTCGCGCGCGAGGCGCTGACCCGCAAGGCCGGCCTGGCCCAGCAGATCACCGACCTGCAGGCCCAGCACGCCGCGCTGCAGGCCGAGGAGGAGAAGCTGGTCCTGGCCCAGCAGCGGCTCCAGGCCAAGGTCGAGGCGTTCCGCACCCGCAAGGAGACCATCAAGGCCACCTACACCGCCGCGGAGGCGCAGACCCGGATCGGGGAGGCCGTCTCCGGGATCGGTGAGGAGATGGGCGACGTCGGTCTCGCCATCCAGCGCGCCGAGGACAAGACGGCCCAGATGCAGGCCCGGGCGGGGGCGATCGACGAGCTGCTGGCCTCCGGTGCGCTCGACGACCCGCTGGCCGTCGGTGGCGGCGACGACATCGCGCGCGAGCTCGAGGCGCTGAGCGCCGGCTCCGACGTCGACGCCGAGATCGCCCGTCTCAAGGGGCTCGGCGCGGGGTCCGCCCCGGGGCAGCTCGGCGCGGCCGACCCGCTCGCCAAGCCGCACGTCGAGGGTGAGGGCGCCCGATGATCGTCCGCATCCTCGGGGAGGGCCAGTTCGACGTCGACGACGGCCACCTGGACCGCCTCAACGAGCTCGACGCCGCCGTCGAGGCGGCCGTGGCCGCGGGCGACGACGCCGCGTTCGGCCTCGCCTTCCCGGCGCTGCTCGACGGTGTCCGCTCGCTGGCCTCGCCCACCGACCCGGCCGCGCTCGTGGAGTCCGACCTCGTGCTGCCGCCCGCGGACGCCACGCTGGCCGAGGTGCGCGACCTGCTGGCCGACGACGGCCTGATCCCCGGCTGACCCGGGCTGAGTGCCGGCGCTCCCGGTGAGCGATCCCCTCGACCTTCTCGGGCTGATGATCAACGACTCCGACCGCCGACGCGTGCTGGCCCTCGACCACTACGAGGTGCTGCGCCGCCCCGTCGATCCCGACCTGCGCGCGATCGTGCAGCTGGCCGCCCAGATCTGCGGCACCCCCATGGCGACGATCAACCTGATCACCTCCGACGCCCAGCACCAGATCGCCGCCTACGGCTTCGACGCCGCGGTGTGTGCCCGCGAGGACTCGATGTGCGCGGCGGTGATGGAGGAGCGGGGACCCATCGTGGTGCCCGACGCCTCGCTGGATCCGCGGTTCCGCGACAACCCGTTCGTCACCGGCGTGATCGGGCGGGTGCGCTTCTACGCCTCCCACCAGCTCAGCACCCCCGGCGGCGTGGTGATCGGCACCCTGTGCGTCTTCGACGAGATGGTGCGCCACCTCGACGACGCCCAGGTCGAGGCGCTGGGCGTCCTGGCGCGCCGGATCGTCGACGTCCTGGAGCTCGCCCTGCGCAGCCGCGAGCTGGCGCTGTCCAACGAGCGCCTCTCGGCCTTCGCCTCCCGGCTCAGCCACGACCTGAAGTCGCCCCTGGCCACCGTCACCCTCGCCCTGGGCATCCTGCGCGAGGAGCTGGAGCAGGACCTGGACCCCGACACGGGGCTGCACCTGCTCGACCGTGCGCTCAACGGCTCCCACCGCATGGCCTCCCTCATCGACGAGGTGCTGGCCTACGCCCGCCTCGGCGGCCGGCTGGAGATCGCCGAGGTCGACCTGGCGGCGGTGGTGCGCGAGGTTCGCGAGGACCTCGACGAGGTGCTGGCCGGTGCCCGGGTGAGTGTCGGCGACCTGCCGCGGGTGCGGGGCGCGGAGGTGCACCTGCGCTCGGTGCTGCAGAACCTGCTCGACAACGCCGCCAAGTACGCCCACCCCGCGCGCACGCTGGAGGTGGAGGTGCGGGCCCGGCGCCTCGACCGCTGGTGGCGGATCGAGGTCGCGGACAACGGCCGCGGCGTCGCTCCGGCCGACCGCGCGCGGATCTTCGAGCCGCGGGTGCGCCTGGACGACGACGACCGCGGCTCGGGCATCGGCCTGGACACCGTGCGCCGGGTGGTCACCGCCCACAGCGGCCGCGTCGGCGCCGCCGACAGCCCCCTCGGTGGCGTCACGGTCTGGTTCGAACTCCCCGCCTGAGGTCCCCGGGGGTCGGCGTCGTACGCCCCGCCGGGGTCAGCGACCGGGCAGGTCGAGCATCCGCTGGAGGGCGACCAGGGCCTGGGCCTGGGTGGTCGGGTCGACCTCGATGCGGTTGACCACGACCCCCTCGACCAGCGACTCCATCGCCCACACGAAGTGGGGCAGGTCGATGCGGTTCATGGTCGAGCAGTAGCAGACGTCCTTGTCGAGGAAGACGATCTGCTTGTCGGGGTGGGCCTTGGCCAGGCGCTGCACGAGGTTGAGCTCGGTGCCGATCGCCCAGGCCGAGCCGGCGGGCGCGGCCTCGATGGTCCTGATGATGAACTCGGTGGAGCCCACGAGGTCGGCCTTCACCACCACCTCGTGACGGCACTCGGGGTGCACGAGCACCTGCACGCCGGGGATCCGCTCCCGCACCTGGTCCACGACCTGCTCGGTGAAGCGGCCGTGCACCGAGCAGTGGCCCTTCCACAGGATCATCCGGGCCTGCTGGAGCTGGTCGGTGGTGAGCCCGCCCTGGGGCAGGTGGGGGTTCCACACCACGCAGTCGCCGAGCTCGAGGCCGAGCTTGAGCACCGCGGTGTTGCGGCCCAGGTGCTGGTCGGGCAGGAAGAGCACCTTGGTGTCGGGGCCGTGCTGGTCGAAGGCCCACTCCAGGGCCACCTCGGCGTTGGAGGAGGTGCAGACGACGCCGCCGTTGCGACCGCAGAAGGCCTTGATGTCGGCGCTGGAGTTCATGTACGTCACCGGGACGACCTGGGCCTGCACGCCGGCGGCGGCCAGGGAGTCCCAGGCCTTCTCCACCTGCGCGAGGCGGGCCATGTCGGCCATCGAGCAGCCCGCGGCGAGGTCGGGCAGCACGACCTGCTGGTCGGGGCCGGTGAGGATGTCGGCGGACTCGGCCATGAAGTGCACGCCGCAGAACACCACGAACTCGGCGTCGGGGCGGGCTGCGGCGTCGCGGGCGAGCTTGAAGGAGTCGCCGGTGACGTCGGCGAACTGGATGACCTCGTCGCGCTGGTAGTGGTGGCCGAGCACGAACACGCGCTCGCCCAGGGCGGCCTTGGCGGCCCGGGCCCGCGCCACCAGCTCGGGGTCGGAGGCGGCCGGGAGGTCGCCGGGGCACTCGACGCCGCGCTCGGAGGCACGGTCCACGCCGCGGCCCAGCGGCAGCAGCGGAAGGTCGACGGTGGTCATGCGGCGATCGTAGTCGCGCGGCTCGCGCGCCTCGGGGTGGGCGCTCGACGCTGAACCGGCGCGGGCGCTCAGAGCAGCGCGCCGTTGTGGACGTACGCGGTCGGGGCCGGACCGCCGCGCACGCCGAGGAAGCCCTCGACCGACGCGTTCAGCCCGGCCGACATCGCCAGGTCGTGTGCCCATCGGTTGGCGTCGGTGACGTGGCTGATCGTCACCGCCTCCCCGGCGGCGTGCGCGCGCCGCAACCACCCCGCGAGCAGGCCGCGGGCAGCGGACTCCTCGCGCCCGGCCACCACGAAGGTCTCGGTGGGCGTCGCCCAGAGGTAGCCGCTGCGGTCCTGGGCCACGAGCAGTCCGGGCCATCCGGCCGCGTCGGCGCCCCCGGTCATCGCGGCCAGGGCGAGGTGGTCGGGCCCGTGCGGACCCCCGCGCCGCTCCCGGTCGACGTCGTCCATCCAGACCAGGTCGGCGGCGGTACCGGGGCGCACGGCCGGCTCCGGCGCCGGCGGCGGCGAGCGGCGGGGGACGCCGGTGAAGGTCCACTGCGGATGCAGCACGAAGCCGTCGCGCCAGTACGACGCGAGCGCGCGCGGGTCCTCGCTGGCGCTGAGCAGGGCGACGTCGCACGCCGCCCCGGCGGCCGCCGCGCGCTCGAGCAGGCCGCGGCCGATGCCGTGCCCCTGCCACGGCGCACCCACCGCGAACGTGACCAGGGCCCACAGCCGCTCCCGCACCACCGAGGTCGCGAACCCCACCACCGTGTCCTCGACCTCGGCCACCCAGCAACCGGCGGGGTCGGTGCGCACCAGGGAGGTGGTGCGGTCGATCCAGCGGCCGGCGCGCTCGGGGGAGCGGGGGAGGGGCTCGGGCTCGCCCCGCCGCGCGCGGGCGAGGTCGACGGCGTGGAACTCCACGGCGCTGATGCGCTCGCAGGCGGCGACGTCGGCCGGCTCGAGCGGGCGGTACCGCACGGCGGCCGCCGACGGCGACGAGGGGGTCCGAGATCCCATGACGACACCCTAGGCTCGCGGCCATGCGCGTGCTGATCGCTCCCGACAAGTTCGCCGGCACCCTCACCGCCGTCGAGGCGGCGGAGGCGATCGCGGCCGGCTGGGCGCAGCAGGCCCCCCACGACGAGCTCGACCTCGCGCCGATGGCCGACGGCGGCCCCGGCTTCGTCGACGTCGTGCACGCCGCGCGCGGCGGCGAGCTGCGGATGCTCACCTGCCGGGGACCGCTGGGGGAGCCGGTGCCGGCGACGCTGCTGCTGGTGCCCGACGACGCCGGCCCGACGGCGTACGTGGAGTCCGCCCAGGTGTGCGGCCTGCACCTCACCTCGGGGCAGGTGGAGGCGGCGAGCACGGTGGGGGTCGGCGACCTGCTGCTGGCCGCGCTGGAGGCCGGCGCCACCCGGGTCGTGGTGGGGCTGGGAGGGTCGGGCACGAACGACGCGGGGGCCGGCCTGCTGGCCGCGCTCGGCGCCACCGCCGACCGCCCGCTCGACCGGGGCGTCGCCGGACTGGCGGGCGTGACCCGCGTCGAGGTGCCCGACGCCGTGCGGGCGCGACTCGCGGGCGTGGACCTGGTGGCGGCCACCGACGTCGACATCCCGCTCACCGGCCTGTTCGGGGCGACGAAGACCTTCGGGCCCCAGAAGGGGCTGGCCGAGGACCGGATCGCGGTGGTGGACGGCGTGCTCGAGGAGTTCGCCGCCGCCACCGACCGACGGCTGTCGCTGGAGAAGGGCGCCGGGGCCGCCGGGGGCCTGGGGCACGCGCTGCTGCTGCTCGGGGCCGTGCGCGAACCCGGCATCGCCCTGGTGACGACGGCGGTGGGGCTGGCCGACCGCGCCCGGCGGGCGGACCTGGTCCTCACCGGCGAGGGCGCCTTCGACTTCTCCAGCCGCTCCGGCAAGGTCCCCTACGGCGTGGCCCAGGTGGCGGCCGACGCCCTGCGGCCGTGCGTGGCGCTGGCCGGCCAGGTGCTCGTGGGGTCGCGGGAGATGCGCGCCCTGGGGGTCGAGTCGGCCTACGCCTGCGTCGACCTGGTGGGGGAGGAGCGCTCGTTCGCCGACCCGGCCGGCAGCCTGCGTGCGCTCGCCGCCCGCGTGGCGCGCACCTGGTCGCCCGCCCCCTGACCGCCCTCTGATCACGTCCGACCCCGCTCCTGCGGCTCCGGGCCCCGGAATAACCCGGGCTGTGGGAGACTTGTGCTGACCAGACCCATCCCTTCGTCTTCGGGAGAACCCCACGATGACCGAGCAGCTCGAGACCGAGTACGAGCGTCGCAGCGACCAGATCAACCTCAGCCCGGTCGCCGCCGCGAAGGTGCGCAGCCTGCTGGAGCAGGAGGGTCGCGACGACCTCCAGCTGCGCATCTCGGTGCAGCCCGGCGGCTGCAGCGGCCTGCGCTACCAGCTCTTCTTCGACGAGCGCACGCTCGACGGCGACGCCGTGACCGACTTCGACGGCGTGGCCGTCGTGGTCGACCGCATGAGCGTGCCCTACCTCAACGGTGCCGAGATCGACTTCGTCGACACCATCGAGAAGCAGGGCTTCACGATCGACAACCCCAACGCCACCGGCTCCTGCGCCTGCGGCGACTCCTTCAGCTGACGCGTTCACGCTGAACGCACCGGAGCCCCCGCCGACCTCGTCGGCGGGGGCTCCTGCGTCGTCGGGGGGACCTACTCCAGGTGGAAGTGCAGGGCGGCGGCCAGGCGGGCGGTGGCCTCGCTGATCTCGATGCCCGGCTTGCGGGCCTCGCGCGGCTGGTCCTCGAACCGGATGCTCGGCGCGGGGCGCGCCACCTGGCGGGCGGCCCGCTGGAGGCGCTGCAGGTCGGCGCCGGCGCAGCAGTCGGCGTGCATCTCGGCCGGTGAGGCGAGGTCGTCCCAGGAGGTCGCGGTCGGGCGCGGGGTGGTCATGCCTGCGACGCTAGGTGCTACCGGGGGGTAGTCCAACAGGTACCGGTCGGTAGTGTGGCCGCCCGTGACCACGGGCCCCCTTCTGATCGCCGGATCCATCGCGACCGACCACCTGATGAGTTTCGGCGGACGGTTCCGCGACTCCCTGGTGGTCGACCAGCTGGACAAGATCTCGCTGTCCTTCCTCGTCGACGACCTGGAGATCCGACGCGGCGGCGTGGCGGCCAACATCGCCTTCGGCCTCGGCCGCCTGGGCATGCGTCCCGTGCTGGTGGGCGCGGCCGGTGAGGACTTCGCCGACTACCGCTCCTGGCTGGAGCGCCACGGCGTCGACTGCGACTCGGTGCGGATCTCCGAGACCGCCCACACCGCCCGGTTCGTGTGCACGACCGACCCCACGGGCGCCCAGATCGCCTCCTTCTACCCCGGCGCGATGTCCGAGGCGCGGCTCGTCGAGCTCGGCCCGATCGTGGCCCGGGTCGGCGCGCCCGCCTACGTCCTCATCGGGGCCGACGACCCCGACGGCATGGTCCGCCACACCGAGGAGTGCCGCCAGCGCGGCTACGCCTTCATCGCCGACCCCAGCCAGCAGCTGGCCTTCAGCGGCGGCGACGTCATCCGGTCCCTCATCGAGGGCGCGGCGCTGCTGTTCTCCAACGAGTACGAGGCCGCGATGATCGAGCAGAAGACCGGGTGGGACACCGCCACCGTGCTCGGCAAGGTCGGCGTGCAGGTCACCACCCTCGGCAAGGACGGCGTGCGGGTGCAGCGCGCCGGTGAGGAGCCGCTGCACGTGCCCGCGGCCGCCGACGTCACCGCGGTGGAGCCCACCGGGGTGGGCGATGCGTTCCGGGCCGGCTTCCTCGCCGCGCTGAGCTGGGACCTCGACCACGAACGCGCCTGCCAGGTGGGCTGCGTGCTCGCGGCCTACGTCGTCGAGACCGTCGGCACCCAGGAGTACCACTTCACCCCCGAGGGGTTCCTCGCCCGCGTCCGCGCCAGCTACGGCGACGCCGCGGCGCAGGAGATCGGCGCGCACCTGCGCTGAGGCGGGAGCGGGCGGCTCAGCGCTGGCGGCGCACGACGTACACCGGCACGCCGTCGGCCGCGGCCTCCTCGCCCACGTAGTGCTGGCCGGTCATCCGACACCACGCGGGCACGTCGTGGCGGGCCGCGGGGTCGTCGGCGGCCACCGCGAGCTCATGGCCGACCTCGACCAGGCCCACCTCGTCGCGCAGCGCGATGATCGGCTGGGGACAGGGCCGACCGCGGGCGTCGACCTCCCGACGCGGCGTCGCGCTCACGCCCGGGCCTCCGCCACGGCCTCCGGCAGGGCGGCGAGGAACGCCGCCACGTCCTCCTCGGTGGTGGTGCGCGTCAGCGACACGCGGACGTTGCCGTGGGTGAGCGCGCCCATGGCGGCCAGCACGTGGGACGGCTCGAGGGTGGAGGCGGTGCACGCCGATCCGCTCGCCACCCCGAAGCCGCGGCGGTCCAGGGCGTGCACGAGTTCCTCGCCCTGCGCGTAGAGGCAGGAGAAGGTGACCAGGTGGGGGAGTCGGTGGTCGGGATCGCCCACGACCTCGACCTCGGGGATCGCGGCGGCGGCCGCCCGGATGCGGTCGATCCAGGCCCGCTGACGCCGCCCGAGCTCCTCGGCCTCGGCCGTGACGGCCTGCAGCGCGGCGGCGGCCGCCAGCGCGGCCGCGACGTTCTCGAAGCCGCTCGCCCGGGGGTCGGTGCGCTCGTCCTCGGGGAACGGCGACTCCCACCGCACCCCGGCGCGCACGACCAGGATCCCCACCCCGGCGGGTCCGCCCCACTTGTGGGCGGATCCGGCGAGCACGTCCCAGCGCCGGGGGAGCGGGCCGCGTCCGACCGCCACGGCGGCGTCGCAGAACAGGGGCACGTCCTCGGGCAGGTCGACGACGTCGACCGGTTGGCGGGTGCCGACCTCGTGGTTGGCGGCCTGCAGGGCGAGGACCCGGGGGCCCGCGGCGTCGCGGACCAGCGCGGCGACCTCGTGGGGGTCCACCCGGCCGAGACGGTCGACCGGGGCGAGGGCGAGTCCGCCCCGCCACCAGGTCGCGGCGTGCAGGACCGCGGAGTGCTCGACCGCGGAGGCGATCACCGTCCCGGTGCCCCGCTCACCCCTGGAGGTGAGAAGTCCGAGCAGGCCGCGGTGCACGGCGTCGGTCCCGGAGGTCGTGAAGCTCACCTCGGCAGGGCGCACGTCGAGGCACTCGGCGACCGCCGCCCGGGCGTTCTCGAGCAGCAGCCGGGCGGTGCGACCGGCGCGGTGGAGCCGCCGAGGATCAGCATCCGCGGGCCCCAGCGCGGCGAGGAGGGTCTCGCGCGCCGCGGGGTGCAGCGGCTCGTGGGAGGCGGCGTCGAGAGCCACCGGTTCGCGCGACACGGCCCTCAACCTACCGGCGGGCTACCGACGGGTTCATCACACGACCCTCACGCGCCGATCCGGTCCGGACCGCGATATCCTTGACCACGATGTGTCCGCCCAGAGAGGAAGGCTCAGCCTTGAGTCTGCAGCTCCGCGAGCGTCCCGCCCCGGCCCGTCGGCGTCTGCGCCGTCTTGCCACCGCAGGTCTGCTCGGCACCAGCCTGATCGCCCTCGGGGGCTGTGGCTCCGACAGCGAGTTCGAGCGTCTGGCGATGCCGAAGCCGGTCACCGTCGAGGGTGAGTCCACCCTCGACCTGTGGCAGGGCGCCTGGATCGCCGCGCTGATCACCGGCGTCGTCGTCTGGGGTCTGATCTTCTACGCGATCTGGCGCTTCCGCCGTCGCAGCGAGGACGAGATCCCGGTCCAGACCCGGTACAACCTGCCGCTGGAGATCTTCTACACGATCTTCCCGATCATCATGGTCGTGGTCTTCTTCGACCACACGATCAAGACGCAGAACACCGTGCTCAACGACCCCGACGTGCCGGTGCAGAACACCGTCTACGTCGTGGGCCAGCAGTGGTCCTGGACCTTCAACTACCCCGACGCGGTCGACGGCCAGAACGTCTACAACTTCGGCGTGGCCAACGAGGACCCGCCGGAGCTGGTGATCCCGGTCGACACCACCACCCGGTTCGAGCTGCGCAGCCCCGACGTGATCCACGACTTCGGCGTGCCCGGCTTCCTCATCAAGATGGACGTCATCCCGGGCGAGGAGAACCACTTCCAGGTCACGCCGAAGACGATCGGCACCTACGCCGGCAAGTGCTACGAGCTGTGCGGTGTCTCCCACTCGCGGATGCTGTTCACCGTCAAGGTCGTCAGCCAGGCCGACTACCAGGCCTACCTGCAGGAGCAGTACGACGCCGGCTTCTTCTCCCCGGAGCCGATCCTCGGTGGCGAGTACGCCACCACCCCCGGTAACTTCGAGGCCGCTGACGAGGAGGACGCGTGACCGCCACCGCCGTTCCGCCGACCGTGACCACCGTCCCGGGGCGCAAGCCCCTGGGACAGCAGGTGGTCCGGATGCTCACCACCACCGATCACAAGCTGATCGGCAAGATGTACCTCACGGTCTCGTTCGTGTGGTTCCTGCTCGCCGGCCTGATGGCGCTGGTCATCCGCTCCGAGCTCGCCTTCCCCGGTAGTCAGGTCGTCAGCGACGACGTGTACAACCAGATGTTCACGATGCACGGCACGATCATGCTGCTGCTGTTCGCGACGCCGCTGTTCTTCGGCTTCGCCAACGTGCTGATGCCGCTGCAGATCGGCTCGCCCGACGTCGCGTTCCCGCGACTGAACATGCTGAGCTTCTGGTTCTTCCTCTTCGGCGGTCTGATCGCCGCCTCCGGCTTCCTCACCCCCGGTGGCGCGGCCAGCTTCGGCTGGTTCGCCTACACCCCGCTCTCCGACGCCGTGCGCAGCCCCAGCGTGGGCGGTGACCTCTGGATCATGGGTCTGTGGCTCGGTGGTCTGGGCTCGATCCTGGGTGCGGTCAACTTCATCACCACGATCATCTGCATGCGCGCGCCCGGCATGACGATGTTCCGGATGTCGCTGTTCACCTGGAACACCCTGATCACCAGCCTGCTGGTGCTCATCGCGTTCCCGATCCTGGCCGGCGCGCTGCTCTCGCTCGAGGCTGACCGCCAGTTCGGGGCCCACGTCTTCGACACCGCCCACGGCGGCGCCATCCTGTGGCAGCACCTGTTCTGGTTCTTCGGTCACCCCGAGGTGTACATCATCGCGCTGCCGTTCTTCGGCATCGTCACCGAGATCCTGCCGGTCTTCTCGCGCAAGCCGATCTTCGGCTACGTCGGCCTGGTCGGCGCGACCCTCGGCATCGCGATCCTCTCGGTCGCGGTGTGGGCCCACCACATGTTCGTGACCGGCGCGGTCAACCTGCCGTTCTTCTCCGGCATGACCTTCTTGATCGCGGTCCCGACAGGAGTGAAGTTCTTCAACTGGATCGGCACGATGTGGGGCGGGTCGATCTCCTTCGACACCCCGATGCTGTGGTCGATCGGCTTCCTCACCACCTTCCTGTTCGGTGGTCTGACCGGCATCATCCTGGCCAGCCCGCCGCTGGACTTCCACGTCTCCGACTCCTACTTCGTGGTGGCGCACTTCCACTACGTCGTGTTCGGCACCGTGGTGTTCGCGATGTTCGCGGGCTTCTACTTCTGGTGGCCCAAGATGACCGGCCGGATGCTCGACGAGCGCCTGGGCAAGCTGCACTTCTGGCTGCTCTTCGTCGGCTTCCACACCACCTTCCTGGTCCAGCACTGGCTGGGCGTCGAGGGCATGCCGCGTCGCTACGCCGACTACCTGCCCAGCGACGGCTGGGAGACCCTCAACCAGGTCTCGACCGTCGGCTCGTTCCTGCTCGCCAGCTCGATGCTGCCGTTCCTCTACAACGTGTACGTGTCGCGCAACGCGCCCAAGGTCGAGGTCGACGACCCGTGGGGCTGGGGCCGCTCCCTGGAGTGGGCCACCAGCTGCCCGCCGCCGCGTCACAACTTCCACTCCATCCCGAAGATCCGCTCGGAGTCCCCGGCCTTCGACCTGCACCACCCTGAGGTCGCGGCGATCGAGATGGACGAGAACACCGCGGCCCGCGACGGCCGGTTCGCCGACGCCCCCGACATGGAGGGTCGCGAGGAGCTCATCCAGGAGCGCCTGGAGAAGGAGGGTGACGCCTGATGAAGGTCGAGGCTTGGATCTTCGTGATCTGCACCGTGTTCCTGGTGCTCGTCACGCCCGCCTACTGGTTCGTCACCGACGCCGGCGACTCCGGTGCCGACTGGACCGGCACCTCGGCGCTGGTCATGACCACGCTGCTCACGATGATGGTCGCGATGTACCTGGGCTTCCAGGCCAAGCGCATGGACGCCCGTCCCGAGGACCGCAAGGACGCCGAGATCGCCGACGGCGCCGGTGAGCTGGGCTTCTTCCCGCCCTACTCGTGGTGGCCGCTGTGGTGCGGTGCCGCGCTGGCCGTGATGACCTTCGGGGTCGCGGTGCACGCCTGGTGGCTCTTCATCATCGCCGGCATGCTCGGGGCGATCGCGCTGTGCGGCCTGGTCTACGAGTACTACCGGGGTGAGCACGCTCACTGATCGACGCGAGGTCGCGGGCTT
This sequence comes from Nocardioides sp., assembly GCF_964228225.1. Classification (GTDB taxonomy): domain Bacteria; phylum Actinomycetota; class Actinomycetes; order Propionibacteriales; family Nocardioidaceae; genus Nocardioides. The sequence continues at coordinate 33,057 of NZ_CAXQZB010000076.1, forward strand.
CGAGCCTGTCGGCACCGACGGTTACGCTGGCCGGGTGGGGTTCTCCCACCCGGCCAGTCCGGTTTTTCCGAACCCGTCCGCGGGTCCGCCTCTCGCTCGGAGGAGTGCTGCATGTCCCTCTCGTCCCGCCCCGCGCCCCGTGTGCTCGCCGCCGGGCTCACCCTGGCGGCTCTCGCGGCTCTGGCCGGCTGCGGCGGGGGGACCACGGATCGCGCGCTGCCGCCGTCGTCCTCCGGTGCCGCCGACGCCGGTGCACCCTCCCCGGACGGTGCGAGCAGTGCCCCCGCCGGCACTCCCGCGTTCGAGGTGAACGTCGCCCGCAAGGCGACGGATGTGCCCGTCTCCACCCGCGTCAGCGTGGCGGTCACCGACGGCACGCTCGGCGACGTCGAGGTGTCGGGCTCCGACGGGTCGGTGCTGCCGGGCGAGACGGACGGCGCGGGGGCGACCTGGACCGCCACGGACGGCCTCGAGCCCGGGGTGAAGTACACCGTGGCCGCCACGGCCACCGGCGAGGCCGGGGAGGCCTCCTGGCGCTCGGTGTTCACCAGCCAGGACCTCACGCTGGACCAGCAGACGTTCCCCTCGGTGGCCCCGCTCGACGGCGAGACCGTCGGCGTCGGTATGCCGGTGATCGTCACCTTCGACCTCCCCGTGAGCGACCACGCCGAGTTCGAGCGGCACATGAGCGTCAGCTCGGTGCCGGCGCAGAAGGGCTCGTGGTACTGGCTGAGCGACACCGAGGCCCACTGGCGCCCGGCGTCGTACTGGAAGGCCGGCTCGAAGGTCAGCGTCGACATCGACATCAACGGCGTCGACGCCGGCGACGGTCTGTACGGCCAGGAGAACCGCGACATCGACTTCACCGTGGGCGACGCCCACATCTACCGCGTCGACGCCGAGACCCATCAGATGAAGGTCTTCAGCAACGGCAAGCTGCTGCGCACCCTGCCGATCACCACCGGCAAGCCGGGCTTCGTCACCCGCTCCGGGGTGAAGGTGATCATGGAGAAGTTCGAGTCGCGCCGCATGAACTCCGAGACCGTCGGCATCCCTGCGGGCAGTGCGGAGTCCTACGACATCGACGACGTGCAGTACGCCATGCGCCTCACCAACTCGGGGGAGTTCATCCACGCTGCCCCGTGGTCGGTCGCCTCGCAGGGCGTGGCCAACGTCTCCCACGGCTGTACCGGCATGAGCGTCGACAACGCCCGCTGGCTCTTCGACCTGTCCCGCCGCGGCGACGTCGTGGAGTACACCGGCACCGATCGGCCCATGGAGTTCGACAACGGCTACGGCGACTGGAACAAGTCGTTCAAGGCCTACTCCGCCGGCTCCGCCCTCTGAAGCACGCCGCACGCCGGCCGCCGGCCCACCGCGTCTTTGTGACGGCGCCGGGGTGGCACGTTGGTCGACAAGTGAGCGCGAGCGAGTGTCACGAGACGCGCGCACCCGGGGGTGCAACCCTCACGCGGTAGCGCCGTCTGCCGGCTCACCGCGTCTCGTGACGGCGCTGGGGCGCCTCCTCGACGACCGTGAAGGGATCGTCGACGAACTCGCGTTGGTGAGCGCCACGAGATGCCTACACCGCAGAGGTCACCGCGTCTCCTGCCGGCGCTGGGGCGCC
>NZ_CAXQZB010000077.1:0-32323 GCF_964228225.1 Nocardioides sp.
CACAAGCATTCGGCAGGCGAAATCGCTGATTCCGCCTGCCGAATGCTTGTGACGACGGGAGACGGTGGGTCAGGCGAACCGGGAGGCGAGGGCGATGAGGCGGTCGTTGCCCTCGACCTCCCCGATGCTCACCCGCACGCCCTCCCCCGCGAAGGGCCGCACCGTGAGGGCCGCGGCCTCGGCGGCGGCGACGACGTCGGGGGTGCGGTCGCCGACCTCGAGCCACACGAAGTTGCCCTGGGGGTCGGGCAGCGACCAGCCCTGGGCGAGCAGCGCGTCGCGCACGCGGTCGCGCTCGACCACGAGGGCCTCCACCCGCTCCAGCAGCGCCTCCTCGGCGGCGAGGGAGGCGATCGCGGCGGCCTGCGCGACCCCGGACACCCCGAACGGCAGGCCCACCGCCCGCAGCGCGGCGGCCAGCGGCGCGGGAGCGACGGCGTACCCGACCCGGAAGCCGGCCAGCCCGTAGGCCTTGGAGAAGGTGCGGAAGAGCACGACGTTGGCGTGGCGTCGGTAGGTGGCGACGCCGTCGAGGGCGTCGGGCATGCGCACGAACTCGAGGTACGCCTCGTCGAGGACGACGACGACGTGGGGCGGCACCTGGGCCAGGAAGCCGTCGACCTCGGCCTGGCTCAGCGCCGGGCCGGTGGGGTTGTTGGGCGTACAGAGCAGCACGACCTTCGTGCGCTCGGTGATCGCGGCGGCCATGGCGGCGAGGTCGTGGCGGCCGTCGGCGGTGACCGGCACCGGCACGCCGACCGCACCGGCGGTGGTGACGGCGATGGGGTAGGCCTCGAAGGAGCGCCAGGCGTGCACGACCTCGTCGCCGGGGCCGCAGAAGGCGGTGAGGAGCTGGTAGATCAGCGCGACGCTGCCGGTGGCGAGCGCGAGGTCCTCGGCGGGCACGGCCAGCCGCTCGACCAGGGCGTCGTAGAGCGCGACGCTGCCCATGTCGGGGTAGCGGTTGACGTCGGCCACCGCGGTCATCGCGGCCTCCACCACGCCGGGCAGCGGCGGGTAGGGGTTCTCGTTGCTCGACAGCTTGTACGGCGTCAGCCCCGGCACCGGCGTGGGCGGGCGACCCGGCACGTAGGTGGGGATCTCGAGGACGTTCGGACGCGGCTGGGGGCTGGTCACACGCCCCAGGGTAGGAGGGCGGCTCAGCCCGGCGGAGGACGGCGTCCACGCCACGGCCGCAGCACCGGCAGCAGCACCAGCCCGACGCCGACGCCGAGGGCCGCACCGGTGGCGTTGTCGATCATGTCGGTCACGTCGCAGGCGCGGTCGAGGCGGGCCAGGCCGAGCTGGGTGAGCTCGATCGCGACGGCGTAGCCGGCCAGCAGCGCCCAGGCCAGCGGCACGGTGAGCGGCAGCAGCCGCGGCCGGCGTCCGGCCACCACCGCGGCCAGCACACCGGAGGGCAGGAAGATCACGGTGTTGAGCAGCCGCTGGCCGCCGGAGAAGATCCAGAAGCCGTCGGGCGCGGGGCCGCCGATGTCGGTGGAGCAGACGTCGAGCCGGGTCTCGGCCGACACCCAGCCCGGCGCGCCCTGCGCGGGCAGCAGCGTGACGAGCCCGATCACGACCACCGACCACAGCAGCGCGGCCAGCGCCCCGGCCCCGAGGACGCCGAGGCGGCGGCGCAGCGCGAGCGCCAGCAGGCCCGCCAGGACACCCGAGGCGAGCGCCCCGGCCAGCATCACCGGGACACCGCCGATCGGGAACACCGCCCCGACGTTACCGACCGCGGCCCGTGGCGGCTCAGCCGGCGGGGAGCAGCACCTCGCCGCCCGGCACGACGACCAGGTCGCGACCGCGGACGACGTCGACGGGGTTGGTGAGGCAGCGGATCGAGCCGCCCGCCTTGTGGAACTCGGTGACGTCGACCAGCACGATCTCGAAGCCGGCGTCCTCCAGCGCGCGGCGCACGTGGTCGGGGCAGCCGGGCATGACGACCGTGCGGCCCACCACCACGGAGTTGGCGGCGAAGGTGTCCAGCGCCTCGGCCTCGGTGAGCAGGATCGGCTCGGGCACGAGGTCGAGCAGCGCGGCCGCCGAGGCGTCGTCGAGGGCCTCGGGACACACCAGCGCGCGACGGTCGTCGAGGGGGCAGAAGGCGAGGTCGAGGTGGTACATCGCGGGGTGGGTCAGCCGGACGCCGAGCACGCGGGCGTCCAGGGCGGTCGCGAGGTGCTTGAGGGCCAGCTCCTCGGTGCGGGGACCGTGGCCCACCACGAGCGCCCCGCCGAAGGCGAACGCGTCGCCGGCCTCCAGGTGCGGCCCGACGCCGTCGCGGCCCACCACCGTGGTCGGCCAGCCGCGCTCAGCGCAGTACTGCGCCATCGAGGCGGTCTCCATGCGGCGCTGGGGGTAACGCATGTGGGAGAGCACGACGCGGGTGCCGCCGCCCACCGCGGAGTCGGCCTCGGAGTCGGTCTCGGGGTCGCGCACGGCGAGACCGAGGTTCATCGCGAACACCATGTCGGGGGCGTCCTCGCGCTGCGGCACGACGTCGACCCGCGCCCCGAGGCCGCGCAGGGTGGCGACCATCGTGCGCCACTGCGCCATCGCGCGCTCGGGATCGGGCTGCACGCCGGGATCCATGAAGGGGTTGATGACGTACTCCACGCGGAACGCCGTCGGCTCGACGGCCAGGTAGTGACGCCCCCAGGCGAGTGCGGACATGGGACCCCTCCGATCCGTGACGACCCACCAGACACCCGGACCTCACAAGATCCGCTGTTGTCTGATTGTCAGACAATCTGACAGTCCCAGGATGCACCACCGGCGCCGTGTCGGCAAACCCACCGGGATCGCGGACCGGGCATGATGACCCCATGCCAGGGAACGCCGACCCCGCGTTCGCGACGCTGCGCGTGGAGCACACCTCCACCGTGGAGCGCACCGTGGCCGAGCTGCGCCGGGCGATCTTCGAGGGCGAGGTCGAGAGCGGCACCCCGCTGCGCGAGATCGCGCTGGCCGAGTCCCTCGGCGTCTCCCGCCCCACCGTGCGCGAGGCGCTGGCCATGCTCGTGGCCGAGGGGCTGGCCGTGCGACTGCCTCACCGCGGCGTCTCGGTGGCCACCCCCGAGGCCGAGTCGGTGCGCGACGTCTGCCGTGCCCGCTGGGTGCTGGAGGGCTCCGGCGTGCTGGCCTGGCCCGACGCCGACGCCGAGGCGCGCGCCCACGTGCGCCGGTGCCTGGAGGCCTACACCGCCGCGGTGCGCGAGCACGAGGCCGCCGAGGCCCGCGGCGCGGCCTCGGAGCAGGGCTACCAGCAGCTCAACACCCTCCACCTCGCCTTCCACGTCTCGCTGGTGGGCCTCACCGGCAGCCCCCGGCTGGTCGCGATGGCCGAGAACCTCGTCGTGGAGCTCAAGCTGGCGCTGGCCCAGGTCGAGCGCCTGGCCCGCAACGCCCACGACCAGGCCGACTCCCACACCGCGCTGGTCGAGCTGCTCGAGCGCGACGACGTCGCCGGCGCCCACGCGTTCCTGCGCGCCCACCTCGAGGACGCCGAGGACGAGATCATCACCGCCCTGCGCCTCTGACCACCACGACGCCCGGAGGTCGCGCACCGAACGGAGACATCACCCACGGCCGTCGAGGAGGCGCCCCAGCGCCGTCACGAGACGCCGCGAGATGAGGGGCCGCATCGGGGGACGGTCACGTGTCAGGTGCGGGCGTCTCGTGACACTCGCCGGCGCTCGCTCCTCGACGACCGTCAGTCGTCGCCGTCACCACACGCCGCGCGACGCTCGGCGACACCACCCACGTTCGTCGAGGAGGCGCCCCAGCGCCGTCACGAGACGCCCCGAGGTGGGGGGCCGCATCGGGGGACGGTGGCGTGTCAGGTGCGTGCGTCTCGTGACACTCGCCGGCGCTCGCTCCTCGACGACCGTCAGTGGTCGCCGTCACGAGACGCAGTCCGACGACCGCCGGTGACAGGATGAGCGCATGCGCATCATCGCCCGCGTCCTGACCACCGCCCTGGGGCTCGCCGTGGCGGCCTGGCTGCTGGACGGGGTGTCCTTCCCCGGCGGCGCGCGCGACGGTCTCGACGCCGTGCGCGACGACCTGGTGCCGCTGGTGCTGGTGGCGGTGATCCTGGGCCTGGTGACCTCGATCGTGAAGCCGGTCCTGACGATCCTCTCGATCCCGCTGATCATCCTCAGCCTCGGGCTGTTCCTGCTGGTCATCAACGCCGCGATGCTCGCGCTCACCTCGGCCCTGGCCGACGCGCTGGGCATCGACTTCGTCGTCGACGGGTTCTGGACCGCGGTCGGGGCGGCGATCATCGTCACGATCGTCACCTGGGTGGTCGACGGGTTCGTCGGCGACCTCGAGACCGAGTAGGGAGCACGTGGTGCGTCCGCTCCCGCCACCGCGCACGCCCGGCCGCTACCGGATCGGGGTGGTCTGCCTGGGCAACATCTGCCGCTCCCCGGTGGCCGACGTCGTGCTCACCGCGCAGGTCGCGGCCGCCGGGCTGGACGCCGCACCGTGGCACGTCGCGGTCGCCTCGTGCGGCACCGGCGGCTGGCACGTCGGCGACCCGATGGACCGCCGCTCCGCCGCCACGCTGCGCGGTGCCGGCTACGACCCCGACCGCCACCGGGCCCGGCAGCTGGCGTCGGCGTGGTTCGAGCACGACCTGCTGCTGGCCATGGACGCCGACAACCTGCGCGACCTGCGCGACCACCCCGGCGCCGAGCGGCTCGACGACCCCGGCCGGGTGCGGCTGTTCCGCGACCACGACCCGCAGGGCCCCGGCGACGTGCCGGACCCGTACTACGGCGGCGCGGCCGGGTTCGACCTGGTCCTCGCGATGGTCGAGCGCACCGCCGCCGCGATCGTCGCCGACCTCCCCCGAGCCCTGGCGCGCTGACCGGGGGCCCGAGCCTCCCGGGCTCTCAGACGACGCTCAGCCCGGCGTGTCAGGCTTGACCCATGTCCGGATCCACCTTGCCCCGCGTGCTGGTCGTCGACGACGACCGTGCGGTGCGGGAGTCGCTGCGCCGCTCGCTGGAGTTCAACGGCTACGACGTGCACCTGGCCGGTGACGGCGCCGAGGCGCTGGCCGGGATCAGCGCCGTCGGGCCCGACGTCGTCGTGATGGACGTGATGATGCCGCGCCTGGACGGCCTGGAGGCCACGCGCGCCCTGCGCGCCGCCGGCCACGACGTCCCGATCATCGTGCTCACCGCCCGCGACGCCGTCGGGGACCGCGTGGAGGGTCTGGACGCCGGCGCCGACGACTACCTCACCAAGCCCTTCGCCCTGCCCGAGCTGCTGGCCCGGCTGCGGGCGTTGCTGCGGCGGGTCACCCCCGCGGAGGCCGAGGAGGAGGAGGTCCTCACCTTCGCCGACCTGTCGATGAACACCGCCACCCGCGAGGTGCGGCGCTCAGGTCGCGGCATCGAGCTGACCCGTACCGAGTTCACGCTGCTGGAGATGTTCCTGCGCCGGCCGCGGCGGGTGCTCGACCGCTCGTTCATCCTCGAGGAGGTCTGGGGCTACGACTTCCCGACCACCGCGAACTCCCTGGAGGTCTACGTCGGCTACCTGCGCCGCAAGACCGAGGCCGAGGGCGAGACCCGCCTGATCCACACCGTGCGCGGCGTGGGCTACGTGCTCAAGGACTCGTGAGCGAGCCCGGGCAGCGCTGGCACTACCGCCGTTCGCTGGCGAGCCGCATCACCCTGCTCACCACGCTGGCCGTGGGCCTGTCGGTGGCGTTCGTCGCGGCCGGCGCCTTCGTGACCGCCCGCCAGCAGCTGCAGGCCCAGCTCGACGAGTCGCTGCTCGAGCGGGCCAACGCCGCCGTCGCCGCCGGCTTCATCGGGCCCTCCACGAGCTCACCGGCCTCCGACGTGGAGGTGCTGGTGCTCGACGCCGCCGACCGCCGCTACACCGGGCTGGACCCGGAGTACCGCGTGGCCGCCGGAGAGATCGGCAGCAGCCTGCGCACCACGGTGCGCGACGGCGTGGAGTACCGCATCGTGGCCGTGCCGACCCTGCGCACCGAGGGCCGCGCGCTGGTGATCGCCCAGTCGCTGCGCCAGCAGGAGGCGCTGCTGCGCCGCATCGGCCTGGTCTGCCTGCTCTTCGGGCTGGTGGGTGCCGCGGGGGCCGGGGTGGCCGGGTGGGGCGTGGCGCGCAACGGCCTGCGGCCGGTGCGGCGTCTCACCGCCTCGGTGGAGCACATCGCCCGCACCGAGGACCTGCGCACCCCGCTGCCGCTGGAGGGCGACGACGAGATCGCGCGCCTGGCCTCGGCGTTCAACCAGATGCTGCAGGCCCTCGACATCTCCCGCGAGCGCCAACGGCAGCTCGTGGCCGACGCCGGGCACGAGCTGCGCACCCCGCTGACCTCCCTGCGCACCAACGTCGACCTGCTCATGCAGGTCGACTCCTCCGGGCGCGCGATCGACCCCGCCGCGCGCGGGGAGCTGCTCGACGACATCCGCGCCCAGATCGACGAGCTCACCACCCTGATCGGCGACCTCACCGAGCTCGCCCGCGACGAGCCGCTCACCCCGGTGATCGCCGAGGTGGACCTGGCGATGGTGATCGAGGACTCCGTCGCCCGGGTGCGCCGGCGGGCCCCCGACGTCTCCTTCGACGTCGTCGCCGCGCCCTGGACGGTGGTGGGCGAGGCCGCGGCACTGGAGCGGGCGGTCACCAACCTGCTCGACAACGCCGCCAAGTGGAGCCCCACCGGCGGCACCGTGCGGGTCCGGCTCGACGGCGGCGTGCTGGTCGTCGACGACGAGGGCCCCGGCATCGCCCCCGGCGCGCGCGAGCGGGTCTTCGACCGGTTCTGGCGCGCCGAGGAGTCGCGCACCATGCCCGGCTCCGGTCTCGGGCTGGCGATCGTGCGCCAGGTGGCCCAGCGCCACTCCGGTAGCGTCCACGCCGACGCCGCCCCCGGCGGCGGTGCCCGGCTGGTGCTGCAGCTGCCCGGGGCGCCCGTGCGCGAGGAGGAGTCGGTGTGAGGTCGCGGTCCCGGATCCGGTGGGCGGTGCCCGTGCTGCTGGCGCTGCCCCTGCTCCCCCTGCTGTCGGCCTGCGGCGACGACGACGTCGCCCCGCGCACCCCGCTCCCGACCGCGCCGGCCGAGGCGCTGTGGAACCCCTGCTCGGCGCTCGACCTCGCCGAGGTCGGCGACCTGTTCGACGAGCGCTACCGCGTCGACACCGGAACCGACACCGAGCCCCGCTGCACCTTCACCCCCGGCGCCGACGGCGGCACGGCGGTGGACGTCAACTACCAGCTCTACGACGGCACCCTCAAGGACGTCGTCGCCGAGCTGCCCCCGCCCGGCGAGGACGCCACCCTCACCGCGCCGCGTCTTCCCGACGCCAACGGCGTGCGGATCCTGTCCAGCATCGACGGCGACACCCTCGCCGTCACCGGGTTCGTGCGCAACGGCCGGCTCGTGCAGGTCGTCAACGCCCTCGACCCCACCCCCTTCGACCGGCCGCGCGTGGTGTCCGGGGTGCGCGAGGTCCTCGCCGCCCTCGCCGCGGCCGCCGACGAGTCCGGCCTCTCCGGTCCGAACTGAGGCCCGGCCCGAGGGCCGGGGGCGCGCGGGGCCGGGAGGGTCAGTCGGTGAGGGCGGAGGCCACGCGGGCGGCCTTCCAGGTCGACTCGGTCCACTCGGTGGCGAGCTCGGAGTGCACGGTGATGCCGCCGCCGGTGCCGAGCAGGTAGTCGCCGTCGCCGGCGGTGGCCAGCGACCGGATGACGACGCCGAGGTCGGCGCGGCCGTCGGCGCTCACCCACCCGAAGGCCCCGGAGTAGACCCCGCGCGGATCGGGCTCGACGGCGTCGATCACCTGCATGGTGCGCCGCTTGGGCGCGCCGGTCATCGAGCCCGCGGGGAACAGCGCGCGCAGGGCGGCGACGGTGCCGACGCCGTCGCGCAGCCGACCGCGCACGGTGGAGACCAGCTGGTGCACGCCGGGGTAGGACTCCACGACCATCAGGTCCGGCACCTCGACGCTGCCGACCTCGCACACCTGCGCGAGGTCGTGGCGCAACAGGTCCACGATCATCAGGTTCTCGGCCCGGAACCGCGGGTCGCGGGCCAGCTCCGCCGCGTGCGCGGCGTCCACCGCCGCGTCGGGGTCGCGCGGCAGGGTGCCCTTGATCGGCTTGGCCTGCAGCACCCGGTCGGCCCCGACCACGGCGTACCGCTCGGGGCTGGAGGACAGCAGCCAACCCCGGGCGCCCGGCACGTCGTGCTGGAGGAAGCCGGCGTAGGGGGCGGGGTTGAGGGTGCGCAGGCGCCGGTAGACCCGCGCCGGGCCGTCGGGGCCGGCGGGACCGGCGTGGTGCTGGCGGTAGGTGAGGTTGACCTCGTAGGTGTCGCCGGCGTGCAGGTGCTCCTGCACCGCGGCGAAACCGGCCGCGTAGGACGCCGGCACCGCGACCGCGGCCGGCGCCGTGCGCAGCGGCGTCGCCGGGCCCGCCAGCGGGTGGTCGAAGACCCGCACGTGGTCGGCGCGCATCCACACCGCGTCGGGCATCGCGGGGTCCGGCCGCGCGGGCAGGTCGGGCCGCGCGGCGTAGCCGAAGTAGCCGAACCAGGCCGCGCGCGGGTCGCCGGCGGCCAGCTCGGCGGCCAGCACCGCGAACGGGTCCTCCCCCACCGTCACCGACCGACCGCCCCGGTGCCGCGTGACGACGCCGGCGGCGGCGTCGTAGCTCAGCGAGACGCCGTCGTCGTCGAGCCAGCCGAGCAGCGAGCGGCGTCCGCTCCACTCCCGGGCCCCGCCGCCGTCGAGCCAGAAGCAGCGCCGGTGCCGGGCGGCGACGTCGGCGAAGAGCTGTTCCACGTCGCTCACGGCGTGTCCGCGAGGAAGGTCGCGATCATCGCCGCACCGTGCTCGGACAGGATCGACTCGGGGTGGAACTGCACGCCCTGCTGCGGCAGGTCGCGGTGCCGCACCCCCATGACGACGCCGTCCTCGCTGTGCGCGGTGGCCTCGAGGCACTCGGGGAGCGCGACCGCGGCCAGCGAGTGGTAGCGCACGGCCGCGAGCGGGGAGGGCAGGCCGGCGAACACCCCGCGGCCGTCGTGGCGCACCGAGGCGACGACCCCGTGCGCCGGCGGCACGCGGTCCACCCGCCCGCCCCAGGTGGTGACCAGGCCCTGCATGCCCAGGCACACGCCGAGCACCGGCCGGGTGGCGGCGCGCAGCACGGCTCCGCCCACGGCGAAGTCGGCCGCCACCGCGGGGTGCCCGGGCCCCGGCGACAGGATGACGTGGGAATGCGCGAGCACCTGCTCGGGCGTGGTCTCGTCGTGCTGCACGACCGTGGGCAGCACCCCGGTCACCCCGGCCACCAGGTGCACGAGGTTCTGGGTGTAGGAGTCGTGGTGGTCCACCACGACGACGTCGTGCGGCACCGCGGACCGTCGGCCGCTCAGCCCAGCACCAGCTCGCTCACGAGCCGGTGCAGGAGGTCGTAGCCGCGCTCGGACAGGATCGACTCGGCGTGGAACTGGATGCCGCGGTAGTGCGGGCCGGTGAGGTGGTGCACGTCGCCGGTGGCGGGGTCGGTGACGACGCTGACGCCCGCGGGCAGCGGGTCGCCGTCGTGCACCCGGCCCACGAAGGTGTTGTAGAAGCCGACCCGCTCCATCCGGCCGTCGAACTCGACCTCGGACTGGGTGCCCTGGAAGACGATGTCCTTGTAGGCCAGCGGCAGGCCGAGCCGCTCGCACAGCGTCTGGTGGCCCAGGCACACCGCGAGGAACGGCTGACCGGAGGCCAGCAGCTCGTCCACCGCGGCCCGGATGCGGGCGATCTTGGGGTCCTCGCCGTCGCGGGGGTCGCCGGGCCCGGGGCCCACGATCACCAGGTCGTGGCCGTCGAGGCAGCCGGGCACGTAGTCCTCGTGGCGCACTACCGAGCTGCTCAGGCCGAGCACGCCGAGCACGTGGCGCAGCATGTTCACGAAGTCGTCCTCGCCGTCGAGGATCACCGCGGTGCGGCCCTTGAGGCGCGGGTCCGGCGGCGCGCCGGCCTGGTCGGTGAGCCAGAACCGGCTCAGCCGCCGGTTGCGGGAGTTCAGCGCGAGCAGCACGTCCTCGTCGTTCACCAGCGTCGGGATGTCGACGTCGGGCACCGGGGCGGGCGGCACCAGCCCGAAGGCGCCGAGGATGCCGCCGGCCTTCGCGTGGGTCTCGGCCACCTCGTAGTCGGGGTCGGAGTCGCGCACCAGGGTGGCGCCGGCGGTCACGGTGAGGCGGCCGGTGAGGTCGACGTCGGCGGTGCGGATGACGATCGGGCTGTCGACCATCGGCCCGCCCTCGTCGTCGCGCCCGAGGATCGCCAGCGCCGCGCTGTAGTAGCCGCGCCCGCCGGTCTCGTACTTGTGGATCACCCGGCAGGCGTTCTCCACCGGCGACCCGGTCACGGTGGCGGCGAACATCGTGTCGCGCAGCACCTCGCGCGGGTCGCGGTCGGTGCGGCCGGCGAGGAGGTACTCGGTGTGCACCAGCCGGCTCATCGGCTTGAGGAACGGGCCCAGCACCTGGCCGCCCTCGTGGCACAGGTCGCACATCATCTTCAGCTCCTCGTCCACGACCATGAAGAGCTCGTAGATCTCCTTCTCGTCGGCCAGGAAGTCGAGCAGCTGACGCCGCGCGTCGCCCTGCGCCGGGATCCGGAAGGTGCCGGAGATGGGATTCATCCGCACGTCGCCGCCGTGGATGCTGACGTGCCGCTCCGGCGTCGCCCCGATGAGGAAGCGGTCACCGGTGAAGAAGACGAAGGTCCAGTAGGCGTTGCGCTCACGCTCGAGCAGCCGCCGGAACACCGTGAGCGCCCCGGCCACGCCCCAGTCGGCCACCTGGGCGCGGTAGTGGCGCCCGACGACGACGTTCGCGCCCTCGCCCTGGCCGATCTCCTCGTCGATGATCGTGCGCACCAGGCCGGCGTAGGTGGCGTCGTCGGTCTCGAACCCGCCGGGGTCGGTGAACTCCACCGGCACGGGGTCGATCGCCTCGATCACCTCGGCGACCGAGAACTCCTGCTCCATGTCGACGTCGACCACCACCAGCGGGGTGCCGTCGTCGTGCACCCGGTACCCGCGCTCGCTGATCTGGCGGTAGGGGATCGCGACGAGCCGGTCGGCCACGTGACCGTCGCCCGGCACGCCCTCGGTGAGGGGGATGTCGAGCAGCGAGGCGACCTCGCTGCGCCGGCCGCCCACCAGGCCCACCGTGTCGCGGTCGCCGGCGCGGGTGGAGCGACGGATGATCGCCCACGCCTCGTGCCCCGTGAGCGCGGCGATGGCGTCCCGGGCGGTGGCGTGCGTCGTCATGACCGGCAGCGTAGTCAGCGCCGGAGGACCCCCTCGACCCGGTTTCCGGGGCCGAGACCCGCGCGGGGTGGCGTCGGACCGCCGGCGGGTCAGCAGGTGGGTCAGGCGGTGACGGTGGTGAGCAGCTGGGTGGCGCGGGTGAGCACGACGTAGAGGGTGGCGCGGCCGGTGGCCGACTCGGCCTCGATCTCCTCGGGCTGCACCACCACGATCGCGTCGAACTCCAGGCCCTTGGTGTCCAGGCCGGTGAGCACGACGACGCGGTCCTCCCCCGACGGCGTCGTGGCGGAGTCGACGGCGGCACGGGCGCCGGCGGCGTCGTCGGCGACCTCGGGCCACGACGCCAGCCAGGCGTTCACCTCCGAGCGGCGGGCGACCGGCACCACGATGCCGACCGTGCCGGCGACCTCGCCGGCCAGCCGCACGACCTCGGCCCGCACCGCGGCCTCGAGGTCGCCGACGCCGGTGAGCACGCGCGGGTGCTCGCCGGTCGAGCGCACGGCCTGCGGGAGGTCGACGGCCAGGCCCACGCGAGCGGCGTAGGCGGCGGCGAAGTCGTAGATCTCGGCGGAGTTGCGGTAGTTCGTGCCGAGGTGGAACTCGTGCAGCGCCTTGCCCTCCAGCGCCTCGGCGCGCGCGGCGGCGGCCTCGGCGGCGTCGGGCCAGGAGGACTGCGCGGGGTCGCCGACGATGGTCCACGACGCCGCCCGGCCGCGCCGCCCCACCATCCGCCACTGCATCGGGGTGAGGTCCTGGGCCTCGTCGATCAGCACGTGGGCGTAGCCGTCGTCGTCGATGGAGTGCGACGGCGGCTGCCAGGCCCGGCCCGTGGGGGCGTACTCGCGGTCGGCGGCCGTCACGAGCTCCTGGAGGTCGATCGAGCCGTCGAGCAGGGCGTAGGGGTCGTCGCGCTCGTCCTCGGTGCGCTGCGGCACGTCGCCGAGGGCGTAGCGCAGCTCGTCGACCAGCGCGACGTCGGCGATCGAGAGGTCGGGGGCGCCGTCCCAGGACTTGCGCAGCAGCCGCTGGTCCTCGGGGCTGAGCAGGCCGTCGGCCACCCGGGCGAGGAACTCGGGCTCGCGCAGCCAGCCGAGCACGTCGGTGGCGGCCAGGGGCGGCCACCAGGCGCTGGCGAAGTCGAGGAAGTCGGCCCGGCCCAGCAGGTCGTCCTCGAAGGCCGGGCGACCGCGCTCGCGGCCCCGCTCGCTGCGCACCTGACGCCACAGCGCGTCGAGCAGGGCGCTGGCCACGCGGGGCAGCTGGCGGTTGCGCCGGCCCTGCGCCATCAGCTGGCGGCGCACCCGGCTCAGCGTCCCGCGATCGAGCACCAGGGAGTTGTCGAACCAGAACAGCCGGTACTCGCGCGGGCTGCCCGGGGCCTGCTGACGGGCCGCCCGGCGCAGCACCTCGGCCATCACCGCACGGCCCTTGACCTCCGCCACCGCGGGGTCGTCGTGGCGGGTGGCGCGCACGCCGTCCACGACCTCGCCCAGCGAGCGCAGCGCCACCGCGGTCTCGCCCAGGGAGGGCAGCACGCGCTCGATGTAGCGCATGAACACCCCCGAGGGGCCGACGATGAGCACGCCGCCGTGCTCGTAGCGGCGCCGGTCGGTGTAGAGCAGGTACGCCGCGCGGTGCAGCGCGACCACGGTCTTGCCCACGCCGGGGCCGCCGGAGATGGCCACCACGCCCTTGCCGGGCGCGCGGATCGCGAGGTCCTGCTCGGCCTGGATGGTGGCCACGATCGAGTGCATGCGCCGGTCGCGGGCCCGGGACAGCTGCGCCATCAGCGCGCCCTCCCCGATCACCGGCAGGTCGGCGGTGTTGCCCTCGGCGTCGAGCAGCTCGTCCTCGACGCCGAGCACGCGGGTGCCCTGCGAGCGCAGCACCCGGCGGCGCACGACCTGCTGGGGCGTGGCCGCCGTGGCCTGGTAGAACACCGCCGCCGCGGGCGCGCGCCAGTCGATGAGCAGGGTGTCGCGGTGCTCGTCGCGCAGCCCGATCCGGCCGATGTAGCGCGGCTCGGGGTCCACGTCGGGTCGCAGGTCGAGCCGGCCGAAGACGAGCCCCTCGTGGGCGGCGTCGAGCTGGGCCATCCGCTTGGCGGCCTGGAAGACCATCGCGTCGCGCTCGACGAGGCCACCCTCGTGGCCCAGCTTCCCGCGCCGGTGGCCCTCCGCGGCGAGCTGCCGGGCCGCGTGGCCGGCCTGCTCCAGCTGCGCGTGGACGCGGTCGACGTAGGCCTGCTCGTGCGCGATCTCCCGCGCCGCCAGCTCCTCGGTCACGGCGTGTGACACTCCCTCCTCGTGCGCCCCGACTCCCGGAGCGGACCGTCCAGCGTACAAGTGCCGCGGCCCCCGGCCGCCGAGGCGTCCGGGGGCCGGTGGTCGCCCGCGCGGGGACCGCGCGGGAGGTGGGTCAGCGACGCACCGTCACGACCTTGCTGATCTCCCCGAGGTCGAGTCGCGCCCGCGTGAGGCCTCGCGCGTCGAGGTAGCGGCGACCGGCCCGCGTGGGCGTCAGCACCACCTTCACGACGTCGCCGCCGCGGACGGTGTAGCGGGCCTTCGCCAGCACCACGCCCTTGCGGACGACGTCGCCGGCCAGGCGCTGCTTGCCCACCACGCTCAGGACCGCGGTGCCACGGCACCGGGCGCCGGCGGCGCAGGTCACCTTGGCCGCCACGCCCTTGGGCGTCACGACGACGACCGGCGCGGCCGGGCTGGCCACCGGCCCGGGGGCGGCGGTGGTGTCGACGGTGAAGGTCGCGCCGTCGGTGTTGTCGACGGTGCTCGTCTCCGGCGAAGCGGTGGTCGCGGTCGCGGTGTTGGTGACGACCCCGGTCACGGCCCCGGCGGTGCGGGTGCCGAGGCAGCGCAGGTACAGGCTGGCCTGCAGCGGCGCCCCGGTGGGGTTGGACAGCTTGAACACGCGGATCTTCGGGCGGGGGTCGTTGCCCAGGTGCAGCAGACCCGGCTCGAGGTCCCATCCGGCCACGATGCCCTTGGCGTCGTCGGCGCAGCTCAGCTCGACCTCCAGCACGGTGCCGGCCGGCACCACGACGGTGCTGCGCACCTCCGAGAGCGGCAGGTCGTGCCGGTGCCCGGCGGCCTCGCCCAGCTGCCGGTCGAGGCAGCCGAGGGTGAAGGTCGCGCTGGTGGCGGCGTCGGCACCGGGGCCGGTGCGCACCCCGAACCGCCAGCCGTCGTCGCCCACGGGGAAGGAGGCCTCGACCACGGCGGTGCCGTCGAAGCGGTAGCCCGGCGTCATCGGGACCCGGCCCGGGGCGCAGACCAGCGTCACGTCGGTGCGGCCCGTGGGCAGCGCCACGGTGTCGCTGACCGGCGCGCCCACCACGACGTCGTGGGCGTGACCGGCGTTGGACGACGTCGCCTGGCGCACGCACACGGCG
Source organism: Nocardioides sp. (assembly GCF_964228225.1). Classification (GTDB taxonomy): domain Bacteria; phylum Actinomycetota; class Actinomycetes; order Propionibacteriales; family Nocardioidaceae; genus Nocardioides. The sequence continues at coordinate 14,753 of NZ_CAXQZB010000077.1, forward strand.
AACACCTTGGCCTGGGCGCGGCCCGTGGCCCGGTTGGCCGCGGTGACGCTCCACGTGTCGGGGGCGGTGGCCTCGGAGGCCAGCACCACGACGTCGCCGAGGGTGCCGGTGCCCTGGTCGACCGCGTCGGCGCGGCCGGCGCCGTCGGTGACGAGGTAGCCGGGGGCGCAGGTCACCGAGACGGTGCGGGTCTGACCGGCCTCGAGGTCCAGCTGGGCCTCGACCTTCTGCACGTCGAGGTCGTGCGTGGCCGCGGCGACCCCACCCGGGAGGGGGTCGACCGTGGCGGTCACGGTCACCGACGCGCTGCCGCCGGGGGCGAGCGTGCCGAGGGCGCAGGTCAGGTTCGCGCCGCCCGCGACGGTGCAGGCCGGGTCGGCCGCGACCAGCGTGACGCCGGTGGGCAGGGTGTCGGTGATGCGGACGTCCTGGGCCGCCGTGGCGCCGGTGTTGCGCACGGTGAGGGTGTAGACGACCTGGTCACCGACCCGCGGCGAGGCCTTGTCCACCGTCTTCTCGAGCACCAGGTTGGCCGCGGCCGGGGTGATCGGGGTGGTGGTGGAGTCGGTGGAGGTCACCGCGGGGCCCGACGGCGGGGTGCCGGTGGCCGTGGCGGTGTTGTCCACGCGACGGGCGTCGACGTCGTCCTGGGTGAGGGTGTAGAGCTTCGGCGTGCAGGTGACCGACGCGGTCGGGGCCAGCGCCCCGGCCGGGCAGACGACGGCGCCGATCTTGGGGTCGCTCACCACGACGGGGTCGAGGGTCACGGTGCCGGTGTTGGTCACGGTGAAGGAGTAGGTGATCGTGTCACCGGCGTCCTGCACCCCGCTGCTGTTGGCGTCCACGACCGGGCCGGCCTGCTTGTCCAGCGCGAGCGCCGGGCGGGTGGTGATCGGCGTGCGGGTGGAGTCGTCGTCGGTCACGGTCGCCCCGTTCGGGGCCTTGCCCGTGGCGGTGGCGGTGTTGTCGACCCGGCCGGCGTCGATGTCGCCCGCGGTGAGGGTGTAGGTCGCCGTGCTGCAGGTGAGCGACGCACCGGGCGCCAGCGCCGTGGTCGGGCAGGTGACCGGACCGACCTTGGGGTCGGCGACCGTCACCGGCTGCAGGGTCACGTTGCCGGTGTTGGTCACCGTGAAGGAGTAGGTGATCGTGTCGCCCGGGTCCTGACCGTTGCCGTCGGCGTCCACGATCGCGCCGGCGGACTTGACGAGCCGGATCGCCGGGGCGGCCGGCACGGTGCGGGTCTCGGTGTCGTCGTCGGTCACCTTGGCGCCGCCCGGCGTGGTGCCGGTGGCGGTGGCGGTGTTGTCGACCTTGCCGGCGTCGACGTCGGCCTGGGTCAGGACGTAGGCCTTCGGGGTGCAGTTCACCGACGCGCCGGGGGCCAGGGCCCCGGTCGGGCAGGTGACCGGACCGACCTTCGGGTCGGCGACGGTGACGGGGTTGAGCGCCACGGTGCCGGTGTTGGTGACCTTGAAGGTGTAGGTGCCCGTGTCGCCGGCGTCGGCCTGGCCGTCACCGTTGGTGTCGGCGATCGCCGACGACCCCTTGTCGAGCACCAGCGCGGCGCGCTGCTCCACCGGGGTGGTCACGCTGTCGGTGTCGGTCACGGTGCCGCCGCCGGGGGTGGTGCCGGTGGCGGTGGCGGTGTTGTCGACCTTGCCGGCGTTGAGGTCGGCCTGGGTCAGGGCGTAGGTCTTCGGGGTGCAGGCACGGCTCTGGCCGGGCGCGAGCGCACCGGTGGGGCAGGTGATGGTGCCGACCTTCGGGTCGCTCACCGTCACCGGGTCCAGCGAGACGTTGCCGGTGTTGGTCACCGTGAAGGTGTAGGTGATCGTGTCGCCGGCGTCGACGCCGTTGCCGTCGGTGTCGGTCACCGCGCCGGCGCTCTTGCGCAGGCTGATGTTGGCCGACTGGGGCACCGTGACGGTCTCGGTGTCGTCGTCGGTCACCTTGGTGCCGCCGGGCGCGGTGCCCGTGGCGGTGGCGGTGTTGACGGTCCTCCCGGCGTCGACGTCGGACTGCTGGAGCACGTAGGCCCTGGTCGAACAGGTGAGCGAGGCGCCCGGGGCCAGCGCGGTGGTCGGGCAGGTGATCGCGCCGAGCTTGGGGTCGGCGACGGTCACCGGCTGGAGGGTGACGTTGCCGGTGTTGGTGACCTTGAAGGAGTAGGTGATCGTGTCGCCGGCGTCCTCCTGGCCCGAGGAGTTGGTGTCGGCGGTCTTGCTCGCGGTCTTGTCGAGCAGGATCGCCGGCGCCGCGGGCACCGGGGTGGTGACGGTGTCGGCGTCGGTGACGATCACGCCGCTCGGCGCCTTGCCGGTGGCGGTCGCGTTGTTCACGACCGTGCCGGCGTCGACCTCGGCCTGGGTGAGGGTGTACGTCTTCGGGGTGCAGGTCATCGAGGCCCCCACCGCCAGCGTGGTGGCGGGGCAGGTGACCGTGCCGACCTTGGTGTCGGTCACGGCGACGGTGTTCAGCGCGACGGTGCCGGTGTTGGTGACCTTGAAGGAGTAGGTGATGGTGTCGCCGGCGTCGGGACCGTTGCCGTCGACGTCGGTGATCGCGCTGCCGGTCTTGACCAGGTCGATGGCCGGGCGCAGCGGGGTGTTCGTGAAGGTGCACACCACGTCGGAGGCGGTGGCCGGGGTCGTGAACGTGCCCGAGCTGCCGGTGCCGGAGGCGATGGTGCTGCCGTCGCTGGAGCGGGTGCAGGTCCAGGTGGTGGTGTAGTTGGCCAGGTTCGTGCCGTTGGCGGCGGTCTGGGTGATCGTGTAGGTCGTCGAGCGCTGGGTCAGCACGGGGCCGGCCTGCTCGCCGCTCTGGTTCTGCAGTCCGGTGTCGGTGCCGGCGGTCGTGCCGGAGTTGCCGCTGGTGACGCCGCCGCCGGTGAGGGTGACCTTGAACTGGTCGGTGCCGGCGAAACGGCCGTCGGGCAGGTTCACCCGCACGGTGGCGCTGGAGGGCAGCGAGCAGGAGGCCATGTCGGCCAGCGAGGACGAGACGGTGATGCTCGAGACCTGCGCACCGGTGGTCGGGTTGAGCCGCAGGACCCGCCCGGTGCTGGTGCCGACCACGATCAGGCCGTCGGGGCCGAACGCGAGCGAGGCGTACTGACCGGAGTCGCCCGGGAGCGTGGCGAGGCCGGTGACCGTGAGCGACTCGCTGCCGGCCGTGGTCGGCAGGCTGCCGTCGACACGGGCGAGGGAGCCCTGGGCGGACGCGTTGGCGTTGGTGGTGAGGAACAGGTTGCCCGAGGCGTCGAAGGCCATGTCGCCGTTGCCGTCGAGGGCGTCGCCGCTGATCGTGGCCACCTGGCCGATGGCGGTCTGGGTCGCGGTGTTGAACGCGAAGACCGTCCACACGCCGGTGCTGGAGGCGGCGTAGTAGTAGATCCCGGTGCTGGGGTTGATCGCGCCGGCGATGACGTTGCCGGCCAGCGAGTTGTCGGGCACCGAGTAGGTCTGGGTGGAGCCGCTGGTGGCGTCGAAGCGCAGCACCTTGTTGGCGGTGCGGTTGAAGCCCCAGATGTAGCGACCGCCGCCGGAGGGCAGCGCGAGCGCGTTCACCGCGACGCCGTCGCCCTGGTTGAACTGCCCGTTGGAGGTGAGGGTGCCGTTGACCGCGTCCAGCTTGGTGATGCCGTGGGGGGCGGTGCCGGCCACGGAGTACACGGTGTCGCAGGTGAAGGAGGACACCCCGGTGGCCTGGGCCGGCGCCGGCGCGACGAGCGCCAGGGTGCCGGCGACGAGGCAGGTCGCCAAGGGTGTCAGAGCGCGCCTGAACGCGCGTGATCGCATCCGCATGATGTGTCCGGCCCCCAGCCGGTCGCGCCCCGAGAGGCGCGCGTCGTGTCGGTCCCGAGAGCGGCAAGGTCGGCGCCGCACCGGGCACCCCCATGACACCCGGCTCGTGTGACGCTAACCAGCCGCGCAGGAGGCCCGCCATGCCGGAACAGCGATTCCGGCGTACCTTGAGGAAAGGTTGAAGACCGCTCCGGACAGCGTCCGGTGACCCTGGGGGAACGACCGACGCCGGCCCCACCCCGCGGGTGGGACCGGCGTCGCAGCGCAGGACGTCAGAACCGGGTGGGGTCGAAGCCCCGCTCGACCTCCCGCCCGTCCTTCATGCCCGAGCGGTCGGTGTCGGCCCGGGTCGGGTCGGTCCTCGCGCGCCCGTGCCGGGTGTTGGCCGACCCGGTGATCTCCTGACGGTCGGTCAGCCCGTCGCCGTCGGTGTCGGCGCTCACCGGGTTCGTGACCCGCAGCCCGATGGTGTAGCGGCCGTCGCGGGCCCGCACGACCTGGTCCAGGCGTGTGCCCCGCAGCTCCCGCCGGTCCCCGAGGCCGTCGCCGTCGGTGTCCCGGCGCAGCGGACTGGTCCGCACGCGGCCGATCGCCCGCCCGGCCTCGTCGGGTCCCGCGCCGATGTAGACCCGCGCCGATGTAGACCCGCGCCGGGACCACGATCCCGCGCACCTCCACGCCGTCGGCGAGACGGTCGCCGTCGGTGTCCTTGCGCCGCGGGTCGGTGCCGAGGCCCTCCTCCTCGGCGTCGGTGAGGCCGTCGCCGTCGGTGTCCGCCGGGGCGGGTGCCAGCGGCACGACCTCACCCTCGGTGGCCGTCGGCTCCGTGGACGCCGCTGCGTACCGGGACACCGCGTCGAAGGAGTACCCGACGCCCGGCGTCAACCCGGGGACCGTGCAGGACAGCGCCTCCCCCTCGGTCACCGTCACCGTGCACGAGCCGTCGCCGGGCGAGGCCGTGACCGTGTACTTCTCGGGGTTGCGTCCGCGGGTCGGCGCGGTCACGGTCACCGTCGCCTCGGCCACCCCCGCCACGGCCGACACCGCGGCCGGTGCGAACAGCGTCCGGATCCGGATGACCTGGGCCGGGGAGTTCCGGAGGGCGACCGACGCGATGACCGACGCCGTGGTCGGGTCGACGGAGAACGGGAACTGGACACCGCCCATCGGACTGGCCAGGGCCGGTCCGGGCACCACCCGCTCGGGGGCCGCCTGGGTGATCCGGCGCGCGATGAGCGGGTCCCCGGGCAGCAGCTCGATCATGCCGCCACCGCTGGGCGTCGCCGAGTAGTACAGCGTGCCGTCCTCGGCGAGGGCCATCTGCGCACCGCCGCTGCCGGCAGCGTTCAGCATCACCGTCAGCGCGGGGGCGGGGGCGTCACCGAGCGGGTCCGCCCCACCGCCCGCGATGCGCACCAGCGCGCCGTCGACGAGCTCGAGCACCCCGTGGGCCGCGACGGCGATCACCACCCGCTCGGCGTCGGCCGCCAGCGAGCCCGGAGCGAAGGAGGCCGTGGCAGCCGGGACCGGGGTGTCGAAGTCCGGGGTGGCCGGTGTCGTCAGCCCGCCGGTCACCCGGGTCATCGTCGCCTCCGGCGTGCCGGGATCGGAGATCGCCACCACCCGTGACTCGACGATGAAGTAGAGGTCGCCACCCGGACCGACTCCCATGGAGTCCACCAGACGCAGCGGGGTCGCGGTCGGCGCCCCGTACGCCCGTTGCCCGGGGTTGTCCTGGTACCGCCGACGCCCGCGATGTGGGTGAGGGTGCCGTCGGTCTCGAGCCGGTACACCACGCCGGCCGCGTTGTCGTAGAAGTACACCCCGCCCTCGGGGTCGACGGTGAGGACCGCCGGTGAGAGCGGCGACGTCGCCGCCGGGGTGCCGGTCGGGTAGGGGGACGCCGGGCCGAACCCGCCCGCTCCCGCGACGTAGTCGAGGTCGTAGCCGCCGTCACCGTCCGGCGTCAACGTGGCGATGCGTCCCAGGAGGAACGAGCTCAGGTAGATCGTGCCGTCGGCGGCGACGTCCAGGCCGTTCGCGCTGGGGAGTGCGGCGTCGGCGGCCGGGCCCGCGGGCGCACCGGGGCTCGGCGCCGGCGGCAGGTAGCCGGTGTTGACGATGACGTCCAGCTCGTAGCTGGTCGGATCGAGTGTCGGGTCCTCCGCGCGCGCCGGGGAGGGCGCGAGGGTGGACAGGGCGGTGGTCGCGAGCGCGACCACCGTGGCACAGGACAGCGCCACGGGGAGTCGTCTGGGCATGGGCCTTCGAGCCGTCGGACGGGGAGGCGGGGGAGGTGGACGCTCAGCCCGAACACTACGGGGGGCATCAACCCCTGCCCGACCGCCGACGACGCGGCGCGACGAGGCTCAGGAGCGCGACAGGAACGCCGTCATCGCGGCCTTGGCCTCCTCGGAGCCGAACAGCCGCGCCGACAGCGCCGCCATCCCGGGCCCGAGGGTGTCGATGCGGGCGAGCAGGTCGGCGTTGAGCAGGGTCTTGGTCTCCCGCAGGCCCTGGAGCGCGCCGGTGGCCAGCGAGGCGCAGGTGCGGGCCACGGCCTCCTCCACCTCATCGGCGGGCAGCGCGTGGGTGACCAGCCCCATGCCGACGGCGGCGACGGCGTCGAAGCGCTCGCCGCCGAGGAAGGTCAGCGCCGCGGCCCGCGACGTCATCCGCGGGAGCACGGTGAGGGAGATGACTGCCGGTGCCAGGCCGAGCTTGACCTCGGTGAGGGCGAAGTCGGCCTGCTCGGCGGCGATGACGACGTCGGCGGCCGCGACCAGGCCGATGCCCCCCGCGCGGACGGGGCCGTCGAGGCGCAGCACCACCGGCTGCGGCAGCGCGACGATGCGGCGCTGCATCTCCACCATCGCCAGCGCTCCCTCCTCCATCGAGCCGGTGGCGGCCTCGGAGAGGTCGGCGCCGGCGCAGAAGACCCGGCCGGAGGACCGCAGCTGCACCACCCGCACCGACGCGTCGTCGGCGACCGTGGCGAGGTGGCCGAGCAGGTCGGAGACCAGTCGCCGCGAGAGCGCGTTGCGGTTGTGGGGCGAGTCCAGCGTGATCGTGGCCACCGGGCCGTCGATCGCCAGGTGCACCAGCTCGGTGTCGGCCGGGGTGGGGGTCGCCTCGCTCATGGCGGCCATCATGCCGGGCTCCGCCGCGGGGTGTGAGGTGGGTCTCGCCGCCGGTGTCGGGCGCCTCCCGTCCCCATCCGAAGGGGTGGCGGTGCCGAACCACCTGCATGGCGACTTCCACCTCATCCACGACCTCGGCACCGCACCGGCGACCGGCGATCAGCCGTCGCTTCGCCGCGCTGGCCGGCCTGCTCGCCGCCGTGTTCGGAATGGCGGTGGGCCACCTGGTCGCCTCCCTCCTGAACCCCGACTCCTCCCCCGTGCTGGCGGTGGGCTCGACCGTCATCGACAGCACGCCGGCGTCGATGAAGGAGTGGGCCATCAGGACCTTCGAGTCCGACGGCTTCAGCATCGGCCCGATCGACTTCCCGGCGCAGAACTACGACAAGGTGGTGCTCGTCGGCTCGGTGCTGATCGGTGTGCTCGTCGCCGCCGGCCTGGCCGGCCTGCTCGTGCGGCGCAGCTTCCGCCTGGCGACCGGCGCGCTGCTCGCCCTGGTCGCCCTCTCGGGCGCCGCGGTGCTCACCCGGCCCACGGTCGAGGCGCTCGACGTCGTGCCCGTGCTGTTCACCGCCGCGGCGGGCGTGGCCGCGCTCTGGACCCTCACCCGCACGGCGCAGGGCCTGCCGCTGGACCCCCGTGCCGTGTCCACGGCCGAGCGTGCGAAGGCCGAGGCCTCCCGGGCCGAGGGCGCGGACGACGCCGCGGGGGTGCGCCCCACCCGCCGCGGCGTCCTGATCGCCACCGGCGCGCTCACCGCGGCCGCGGCGCTGTTCGGCGGTGCCGGTCGCTGGATCAACAGCATCCGCGCCCGTGCCGAGGACATCGCCCTGCCGACGCCGGCCTCCCCCGCGCCGGCGTTCCCGACCGGCCTGGAGGACACCTATCCCGCCATCACCCCGCTGCGGATGCCCAACAACACCTTCTACCGCGTCGACACCCGACTCGACACCCCCGTGCTCAGCAGCGCGGACTGGAAGCTCACGGTCGACGGCATGGTCGACAACCCCTTCGAGATCACCTTCGAGGAGCTGCTCGACATGCCGATGATCGAGCGCGACATCACCCTCACCTGCGTCTCGAACAGCGTCGGCGGCAAGTACGTCGGCGGCGCCCGGTGGCTCGGCGTCCCGTTGAAGGACATCCTGGACCGGGCCGGCGTGCAGTCCGGCGTCGACCAGATCTTCACCACCGACTTCGACGGGATGACGATCTCCACGCCCTACGACATCGCGACCGACGGCCGGGACTCGATGCTGGCGGTGGGCATGAACGGCGTGCCGCTCCCCCGCGAGCACGGCTTCCCCGTGCGACAGATCATCCCGGGGCTGTACGGCTTCATCAGCGCCACCAAGTGGATCACGCGGATGACGCTGACGACCTACGCGGACAAGGACTCCTACTGGACGCAGAAGAAGTGGGCCACCGACGCCCCGATCAAGCCGTCCACGCGCATCGACACACCCCGGTCGCTGTCCACCGCCCCCGGGTCGGAGCCGGTGCTGATCGGCGGCGTCGCCTGGGCCCAGTTCGACGAGGGTGTCTCCAAGGTCCAGGTACAGATCGACGGCGGCCCGTGGATCGACGCCGACCTCGGTCCTGACGTCAACTCCGTGTACTGGCGACAGTGGTACTACCTGTGGCAGGACGCGACGCCCGGCAGCCACCTCATCCGCGCCCGCACCATCACCGTCGACGGCCTGACCCAGACCGACGCACGGGTGGAGCCCTTCCCCGCCGGCTCCAGCGGCATCCACAGCGTCTCGTTCACCGTCGGCTGACCGACGGGCCGCACCCCGGCACCCCGGCACGTCCACGCGCCCCCGCGACCCCCTCGGTCGCGGGGGCGCGGTGCGTGTCTCCCCGGGTGAGCCAGGTCACCCGGAATCACGGAATCCTCGTCCAATCCGATCCAGAAGCGGACCCGAACCACTCCCGACATTCCACCCCGAACGGAAGGCCTTCATTCTCATGAAGCTTCAGACCCTGCGCCGCGGCACCGCGGCCGGCGCCGTCATCGCCCTGTCCCTCACCTTCGCCGCCTGCGGCTCGGAGGACGACAACGAGGCCACCGGCTCCGACACCCCCTCCGCCGCCGAGAACGGTGGCGACAACTCGGGCGACGAGGCCACCGGCGCCCAGGCCCAGACCTTCGGTGCCGGCTGCGCCGCGATCCCGACCGACCCCAACGACGCCGGCTCCTTCGAGGGCATGGTCCAGGACCCGGTCGCCACCGCCGCCAGCAACAACCCGGTCCTCAAGACCCTGGTCGCCGCTGTCAGCTCGGTCGACGGCCTCGTCGACACCCTGAACGACCAGCCGGCCCTGACCGTGTTCGCCCCCATCGACGACCCGGCCTTCGCCGCGATCCCGAAGGACACCCTGAACAGCCTCGTCGAGGGTGCTCAGAAGGACGGCATGGACTCCGACCTGGCCAAGGTCCTCGCGAACCACGTGCTCGCCGAGAACGACGACCCGGCCGCGGTCGTGGGCGAGAAGGAGACCCTCGCCGGTGGCACCCTGACCATCGAGGGCGACGAGAACGGCATGACCGTGTCCGACGGCACCGTCACCGCCAACGTGCTGTGCGGCAACATCCCCACCGCCAACGCCACCGTGTACGTGATCGACCAGGTCCTCACCGGGATCCTCGGCTGATTCACGCCACTGATCGACGACTGTCATACGAACGAGAGATGATCTGTTCATGGAGTCGTTGAGCCACCTGCGCGCCGGCGCCCCCTCGGGGGCGCCGGCGTCGTCAGCGGACCGGCTCGGCGAGCTGCTGCAGCGGTCCGCACGCGGGGACCAGCAGGCGTTCGCCGAGCTGTACGACGCGACGTCGTCGCGGATCTACGGCCTCGCCGTCCGGGTCGTCCGCGACCCGGCCCAGGCCGAGGAGGTCACCCAGGAGGCGTACCTGGAGGTGTGGCGCACCGCGTCCCGCTTCGACGCCCAGCGCGGCAGCGCGCTGTCCTGGCTGATGACCATCTGCCACCGCAAGGCGGTGGACCGGGTGCGGTCCGCGGAGGCCTCGAGCCGACGCGACAGCACCTACCACCAGCAGAACCAGACGATCGACCATGACGCCACCGCCGACGCGGCCCAGGCGTCGATGGAGGCCACGCGTGTGCGCCGCGCGCTGGAGGGGCTCACCCCCGCCCAGCGCGAGGCCATCGAGCTGGCCTACTTCGGTGGCTACACGCACACCGAGGTGGCGGGGATCCTCAACCTCCCCGTCGGAACAGCGAAGACCCGCATCCGCGATGGACTCATCCGGTTGCGCGACAAGATGGGAGTGGGGGGAGCATGAGCGGGGACATCCACGCGCTGTCGGGCGCATACACCGTCGACGCTCTCGACGACCTCGAGCGCGTCCAGTTCGAGCGGCACCTGGCGCAGTGCGCCGCCTGCCGGCTCGAGGTCGATTCCCTGCGGGAGGCTGCCGGGCTGCTCACGACGCTCGCCGAGATCGCCCCGCCCGAGCGCCTGCGTGCCTCGGTGCTGACCAGTGTCACCGCCGTGCGGCCGCTGCCCCCGAACGTGGAGGTCCTGGCGGAGCGCACCCGCCGCACCCACCGCCGGTTTCCCGCACTCGCGGCAGCGGCGGCCGCGCTGATCGCCCTCGGCGCCGGCAGCGTCGTCACGGTGCAGGCGCTCGACGACGACCGTGCTCCCGCGCGGGAGCTGGCGGGGCCCGACAACTCCGCGCTGCTCGCCAAGGTCGAGAGCCAGCCCGACGCCGAGACCATCGTCTCCACGCTCGCCTCGGGCGAGAAGGTGCGGATCGTGCGCTCCAAGAGCCTCAACCAGGCGGTGCTCGCCACCGACGGCCTTCCGGGCCTTCCGGCCGACCGGGTCTACGAGCTGTGGCTGATCCACGACGGCGCCATGGTGCCCGCCGGCACCACCGACGGCGCCGGCGGCGTGCACACCCTCGCCGGTGACGCCGCCTCGGCCACCGGGGCCGGGATCACGGTCGAGCCCGTGGGCGGCTCCGGCCAGCCCACCGGCGCGCCGCTCGCCACCGTCTACTTCAACGGGTCGTGACCGGGCGCCGCATCGCGGTCGTCGGCTCCGGGGTCGCCGGGCTGACCGCCGCCTACATCGCCTCGCGCACCGCGACCGTCACCCTCTACGAGGCCGACGACCGGCTCGGCGGTCACGCCGACACCCACACGGTCCCCGAGGGCGAGCGCGAGCTGCGCATCGACACCGGCTTCATCGTGCACAACCCGCGCACCTACCCGGTGCTGCTGCGGATCTTCGCCGAGCTCGGCGTGGCCACCCAGCCCTCCGAGATGTCGATGTCGATCCGCGACGACGCCTCCGGCCTGGAGTGGGCCGGCGCGCTCGGTCGCAAGGGCCTGTTCCCCACCTCGGCCAACCTGCGCCGCCCGCAGTACCTGGCGATGCTGGTCGAGGTGCCGCGCTTCCACCGGCGCGCCAAGGCGCTGCTCGACGTGCCGGAGGACTCCCGCACGCTGCGGGAGTTCCTGGCCGACGGCCGGTTCAGCGCCTACTTCACCCGCCACTTCATGGAGCCGGTGGTGGCCGCAGTGTGGTCCTGCGACCCCGAGGTCGCGCTGGACTACCCCGCCCGCTACCTGTTCACCTTCCTGCAGCACCACGGCATGCTCGGCATCTTCGGCTCGCCGCAGTGGCGCACCGTCACGGGCGGCTCGCACTCCTACGTTGACCGGATCGCGGCCCTGCTGCAGGAGATCCGCCTCGGGGCGAAGGTCACCTCGGTGCTCGAGACCCCCGCAGGCGTGGAGATCACCGACGGCAACGGCGACGTCACCACCTACGACGCCGTCGTGATCGCCACCCACCCCAGCCAGGCGCTGTCGATGCTGGCCGACCCCACGCCGCTGCAGCGCGAGCTGCTCGGCGCCATGCCGTACTCGCCCAACACCGCGCTGCTGCACACCGACACCTCGCTGCTGCCCGACGCCCCGAACGCGTGGGCCTCGTGGAACTTCCGTCGTCCCGAGGGCCGCCAGGGCGAGGGCGTCGTCGTCACCTACGACCTCACCCGCCTGCAGCGCCTCGACACCGACGTCCACTACCTGGTCACCCTCGGCGGGGAGCACCTGGTCGACCCGAGCACGATCATCGCCCGGCGCGAGTACGAGCACCCGCTGTACAACCCCACCTCGGTGGCGGCCCAGCAGCGGCTCGGCGAGATCGACACCGACCGGGTCGTGTTCGCCGGCGCCTACCACGGCTGGGGCTTCCACGAGGACGGCGCGCGCTCGGGCCTCGCGGCCGTCACCCGCCTCGGCCTGACCTGGCCGGAGAAGCACGACCGCGTCGAGATCCCGGTGCAGACCGGCATCTACGCCACCGAGATCTCCCACACCCGGCGCCGGCCGTTCAAGCGTCGCTTCACCCACCGCTCGCACACCTGGGTGGTCGACGTCGACGACCTGCCCGACCACGGCCTGCTGGGCCGGTTCGAGGCGCGCGACCACGTCGGCGACCCCGCGGCCTCGATCCGCAGCAACGTCGTGGCCCTCCTCGCCGAGCACGACGTGCACGTGGGGGCCGGCAAGATCTTCATGGCCGCCCACCCGCGCGCCCTGGGCTACTGCTTCAACCCCATCAGCGTGTTCTGGTGCCACGACGAGCGCGGCGAGCAGGTCGCCACCGTCGTGGAGGTGCACAACACCTACGGCGACCGGCACGCCTACGTCGTGCACCCTGACGCCGACGGCCGCGCCCGCACCCCCAAGGCGATGTACGTCTCGCCCTTCCACGGCGTCGACGGCGTCTACGACCTCGTGGTGCCCCGACCGACCGACCGACTCGACCTCGTCGTCGACCTCACCACCGACGACGGCGCGCGCTTCAGCGCCTCCCTGCGGGGGCGCCGCGACCCCGAGGCGACCCCCGCGTCGGCCGCGCCCGCGGCTCTGCGAGGCTCGCTGCTGATCCGACTCCACGGCATCTGGCTGTGGCTGCGCCGTCTCCCTGTGCAGCCACGACCGTCCCACCCTCGTTGGACTCCCACCACCACGTCGAAGGAAGGCCTCCGATGACGCTGACCCCCGAGCGCAGCTCCGCGCGTTGGCCCGGGCTCGACACCGTGCCCGCCGGCCCCCGCACCGCCGTCTCCGCGCGCGTCGCGCGCCGCCTGTTCCTCTCCGCCGTGCGTCGACTCGACGTCTCGGTGCACCTGGGCGGCGAGGTGTACGGCCGCGGCGGCCCGACGATGGTCGTGCACCGGCCCGAGGAGTTCTTCGCGCGCATCGGACGCGACCAGCTGATCGGGTTCGGCGAGGCCTACCTCACCGGCGCCTGGGACGCCGAGGACCTCGGCGCCTTCCTGGGCGTCCTGGCGGCGGAGATCACCGACCTGGTGCCGCAGAGCCTGCAGAAGTTCCGCGCCCTGGTCACCAAGCGGCCCCCGAGTGCGCAGAAGAGCAGCAAGAAGAACTCCAAGAACAACATCGCGCACCACTACGACCTGTCCAACGACCTGTTCCAGCTCTTCCTCGACCCGACGCTGACGTACTCAGCGGCCTACTTCGAGGGCGACCCGGCGCTGGCGCGGCGGGCCGACCTCGAGGTCGCCCAGCACCGCAAGATCGACCGGATGCTCGACGAGGCCGGCGTCGGCGAGGGCACCCGGCTGCTGGAGATCGGCTCGGGCTGGGGCGCGCTCGCGATCCGCGCCGCCCGCCGCGGTGCCACCGTGCGCACGATCACGCTCTCGGAGGAGCAGAAGGCGCTGGCCGACCAGCGCATCGCCGAGGCGGGCCTGAGCGAGGCGATCTCGGTGGAGATCTGCGACTACCGCGACCTGCAGGGCACCTACGACGCCATCGTCTCGGTCGAGATGATCGAGGCCGTCGGCTGGCAGTACTGGCAGGAGTACTTCGAGGTCCTCGACCGCGTGCTCGCGCCCGGTGGGCGGATCTGCATCCAGGCGATCACGATGCCGCACGACCGGATGCTGGCCACGCGCAACACCTACACCTGGATCCACAAGTACATCTTCCCCGGCGGGTTCCTGCCCTCCCTGGAGGCGCTCGACGACGTCACGCGCCGCCACACCACCCTGCGGATGGGCACCCAGCACAGCCTGGGCCTGCACTACGTCCCGACCCTGAAGTTCTGGGACGAGGCCTTCCTGGAGCACCGCGAGGAGGTGCTCGAGCTCGGGTTCGACGAGACGTTCATCCGGATGTGGCACTTCTACCTCGAGTACTCCCGCGCCGGTTTCGCGTCGGGCTACCTCGGCGACTACCAGCTCACCTTCACCCGCGAGGACTGACATGACCACCACCCAGCAGCCCACCCCCACCGCGGCCACCGGCGGCGTCGCCGGCCGGCTCGCCGAGGCGCTGGAGCCCTTCGTCGGCGGCGAGCTGCCCGTGCGGCTGCGCGCCTGGGACGGCTCGGAGGCCGGGTCCACCGACGGCCCGCTCGTCGTGCTCCACTCCGCCGACGCCGTGCGGCGCCTGGTGTGGCGACCGGGCGAGCTCGGCGCGGCCCAGGCCTACGTCACCGGTGAGCTCGACGTGCCCGAGGTCGACGGCTGGACCCTCGACAAGGCCCTCACCTACGCCTTCGCCGTGGCCAAGGAGCGCGGTCTGAGCAGCGGCCGGCCCGCCCCGGCCGCGCTGCTCAAGGCCGTGCGCACCGCGGTGGGCCTGGGCGCCTTCGGCACCCCGCCGCCGCACCCGGCCTCGCAGGCCCGGATCCGCGGCAAGCTGCACTCCAAGCTGCGCGACATCCGCTCGATCAGCCACCACTACGACCTCAGCAACGAGTTCTACTCCTTGATCCTGGAGGAGAACATGGCCTACTCGTGCGGCTACCACGTCGACGGCGAGGTGTCGCTGCGCGAGGCGCAGGAGGCCAAGCTCTCGCTGGTCTGCACCAAGCTGGGCCTGGAGCCCGGGATGCGCTTCCTCGACGTCGGCTGCGGCTGGGGCTCGCTCTCGCTGCACGCCGCCGAGAAGTTCGGCGCCCAGGTGGTCGGCGTGACGATCGCCGCGGAGCAGAAGAAGTTCATCGACGCCCGCATCGCCGAGCGCGGCCTGCAGGACAAGGTCGAGATCCGGCTGTGCGACTACCGCGACGTCGAGGGCACCTTCGACGCCGTCGGATCCCTGGAGATGGGCGAGCACGTCGGCCAGAAGAACTACCCCACCTACGCCGAGGTGCTGCACCGTGCGGTGCGCCCCGGCGGTCGGGTGCTGGTGCAGCAGATGTCGCGCACCGGCAAGTGGCCCGGCGGCGGCCCGTTCATCGAGTCCTTCATCGCCCCCGACATGTACATGCGTCCGGTCGGGGAGACGGTGGGCTTCTTCGAGCGCGCGGGCCTGGAGGTGCGCGACGTGCACGCGATGCGCGAGCACTACGTGCTCACCGTCGCCGGCTGGCTCGAGCGGTTCGAGGCCAACATCGACCGGCTCACCGAGCTCGTGGGCGAGGAGGTCGTGCGGGTGTGGCGGCTCTACCTCGTCGGTGGTGCGATGGCCTTCCGCGACGGCCGGATGGGCGTCGACCAGATCCTGATGGTGCGTCCCGACGCGCCCCACACCCTCCCCTGGAAGCGCACCTTCTAGGCCCACCCCCACCGGAGGCACCATGACCCCCCTGCTCGCCGTCCTTCTCGCCGCGGGGGTGGTCCTGGTCAGCATGGGCGCCACGGCCCTGCGGGCCCGCCAGCTCGACAAGGTGGCGGTGATCGACGTCGCCTGGGGGGCGGGCTTCGTGCTCGTCGCGCTCGTCACCGCCCTGGTGGCCCAGGCCACCGACGACGGCGACCCCGCCCGGAGGTGGCTGCTGGTGGCCCTCACCGCCGCCTGGGGCCTGCGCCTGGCCTGGCACGTCCGCAGCCGGGCGATCGGCGCCCACGCCGGCGCGGAGGACCCCCGCTACGCCGAGCTGCTGGGCGGCCCGCCGTCGCAGATCGGCATGCTGGTCGTGCTGCGCCGGGTGTTCCTGGTGCAGACGCTCGCGCAGTGGTTCGTGGCCCTGCCCGTGGCCGTGGGGGTGGTCAGCGACGACGTCGCGTGGCCGGTGGTGGCCGTGGGCGTCGCCGTCTGGGCGCTGGGGCTGTTCTTCGAGACCGTCGGCGACCGCCAGCTCAACGCCTACAAGGCCCGCCCCCGCGACGAGCGGCCCCCCGTGCTCGACACCGGTCTGTGGGCCTGGACGCGGCACCCGAACTACTTCGGCGACGCCTGCGTGTGGTGGGGCCTGTGGCTGATCGGCGGCGCCGCCTCGGGTTGGGAGCTGGGCCTGGCCACCGTGCTGTGCCCGCTGGCGATGACGCTGTTCCTGCGCAACGTCACCGGCGCCAAGCTGCTGGAGAAGACGATGATGCAGCGCCCGGCGTTCCAGGAGTACGCGACCCGGGTGCCGATGTTCGTGCCGCGGCCGCCGCGGCGTCGCTGACGGACCGTATCGCGAGGAAAACGCACGAAGGCGGTCGGCTCCCCCCGACCGCCTTCTGCCCGGTGCCACACGAAGCGGCTCCGGTGTGCGAGTGGATTCCCTACCTCAGATCGGTAGAGGATCCCCTCCCCTTGCGACGACTCTCCCCAGGGCCGTCACGACTAGCCTAGTACCCCTCGTCAACCGGTCTAACCCTCGATCGGACAACTTTCTCTAGTCCACTCGGGCCAGCCCGTTCGGGGGGCCCGCCCTGGGGTCGCCAGTGGGGCGGCCCCGGGCCTCCAGACCCTAGGCTGGAGGGGTGGAAGCCTCCCCGGTCCTGGTCAGCGCCGACAACTTCCGCGACGTCGCCGGCCCCGGTCTGCGGGCCGCGGACGGCGCGCCGCTGCGGGCGGGCGTGCTGTTCCGCTCCAACGAGCTGCGCCTGATCGAGGAGGACACCGCCACGCTGACCGGCCTGGGTCTGGTCGCCGTGCACGACCTGCGGGAGGGCTACGAGGTCGACCTGCACCCCGACGTGCCGGTGCCCGGCACGACCTGGCACCACCGACCCGTCCCGGGGATCCCCCACGCCGTCGGGGCGCAGCTGCGCACGGCCGAGGAGTCGGTGACCGCGGTGATCGGGGTGTACCTCGGGTTCGTCGACGACGACCGGGCGACGGCCTCCTTCGGGGCGCTGCTGCGCGACCTCGCCGCCGCCACCGGGCCCCAGCTGTTCCACTGCACCGCGGGCAAGGACCGGACGGGCTGGACCGCCGCGCTGCTCCTGCACCTCGCCGGCGTGGCCTGGGCCGACATCGAGGCCGACTACCTGGTGACCAACGACCGCTCGGCCGCGACCCGCGCGAAGTACCTCGGCATGGTGGCCGAGCACCTGGGCGCCGACCGCGTGCCGGCCTTCGAGCCGCTCATGCTGGCCGACGTCGCCTACCTGCGCGCAGCCCGCGACCGCGCCCTGGCGGTGCACGGCACGCTGGAGACCTACCTCGCCGACGGCCTCGGCGTGGACGCCGACGCGCAGGCCGCCCTCACCGCCCTGCTGCGGGGTGCGGGCGTCTCGTGACACTCGCTGGCGCTCGTTCCTCGACGACCGTTCCTCCCCCCGGTCGTCGAGGAGGCGCCCCAGCGCCGTCACGAGACGCAGCGCGACGACCGCCGACCCACTCCCACGGTCGTCGAGGAGGCGCCCCAGCGCCGTCACGAGACGC
>NZ_CAXQZB010000078.1:0-179069 GCF_964228225.1 Nocardioides sp.
CGGGCGAGAGCACCGGCGAGGTCACCCAGGCCGAGATGCCGGGCGTCCTGGTCGCCGGGGACGACGCGGCCCCCGCGCCGCCCCCGCCCTTCGAGGAGCCGCCCGCCCGACCCCTCTTCGCCCCCGACCCTCCCGAGGGCGCCCCGGTGCGCCGCAGCCGGCAGCCCGATCCCGGCAGGGACTCCCAGCAGTACTGGCCGTGGGACACCGAGGCCGGCTCCCGCACCGGCGGTGCCGGCGGGGGTGCCGGCGGCGGCTGGGTCGACACCGGGTGGCCCACCGGCACCGGGCCGGTCGTGGAGGAGGAGGTCCCCGGTCGCAGCTCGTTCCGGGTGGCCGCGATCCTGCTCGCCGCCCTCGTCGTCCTCGTCGCCGTGACCGTCGCCTTCAACCTCGGACGCGGCCGCACCCCCCTCGGGACCGTCCCGGAGGAGGAGTCACCCTCGGCCACCGCCTCCGCCCCCGCCGAGGTCGGCCCGCTCGACGTCGCGTCGGTGAGCGACCTCGACCCGCAGGGCAGCGACGGCGGGGAGTACCCCGAGCTCACCGGTCTGGTCGTCGACGGCGACCCCGCCACGGCGTGGCGCACCTCGACCTACAAGCAGGACTTCGGTCCGGGCGGGCTCAAGGACGGCGTCGGGCTGGTGCTCGACCTCGGTGAGGCCCGCAGCGTCGCCGAGGTGGCGCTGCGCCTGGTGGGGTCGCCCACGGACCTCGAGCTGTACGTCGTCGACGAGGCGCCCACCGGCGTACCCTCCGAGCAGGGGCTGTCCCCCGCCGCCACCGTCTCCGCCGCCTCGGAGGAGACGGTCGTGCTCGACGAGCCCGCGTCGGGCCGCTACCTCGTCGTGTGGATCACCTCGCTGCCCACGGTCCCCGACGGGTTCCGCAGCGAGGTCGCCGAGGTGGTCCCGCGCGGATGAGCACCTCCACCGGGCCGGAGGCCCCCACGGACTGGTCCGCCCTCGAGGACCGCGCGCTGCTCGCGGCGCACGTCGAGGGACGCGACGGCGCCTTCGCCGAGCTCTTCCGCCGCCACCGCGACCGGCTGTGGGCCGTCGCGCTGCGCACCACCGGCAACCCCGAGGACGCCGCCGACGGTCTTCAGGACGGCATGATCGCGGCCTACCGCCGCGCCGGCTCCTTCCGCGGCGATGCGGCGGTGACGACCTGGCTGCACCGCGTCGTCGTCAACGCCTGCCTCGACCGCCTCCGCGCGGCCAAGGTCCGACGTGCCCAACCGCTGCCCGAGGACCTCGAGGAGTACGGCGCTCGGCTGGCCGGCCCGAGGGAGGCGGCCGCACCCGAGCAGCCCGACGCGGCCGCGGTCCGGGCCGACGAGCGGCGACTGGTGCTGGGTGCGCTCGCGGCGCTGCCCGCGGACCAGCGTGCGGCGCTGGTGCTGGTCGACATGGAGGGCTACCCCGTCGCCGAGGCCGCCGTGATCCTCGGCTGCGCCGTCGGCACCGTGAAGTCGCGGTGCTCACGCGGGCGGGCGCGCCTGGCCACCGTGCTGGCACCCTTGTTGGCGGACATCGAGGCGGGTGAGCGGGGACACGCCCGGTCACGGAACCCCTCGGCGGAGCCGGACGTCGGACCCACGGACGCACGCGGGCCGCCCACCCCGCAGACCTGATCCCCCACCGACACGTACCGCCAGCACCAGCCCCGAAGACGACCACCAGGAACGAGGAGCCGTCGTGGCCGAGCACCTGAGCCCCGAGCAGGAGGCGCGCCTGCGCCGGCTGCTGGCGCGCTCACGCCACGACGAGCGGGTCCCCGACGACGTGGCCGAGCACCTCGACGGCGTCCTGGCCCGTCTGGAGGCGGGTGACCCCGAGCTGACCGGGCCCCGTGCGCGCAAGGCCGAGGTCTACGCGCTGGCCGCGCGCCGTCGTCGTACCGCCGCGACGATGCTCGCCGCGGCTGCCGCCGTCGCCGTGGTCGGCGTCGGCCTGGGGCAGGTCGTCGGCAGCAGCGCCGGCGAGGACTCCCTCATGGCCGAGTCCGACACGGCCGCCAGCGACGACAGCGCCGAGTCCGCCGACCGGTCCGAGGGCCGAGCCTCCGGCGAGGACCTCGACGCCACCGGCGGCGGGGAGATCGACGACCAGCTGGACGAGGGGCTCGACGAGGAGCTGGCCGCAGGCGCCGAGATGCTCTCGGACGGTGCCGTCTCCGACTTCTCCGCGCTGGAGGACCTCGTGGTCCTCCGCGGCAGGCTGGCCGACGTCCGCGAGGAGCGCTTCACCCGGGCCGCGACCCGCATCCAGCGCCTGGTGATCGGCGGCGACGCCGAGGTCGCCCCCCAGGACACCACCTCCCTGCGCCGCGCCGCGCCGCGGGTGCAGCGCGCCTGGCAGGGCTGCGCCCCGGCCGACTGGGGTCCTGGCACCCCTGTCGCGGTCCTCTACGAGCGCTCCCCCGCGGTGCTGGTCTTCCGTCCCGCCACCGGGGACGCCCAGGTCGCCGACCTGGTGCAGTGCGGCACCGGCGAGGTCCTGCGCTCTGTCACCCTCCCCGGCCGCTGAGCGCCGCCTGCCGGCGCCGGCCCGTCGCCTGCCGGTCGCCGGCAGCAGGTGTCCACCCGGTGAACGGGGGTGAGCCCGACCGCACTGCGCCCGGGGAAGGAATGCCGCTCGCCTACGATCGGTTCCACCCCCGTGCGGCCGACCGGTCGCCCACCGTCTGCCACCGAGGCGAGGAGAGCAGGACACCCATGTCCGACAGCATCCGCAACGTGATCATCATCGGCTCAGGACCCTCCGGGTACACCGCCGCCGTCTACGCCGCCCGGGCCAGCCTCGAGCCGCTGGTCTTCGAGGGCTCCGTGACCGCCGGCGGCGCGCTGATGAACACCACCGAGGTCGAGAACTTCCCGGGCTTCCGCGACGGCATCATGGGCCCGGCGCTGATGGACGAGATGCGCGCCCAGGCCGAGCGCTTCGGCGCCGAGCTGGTGGCCGACGACGTCGTCGAGGTCGACCTCACCGGCGACCTCAAGGTCGTCCGCACCGCCACCGACACCTACACGGCGCGGTCGGTGATCCTCGCGACCGGCTCGGGCTACCGCAAGCTCGACCTGCCCCGCGAGGACGAGCTGTCCGGGCGCGGCGTGTCGTGGTGCGCGACCTGCGACGGCTTCTTCTTCCGCGAGCAGCACATCGCGGTGGTGGGCGGCGGCGACTCCGCCGTCGAGGAGGCCACCTTCCTCACCCGCTTCGCCTCGAAGGTCTCGATGATCGTGCGCCGCGACGAGCTGCGGGCCTCCAAGATCATGCAGGAGCGGGCCTTCGCCGACCCGAAGCTGGAGATCGTCTGGAACTCCGCGGTGGACCAGATCCACGGCGAGGACCGACTCGAGGGGCTCACCCTGCGCGACACCGTCACCGGTGAGACCTCCTCGCTGCCGGCCACCGGCCTGTTCATCGCGATCGGCCACGACCCGCGCTCGGAGCTGCTCGCCGGCCAGGTGGACCTCGACGCCGACGGCTACGTCGTCGTCGACCACCCCTCGACGCGCACCAACCTGCCCGGCGTGTTCGCCTGCGGCGACCTGGTCGACCACCACTACCGCCAGGCCATCACCGCCGCCGGCACCGGCTGTGCGGCCGCGCTCGACGCCGAGCGCTACATCGCCGAGCTCGACCAGCTGGCCGCCGCGGCCCGCTGAGGCCCGCTGAGGCCCGGACCTGCACCACGACGGCCCGCCACACCCCGGCGGGTCGTCCCCGGGAACAAGCCGCGATGCGCGGTTGTTCTCCTGACATCCGACTCACGCAGAGTCGCACCACCGATCCGAAAGGCACCACCGTGGGCAACATCGCTGCCGTCACCGACGCCGAGTTCGACGCCACTGTCCTGAAGTCCGACAAGCCCGTCCTCGTGGACTTCTGGGCCGAGTGGTGCGGCCCGTGCCGCCAGGTCGCCCCGATCCTGGAGGAGCTCGCGGGCGAGCACGGCGAGAAGCTGACGTTCCTCAAGATGAACGTCGACGAGAACCCCGTGACGCCCTCGACCTACCGGGTCACCGGCATCCCGACGATCAACGTCTACCAGGGCGGCGAGGTCGTCCGCTCGATCGTCGGCGCGAAGCCGAAGGCCGCGCTGCTGCGCGACCTCGAGGAGTTCGTGGGCTGATCCCCCCGGGTCGTCGCGACCCGCTCCGCTCCACGCCACCGGGCGTCCCGCACCGTCGGGGCGCCCGGTTCGCGTCGGGGCCGCACCACCTCGACCACCCGGTCCACCGCCGCGCCCAGCTCCTCGCGCCAGGACACCGCCGCCCGGAGGTCGAGCCGCAGCCGCGGGGTCGAGGGGTGGGGGCGCTGCACGTGGAAGCCCTGGCGTCGCAGGTAGTCGGCCGGGATCAGGCACGGCGAGCCGATCGTCGTGCCGAACGCCTCCAGGGCACGCACGCCGTCGCGGTCGACCAGGGTGCGCAGCGCCGCCCGCACGAGCAGCCGGCCCACACCGTGGCCCCGGGCGTCGGGCACGACCCGCAGCGCGGCGAGCCGCAGGGCGTCCGGCGACACCGGTGCCGTCGGACGGGCGGCCGCCCCCGGCGCCAGGTGCGGGGCGAGGACGAGCACGAGGCCCACCGGCCGGTCGTCCTCCAGCGCGACGTACGCGCACTCGTCCCACTCCCGCCGGACCGCCTCGATCCAGGCCCACGTCGTGGCGGCGGCCACCGCGACCCCGGGCCGCTCCTGCCAGGTGTGGCAGGTCAGGCAGGGGACCGCCGCCGTCCCACTGAGCTCGACGCCGGCCAGCGCGGCGTGGTGCTCCCGGGTCATCGGCACCACCCGTCGGCTCACGCGTTCGAGTCTGCCACCCGGGTCCCACGTCCCACCGGGGAACTCGGAGGCGCACGCCGCGGGTGACCTGCGAGGATGGACCGGTGCGACAGATCCGACAGAGCCGCAAGCTGAACGACGTCCGCTACGACGTGCGGGGTCCGATCCTGGTGGAGGCTCAGCGGCTGGAGGCCGAGGGTCACCGGATCCTCAAGCTCAACATCGGCAACCCCGCGCCCTTCGGCTTCGAGGCGCCCGAGGCGATCCTCGCCGACGTCAAGCACCACCTCGCCGAGGCGCAGGGCTACAGCGACTCCCGCGGCATCTTCTCCGCCCGCACCGCCGTGGCGCAGTACTACCAGGGCCGGGGGCTGCGCGACACCGCCGTGGACGACGTGTTCATCGGCAACGGCGTCTCCGAGCTCATCTCGATGGTGCTGCAGGCCTTCCTCGACGACGGCAACGAGATCCTCGTGCCCGCCCCCGACGACCCGCTGTGGACCGGTGCGGTCACGCTCTCCGGCGGCACCCCGGTGCACTACCGGTGCGACGAGGAGAACGGCTGGAACCCCGATCTGGCCGACATCGAGTCCAAGATCACCGAGCACACCCACGGCCTGGTGATCATCAACCCCAACAACCCCACCGGCGCGGTGTACAGCAAGGAGATCGTGGCCGGGCTGGTCGACATCGCCCGTCGCCACGACCTCGTCGTGTTCGCCGACGAGATCTACGAGAAGATCCTCTTCGACGACGCCGTGCACCACCACGCGGCCACCGCGGCCGGCGACGACGTGCTGTGCCTGACCTTCAGCGGGCTCTCGAAGGCCTACCGCGTGTGCGGCTACCGCGCCGGCTGGGTGATGATCTCCGGGCCCAAGGAGCGCGCCGTCGACTTCATCGAGGGGCTGACGCTGATCGCGAACATGCGGATGTGCGCCAACGTGCCGGCCCAGCACGCCATCCAGACCGCGCTCGGCGGCTACCAGTCGATCGAGGAGCTGATCGTCCCGGGCGGCCGGTTCTACGAGCAGGCGATGCTCGCCGACCGGCTGCTCAACGAGATCCCCGGCGTCAGCTCGGTGCGCCCCAGCGGTGCGCTGTACTGCTTCCCGCGGCTGGACCCCGCGGTTTACCCCATCGAGGACGACCAGGAGTTCGTGCTCGACCTGTTGCGGGCCAAGAAGATCCTGGTCACCCACGGCACCGGCTTCAACTGGTTCGAGCCCGACCACTTCCGGCTCGTCACGCTGCCCGACGTCACGGTGCTGGAGGAGGCGATCGGCCGGATCGCCGACTTCCTCGCGACCAGGCGCTGAGGAGGTCGCCCGGGCCGGGGGGCCGCGCCGTAGGATCCGGCACGTGCGCGACATCACCTACCCGCCCATCATCGTCACCGCCAAGCTCGCCTTCCGCGCGCTGGGGCAGCGGTTCCAGATGGAGGGCACCGAGCACGTGCCCCGCTCGGGCGGCGTGCTGCTCGCGGTCAACCACATCGGCTACGTCGACTTCATCTACGGCGGACTGGCCGCCAACCCCTCGGGCCGCAAGGTGCGTTTCATGGCCAAGCGCGAGCTCTTCGACCACCGCTACACCGGTCCGCTGATGCGCTCGCTGCACCACATCGAGGTCGACCGGGCCGACGGCAACCGGTCCCTGGAGGTGGCGCTGGAGTACCTCAAGGCGGGCGAGGCCGTCGGGATCTTCCCCGAGGCCACGATCTCGCGCAGCTTCGAGCT
Source organism: Nocardioides sp. (assembly GCF_964228225.1). Taxonomy (GTDB): domain Bacteria; phylum Actinomycetota; class Actinomycetes; order Propionibacteriales; family Nocardioidaceae; genus Nocardioides. Next base: position 6,533 of record NZ_CAXQZB010000078.1, read on the forward strand.
CAAGGAGTTCAAGACCGGCGCGGTGCGGATCGCCGCCGAGGCCGGCGTGCCGCTGGTCCCGGTGATCCTGTGGGGCACCCAGCGGATGATGACCAAGGGCCACCCCCGCGACTTCTCGCGCGGCAAGACCATCGCGGTGCGGGTCGGAGCACCGATGCACCCCACCGGCGCCGATCCCGTCGCGGAGACCACCGAGCTGCGCGAGCGCATGGCGGCGATGTTGGAGGAGACGATCCGCTCCTACCCCGCCGCCGAGCAGCCCCCCGGCTCCTGGTGGCTCCCCGCGGCCCACGGCGGCTCGGCCCCCACGCCCGAGGAGGCGGAGCGCCTCGACGCCGAGGAGAAGCGCGAGCGCGCGGCGAAGCGGGCTGCCAAGCGCGCCCAGGAATCTTAATCTACCAAGCAATAAGTCTCTTTGTCGATAAATAGACCGGGCGAGCGTACACCGGACCGCCCTCACCGCAGTGCGGGTGGGCACGGTGGAACGTCGCACCAAGCATTCGGCAGGTGATTCCGGCCGAGCCGGCTGCCGATTGCTGGTGACGACGACGCTCGGCCCACGTGGGGCGGACCGGCGGAGCGAGCCCGTTCAGTCGGTCTTGTCGGGGTCCATGAGCGCGACGATGCGCCGCAGGTCGTCCAGCGACGCGAACTCGACGGTGATCTTGCCCTTGCGCTGACCGAGGTCCACCTTGACGCGGGTCTCGAAGCGGTCGCCGAGACGGTCGGCGAGCTCGGCAAGACCGGGGGCCACCGGCTTGCGGCGCACCTGGCGGGCGGCGCGGCCCGGCTCCCCCACCGCGACGATCTCCTCGAGCCCGCGCACGCTGATGCCCTCGGCGATCACGCGCTGGGCGAGGCGGTCCTGCAGGTCGGGGTCCTCGATGGCGAGCAGTGCGCGCGCGTGACCGGCCGACAGCACCCCGGCGGCCACTCGGCGCTGCACGGCGGGCGTGAGCCGCAACAGGCGCAGGGTGTTGCTGATCTGGGGCCGGCTGCGACCGATCCGCTGGGCGAGCTCGTCGTGGGTGCAGCCGAAGTCCTCGAGCAGCTGTGCGTACGCGGACGCCTCCTCCAGCGGGTTCAGCTGACTGCGGTGGAGGTTCTCGAGCAGGGCGTCGCGCAGCATGTCGACGTCCTCGGTCTGACGCACGATCGCGGGGATCGCCGTCAGGCCCGCCTCCTGGGAGGCGCGCCACCGCCGTTCGCCCATGATGAGCTCGTACGACTCCGGACCGCGCGCTCGCACGACGATCGGCTGCAGCAGGCCGACCTCGCGGATGGAGTGCACCAGCTCGGCGAGCGCCTCCTCGTCGAACACCTGGCGCGGCTGCACGGCGTTGGGCACGATCTGGCCGATCGGCAGCTCGGCGAAGTACGCGCCGTCGACCGGCGCCAGCGACGTCCCGGTGCCGCCCTCCCCCGCCGCGACGGAGGCGGGGGCCGCGGGTGCGGACGACCCCGCGGCCGCCGGGTCGCCGGTGCTCTCGACGGGCGCGGTGGGGATCAGCGATCCCAGTCCCCGCCCGAGGCCGCGCTTGGCGGGCCCACTCATCGCTGTCCTCCCTTGGTCGCGATCTCCCGGGCGGCCTCGAAGTAGCTGAGCGCTCCGGGGGAGCCGGGGTCGTAGGTCATCACGGTCTGGCTGTACGACGGCGCCTCGGAGACGCGCACCGAGCGCGGGATGTTGGTCTTGAGCACGACGTCGGTGGCGAAGTGGGCGCGCACCTCCTCCGCGACGCCGGCCGAGAGCCGGGTCCGGGCGTCGTACATCGTCAGCAGCACGGTGGTGACCGCGAGGCCGGGGTTGAGGTTGAGGCGCACCATCTCGACGGTCTCCAGCAGCTGCGCCAGGCCCTCCAGGGCGTAGTACTCCGCCTGGATCGGGATCATCATCTCGTCACCCCCGGCGAGGGCGTTGAGCGTGAGCAGGCCGAGGGAGGGCGGGCAGTCCACGAGCACGTAGTCGAAGCGCTCCTCCCCCGCGGTCTCGGCGTCGCCCACGAGGGGGTGCGCCTGGATCGCCTTGCGCAGGCGGGTCTCGCGGGCGACGACACTGACCAGCTCGATCTCCGCGCCGGCCAGGTCGATCGTGGCCGGGACGACCCACAGGGACTCCAGGTCGGGGCAGGGCCGGACCACGTCCACCAGCGGCATGCCGTCCACCAGGACGTCGTAGGTCGAGGGCACCCCACGGCGGTGCTCGACACCGAGGGCGGTGGAGGCGTTGCCCTGCGGGTCGAGGTCGATCACGAGCACCCGCTGCCCCATCTGCGCCAGGGCGGCACCGACGTTCACCGTGGTGGTGGTCTTGCCGACCCCGCCCTTCTGGTTGGCGACGACGAAGACGCGGGTGCGCGAGGGGCGCGGCGCCGCAGGACGTCGGCCGACGTCCTGCCGTGCGATCACGCTGTACTGGGCCGCCCGCGCCAGCGGGGTCGCCTCGTGGTCGAGCCGGTCGTCCCACGCAGCGAGGTCACCCGCGGTCGGCACATCTCCAGCACTCATCAACTGCTCCGTTTCACGTGAAACACTCCGTCCCCTGCCTGGGGATGAAGGACCCGAATCTGTGGACAGTCCCGCTCAGCGAGCGGGCTCCACCTGGGGAAAACTTGTGGGGGACGCCGATCCGTCACGTTCTCCGGGGAGACCGGGAGCGTACCGATCCGGCCTTGCCCTTGGCGACTTTGACGACGCGCACGACGGCCGTCTCCGGGACGCCGTCGGCACCACCGACCGCGACGACCTCCGGCCGGCCTCCACCCAGACGCCGCAGCACACCACCGTGCTCCGCCACCTCGTCCGCCGCCCGGTCACCCTTGAGCGCGAGCATCTCGCCGCCCACGACCACCAGCGGCAACGACCATCCCGCCAGCCGGTCCAGCGGCGCGACCGCACGGGAGGTGACGACGTCGAAGTCCTCGACGCCCAGGATCTCCTCGGCGCGCGCCCGGATCACCGAGACCCGATCCAGGCCGAGCTCGGCGACGACCTCCTGGAGGAAGGTCGCACGCCGCAGGAGCGGCTCGATGAGCACGACCTCCAGGTCCGGCCGCGCCAGCGCGAGCGGGATCCCGGGCAGGCCGGCACCCGAGCCGATGTCACCGACGCGGACACCGTCGGCCGGCAAGGAGGCGAAGGCCGCCGAGTTGAGGATGTGGCGCTCCCAGATGCGGTCATGCTCCCGCGGGCCGATCAACCCGCGCTCCACACCCACCGTCACGAGGAGGTCCGCGTACCGCTCCGCCCGGGGGAGGCGGTCAGCAAACACCCCCTGCGCCGCGGACGGCGCAGGGGGTGTTTCACGTGAAACATCGCCCACGGGTGGCCTCAGCTCGGCAGCACCACGACGAAGCGGCGGGGCTCGACGCCCTCCGACTCCGACGCCAGCCCGGCGGCGGCGACAGCGTCGTGCACGACCTTGCGCTCGAAGGGAGACATCGGCTCGAGCGACAGCGGCGCACCGGACTCCCGCACCTGCGCGACGGCGTCGGCCGCCACCTTCTCCAGGCGGGTCCGCTTGTCGGCCCGGAAGCCCGAGATGTCGAGCATCAGGCGCGAGCGCTCCCCGGTCTCGCGGTAGACCGCGAGCCGGGTGAGCTCCTGCAGCGCCTCGAGAACCTCGCCGTCACGACCGACCAGCTGCTGCAGGTCGGCGCCCACGATCGAGACCGCCGCCCGGTCACCCTCCACGTCCATGTCGAGGTCGCCGTCGAGGTCGGCGATGTCGAGCAGCTCCTCGAGGTAGTCCGCGGCGATGTCGCCCTCGGCCTCGAGCTGCTGCACCCGGTCGGTGCTGGTGGACTCCGCGGTCATCGGCCGCCTCCCTGCTTCTTCTGGTTCTGGCGAGCACCGGCAGCACGCTGACGCTCGGCCTTGGTCTGTCGCTTCGGCTGCTGGCGGGCGGCGGGACGCGGCGCCTCCTTCTCCAGGGTCACCTCGTCCTCCACCTCCTCGCCGCGGGCCAGGGCCTTCTCACGGTCACGCTTGGACTTCGCCGCGAACGCGGGCGTGCCGGGGGCCGGGTTGTTGCGGATCACGTAGAACTGCTGGCCCATCGTCCACAGGTTCGACGTCGTCCAGTACAGGAGCACACCGATCGGGAACGCCACACCGCCCAGGCCGAAGACGACCGGGAGGACGTAGAGCAGCAGCTTCTGCTGACGCGCGTAGGGGCCCTGGAGGGCGTCGGCCGGCATGTTCTTGCTCATCAGCTGGCGCTGGGTGGTGAACGTCGTCGCGGTCATCGCGATGACCAGGATGATCGCCACGATCCGGACGGCGTTGCTGCCCTCGGGGTTGAGGAACGTCCCGGCCAGCCGGATCGTGCCACCGATCGCGGACTCACCGAAGTTCTGGGCCAGCTCCTCGTTGAGGAAGCCGTGGGCCTTGCCGCTCTTCGCCGCCTGGTCGAGCAGGCGGAAGAGGGCGAAGAAGATCGGCATCTGCAGCAGGAGCGGCAGGCACGAGGCGAACGGGTTGGTGCCGTTCTCCCGGTACAGCTTCATCGTCTCCTCGCCCAGCTTCTGCCGGTCGTGGCCGTACTTCTTCTGCAGCTCGCGCACCTTGGGCTGGATCAGCTGCATGTTGCGCTGGGACTTGATCTGCTTGACGAACAGCGGGATCAGCAGCATCCGGATCACCAGCGTCAGGCCGATGATCGACAGCGCCCAGGCGGTGCCGCCGCGCTCGTCGAGGCCGAGGGTGGTGAACAGCCAGTGCCAGCCGAGCATGATCGCCGAGATGGCGTAGTACAGCGGCGTCATGATGAAGCTGCCGATCGCACCGAAGACGTCCACGGTTCAGGCTCCTTGGGAGTGCAGATGCGCCGCGTCGGTGCGGCGTCGGGTTCGAGGGGGCGGGACCTTGTCGACCCCGCCCGGGGCCCACGGGTGGCAGCGCAGCAGGCGCCGACCCGCCAACCAGGAGCCGCGCAGGCTCCCGTGCACCTGGACGGCCTCCAGGGCGTAGGCCGAACAGGTCGGCCAGTAGCGGCACACGTCGCCGTACAGCGGCGAGATCGCGAACCGGTAGGCCCGCAACAGGCCGATGAGCAGGTACTTCACGGCGTGCCCGCCGGCGCCGGGGCGAACCGTGACCAGGCCGCGTGTGCGTCGGCGACGACGCCGTCGCCCTCGGCCCCGGGCAGCGCCCGGACGACGACGCGGACCCCGGTGGGTCGTGCGGCGACCCAGGCGCGCGCGGCATGACGGAGCCGTCGCTGCACCCGATGGCGCACGACCGAGCCCCCGACGCGCTTGCCGACCACGAACCCGACCGTAGTCGGGGCCTGGGAACCGTCGGCCAGGACGTGCAGGACCACCGATCCCCCGACAAGACGACGGCCCCGCCGGGTCACCTCACGGAACTCGGCGGGGTCGGTCAGTCGATGGGTCCGGGGGAGCACCGGCGTCGGATCGCGGTGCGACCGGTCTCAGACGGCCAGGTCCTTGCGGCCCTTGCGACGGCGGTTGGCCAGGATGGCGCGGCCGGCACGGGTCCGCATGCGCAGCCGGAAGCCGTGCACCTTGTGGCGACGACGGTTGTTCGGCTGGTAGGTGCGCTTGCTCACGGGTGGTCCTCACGGGTGTGCGATCGGGAAGCGCCGGACGGGGCCGGCGAGCGGCGCTCGGCAGGACCGCGCAACCACGGCGCTGGTCCGTGGGCGTGAGGCACCTGTCGAATGCCGGATGACCGGCTCACGGTACGCGGGCGCACGCGAGGGGGTCAAACCGACGCGACCCCCGCCCGCGGCCCCGCGCACCCCTCGCCCCGGCCTGTGGATGACGGGTTGATCCTGTGCACATCCGGGCGTTACGTTCTCGCGGTCCCACGGCGGACTCCGCGAGGGGTCCCCGCCGCGGGGCGGGGCCACCACGATGCCCGGGCGGATCGCCGAGACCGACGCTGACCTGCAGCGATGACGTGATCGGACGTGCCGGCCACGACGTCGCGACGACCCGGCGACCGCTGTTCCACAGCCTGTGGATAAAACTGTGGACGTACTGACCGACCCGCGGCCCCCCGGCCGGCCCGACGACAGCAGGGATGACACGTGAGCGACGCCGACGCCGACGCCTCGGAGCGTCCGGAGCGACCGGGCCTGGCCGAGGTGTGGCATCGGATCCTCGCGGAGCTCCAGCCCAACCAGCAGGCCTGGCTGCGCTCGAGCTCGCCGGTCACCCTGCACGAGACCACGGCGATCATCGCCGTGCCCAACAACTTCACGCGCAGCCAGCTCGAGGGCCGCTTGCGCAGCCAGGTCGAGGAGCTGCTCTCCCAGCAGTACCGCTGCGAGATCCAGCTCGCCGTCACGGTCGATCCCGGCCTGGAGACCGAGGCCGAGACCGGCGAGGGCGTCGAGCCGCCCCGACCCGTCGCCGATCCGCACGCCGCCGCCCCGGCACTGCGCGTGGTGCCCGACGACGACGCCCCGCGCACCGCCCCCGCCGCGCCGGGCCTCGCCGGCACCGCGCCCACCGGTGCGTCGAGCGCGTCCGCGGTCTCGAGCGCCGGCGGATCCGCGCTCGAGACCCGGCTCAACCCCAAGTACACCTTCGAGACCTTCGTCATCGGCTCCTCCAACCGCTTCCCGCACGCGGCGGCCGTGGCGGTCGCCGAGGCCCCGGGTCGCGCGTACAACCCGCTCCTGGTCTGGGGCGACTCCGGGCTGGGCAAGACCCACCTGCTGCACGCGATCGGCCACTACGTCCGCAGCCTCTACTCCGGGGCGAAGGTGCGCTACGTCTCCTCGGAGGAGTTCACCAACGAGTTCATCAACGCGATCCGCGACGACCGCACCGACCGCTTCAAGCGCAAGTACCGCGACGTCGACGTGCTGCTGATCGACGACGTGCAGTTCCTGGAGGGCAAGACCCAGACCCAGGAGGAGTTCTTCCACACCTTCAACACCCTCCACACCGCGAACAAGCAGATCGTGCTGACCTCCGACCGGGCCCCCAAGCGGCTCGAGGCGCTGGAGGACCGGCTCCGCTCGCGCTTCGAGTGGGGCCTGATCACCGACGTGCAGCCGCCCGACCTCGAGACCAGGATCGCGATCCTGCGCAAGAAGGCGGCCATGGACCGGCTCACCGCACCGCCGGACGTGCTGGAGTTCATCGGCTCGAAGATCCAGACCAACATCCGCGAGCTCGAGGGGGCCCTGATCCGGGTCACCGCCTTCGCCGCCCTCAACCGGCAGGAGGTCGACATGAGCGTGGCCGAGGTCGTGCTGCGCGACCTGATCCCCGAGGGCGGGGAGCCGGAGATCACCGCGTCGCTGATCATCGCCCAGACCGCGGCCTACTTCGGGCTCTCGATCGAGGAGCTCACCGGTCCCAGCCGCGGCCGGCACCTCGTGATGGCGCGCCAGATCGCCATGTACCTGTGCCGCGAGCTCACCGACCTCTCCCTGCCCAAGATCGGCGCCGAGTTCGGCAACCGCGACCACACGACGGTCATGTACGCCGACCGCAAGATCAACCAGCTGCTCGCCGAGCGCCGCGCGGTGTTCAACCAGGTCACCGAGCTCACCAACCGCGTCAAGCTGCAGGCCCGTCAGGGCTGAGTCCCACGGGCCCGGCGCCGAGCACGAGGGGCCGCACGGGCTGTGGAGAACCGGGGTGCGATGCCCCGAACTACACGGGGAGGATCTGGGGACGCACCGCGTCGTCGTCCCCGGCTCCGTGGCTCGCCCACAGCCGGACCTGTGGTCCGCACCGATCCGCCCACAGCCCCTGTGGACACCGATCCGGCCGCTGACCTGCGACGACGCTGCTCGTCCACAGTTCCCACACCACCTATGACTACGACGAGTCTCCGGTGATGCCGAGATCCTCCGAACTCCACCCGGCCCTCCCCCTGTGGACGGACGGGCGGGCGTGGCAGGATGCCAGTCCCGTCCGTCCTGCCGTCCTGCGCGCCACACGGCCCCGTCCGACCGAGGTCCCACGTTGAAGTTCCGAGTCGATCGCGATCTGTTCGCCGATGCCGTCGCCTGGGCTGCCCGCAGCCTGCCGGTGCGCCCGAGCGCTCCGGTGCTCGCCGGGCTGCTGATCGAGGCCGGCGACGCCGGGCTGGTGCTGTCCACGTTCGACTACGAGACCTCCGCGCGCGCCACGCTCACCGCCGACGTCAGCGACGAGGGCACCGTGCTGGTCAGCGGCCGACTGCTCGCCGACATCTGCCGGGCGCTGCCCGCCAAGCCGGTCGACGTCGTGCTCGACGGCGCCCGGATCTCCCTCACCTGCGGGTCGGCGCGGTTCAGCCTCCAGACGATGCCGGTGCACGACTACCCCTCGATCCCCGACCTGCCGCCCTCCAGCGGCACGGTGCCGAGCGACCTGTTCGCCCACGCCGTCGCCCAGGCGGTCACGGCCGCGGGTCGCGACGACATGCTGCCGGTGCTCACCGGTGTGCGCATCGAGATCGAGGGCGACACGATCGCGCTCCTGGCCACCGACCGCTTCCGGCTCAGCCACCGCGAGATCACGTGGAGCCCGGCCCAGCCCGACGCCTCGCTCGCCGCGCTGGTGCCCGCCAAGGTGCTCTCCGACACCGCCAAGTCGCTCACCGTCGGCCCCGAGGTGACCATCGCCCTCGCCGCCACCGGCAGCGGCGAGGGCATCATCGGCTTCGAGGGCACCGGCCCGGGCGGCATCCGCCGCACCACCACCCGGCTGCTCGACGGTGAGTTCCCCAAGGTCCGCAGCCTGTTCCCGAACGAGAAGCTCACCACCGCGCGGGTCGAGAAGGCCTCGCTGATCGAGTCGGTCAAGCGCGTCTCGTTGGTGGCCGAGCGCAACACCGCCGTGCAGCTCGCCTTCGCCGACGGCGTCCTCACCCTCGACGCCGGCAGCGGCGAGGAGGCGCAGGCCTCGGAGTCGATCGCGGCCGACATCGAGGGCGAGGACCTCACGACCGGCTTCAACCCGCAGTTCCTGCTCGACGGCCTCACCGCACTCGACCAGGACACCATCGAGCTGGCCTTCACCCAGGCCAGCAAGCCGGTGGTGATCAGCGGCCTCGGCGACGACGGCGCGATCGACACCGGGTTCCGCTACCTGCTGATGCCGCGGCGCCTGCTCTCCTAGTCGGCCCGCCGCCCCGTCCCCGCTCGACCGCCCGCTCGCCCCCTGTGGAGGAAGCCATGCACCTCGGACTCGTCGGACTCGGCAAGATGGGCGGCAACATGCGCCAGCGGCTGCGCGAGGGCGGGGTGACGGTCGTCGGCTACGACCGCGACGCCTCCCTGGCCGACGTCGGCTCGCTGGCCGAGCTGGTCGAGGCGCTGCCCGCGCCCCGCGTGGTGTGGGTCATGGTGCCGGCCGGCGACCCGACGCGCAGCACGGTCGCGGAGCTCGCCGACCTGCTCAGCGAGGGCGACCTCGTCGTCGACGGCGGCAACTCCAAGTGGACCGACGACGCCGAGAACGCCGCGCTGCTGGCCGAGCGCGGCATCGGGTTCGTCGACTGCGGCGTGTCCGGCGGTGTGTGGGGCCGCCAGAACGGCTACGCCCTGATGTGCGGCGGTGCGCCCGAGCACGTCGCGCTCGTGCAGCCCGCCTTCGACGTCCTCAAGCCCGCCGACGGCGGATTCGTGCACGCCGGCTCCAGGCCCGGCGCGGGGCACTTCGCCAAGATGGTCCACAACGGCATCGAGTACGCGATGATGCAGGCCTACGCCGAGGGCTGGGAGCTGCTCGAGACCGTCGACCTCGTGGAGGACGTGCCGGCCGTCTTCGACTCCTGGCGCACCGGCACCGTCGTGCGGTCCTGGCTGCTGGACCTGCTCGTCGACGCGCTCGGCGAGGACCCCCACCTCGACGCGCTGGCGGGCTACGCCGACGACTCCGGCGAGGGCCGCTGGACGGTGCAGGCCGCCATCGACCACGCCGTGCCGATGCACGTCATCGCCGCCTCGCTGTTCGCCCGCTTCACCTCCCGCCAGGACGACAGCCCGGCGATGAAGGCGATCGCGGCCATGCGCAACCAGTTCGGCGGGCACGCGGTGAAGGCCAAGGACGCCTGAGCCCACCCGGGCCCTGACGGAGGTCAGCGCAGCGGTCGCCCGTCGACGTCGGTGACCTTGCGCATGATGATGAGGATCAGGTCGATCAGCGCCCAGACCCCCACGCCCCCGCAGGTGAGCAGCTTGGCCACGCCCAGGCCGGTGTGGCCGAGGTAGAACCGGTCCACCCCGAAGATGCCCACGAACCACGCGAGCAGGATCGCCACGAGGTACTCGCGGTTCGAGAACAGCCCGGGGATGTCCCGGGCCGGGAACACCGGCGCACCGGGGGCCACCTGCACCGGGGCGTCGGAGCGCAGGACGCCGTCCAACGCCATCCGCGCCAGGTGCTCGATCGGGTACGGGCCCTGCGACTGGCCCAGGGCGACGAGGTAGAACTCGCCGGACATCGGCGACCCGTACGGACCCGGTGCGCTGGTCGGGAAGTGCGTCATGGCCGCAGCGTAGGGCGTGCTCCCGCGCGACGGCAGGGCCCGCGACGACGACGGCGCCCGTCCCCCGGGCACGAGGCCGGGGCGACGGGCGCCGCAGGGTCGGGACTCAGGGCCGCAGGACGCGGCCCTGGCCGTCGCGGTGCTGGGAGCCGGTGAGGATGAGGATGCCGTCGACGACGCCCCATACGACGAACGCGGGGTAGGTGAAGAAGCCCACCAGGACGCACATCAGCGGCAGGCTCACGAGCGCGCCGATCAGCTGGATCAGCCCCAGGTCGTTGCGGCCCATGTAGAGCCGACCGACGCCGGGGATGCCGACCAGCGAGAGCAGCAGCTGCAGCAGGCCCGCGGTGAGCTTCTGCTTGTCCGAGTAGGGCAGGCCGCTGACCGGGTCGACGCCGTAGTCGATGACGCCGTACGGGCCCGGCGCCGCGCCGTACCCCGGGGCCGGGGCGCCGGGGTAGCCCGCCGGCGGCGGCGTGCCGTAGCCCGGCGTGGGCGGCGCACCGTACGGCGCGGCACCGGAAGCCCCGGGAGCACCGGGCGGCGGCGGCACCGGCCCGCCACCGGCGGGAGGCGTGGGAGGATGTGGCTGCGACGCGTCGTCGCCCCGGGACTTGTCGAAATCGACCATGACGGCATCGTAGGCGGCGTCGGCCCCGGCGCGGCGTGGCTCGTGCGGCCCGTCGCCGACGACCCGTCGACCCGCTCCCCCTGCCGATCCGACGCCCGCCCCGAGGAGGTCCCCATGCACGTCGCGCACCTGGCCCTCCACCAGTTCCGGTCCTACGCGAGCCTGGATCTCGCGCTGGAGCCGGGCGTCACAGCGTTCCTGGGTCGCAACGGCCAGGGCAAGACCAACCTCGTCGAGGCGATCGACTACCTCTCGCGGCTCAGCTCGCACCGCGTCGCGTCCGAGGCGCCGTTGATCCGGTCGGGCGCCCCGCAGGCGATCGTGCGGGCGGCGGTGGTGAAGGACGGGCGGACCGCGGTGCTCGAGGTCGAGCTCAACCCAGGAAAGTCGAATAAGGGACGAATCAATAAGTCGACATTACCGCGGGTGCGTGACCTCGTCGGCCTCGTGCGCACGGTCGTCTTCGCCCCCGACGACCTCGCGCTGATCAAGGCGGAGCCGGCCGTCCGGCGGCGGTTCCTCGACGACCTGCTCGTGCTGCGCACCCCCCGCCTGGCCGGCACGCTCGCCGACTACGAGCGGATCCTCAAGCAGCGCTCCACCCTGCTGAAGACCGCCGGCGCGGCCCGGCGCGGGGGCGGGGCCGAGCTCGACAGCACCCTGGAGGTGTGGGACTCCCACCTCGTCGGTCTGGGGCTGGAGATCCTGCAGCACCGGCGTGCCCTCGTCGCCGACCTCGACCCCTACCTCGTGGAGGCCTACGCCGCCGTCGCCGACGGCGCGGTGCGCGACCGCGCCGCGCAGGAGTACCGCAGCACCGTGCCCGACGGCGAGCAGGCCGGCGTCGCCAGTGCCGAGTCCTTCCACGCCGAGCTGGCGCGTCGTCGTCGTGACGAGCTCGACCGCGGCCAGTGCCTGGTGGGGCCCCACCGCGACGACCTCGTGCTGACCCTCGGACCGGAGGACGACGCCGCGCGGCTGCCGGTGAAGGGGTACGCCAGCCACGGCGAGAGCTGGTCCTTCGCCCTCGCGCTGCGACTGGCCTCCTACCGGTTGCTGCGCAGTGAGGGTGACGACCCGATCCTGATCCTCGACGACGTCTTCGCCGAGCTCGACGCCCGTCGCCGCAGCAGCCTCGCCGGTCTCGTGGCCGATGCCGAGCAGGTGCTGGTCACGGCCGCGGTGCCCGAGGACGTGCCGGCCGCGCTGGCCGGTGCCCGCTTCCGGGTGGCCGACGGCGAGGTGCACCGTGAGTCCTGAGGACACCCCGGTGTCCGGCTCGGCGGCGGAGGGCGAGCAGCCCGCCGAGGAGCCCGGCGAGCAGTCCGGGGCCCCCGCCGCGGACGGGCTCGACCTCGCGCGGGCGGCGATGCGCGCGGCCCGGGCGGCGGGTGGCGCGCCGGCGCGCCGACGTCGTCCCGGCGCCGGTGGCCCGGGTGGGCCGGACGCCACCCGGCGCGGCGGCCGCACCACACCGGGCGCCTGGTCCGGGCCGCGGCCCGACGAGCGTGACCCGCAGCCCCTCGGTGGCGAGATCGCCCGGCTCGTCTCGGCCGGGGGCTGGGAGCTGGACCTGCGGGTGCGCGGGATCTTCGCGCGCTGGGCCGAGATCGTGGGGGCCGAGATCGCCGAGCACGCACGTCCGGAGTCCTTCGCCGACGGCGTCCTGGTGCTGCGCACCGACTCCACCGCCTGGGCCACCCAGCTGCGGCTGCTGCTGCCCACCCTGCTGGTCCGCATCAACGACGCGCTCGGGGCGGGCACGGTGACCGTCGTCGAGGTGCAGGGACCGCGGGGCCCCACGTGGAAGCGCGGACCGCGCAGCGCGCGCGACGGCCGGGGGCCTCGCGACACCTACGGCTGAGCTCGATCGAGGTGCCCGATCGAGGTGCCCGGGCGGGTCCCGCGGATCTCCGGGCGACCTGCGGGTGACCTCCTGGGGACGACGGCGCCCTCAGCCGTCCTGTGCGTCCCTGAGGGACCCGGGGCCGAAGGGGGACCCACCTGACGGTGCGTTCGTGGCTCAGATCGGGCCCGGAACGGCTCTCGAACGGCATCAGGATCCCGAATCGACCCCGATCCGAGACCTCTCACGCGTGAATCCGACCCCCCGACGGGGTAGGATGACCGAGGGTCGATGCCACGACGCCTGCGACGACCGCGGCGGGGTGACGCGGCCTTCGTCATGTCCTGGCCGGCTCGCCCGGTCGCCTGCCGCGAAGAGGTCCTGCGTGTCCGAACAGTCTGCTGAGTCCGCCGAGCCGATCCAGTCCCCGGAGACCGCAGCCGCCGCGACCCCGGGCACCACGGGCGGGACCGTGTCCGCCCCGGTCGAGACCGAGTACGACGCCTCGGCGATCCAGGTGCTCGAAGGACTCGAGGCGGTGCGCAAGCGCCCCGGCATGTACATCGGGTCCACGGGTGCCCGGGGTCTGCACCACCTGATCTGGGAGATCGTCGACAACGCGGTGGACGAGTCCCTCGCCGGGCACTGCGACACGATCAAGGTCAGCCTCAACGCCGACAACTCCGTGACCGTCGTCGACAACGGGCGGGGTATCCCGACCGACACCGCGCCGGGCCAGGAGCTGCCGGCGGCCACCCTGGCCCTCACCGTCCTGCACGCCGGCGGCAAGTTCGGCGGCGGCGGGTACAAGGTGTCGGGCGGTCTGCACGGCGTCGGGTCGTCGGTGGTGAACGCGCTCTCCGACCACCTCAAGCTCGAGATCAAGAACCGCGGCCACCTCTGGGAGCAGGAGTTCAGCCTCGGCGCCCCCGACTACCCGCTGCGCCGGGTGCGGCCGCTCGAGGAGGGCGAGCGCACCGGCACCACCGTCACGTGGACCGCCAGCCCCGACATCTTCGAGACCACCGAGTACAACCTCGAGACGATCGCCACGCGCTTCCGCGAGATGGCGTTCCTCAACAAGGGCCTGCGCATCGAGCTGCGTGACGCCCGCCCCCAGGCCGAGGAGATCGCCGAGGCGGTCGAGGACGGCACCGCCGACGAGACCATCGCCATCGGTGAGGGCGCGGAGGTGCACGCCACCGAGGTCGACGGCCACAAGGCGCTGGAGCAGATCTTCCAGTACGAGCGCGGGCTGGCCGACTACGTCGACTTCCTCAACCGCCGCCGCACCCCGCTGAGCCCGATCATCCCCTTCGAGGCCGAGACCGGCGACGCCGTCGCCAACCCGATGAGCCTGGAGGTCGCCATGCAGTGGCAGGCCACCTCCTACAACGAGTCGGTGCACACCTTCGCCAACAACATCAACACGCCCGAGGGCGGCACCCACGAGGAGGGCTTCCGGGCCGCGCTGACCTCGCTGGTGAACCGGTGGGGCGAGGAGTGGGGCCTGATCAAGAAGAAGGAGGACCGGCTCACCGGCGACGACATCCGCGAGGGCCTGACCGCCATCATCAGCCTCAAGGTCTCCAACCCCCAGTTCGAGGGTCAGACCAAGGCCAAGCTCGGCAACACCGAGGCCAAGGGTTTCGTGCAGTCGGTGGTCAACGACCAGCTCGGCGCCTGGCTGGAGCAGAACCCCGGCGAGGGCAAGGAGATCATCCGCAAGGCGCAGGCCGCGGCCACCGCCCGCATCGCCGCCCGCAAGGCGCGCGACCTCGCCCGCTCCCGCAAGGGGCTGCTGGGCGGCGGGGGTCTGCCGGGCAAGCTGTCGGACTGCCAGTCCACCAAGCCCGAGGAGTGCGAGGTCTTCATCGTCGAGGGCGACTCCGCCGGCGGCTCGGCCCGCCAGGGCCGCGACCCCAAGGTGCAGGCGATCCTCCCGATCCGCGGCAAGATCCTCAACGTCGAGAAGGCCCGCATCGACAAGGTGCTGAGCAACACCGAGGTGCAGGCGATCATCTCGGCGCTCGGCACCGGCATCACCGACGAGTTCGACCTCGCCAAGCTGCGCTACCACAAGGTCGTGCTGATGGCCGACGCCGACGTCGACGGCCACCACATCAACACCCTGCTGCTGACCCTGCTCATACGGTTCATGCGCCCGCTCATCGAGCAGGGGCACGTCTACATGGCCCAGCCGCCGCTGTACCGGCTGCGCTGGGTCGGCCCGCCCACCGAGCACCACTTCGTCTACTCCGACGCCGAGCGCGACGCCGTCATGGCCGACGGCCTGGCGCAGGGTCGCCGGCTGCCGAAGGAGAACCCGGTGCAGCGCTACAAGGGTCTGGGCGAGATGAACGCCAAGGAGCTGTGGGAGACCACGATGGACCCCGAGAACCGGCTGCTGCTCCAGGTGACCCTCGACGACGCCGCCCACGCCGACGAGATCTTCTCGATCCTCATGGGCGAGGACGTCGAGCAGCGGCGCTCCTTCATCCAGCGCAACGCCAAGGACGTCCGATTCCTCGATATCTGAGTCTCTAGCCGCGTTCCTAGAGTCCTCTAGAGCGCTGCAGACGCACCCGGATCATCCGCGAGACCAGCAGAGAGAACGACTGTGACCCAGACGCAGAACCCCGGCGGCCCCACTCCCCCCGGCGGCCGTATCGAGCCCGTCGAGCTGCAGACCTCCATGCAGCGCGCCTACATCGACTACGCGATGGCGGTCATCGTGGGTCGTGCGCTGCCCGACGTGCGCGACGGTCTCAAGCCGGTGCACCGTCGCGTGCTCTACGCGATGTACGACGGCGGCTACCGCCCCGACCGCGGCTACTCCAAGTGCAGCCGCGTGGTGGGCGACGTCATGGGTCAGTACCACCCCCACGGCGACACCGCGATCTACGACACCCTCGTGCGCCTCGCACAGCCGTGGGTGATGCGCGCCCCGCTCGTGCAGGGCCAGGGCAACTTCGGCTCGGCGGGCAACGACGCCGCCGCGGCCATGCGGTACACCGAATGCCGGATGGACCCGCTCGCGCTGGAGATGGTGCGCGACATCGAGAAGGAGACCGTCGACTTCCAGCCGAACTACGACGGTCGCTCCGCCGAGCCGACCGTCCTGCCCTCGCGGTTCCCGAACCTGCTGGTCAACGGCTCGGCCGGCATCGCGGTGGGCATGGCCACCTCCATCCCGCCGCACAACCTGCGCGAGGTCGCGGCCGGCGCCATCTGGGCGCTGGAGCACCCCGAGGCCACCAAGCAGGAGCTGCAGGACGCGCTGCTCGAGCGGATCTCGGGCCCCGACTTCCCCAACGGCGCGCTGATCGTGGGCCGTCAGGGCATCGAGCAGGCCTACCGCACCGGCCGCGGCTCGATCACCCAGCGGGCCGTGGTGGAGATCGACGAGGAGCCCGGTGGCCGGGTGGTGCTCGTCATCACCGAGCTGCCCTACATGGTCAACCCCGACAACCTGGCCATCAAGATCGCCGACCTCGCGGTCACCGGCAAGGTGCAGGGCATCGCCGACGTGCGTGACGACACCTCCGACCGCACCGGCCAGCGCCTGGTCGTGGTGCTCAAGCGCGACGCCGTGGCGCGCGTGGTGCTGAACAACCTGTTCAAGCACACCGAGCTGCAGACCAACTTCAGCGCCAACATGCTCGCGCTGGTCGACGGCGTGCCGCGCACGCTCTCGATCGACGCGTTCATCAGCAACTGGGTGGCGCACCAGATCGACGTCATCCAGCGCCGCACGCGCTACCTGCTCGCCGAGGCCGAGCGCCAGGCCCACATCCAGCGCGCCCTGGTGAAGGCCCTCGACGCCCTCGACGACGTCATCGCGCTCATCCGCCGCTCCCCCAGTGCCGACGAGGCCCGCACCGGCCTGATGGAGCTGCTGGAGATCGACGAGATCCAGGCCCAGGCCATCCTCGACATGCAGCTGCGCCGGCTCGCGGCCCTGGAGCGGCAGAAGATCATCGACCGGCTCGCCGAGCTCGAGCTCGAGATCGCCGACTACGAGGACATCCTCGCCAAGCCCGAGCGGCAGCGCGAGATCGTCTCCACCGAGCTCACCGCGATCGTGGAGAAGTTCGGCGACGACCGCCGCACCCAGATCATCGCCTCCGACGGCGACCTGTCGATGGAGGACCTCATCCCCGATGAGGAGCTCGTCGTCTCGATCACGCGCGGCGGCTACGCGAAGCGCACCCGCTCCGACCAGTACCGGCTGCAGAAGCGCGGCGGCAAGGGGGTGCGGGGCGCGTCGCTGCGCGGCGACGACGTCGTCGAGCACTTCATCGCCACCACCAACCACCACTGGCTGCTGTTCTTCACCACCGCGGGTCGGGTCTACCGCACCAAGGCCTACAACCTGCCCGAGGCCGGCCGCGACGCCAAGGGCGGTCACGTCGCCGGGCTGCTGTCCTTCCAGCCCGACGAGTCGATCGCCCAGGTGCTGGCGATCCGCGACTACGAGCAGGCGCCCTACCTGGTGCTCGCCACGCGCAAGGGGCTGGTGAAGAAGACCCGCCTGGCCGACTACAACTCCCCGCGCCAGGCCGGCGTCATCGCGATCAACTTCCGCGACGACGACGACGCCCTGATCGGCGCCGAGCTGGTGGACGGCGGCGACGACATCCTGCTCGTCTCCCGCAAGGGCTCGGCGATCCGCTTCCACGCCAGCGACGAGCAGCTGCGCCCGATGGGCCGGGCCACCTCGGGCGTGACGGGCATGAAGTTCCGCGACGAGGGCGACTCGGTGCTCTCGATGTCGGTGATCCGCGCCGCGCAGATCGCCCACGAGAACGACGAGGCCGACGCCGCCACGCAGTACGTCTTCACCATCACCGACGGCGGCTTCGCCAAGCGCACCCCGATCGCGGAGTACCGCGTCACCAACCGCGGCGGCCTCGGCATCAAGGCGATGGCGCTGGGCAACGAGTCGCGCGGCGTGCTCGTCGGCGGATTCATCGTCCAGGAGGGCGACGAGATCCTCTCGATCACCGCCAACGGTCAGGTCGTGCGCAGCCCGATCAACGCCGACTTCCGGCCCACCGGCCGCGCCACCCAGGGCGTGCGGTTCGTCTCGCCCAAGGGCAAGGACTCG
Organism: Nocardioides sp.; assembly: GCF_964228225.1. Taxonomy (GTDB): domain Bacteria; phylum Actinomycetota; class Actinomycetes; order Propionibacteriales; family Nocardioidaceae; genus Nocardioides. The sequence goes on from NZ_CAXQZB010000078.1 coordinate 24,587, forward strand.
GTGGCGGTCGTGGCCCGCTCGGTGGAGAGCCGCGAGGAGGAGGGCGAGGACGGCGAGGTCGTCGCCGTGAGTGCCGACGTCGCCGACGGGGTCGAGACTGCGGCGCCCGAGGCCCCGGATGCCACAATCGAGCCCGACAGCACCCCGGACACCCCGGGTGGGGCGGAGGATGAGGACTGATGACGCAGGGATCGGCCGGTACGGGCACCTCGGGCCCCGACCTCGCCAAGGGCCGGGGCGGTGACGGCGACACCGCCGTGCGCGCCGGTCTGGCGGAGCGGGTGCAGGCCAAGCTCGCCGCGGCGGCCCAGGAGCACCAGGCCTCCGCCGCCGGCACCGACGCCCCGCGCGGGCGCGGTCCGCGCCGGGCCCGGCTGCGGCTCACCCGGATCGATCCCTGGTCGGTCATGAAGACCTCGTTCCTGCTGGCCATCGCCTTCGGCATCGTCACCGTCGTGGCGGTCGCGATGGTGTGGCAGGTGCTCGGCACCGCCGGTGTCTGGGACTCGATCAACACCACGGTCCGCGACACCATCGGCGGGCGCGACACCGCCAACTTCGACATCGAGGACTACGTCGGCACCAGCCGCGTCGTCGGCTTCACGATGCTGGTCGCCGCGCTCAACGTCGTGCTGCTCACCGCCGTCGCCACCCTGGGCGCGTTCCTCTACAACATGGCCGCCGCCCTCCTCGGCGGTATCGAGCTCACCCTCGCCGAGGACCAGTGAGCCCCACCCGGCGCCGGCCCTGACCGGTGCGGGGATGTTCCACGTGGAACGACGGGCCCCGGTTTGGGGGGCCCGTCGGACCTGCGGTAACGTTCCCTCCGGTCCGTGTCGATGCGGGCCGGTGCGGGCCTATAGCTCAGACGGTTAGAGCGCTTCCCTGATAAGGAAGAGGTCACAGGTTCAAGTCCTGTTAGGCCCACCCACTCACGTCCACCCCCTGGTGACCGAGGAGTCCGACATGAAGAAGATCCTGATCGTCGCCCTCGCCGCCGTCGGCGTCGTCCTGGCGAAGTCCAAGATCGAGAAGAGCCAGGCCGAGCAGGCCCTCTGGGCCGAGGCCACCGACGCCGTCAAGCGCGGCTGATCCACCCGCGGCTCCGGCCGCATCGGGGCCTTGGCGCAATTGGTAGCGCACCTGCTTTGCAAGCAGGGGGTTAGGGGTTCGAGTCCCCTAGGCTCCACCCGAGGAACCGCACGTCAGCCTGCGGTTTTCTTTCCTTTGTGGAGTGCTCTAGTTTCGTCCGACATCGGGCGCTAGGGGGACTGTAGGGGGAAGAGGAATCCGCCGAGGCTGTCGAGTGCATCGAGCGAGCCGTAGCCAAGCCTCTGTCTCGACGTCGACGTCTCGATAACCTGCGGGGTCATGCGCCCCTCGGATGAAGAGCTTTTCGGTCGAACCGCAAGCCTGGGGCTCACCCGTGCGGGTCTGCTTCTTCCGGACTCGCTACTGGTCGCAGATCGATACGCAGGGCCGAGATGCCCGTTTGTCCGTCGAGGCCACGCTTCCGCATCAGCTCCAGCATGTCCTCTTGGCGAGGCTGCCCGAAGGTCAGGCGGTACAGGGCAACGTCTGCCTTCACCTTGTTGTACCGCGCCTCGTCCGAACTGAGGAGGAAGGGGGCGACGTGGCGCTCGATCTTCGCGGGACCGGGGTAGACCCAGCCCGGGGTGAAGTCCCCATACTCGTGGCGGTAGTCGGTCGCGAGCTCGTAGAGGCGATCCCATGGGTTGCCATCGACCTCGGCAAGCGCAGCGGGGCCGTGCCGGTCAGCGACGTTCTTGCGGACCGCGTGTCCGCGGTAGCGGTCGACGCGTCCCTCGCGTTGTTCGAAGTCGACCGGGTTCGGCGGGGTGTTCCAATGAAAGATGGCGTGACACCACCAATGGAAGTCGATGCCCTCTTGGCCCACAGAGGTCGAGGCCAGGACCATCGGCCAGAAGGGGCTGTTGAACGAGCGCCGCACCTCCGGTTGGCGAGCGTCTTCTGCCTTCTGGTCGCGGGCGCCGTACCGCAGGGCGAAGCGGCCAACGAAGCTGAGCGGGACCGAGGCAGCCGCGGGGTCCTTCGCCCGGTAGGTGCTCGGCTTCAGCCCGATAGCCGCTGCCGCTTCTGAGGCGAGTCGACCGATTTTGGCGTCGTCGAATTCGCCGACGACGAGATCGGCCTGGAGATGGTGGAGGTATTCGTCGAGGACGGCTTCCAGGTTTCCGTTCGCGCAGTAGGTCAGCACCTTGCGCCAGTACGGCGTGCGCTCGGTGCCGAGTCGCTCGACGATCTTGGTGACATCCGGCCGGTTGAACAATGAACGGAGGCCGTTGGCGAGGGTGGCTGCGGCTTCGAACAGTCCTCGTTCGGTAACTCTGTCGACGTCCCGGCACAGGCGGTGAAGCACGCGTACGGCGATCGACCCTGGCGCAAAGAGCGCGATCTCAGCGAGCAGGTCTGCCGTCTCATGGTCGAGCGGACGCTCGGGTGAGGCCAGCTCGTCGCGGACGTGCTGGAGGTGCTGCAGCACACCGGCGTGACGCACAGTTGCGCCAGTGGACTCGTCCTCGTCATCGGACTCGGCGGCACCGGACAACGCGAGGGCGACTTCCTCGTCGCGCATCGTCGCCGGCCAGTTCCCCGCCATCGAGAACGCTGCACGCCACTGGGCGACGCGCAGGCCGGATTCGTCACCATCCGAGTCCGCCTGAGCCAATCCGGGCTCGGTATCGAGCATCGCCAAGAGGCGCGTCCTGACGTCAGAGCGAGCATCCGCGGCCGACACTTGCCCGCCACCGCGCTCGGCGACGATCTGCAGTGGGTCGGTCGCTTTAGCCAGGACGAGGAAGGGCCAATGCAGCATCAACGTTGACATGCCGTGGAGCCGGCCAGTCTGCTGGGTGACCGAGTAGTTGAGGTGCTTGACGATCCGCTTCCTGGCCTCGGGTGTGTACTCGTCGTAGTTGCTGCCAGCCGCGGCGTGACGCTCGGCCTCGAAGCTGAGGATCCCGGCAACGGCGGCAGGCGTCGCGGCCCACGACGAGAAGACGAGGCGCTTCGTCATCGACGAGGCGGCTGGGTCGGCGTATGCCCCGCCGGGTGAGAAGTAGGGGAGCGACGGCGGCACCCAGAGGAGCTGCCACCAACCCTGCCCGACAGTGGCGTCCGTGAGCGCGCGCATCCGCGCGTTCCCGGGATCCAACGGCTTGAACTGTTGGATTGCAGCTGCGTGGATGCGCTGAGTCGATGCGAAGGCCCTTCGCAGGTCGGAGCTGGGAGAGGCCTCGTCGAGCCGCCGGCCGAACTGATAGCCGTCGGCGAAATTGATGAAGTATGGCGCCGACTTCCAGAACTCTGCGGTCACCAGTCCGCGGTCCTTCTCCCGGGCAACCAATCGACCGACCTCCTGGAGGCGCGCGAAACCGACGAGGTCCGCGGCGCGTACATCGTCAGCCGGTCGACGGTGCTCAACCGTCATCGATCCGTCCGGGAGTGCCGGACGCTCAGCCCGACTCATCAGTTTGAGGAGGTCGTGGCGAAGGGCGTCCACCACCGACGCCTCACCCAGGCCGGAGGACACGAGGTCGCGGTACTCCTTGAGCCGGACGCGGATCATGTCGACGCTCACGTCACCTCGGCCTTTGGCCAGGAAGGTCAGCGTGTTGAAGAGGTCCTTCGCGTGGTCCTCCTCCTTCTCCTCCGCATAGGTGAACGGCTTGTACGGCGTTGCCGAAAGCAGGAGCACCTTGGCGGCGCCGTACTCGAAGAGGTGGTGGGCGAGCTCACCGGCCGCGGTGGACGGGTCGAGGAGGTGCCGAAACCGTTGGAATTCGTCGAGGATCACGAGGTCCGGCTCAAGCGTGTGCACACTTGCTGCAGCAAGAGCTCCGCGGAGCTCACCTTCGAGGCGGCGGTGGTCAGCGTCGAGGTGGGAGGGCACCGAGTCGCGTCTACCGATCGCGGCGATCATCTGGACGAAGCGTGTCTTGAGGCTCTCGGCTTCGCCGGCACTGATGAGGCGCTCGAACTGCTCGAGGATCGCGGGATCGAGTCCCGCCGGCCCGATCTGGCGCCGGAGGTCGTCGACCGTCCAGTCGAACCGCTCAATCTTGCGAACGTTGCCCTGCAGCAAGCGTCGACTGGCTCGCTGGCCCCAGCCGTCCATCTTGACCAGCTCTCGCATGGCCAGCAGGATCATCGCCCTCTCGCGAGACTTTCCAAGCTGGTGACCCGGGTCGAACGAGGTGCCCGGGGTGAACGACACGAGGTTGATCGGCTTGCCGACGTTTCCGGCTTGGCGGAGGCGGCGGCTGTGCTCGGCGAGCAAGGTCAAGCGGCTTGAGAACGGGATCTCGCCTTGGCCTGTCACATTGAGCCTGCGGAGGTTCTGCTTGGCGAGGTCCTCGTTTGAACAGACGTAGACGACGTCGATCCGCTCGACCGAAGGCTCGTCCTGGAGCGTCTCGATCGCGCGGGCGATGACGCCCTGCGCCACACGGGTCTTCCCCAGACCTGTCTCGTCGGCAACGAGAAAGCGCTTCGCGCCGACTGGTCCGTAGAACTGCTCGATCACGTGATCGACGCTGGCCAGCTGGAAGTCGGTGAGACCGCGAAGGTGCGGTTCCGCATCGTACCGGGTCATTCCGCAGCCCCTCCTAGCATCCGCTGCGCCTCGCGCACGGTCTCCCAGAACGCATCGAACCCGTCGGGCAACACTTTGCGGCCCTGCTCGGTGGACTGAAGCCGTCGAACGAGTCGATTGAGGTCGCCGAGAGCGGCCGGTCGCTCGGAGATCGCCCGCAACACGAGCTCGAGAATCCCGGGGCCGCCCGACTGGCCGTCGCTGAAGCCGCTGCCGTCCCCTTCTGCAGACTCGGCCAGCTGGGCGAGCAGGTGCGGGTTGCCGAGGCTGAGCAACAGGTAGAGGAAGCGAAGGAACTTGTCAGGGGTGTCGATCTGACGAGCGAGGATCTGGTCGAGTCGATCAGCGGGCGGGTTGATGAGCTCAGCGACGATGACGCACGCGACATCTAGGCCCGAATCGGTGGTGATCTGGACGACTAGGAACGGGGTGAGGTCCGCGGTGGCGATGCCGCTGAAGGCTCCAGCGAGTGCCTCGCCCTCTGCAGGGACGATGCTGTTGCCGGCCTTGGTCATCAGCCGCACGCTCGCTCGCCAGCCGGTGCGGAGCGGGTAGGGATTGCGTGCAGAGACGCGCACCTGGTGCCCTTTGGCTTCCGACGCCTCGCGATCGCCATCAACGACGGCGACGTGGTGCTCGATCTCGGCGATTTCGCGAAGCGCGTTCTCGACCTTGCGTCGCTCGTCCTCGTCGGGGTCGAGTGTGGCGCCACCCGTGGCGCGGTACGGCTCCAGCAGCACGCGGAACGGTGCGGTTTCACCCAGGAAAGAGTCGATTCCGAGGTGATCGCGATGGCCATGGAGCTCGATGATGAATTCGACGTTCCGCTGCAAGGCAGCGTCGGTTGCATTCGCCGAGCCGATGAACACGTGGGCGCTCGCCCATTTGGCCGTCGGCTCGACGACGAACATCTTGGCGTGGAGGTCACCGCCGAGGTTAGTTTCGTCGGTTTCTGTGACGACAGCCATCGAGTCGATGACGTAGGCGTCGAGGCGCTCGGCGACCCCGGGGGAAAGCCTCTCGAGCTCAGCCGCACGCGAGAGAACCGTGGTCGCGCCGTTGGGGTCCAGGAGAGCGAGTCCGGCGTCGTTGATGAAGGGAGAGACCACGAGGCGTCGACCTGGCGGCAGGTCTGGCATCGGACGGTTTTCGTCGAGGAAGTGGAAGTCAAGGTGTCGGACGGTGTCGGGCCACTGCCATTCGATACGGCGCGCCTCGCCCGCTAGTTGGCTGACCCTCTGGGCCCGCTCTGGCGCGAGCTCGCGAATCGTCCGAGTGGGCAGCGAGGCCAGGAGGTCGGCAAGCGGTGCGTTGGTGTCCTGCTCCCTCTCGCCGAGGGAGACTGAGTCAAGGCGAACAGCAAGGTCCCAGGAACGATCGTTGGTGAGGTTGCGGGTCAGCACCAACAATCGGAAAGACGCCTGTCCCGGGTCGTCGACGTACCTGACGAACCAGATCTTCGGGTGAAAGAGGCCGCCACGCGGGCGCTTCACCTCGTGGACCAGCGGCTCCAAAAAGGCGAGCAGGTCGGGCACGTGGCTGGGCGCAGCGATGTTGCCGCCCTGACAGAAGACATCGAGCCGGTCACCGGTCGCTCGGATCGCTTCGAGGAGAGCGATCGGATCGGCGGAGGATCCTGAGTAGGAGTACGAGGTGAAGGCGAGCGCTGGGATCAATGTCGCGGTCAGGTCGAGCGTGAACGTCGTCGCGACGGCTGCATCGAACCGCGAACCGGGAGGCGGCGCGAGCTGCTCCAAGAGCACGACGCGACTGTCAGGCGCCAGCATGGAGTCCCCTCAAGATGTCATTGGCGACGGACCGCACATTGACCCATCGGTACGCCAGCCGACCTACACCGGCACTTCCCGACCACGAAGCAAGCAGCTTCTCGTTGACCAGTCGCGACTGAGATCCCTTGCGCTTCTCGCGAATCCGGACCAGCTCGCGGAGTCCCTGATGGTCAGCGGGTGATGCGCCCTCGCGCAGCCCAACAATCCAACTGTCGACGAACGATCGAGTACTTGGACCGATGTTGGGGTTCTGCCCGATGGCCAGCTTCCACATCCGATCGACGTCCCACGCCGTGAGGCTCGTGCCGTACCGCTCGGAGAAGTTTGCATGCCATTGGGACAACGCGGTGCGGTAGGTCTCCACCGGATGGGGGACGTGGTCGAATCCCTTCAGCTCGTACTGCTCCCCGATCAGCAGGTTGTACAGAAGCGGCGCGCCCTCGATCACCGCGCTGAACCACTCGGCATGGTGAAGTGGTTCGAACTCCGAGGGCGGCGCGGCGTGCCACGGGTAGCGGACGTCGTCGTCGATCATCTCGTGCCGGTTCAAGAGGTGCGCCAGCACGGTGTCGGGTGCCGCGGTGACTATCCGGCCGTGAAGCCACTCAGCCTCGGCCAGGGTCATCGCGAAGCCGCCGGGGACCTCATGGGGGAATCCCGGAGGGGCCGGGGGGATTCCAGGGTCCCACTCGCCAACGACCCTCTCGCTGAGTTCCGTCGCGCTGTCGCCGCCGGGCCGACGCGCAGCCGAGCCGATCGCGCCGGGGTTCGTCCGCACCTTGTAGGTGAGCATCCCGGACCAGTAGAGGGTTGACGGCAGGTTCTTCACCTCGGGCCCGACCCGGCTTCCGATGAGGCCGGCGGCGTCATCGAAGGCCGAATCCTGAAAGGTCTTGATCAGCTGGCGTTCCTGAAGCTGACCGACGCGGAAGTTCTCCTTCTCATAGGCGTGCGCCGCCCGTCCGCTCGTGTAGCACCACGGGACGAAGAGGTAGTAGCGAGCGCGCGTTTGCAGCACGGACGTGCCCGGGAACAGGAGGTCACTGAACGCGTCCCGAACCTGGCCGATTCCCAACTCGTCACGGCTCTCTGTTTGCGAGAACAGGGCCACCAACTCGCGGGTCACCCGCCGTTCTTCGGGGGTGGAGTCGAGCCATGCGATCAGCGAGGTCACTCGGCGGCCTTGCGCCGTCGCAACTTTCTCACGAGAGGAAGATAGGGGAACCCTCCGATGTAGTGGGTCGCTTCCGGGACTGACGATCGTCAGTTCGCGCTTCACGAACGACACACACCCGCTGGCCTCAACCAGCTCATCCCGATGATGCGCCGGTGCAGGTCAGCAGTAGTGTCGTCTGCCTCCTAGCGGACTCCGTCGACGAGGCGCGCCAGCAGTGGATCGAGGTCTTGGGCCGTGACCGCGCTGACCTCGGACCCGGCCAGGCCGCGACCCCAGTCGACGAGGACATCGAGTGCCGCGATCCGTCCGCATCGCGTACCGGGCTCGGTAGGAGGATCGGTCGCGCCGGTGCGTCGTTCGAGCTCCCCGAAACCTCGTCGTCCTGCCATGGCCAGTCCCTCCCGAGAGTGCTGATTGCGTCGCTGGAATCAGTTAGCCCCTAAGGCTGGGAGCAGCACAATGGGGTGGTTAGGGGGAAGCGATGTCCGGGTCGGTCCCCGTTTAGACCCTTCTGACCTGCAGTTTCACACTGAACTCGGCAAGAGCAGGCCAATCCGAGGCATTTGCAAGCAGGGGTCAGGGGTTCGAGTCCCCGAGGGCGCAGCCCGTGATCCGATGACGGTCCGGCTGTCGCCGGATGTCCAGAAGGCGGATCAATAGGCGAAGACGTGCACGCTCAGCACGTCGATCTCGCGGCGGGGGTCGCCGAAGAAGGCACCCAGCCGACGCGCCACCGTCGGGAACGGCCGCTCGCGCGGGGAACCGTCGGCGCGCCAGTTGTGGTGAGGCACCAGCAGGAACAGATGATGCGCGTCCGGCGCGACGTGCGCCTTCCACAGGTCTTTCAGATCGTGGTTGTTGGTGATCGTCCCGCCCCGCTCGACCTCGGCGATGATCCCGCGCCCCTGCGCGAGTTCGAAGAAGAAGTCGGGACGGGCCTGGGTCACCAGTCCGCTCTGGGGGGTCAGGACCACCTCCTCTCCGAACCCGAGCTCCTGACGCAGCAGACGTGCGAAGTGGGACTGGAGGTCCTTGCTCGGAGCGCCGTGGACGTGGAGGAGCGCGATCTCGTCGCGGGTCTGAGCGATGTGGGTCCGGAGCCGGAGAGCCAGGGCGTCGACGGTCGCGAGCTCGGCAGCGTCGTCGGGCGAGATCCTCGCCCGGACATGCCTCGCGTACCCGTCCATCCGGCGCAGCTTCGCAGCTTCGCGGTCGGGAAGCTAGCGGTCCTGCGCCACCCACGCCGGCCCACCTCGGTCCGCCACCGCGACCTCTCCTAGGCTTCTCCTGATGCGTCGTGCGGTGGAGATCGGGCTCGCCGTCGCGCTGCTCCTGACCGGCTGCAGCGCGATCGGCGGCACGCCGGCGCCCGTGGACCGCGCGGGGCCGCGAGGGCCGAACGTCGTCGTGATCGTGACCGACGACCAGACCCTGGCCGAGATGCGGTGGATGCCGCGGACCCGCCACCTCATCGGGGACGTCGGGGTGACGTTCACGCAGTTCCTCGCCAACCACCCCAGCTGCTGCCCGGCCCGGGCGCAGCTGCTCACCGGCCAGTACGCGCAGAACAACGGGGTGCGGGCCAACGGCGGGCGGCTGGGCGGCTACCCCCGCTTCTCCCCCGGGACGGCGCTACCGGTGTGGCTGCAGCAGGCCGGGTACACGACGGGGCTGATCGGGAAGTACCTCAACGGCTACCGGCCGAGCGGCCCGGAGCCGGGGTGGGACACCTTCGACGTCACCGTCGACGGCCTGTACCGCTACCGCGGGTTCACGCAGTACGACGGGCGCACCGAGACCACACCCCCGGGCCACCACACCACCTACGTGCGCGACCGCTCCGCCGACTTCCTCACCGCCCGGGCACAGGACGGCGCGCCGTTCCTGCTGATCTCCTCCTACGTCGCCCCGCACCAGGTCTGCCCCGCCGAAGGCGCCTGCACCGCACCCCCGATCCCGATCCCGCGCGACCGGGGCCGGCACCGCGACGTCGTACCGCCGGTGCTCGCCTCCCCCTCGCTGCGGGAGGTGTCGAGGCCCGCGGTCCGTCCCCGGCTCGCCGAGGACGGCGTGCTGTCGCGGCGCGCGCTGCTGCGACTCGCGCGGGCCCGCCTCGACGCGCTCACCGGCGTCGACCAGGCGGTGGCGGCCACGATCACCCGGCTGCGCGACCTCGACCTGCTGCAGGACACCGTGGTGGTGTTCACCAGCGACAACGGGTTCCTCTTCGGCGAGCACCGCCTGGTCGGCAAGGACGTCGGCTACGAGGAGGCGTTGCGAGTGCCCTTCCTGGTGCGCGGTCCCGGCGTGCGGCGCGACGCCACCACCCCGACGATCGCCGCCGGCATCGACCTCGCCCCGACGATCGCCGAGCTCACCGGCGCCACCCCGCTGGTCGACGTCGACGGCGTCAGCCTGGTGCCCCAGCTGCGCGATCCAGGCCCCGCGGTCGAGCGCAGCATCCTGCTGCAGGGCGGGATCCTGGGCCCCGACCTCGCCGGACGCGGGTGGGAGTGGCGGGGAGTCCGCACGCGCCGCTACACGCTCCTGGCCTGGGCCCGCGGCGGCCTCGAGCTGTACGACCGCCGGCGGGACCGCTTCGAGATGCGCAACCTCGCCGACGACCCGCGCTACGCCGCCGTGCTCGAGGCGCTGCTCGCCCGACTGACCGAGCTCGGGTCCTGTGCCGGTGCGACCTGCCGCCCCGACGAGACCCCGCTCCCGCTCCCCGACGTCCTGGTCGCCCGCCCGCTGCCGGGCTGATCGCCGGCCGACCTGGCGCGACCGGCACGAGTCGCACCGCGATCCGTGGGACCATACGGCCGTGGTTCTGCGACGACGCCGGCGGCAGCTGCGCCTGATCCCCGCGGCCCTGGTCGTGGCCGGGGTCCTCGGTCTCGTCTCGGCGTGCGGCGACGACGCCCCGCCGATCCCCCAGCCGCCGCTCACCACCCCGGTCGACCCCGCCTACGACCCCGCCCGCGAGCCGGCGGCCGCCGCCCTCTCGCTCATCCCCGCCGACTCGGCGCTGGTGGAGGTCACCGACTTCGACCAGGCCCGGCTCGCGTTCGGCCTCAACGACGTCAGCAGCGACTCCGACGCCCGGCTGCGCGCGAAGTTCTGGGCCAAGGCCGAGCGGCGCTCCCCGCTGCTGAGCACCGGTGTGTTCCGCAGCCCCGATCTGCCCGAGCGCCGGCTCAAGCGCGTCTACGGCTTCACCCAGGACGACGTGGCCTGGGAGGCCCGCTTCGGCACCGACGACGACCAGCTCGACGGCCTCGTCGTGCGCTTCCGCGACGACCTCGACATGGCCGGGGTCCAGCGCGCGGTCGACGACGACGTCGCCGGGCTCGCCGGGGCGGTCGTCGTGCCGGACGCCCACGTCCTGGCCCTCGGCGCCACCGCCGACCCCGCCTCCAGCCTCGCCGCCGACACCGACCTGCTCGCGATGGTCGCCGACCCCGCGATCGGCACCTACCTGCGCCTGGCCTGCGAGCCGATCGTGAGCGCCCTGCCCGACAGCTCCGGCAGCGTCGACCTCAGCGGGCTCAGCGAGCTCGACGCCTACGCCCTGGGATTCGGCACCAAGCTCGTCACCGCCCACCTCTCCGGCGCCCCCCGCGACGACGTCTTCGCCCGCGCGCGGATCACCGTGGGCCTCACCGGTGCCGACGCCGCCGAGTACGACCGGCTCTACGCCAAGCCGGTGGCCGACCCCGCGGGCGCGCGGATCGGCTGGACCAGCTTCGACACCCGCGCCGCCCTCGCGCTGGCGCGTGACGGCCGGATCCCCTTCGCCGCCTGCCCCTGACGAGGTCGGTGCCGGGGCGACGCCGGTCCCTCCGGTGCGGGCGTCTCGTGACGCTCGCTGGCGCTCGCTCCTCGACGACCGTGGGGCTGGCGCTCGCTCCTCGACGACCGTGGGGCTGGCGCTCGCTCCTCGGCGACCGTGGGGCTGGCGCTCGCTCCTCGGCGACCGTGGGGCTGGCGCTCGCTCCTCGGCGACCGTGGGGCTGGCGCTCGCTCCTCGACGACCGTGGGGCTGGCGCTCGCTCCTCGACGACCGTGGGGCTGGCGCTCGCTCCTCGACGACCGTGGGGGTGGGCTCGCTCGTCGGCAGCCGTGGGGTTGGCGTTTGCTTCTCGACGGCCGTGGGGTTCCGCTACGGCGGTGGGATCCACGGTCGTCGAGGAGGCGCCCCGGCGCCGTCACGAGACGGGGTGGGGCGAGGGACGGCCGGGGTGCGCGCGCCAGCTCAGCCGGTGGGCAGGCAGTCGGCGTACAGCTGGGCGTCGTGGGCGTTGATGACCCGCACCTCGGGGGTGCCGGTGGCCAGGGCCTGCAGCCGGTCGCGCACCTCGCGGCGGGCGGCGTCGTCCTGGGCGAGGAGGCGCTGGGTGATCCGCAGCGTGCGGGCGCAGCCGGGCGGGTCCTCGATCTCGGCGCGGTCGAAGAACGCGTCACCGGCGTGCAGCAGCCAGCCGCCGTCGGGCCGGCGCACCGCCACGCCCGCGTGCCCCCGGCTGTGCCCGGCCAGGTCGACCAGCAGCACGTCGTCGCCCACGGCCGCGACGGCGCGCATCCCGAACCAGTCCGTGACGTCGGCGGCGGCGGGGTCGTGGGTCACGAAGTCCGCGCCCGCGATCTGCGCCGGCACGTAGCGCCCGTGCTCCATGCCGCGCGGGTGCCGGGCCGCCCCGAGCTCGGCGGTGGTGACGTGCACCCGCGCGCCGGGGAAGTCGAGCACGCCGCCGGCGTGGTCGAGGTCGAGGTGGGTGAGCACGATGTCGGTCACGTCCTGCGCCGACCAGCCGCGGGCGCGCACCTGGGACAGCGCCGTCTCGGTGAGCTCCAGACGGGGGCGCATCACCGCCCGGAACGCACCGCCGAGCCGCCGCGGCGCGGTGACGTCGACGGTGCCGAAGCCGGTGTCCACGAGCAGCAGCCCCTCGGGGCGCTCGAGCAGCAGGCAGTGCGCCACGAACGGGCGGCCGGTGAGCACGGGCCGGAAGGTGCCGCAGTTGAGGTGGTGGATCACGGTCCGGATCCTCCCACCCGGGCGCTCCCGGCGCGCCCGTAGGCTGGAGGTGTGCGCGCGTGGCTGACTCCCCGGATGCTCGGGGCGCATGCGCTGATGCTGGTGGCCTTGGCCATCGCCGGCTCGCTCGGCTGGTGGCAGCTCACCGCCTGGCAGGACCGCCGCGCCGCCGAGGCGCGCGACCTCACCTCGGCCGACCCCGTGCCGCTCACCGACCTCTTCGGCCCGGACGACCCGTTCCCCGGAGCCGATGTCGGTCAGCCGGTCGAGGTGGTCGGCACGTGGCTGCCCGAGGGCACCGTGCTGGTGGGCGGACGCCGGCAGGACGACGTCGACGGCTACTGGGTGGTCTCCCTGCTCAGCGTCGGCGACCCCGAGGCACCGGCCATCCCGGTGGTTCGCGGCTGGCAGCCCGACGCCACCGTGCGCCCCGCCCCCACCGGCACCGCCGACCTGGTGGGCTACCTCCAGCCGGCCGACTCCGGGGGCGAGATCGACACCGACCCCGCCGACGACGTGTTCCCCGAGCTGCGCGTGGCCGACCTCGCCCAGCGCGCCGAGCGCGACCTCTACAGCGGCTACGTCATCACCGACGTGCCCCGCACCCTGGCGGCGACGGGAGCCGACGCCGACGCCGAGGTGCCGTCCTCGGCGGGCCTCACGCCGGCCGATCTCGCGGCCCGGCCCGAGGTGGGCCGCTTCACCGCGCTGCGCAACCTGCTCTACGCCCTGGAGTGGTGGGTCTTCGGCGGGTTCGCCGCCTACATCTGGTGGCGCTTCGTGCGCGACGAGCGACACCCGGTCACCCCCGCGGACCCGGTACCGTCGACGGTGTGAACCTCTTCGGTGTCTACCGCGTCCTGGCGATCGTGGTCGGGGTGCTGCTCGCGTTCTGCTCCTTCGTCGCCCTGCCGCTGAAGTACCTCGCCAGCGAGGGCAGCAGCCTGCAGAACTTCGGCGAGGACGCCAGCATCATGTGGGTCGTGCACGGCTGGATCTTCATGATCTACGTCGTCGTCGCGTTCCTGCTCTCGCGACGGGCGGGCTGGACGGTCCAGTTCACCGTGCTGGCGCTCGCGGCCGGGCTCATCCCGCTGCTCATCTTCTGGGTCGAGCGCCGCGTCGCCCAGCGGGTGCGCACGGAGAACCCCGAGCTCGTCACCGGCTGAGCCGGATCCGGGCCCGGGGTCCCCGGGGGGTCAGTGCGCGATCACTTCTCCTCGACGTCCACCACGGTGGCGGGGTCGTCGGGGGTGGTCACGGAGTGCGGCGCCTCGACGGCGTCGGCCACGGCCTCGTCGGGGCTCGCGCCGGCGACGTCGTCGACCGGAGTGGTGGGAGCCGGGGCGGTGGGGGCCGGGGTGCTCGGACGGGCCGGGACCTCGGCGGACTGCCAGTTCTCGCCCCCGCCGGAACGCAGCTTCACCACCGCGGCGACGGCCAGGGCCACGCCACCGGCTACCAGCAGCGCCCGGCCGCGACGCTTCTTGCGCACCGGCGCCGGACGGACCTTCGCCACGGCGGCGTCGGCGGCCTCGGCCGCGGCGGCGCGCGCCTGCTCACGGGCCTGGGCGAGCGCCGGTCCGGCGGTGGCCTGCACCTGCTCGCGAGCGTGGACCAGCGCGGGCAGCGCCCGCTCCTGGGCGGTCTCGCGGGCCGACGCCGCCGCCTTGACGGCCGCCTGCTGCGCCGCCTGCTGGGCGGTGCTCTGGGCGTGGGCGAGCGCCGGCACGGCGGTGTCGTGCACGAACTCGCGGGTCTGCTCCGCGGCGGCCTCCACGTACTCGGTGGCAGCGGCGATCAGGGACTTCTTCTTGCGCCTCGACATGTCGTTCATCCTCTCCAGGCCCGCGGTGGCTGAACCCACCAGGTAACCCATCCCACATCAGCACAGTCCTCCAAGCGGGCCACGGTCCGCCACCGCCGCCGGGGTCTGGCGCAGCCGCTGGGAGGGTCTGGGAGGATCGGAGACGACCCGCCGGGCCCCGCCCGGCCGCCCGCGCGGTGCCCGTGCGGCACCACGAACGCCACGAAAGGCAGTCATGTCCGATCTGCAGGCCGTCCTCAAGACCAACCGGGGCGACATCACCCTCAACCTGTTCCCGAACCACGCGCCCGCCACGGTGCAGAACTTCACCGGCCTCGCGACCGGCGAGAAGGCCTACTCCACCCCCAACGGCCGCACCGGCCCGTTCTACGACGGCCTCGGCTTCCACCGCGTGATCTCCGGGTTCATGATCCAGGGCGGCTGCCCCCTCGGCACCGGCACCGGCGGCCCGGGCTACCAGTTCAAGGACGAGTTCCACCCCGAGCTGGCCTTCACCAAGCCCTACCTGCTCGCCATGGCCAACGCCGGCCCGGGCACCAACGGCTCGCAGTTCTTCATCACCGTGGGCCCCACCCCCCACCTGAACCAGCGCCACACCATCTTCGGCGAGGTCGCCGACCAGGCCTCGCGCGACGTCGTCGACGCGATCGCCACCACCCCCACCGGTGCGATGGACCGCCCGATCGACCCCGTCGTCATCGAGACCGTGGAGATCATCGGGGGCTGACCGGCCCGCGAGACCAGGACGAGGCCGAGCGATGTCCACCCCGCCGCCCGGAACGACGGCGTGCTACCGGCACCCCGACCGTGAGGGCAACATCCGCTGCCAGCGCTGCGAGCGCCCGATCTGCCCCTCGTGCATGCGCGAGGCGTCGGTCGGGTTCCAGTGCCCGACCTGCGTGGCCGAGGGTGCCCGCAGCGTGCGGCAGCCCACGGCGGCCTACGGCGGACGTCGCTCGGCCAACCCGATGCTCACCACCCTGGTGCTCGTCGGGATCAACGTCGCGACCTGGCTCGCCGTCGTCGCCACCGGGTGGCGGGACAGTGCCCTGATCCCCCGGCTGGCCCTGGTGCGCTCAGGGCTGTGCGAGTCCATCGGCACCCCGGGCGCGTTCTACCGCGCCACCGAGCAGGTGTGCGCCACGATCCCCGACGGCCGGTTCGTCCCCGGGATGGAGCAGGGTGCCTACTGGCAGCTGCTCACCTCGGCGTTCATGCACGTCGAGATCTGGCACATCGCGGTCAACATGCTGTCCCTGGTGGCCCTCGGCCCCCAGCTGGAGGCCATCCTCGGCCGGGCCCGGTTCCTGGTGGTCTACCTCGTCTCGGGCCTCGCCGGCTCGGTCGTGGTCTACCTGCTCGCCGACGCCGGTTTCACGGTCGGTGCCTCCGGGGCGATCTTCGGTCTGCTCGGGGCGCTGGTCGTGATCATCCACAAGGCCGGCGGCAGCCTGAACCAGATCGGCGGCCTGCTGCTGCTCAACGCCGTGATCACCTTCACCGTGCCGAACGTCTCCTGGCAGGGCCACCTCGGCGGCTTCCTCGGCGGCCTCGTGACGGCGGCGATCCTGGCCTACGCCCCCCGCGGCCCGCGTCGCACGGCCGTCCAGGCCGCCGGGGTCGCCGGGGTGCTGCTCGTGCTCGGCCTGCTGGTGGCCCTGCGCACCGTCACCCTCGCCTGAGGTCCACCGGCGGCCCGCGGGTGGGCGTCGTGCCGACCGTCTGTGCTGTTCCCCGGCCCGGAAACAGCAGGAACGGTCGGTACGACGGAAACCCCGGGCTACTCGGCGGGGCCGACGGGCTGGGCCGAGGTGCGGCTGATCGTGCCCTCGAATGCCGGGGCGTCGACGGTGTCGGTGGGCGACACCGACCAGGTCAGCTCGATGGCGGGGTCGGCCGCGTCGGCGCGGAAGCCGCCGACGTCGGCGTCGGCGTCGAGGGCGGCGAGCAGGGTGGAGGGGTCCCCCACCGCCTGGATCGTGTAGGGCTGCGGGTACGGCCGGCCCTGCAGCTGCACCGCGCTGCCGCGGCACTTGATGCCGGTGCTGCTGATGATCCGCTGTCCTTGCAGCGTGATCGCCGCGGCGCCGCCGGACCACAGCGCGTTGACCACCGCCTGGAGGTCCTGCTGGTGCACGACGAACAGGTCGAGGTCGGCGTCGGGATCGGCGATGGCGTCCTCGATGCGGTCCTCGGGTGCGTCGCCCATCGTGATCGTCAGCCCGGGACCGCTGACGGCGGTGAGGCCGGCGTCGTCGGACACCTGGGTGGCCAGCTGGCGTAGGCGTCGCACCGCGCGGTCGTCGACGGAGTCGGAGAGCCGGTCGACCTCCTCGCGCAGGTCGGCGGCCTGCCGCTGCAGGGAGGTGTAGTCGTCGGACTCGCGCTGCACCAGGCTCGCGAGGTCGGTGTAACGACCCGGTCGCAGGTCGGTGCCGTCGCTGTTGACGGCGCTGACGACGACCAGCGCACCGCTGAGGAGCAGCACCACCGGGGTGGCCAGGCGCCAGCGGCGACGGGCCCGTACCGGGTCGGATGTGCTCATGCCGACTAAGGTAACCCGCGAACGGTGGGCCGTCCGTGGCGACGCCCGCCCCCAGATCCGATCCCGGGCCCCGTGCCCGTCATGAACAGGAACCACCGTGGCCAAGTCCAAGTCCGAGAGCGCTCCCGTCACCTTCGACCCCGACCGGGGGCCGATCCTCTCGATCCGGTTCCTGATCAGCCTGGTCCTGATCCTCGGCGGCATCGCCTGGATCGCCTTCTACTACGTCGGCGTGCGGGCCCCGATCGACGAGTTCGGCGTCCCGGGCAAGGAGACCGGTCCGGGCTTCCTGCGCGACCTCGACGGCTACAACTACCTCATCGGCTTCGCCGCCCTCATGCTCGGCCTCGCCTTCTCGGCCCACCCCAAGACGCCGCTGGGCCGGGGCCGCGGCGTGGTGGTCGGCATGCTCGGCTGCTTCCTGATCGGACTGGCGTGGATCTGCGTCTACTACGCCATCAACCAGGACCCCTCGTCCGTCCCGATCTTCAACGACCTCGGCCAGAAGAACCTGTTCGTCGGGATCTCGTTCATGGCGGTCGGCTTCACCTTCGCCACCCGCTGGGAGTGAGTTATCCACAGACTTATCCACTGATGTGGACGGAATGACACGCGTGTAGTTCTCCACCGATTCCTCCACAGGCTGTGGACACAGCCCCGGACACGACACCGCCCGGCACTCCTCCTCGGAGTGCCGGGCGGTCGTGCGTCCGGGTCGTGCGGCCCGTCGGTGGGGGCCGCCGGTGCAGAACTCAGTCCCGGGGGACGACGCCGCGCGGGGTGGGCAGCACCGGGTCCGTCGGCGCCGGCGTCGGATCCGGGGTGGGCGTGGGGTCCGGCGTCGGGTCGGGCGTCGGGTCCGGCGTGGGCGGCGGCTCGACGTAGGTGGAGACGAAGATCGTGACCAGCGAGCCCTCGGGCAGGGTGGTGCCCTCGGCCGGGATCTGGTCCACGACCGTGCCGGCCGGCTCGGTGGTGTCGTCGGTTTCGCGCACGTCGGGCTCGAACCCCGCCTCGCGGATCGCGGCGGCGGCCTGCTTGCCGGTGAGGCCCAGGACGCCGGGCACGGCCTCCTGGCCGTCGCTGTAGAACAGCGTGATCCGGGTGTCGTCGGCCACGCTGGTGCCGACGTCGGGGCTCACGCCGATCACGGTGTTGGCGTCC
The DNA here is from genome assembly GCF_964228225.1 of Nocardioides sp. GTDB lineage: Bacteria > Actinomycetota > Actinomycetes > Propionibacteriales > Nocardioidaceae > Nocardioides. The sequence continues at coordinate 42,765 of NZ_CAXQZB010000078.1, forward strand.
TCGTCGGACTCCTGCACCTGCTTGTCGATCTGGTTGCGGGCGAAGCCGGCGTCGACGAGCTCGGCGATCGCCGCCTTCAGCGGCAGTCGCAGCACCGAGGGGATCTCGATCTCGGGCCGGCCCAGCGAGACCACGAGGTCGACGGTGGTGTTGGGATCCACGAAGTCGCCGCCGGAGGGGGTCTGGCTGATGACCGACCCGCTGGGCACGAGCTCGCTGGACTCGTTGGTGACCTGACCGACGATCAGGCCGGCGTCGCCGATCTCCTGACGCGCGCGGTCCTCGGTGAGGTTGACGACGGTCGGCACCGACACCTGCTCCGGCGAGGCCGGGAACAGGGAGTCCTTGACGAGGAACCAGCCGGCCACGAGCAGCGCGACCAGCAGCAGCCCGAGCAGGACCCACAGCCCGGTGCGGGGTGCGGGCTCCTCGGCCTCGGGCAGCGGTACGGGGTCGGGACCGCGCGGCGGCACCGGCACGGCCGCGGTCAGGGGGCGCACCTGCGTGGCGGCGGTGACCGGCGCGGCCACGACCGGCGGTGCGACCGCCTCGACCGGGCGGCCCGCGAGGTAGCGCTCGATGTCGGCGCGCATCGCGGCCGCGGACTGGTAGCGGTCCTCGACCCGCTTGGCCAGCGACTTCATCACGATGAGGTCGACCTCGGGCGGCAGGGCGATGTCGTGGTCCGAGGGCGGCGCGGCCTGCTCGCGCACGTGCTGGTAGGCCACGGCGACGGGCGAGTCGCCCACGAACGGCGGGCGGCCGGTGAGCAGCTCGTAGAGCAGGCAGCCGGCGGAGTAGACGTCGGAGCGGGAGTCGACCTGCTCCCCGCGCGCCTGCTCCGGGGAGAGGTACTGCGCGGTGCCGACCACGGCCGCGGTCTGGGTCATGGAGTTGGCGGCGTCGCTGATGGCCCGCGCGATGCCGAAGTCCATCACCTTCACCTCGCCCGACGGCGTCAGCATGACGTTGCCGGGCTTGATGTCGCGGTGGATGATCCCCGCGCGGTGGCTGTAGTCGAGCGCGGAGAGCACGCCGCTGGTGATCTCCAGTGCGCGCTCGGGCAGGATCTTGCGGCCCTCGCGCAGGATCTCGCGCAGCGTGCGGCCCGCGACGTACTCCATCACGATGTAGGGCTGGCCGATGCCGGTGAGCGCGTCGACCTCCTCGCCGGTGTCGTAGACCGACACGATCGAGGGGTGGTTGAGCGAGGCCGAGGACTGCGCCTCGCGCCGGAACCGGGCCTGGAACGTGGCGTCGCTGGCGAGGTCGGTGCGCAGGCGCTTGACCGCGACGGTGCGGCCGAGCCGGGTGTCGGTGCCCTTGCGCACCTCGGCCATGCCGCCGCGTCCCAGCAGCTCGCCGAGCTCGTAGCGGCCGCCCACCAGGGGCGCGCCGCCGGGAGTGCTCGCGTCGTTCATCAGCCGGTACCTCCAGCGGTCGGGGCAGGGGGGGACACCGTGCCCGGGTCGGTCGGGAGGACCGGGTCCGTGGGCGTGGGGGTGGGGGTGGGAGTCGGGGTGGGCGTCGGCTCGGGGGCCGTGCCGTTGTAGGTCACCTGGATGGTCGTGCCGCGCGGCACGTCGCCGGCGGGCGTGAGGTCGGTGACCAGGCCGTCGAGGTCGGGGTTGGTGTTCTCGGCCTCGATCAGCTCGACCTCGAGGTCCAGGGCCCGCAGCGCCTGCTCCACCTGCGACGCCGGCTGGCCGACGTAGATGCCCTCGTCGACGAACACGGTGTCGTCCTCGGTGGGCTGCTCGGTGGGCTCGGTCGGCTCGTCCGTGGGCTCCTCGGTGGGCGAGGGGCTCGTGGACGGGGTCTGGCTGACCGACGTCGTGGGCTGCTGGACCACCGGCTCGTCGTCGCCGCCGGTGAACAGCAGGGTGACCACGATCGCGAGCGCCACCAGCAGCACCACCGCGGCGATCGCGAGCCAGGGCGGACCGCCAGGGCGGGTCGTGGCCACGGTGGAGGTGAGGGGGGCGGGCACCGGCACGGCGGCGGTCGTGCCGAGCACCTGGGTGGCGGTGGCGTCGGGCACGGGCACCGGCACTGGGGCGGGCGCGGGGCGCGGGGCCGGCGGCCGGACCGCCGCGGTGCGGGGGTCGCGCAGCGCGGCGGCGAACGCGGCGCCGTCGGGGTAGCGCTCGGCGGGGGACTTCGCCAGCGCGCGGGTGACCACCGCGGCGAGGTCGGCCGGCACGCTCGGCGGCAGGGCGGGCACCGGCTCGCGCAGGTGGGCCAGCGCGGTGGCCACCGGCGAGTCGGCCTCGAACGGGCGGCGTCCCACGAGGCACTCGTAGGCCACCACGCCCAGGGCGTAGACGTCGGAGGCGGCGGTCGCGGGCTTGCCTTCGGCCTGCTCGGGCGCGAGGTACTGGGGGGTGCCCATCACCGCGCCGGTGCGGGTGATGGCGGCGGCGTCGGCGGCGCGGGCGATGCCGAAGTCGGTGACCTTCACCTGCTGGTCGGGGGTCACGATCAGGTTGGCGGGCTTGACGTCGCGGTGCACGATCCCGGCCCGGTGGGCGGCCCCGAGGGCGTCGCCGACCTGCGTGAGCAGGGTCGTGACGGCGGCGGGGGCCAGCGGCCGGTCGGGGATGAGCAGCGCCGAGAGCGGCTGGCCGGGCACCAGTTCCATCACGAGGAACGGCTGCGGGTGGTTCGGGCCGTCGACGGTGGTGCGCTCGCCGACGTCGTAGACCGCGGCGATGCCGGGGTGCTGCAGCGCGGCGGCGTTGCGGGCCTCGGTCTCGAAGCGGGTGCGGAACAGGGCGTCGTCGGCGTACTCGGCCTTGAGCAGCTTCACCGCGACCTCGCGGCCCAGGAGGGTGTCGGTGGCGCGCCAGACCTCGCCCATGCCGCCGGTGGCGATCCGCCCCTCGAGGCGGTAGCGGCCGGCGTCGTCGGCGTAGCGGGCGGCGGGGGTGGGCTCGTTCACTGCAGCACCGCTTCCATCACGGCCTTGGCGATGGGGCCGCCGAGCTGACCGCCGGCGATCTCCCGGCCCGGGGCCTGCTCGATCATGACCGCCACCGCCACCTGCGGGTTGTCCGCGGGGGCGAAGGACACGAACCAGGCGTAGGGGGCCAGGCCCTCGGCGCGCTGGGCGGTGCCGGTCTTGCCGGCCACGGGCACGCCCGGGATGGCGGCCGGCAGTGCGGTGCCGTTGTCGACGGTGGAGACCAGCACCTCGGTGAGGGTCTCGGCGGTCTCGGGGCTGATCGCCTCCGAGAGCTCCTCGGGATCGGTCACCTCGGCGTCGTACTCGGGGGACTGGATCTGGTTCACGACGTAGGGGCGCATGACGACGCCGTCGTTGGCGATGCCGGCCACCACCATCGCCATCTGCAGCGGCGTGGCCTGCACTTCGAACTGGCCGAACCCGGACTGGCCCAGCTGCGGCGGGTTGGGCTTCTCGGGGAAGACCGACTCGGCCTGGCCGGGCAGGTCCTCCAGGGCGGTGGAGTTGAAGCCGAACTTCTCGGCCTGGCGCAGCAGGTCCTCCGCACCCACGTCGATCGCGAGCTGGGCGAAGGTCGTGTTGCACGACTGCTCCATCGCCTGGCGCAGGGTGATCTCACCCGACCCGCAGTCGCGGCCCTCGTTGTCGACCAGGCCGGACTCGCCGCGGGTCTGGGGCAGCTGGAACGTCGCCCCGCCCGGCACGAGCGCGTCGGGACCGCGGTAGCGGCCCGACTCCAGGGCCGCGGCGGCGGTGACGATCTTGAACGTCGAGCCCGGGAAGAGCCGCTGCTGGATGGCGCGGTTGAGCAGCGGCTGGGAGTCGTCGGCGTCGAGACGCTCGTAGTCCTCGGCGGAGGCGGTGAAGTCGTGGGTGGCGAGCTTGTTGGGGTTGAAGCTCGGGATCGAGACCATCGCGAGCACCTTGCCGGTGTCGGGCTCGATCGCGACCACCGAGCCGCGCACGCCGTCGGCCAGCGCCGCGAGGCCGTCGTAGGCGGCCTGCTGGGCGTCGGGGTCGATGGTGAGCTGCACGTTGCCGCCGCGCTGGGCCTGGTTGCTGAACAGGTCCACCAGGCGCGGCAGGAACAGCCGCTCGTCGTCGCCGGAGAGCACCGAGTTCTGCGACAGCTCGATGCCGGTGGCGGAGCCGCGCGTGAAGTAGCCCGTGAGCGGGGCGTAGACGAACGGGGTGGGGTAGGTGCGCAGGTACTGGAACTCGTCGTCGACCTTCACGCTGCGCGCCACCGGGGTGCGGCCCACCAGGATCGCGCCGCGCTCGCTGGAGTAGGCGGCGTTGAGCACGCGGCCGTTGCGCGGGTCGTCGTTGAGGCTGCCCGACTTCACGAACTGCAGGTAGGTGGCGTTGAGCATCAGCGCCAGGAACAGGAACAGCGAGAACACCGCGACGGTGCGGATCGGCTTGTTCACAGCTTGATCACCTGCGTCGACTCGTCGTCGGCGGGCGCGCTCTCCAGGTCCGGCAGCGGCCGGCGGGCGGCGTCGGAGATCCGCATCAGCAGCCCGATGATCACCCAGTTCGCCACCAGCGAGGAGCCGCCGTAGGACAGGAACGGGGTGGTGAGACCGGTGAGCGGCACGAGCCGGGTGACGCCGCCGATCACCACGAAGACCTGCAGCGCGAACACGCTGGCCAGGCCCACGCACACCAGCTTGCCGAAGTTGTCGCGCGAGATGAGCGCGATGCGGAAGGCGCGCTCCACGATCAGGCCGTAGCAGAGCAGCACCGCCAGCACCGCGGTGAGGCCGAGCTCCTCGCCGATCGCGGACATGATGAAGTCGCTCTCGACGTAGGTGACGCGGGTGGGGTCGCCGTTGCCGAAGCCGCGCCCGAGCAGGCCGCCCCAGCCCATGCCGAAGATGCCCTCGACCAGCTGGTCGGAGTAGGGCGGGCGCGGGGCGCGGTAGTAGTCGAAGGGGTGCAGCCAGATGTCGACGCGGTTCTGCACGTTGCCGACCACCCGCCACGCCGCGAGCGCGCCGCCGAAGAACAGCCCGGCGCCCACGACCAGCCAGCCCGGCCGCTCGGTGGCGACGTAGAGCATCACCAGGAACAGGCCGAAGAACAGCAGGCTGGAGCCCAGGTCGTTCTGGAACACCAGGATGCCGAGGCTGATCAGCCACATCGCCAGGATCGGGCCCAGGTCGCGCCCGCGCGGCAGGTCGACGAACAGGATCCGGCGTCCGGCCAGGGCGAGCGCGTCGCGGTGCAGCACGAGGTAGCCCGCGAAGGCGATCACCAGCAGCACCTTGGCGACCTCGCCGGGCTGGAAGCTGAACGGGCCGACGGCGATCCAGATGTTGGCGCCGTTGATGCTCGTGCCCAGCCCCGGCACGCGCGGGGTGAGCAGCAGCACGATGGCGGCCAGGCCCAGGGTGTAGGTGAAGCGGGCGAGCACGCGGTGGTCGCGCAGGATCAGCAGCGCGCCGATGAACAGCACGACCCCGAGGGTCATCCAGATCAGCTGCTTCTGGGCGAAGTCGGTGGTGCGGCCGTCGGCGGCGTAGCCGAGGTCGATGCGGTGGATGACCGCCAGGCCCAGGCCGTTGAGCGCGGCCACCAGCGGCAGGAGCACGGGGTCGGCGTAGGGCGCGACCATCCGCACCGCCACGTGGGCGGCGAGGATCAGCACGCTCAGCCAGCCGCCGTAGCCGGCGAGGTCGGGCGGGATCCGGTCCTCCACGCCGAGGCCGACGGCGGCGTAACCGCCCACGCCGACGGCGAGCGCGAGCAGCAGCAGGAACAGCTCCGCACCGCGACGACGGCGGTGGACGAAGCCCTGGACGGCAGGGTCGAGCGTGCTCATGGGTCCGGCCGCCTCAGCCGCCGCTGCCCGACGCCGTCGGGGACGGCGTCGCGGTGGGCTGGTCGGTGGGCTGGTCGGTGGTGCCGCCGGGCTGGTCGGGGGTGCTCACGGCCACCCGGTCCAGGCCCTCGACGGTGCGCTGGGCGTCGGCGAGGCTGTCGGCGGGGATGCCGTCGGTGACGGTCTCCATGTCGAACTCCGAGAGCTCGTCGAGGGAGATGTCGGAGCGCACGACCACCTCCGAGAGCGGGAAGCCGGGCAGCGAGGCGTCCAGACCGCGGTAGATCACGACGACGCCGTCCTCCTCGCCGACGTAGTACTGCTGCTGGACGTACACCCAGGTGGCGGCCAGGCCGGCCCACACCAGGCCGGCCACGACGACCAGACCCATCAGCATCCGCAGCGCGCGGAACCGGGGCGGGGCCTGGGGGGCGTAGCGCAGCGACTCGGGGTCGTAGACGGGGTCGGTGGGGATGACCCAGCCGATGCCCTCGGGGATGCCGGGGATGTCGGCGAGCTCGGCCTCGATCGGCTCCAGCTCGCCGGTGTCGCCGGAGCGGTGGCCGCGGAACAGCCCGCGCGGCAGTCGGCGCTTGAGCTCGGCGGCGGCGCCGACCAGCAGTGGCTCGAGCTCGGCGACGTGCGGGTCGGCGGCGGCGTCGGCCTCGGTGAGCACGTCGGCCACCAGGCAGGTGACGTTGTCGGAGCTGCCGGCCTCCAGGCTGGCCCGCACGAGCTCGACGGCGGCGAAGTCGGGGGAGCCGGTGGACAGGATGTCGGCGAGGCGGCCGTCGTCGAGCACCCCGCTGGCGCCGTCGGAGCACAGCAGCAGCCGGTCGCCGGGCACCAGCTCGAGCACGAACAGGTCGGGCTCGGCCTCGTGCACGCCGTCGAGGGCCTTGAGGATGAGGTTGCGGTGGGGGTGGGTGCGGGCCTCGGCCTCGGTGATGCGGCCCTCGTCGATCAGGGTCTGCACCAGCGTGTGGTCGGTGGTGAGCTGGGAGATCTCGCCGCTGCGGAAGAGGTAGGCGCGGCTGTCGCCGACGTGCCCGATGCCGACGCGGTGGCCGTCGAAGAGGGCGACGGTGGCGGTGGTGCTGGTGCCGTTGAGGGTGGCGTCGGCGTCGACGACGCGGCCGATCTGCTCGTGGGCCTCGTGCAGCGAGCGGCCCACGCGGTCCAGCAGGGAGTCGCTGGTGTTGGGCGGGGCGGCGTCCAGCATGCGCAGTGCGGAGATCGCGGTGGAGGAGGCGATGTCACCGCGCGCGGCGCCGCCGACGCCGTCGCAGACCGCGAGCACCCACGCGCCGGCGTACCCGGAGTCCTGGTTGTCCTTGCGCACCCGGCCGACGTCGGAGATGGCGGAGTAGGACAGCGCCAGCCGCTGCGGGAGCTCGGTGCCCCGCGGCTGGGTGTCGGGCGCGGTGTCCGGGCCGTCGCCGCCCGCCTCGGTCACTTCTTGAGCTCCAGCACGGTCTTGCCGATCCGCACCTGGGTGCCGAGGGTCAGCGTGGTGGGCTGGGTGATCCGCACGGTGCCGATGTAGGTGCCGTTGGTGGAGCCGAGGTCCTCCACGAACCACTGGTCGCCCGAGGCGGCGATCCGGGCGTGGCGGGTGGAGACGTAGTCGTCGTCGAGGCGGATCTGGGCGTCGTTGCCGCGGCCGATCAGGATCGGGGCCTCGGCCAGCGGCACGGCGATGCCGGCGTTGCTGCCGGCGGTGATGACGACCTGGGTGGGGGCGCCCCGGCGCGGCTTGGCGCGGGCGGCCTTGGCGGGGCGTGCCTGGGCGCCGCGGGCGGCGGGCGCGGCGTTGCGGTTGGAGTCGGGCACCCGGGCTCCGAACATGTCGGAGCGGATGACCGAGATCGCGGCGAGCACGAAGATCCACAGGATCGCCAGGTAGGCGACCCGGATGACGAAGAACGTGAGCTCGTCAGACACCCGACCAGCCTCCTGCGATGGGTCCGGCGTCGACGATGCGCAACCGGATGACGGTGGTGCCGGCCCGGACCTCGGTGCCCTCGCGCAGCGTGGCGCGGGGGACCTTGCGGCCGTCGACCAGCAGGCCGTTGGTGGAGCCGAGGTCGTGCACCTCCACCTGCGGGGGCTGCCCGTCGCGGCCGGCGGTGACGAGGAACTCGGCGTGCCGGCGGCTGATGCCGGGATCGTTGATGCGGATGTCGGCGTCGCTGCCGCGCCCGATCACCACGCCGGGCGGCGTGAGCGGGTGCTGGGTGCCGTTGATCTCCAGCACCGCCTGCGCGCGGCCGACCTGCGTGGGCGTGGCGCTGCCGCTGACCTCGGCCTGGGCGGCGCTGCGGATGCGGAAGCGGCCGGTGGTGAGGTCGGTGGCGGGCTCGAAGTCGATCTTGACCGGGCCGGGGAAGACGTAGCTCTGCGCTTGTGCGTGCTCCTGCAGGGTCTGGCTGAGCTCGCGGGCGAGGGTGGAGTCGTAGGGCGCGAGCCGCTGCAGGTCGGTGGGGGCGAGCTCGACGTGGAAGTCGTTGGGCACCAGCCGCCGGTCGCGCGAGAGGATCTGGGCGTTGTTGTCGAGCTCGCGCTCCAGGGCCGCGGCGATCTCCACCGGCTGCACCGCGCTGCGGAAGGTGCGCGCGAAGGCACCGGAGATCATCGACTCCAGCCGTCGCTCGAAGCGCTCCAGACCACCCATCCGGGCACCTCCTCGCGCATCGTGGGGCGTCGTGCCGACCCGTGTACCGGCATGACGACAGCCGGCCCCGGGGCCGGTCGCGTCACCGATGCTACCGATCCGGCCTCCCGCTGGCCCGTCCGACGCCGCGGCGCGGCGCCGTCCGACGTGCGCCGCGCGGGCCCGGTTTGGGGAAGCGGCACGGCCTCCGATAGTCTGCGCTGGCTACTTGCGCGAGTGGCGGAATAGGCAGACGCGCACGGTTCAGGTCCGTGTGCCCGAAAGGGCGTGGGGGTTCAACTCCCCCCTCGCGCACCACACCAGGGGAAGTCGACCTGGATCACGAAGCCGGGTCCTCCCAGGGCCCGGCTTCGTGCGTTGGGGGCCGGGAGCGATCGGAGCGGGCGACCCACGAGGCGACCGTCTTTGCGCGACGGCGGTGGTCCGCGATGTCATCGGTCCCGTGGTGAGGCCCCTTGATGAGGTGGTGCGCGACCGAATGTCGCCCGTGCTCCGGGAGGCCGGCTTCAAGCGCCAAGGTCGTTGGTTCCGCCGTGAGAACGATCGCGGCGATGTGGCGTCCGTGTACGTGCAGCCGTTCAGGCTCGGGGTCCATGACGCGGAGTTCTTCGTCAATCTGTATGTCCTGCCGAAGATCTGGCGGGACTTCACCGCCAGGAAGGGCTCGAGCGAGGCCATGGGGCTGTGGCAGGACCGGCTCCGGGTGCCGGGCAGGCTGCCTCTACGGGCGGACCACTGGTCCTTCGACCTGTCGGACGAGGCTGCAGGCCGACTCCTGACCGACACCCTCGCGGCCCGGCTCCCGGAGCTCCTCGCGCTCCTCGATCCGCACGTGCTGCTCGACTACGCCCGCACAGCCCCCCAGGCACCAGGTCGCAAGATCACGGTCCATCGGGGGATGTCGGTGGCGGCACTGCTGGCGTCCCTCGGCCCGAGCGACGAGCTCGACCGCCTGCTGCGGGAGCTGGCCCAGGAGCCCGGCGGCGTCCTCGCGGACGTCATCTCCGACTTCGTGGACTTCGTCCCCACCTGGGTCGCCACCCATCGGCCCTCGCCCTAGGTCCGCTGCGAGGATCAGGCCGCGGGGGCCGGCGTCGCTCGACCCACCGGTCGCACTCCCTGCCGTCGAGCCGTGTGGTGCGGTCGCGATGAGCCCGAGAGCCGACCACGGTCGGAACCGTCGGTCGGCCCGGGCAGGTTGAGGAGGAGATCACGGTGAAGCTGTTGTTGACCTCGGGCGGGGTGTCGAACGAGGCGCTCCGCGCCGAGCTGGTGGGTCTGCTGGGGCGCCCGATCGAGGAGGCCACGGCGGTGTGCATCCCCACCGCGATGTACGGCCATCCGTACGCGGGACCGGGGGAGCGGGTCTGGGAGTTCGTGGCCGGCCGGTCGGCGCAGCCGATGGTCGACCTCGGGTGGCGGTCGGTGTCGTTGCTCGAGCTCACGGCGCTGCCGAGCATCGGGGGCGAGCGCTGGCGTGAGCTGGTCCGCTTGGCCGACGCACTGCTGGTCTCCGGCGGGGACGCCCTCTACCTGGCGCACTGGATGCGCGAGAGCGGGCTGCTGGACCTGGTGCCCGAGCTCGGCGACACCGTCTGGGTCGGCATGAGCGCCGGGAGCATGGTGCTGACCCCGCGGATCGGGCCTGAGTTCGTGGGTTGGGAGCCGCCAGGCGGCGGTGATGCGGCCCTCGGGCTGGTCGATTTCTGCCTGTTCCCGCACCTGGACCACCCCGACCTGACCGAGAACACCCGCGCCGCCGCCGAGGAGTGGGCGGCCGGGCTGGGCCACCCCGCCTACGGTCTCGACGACGACGGCGCGGTGGTGGTGGACGGCGACGACGTGCGGGTCGTCTCGACCGGAACCTGGTGTCGGTTCGGCTGATCGTCGCGGCCGGGGTGGGCGTCGTACCAACCGTTGGTGCTGCTTTCGGCCCGGAACACAGCACAGAAGGTTGGTACGACGGAGCCCACGGAGCCCACGGAGCCGACGGAGGCGGTCTCCACAGGCGGAGCTGGAGGCCTCGGAACTGTCGGTGGTCCCGTGTTGACTTCTCATATGGAGATGGCCACCCCGGATGCGAGTGTTGCGGTGTTGACGCATGCCGCTCGCACCGCGCTGGGCGCGGCGGTGGGTGGGGAGGTGTGGCGTCTCGGGGCTGCTGAGAGCCTGACGGTGCTGCGGGAGCTGGCCGAGCTGGAGGCCGTCACCGCGGCCCTGCGGGCGCGAGTGCTGGTGCATGCCGAGGGGATCGGCGCTCATCAGGATTCCGGCGCGGAGACCGTCGCCGTCTGGCACGCCCGCGCGACGCGCACGACGGTCGCTCAGGGGCGCGCGGTGCTGCGGGAGGCGGTCGCGCTGGAGGGCCGGCCGGACGTTGCTGCCGCGTTGGCCTCAGCGGAGGTCACGCCGGCGCAGGCGAAGGTGATCGTGGACGCGGTGGCCGAGGTGCCCGAGGTCGATCGGGATCGTGCGGCCGAGTTCCTGCTGGAGAAGGCCGCGTCTCATCACGCGAAGGACCTGCGGGTGCTGGGGCAGCGGATCTGGGAGGTGCTGGATCCGGTGGCAGCGGATGCGCGGGAGTCGGCGGCGTTGGAGCGGCAGGAGGCACGGGCCGCGGCGCGGGTGCGGTTCTCGATGGTCGAGCACGACGACGGCACGGTCGAGGGCTGGTTCCGGGTCCCGGTGCTGCACGGCGCGATGCTGCGCAAGATGCTCACCGCGATCGGCGCACCCAAGGCCAAGCGCGCCGCGGAGGGTGCCGGGTCCTACGACCCGACATTGCGTACCCCGGCACGGTGGGGCCAGGCGTTCTGCGACCTGCTCGAGCGCATCCAGGACTCCGATCTGCCCGACCGCGCTGGCTGCGGCGCCACCGTGGTGGTGACGATGACCATCGAGAACCTCACCGCCCAGCTGGACCAGGCCGGGCTCCTCGACACCGGGGAGAAGATCTCCGCCACCGCCGCCCGCAGGCTCGCCGCGACGGCCGGGATCATCCCCGCCGTCCTCGACGGCACCGGCATGGTGCTCGACTGGGGCCGCACCCGCCGCTTCCACACCAGGGCGCAGCGGATGGCGATCGCGACGATGCACCGCACCTGCGTCCACCTCGGCTGCGACGTCCCCGCCAGCCACTGCGAGATCGACCACGACCCGCCCTGGGAATCCGGCGGAGGCACCGACCTCACCGGCAAGCCACGATGTCCCCGCCACCACCGCGCACGGCACCAGGATGACGGCGGGCCCTAGCCTGCGCTCATGGTCGTGATCCGCTCCCCGCTCGCCCTCGTCCCCGGAGGCCCGGTGCTCGCCGCACCCTGGCGCGCCGCGACGCCGTCCTCCGCACGGGACAGCGGGACGGACGCTGGAGCGGCCGAGGTGGTGGTGAGCCACACCGTGTTCACCCACGACCGGGTGCGCGACCTCCCGGCGATCGCCCGCGACGCCGAGCGGATGGCGCGGGTCTGGCGTCGCAGCGACGGCGCGCTGTGGCTGCGGCAGTGGACCCAGCCGACGCGGCGCCTGCTCGGCGATCTCACGGTGTGGCGCCGCGAGGAGGACCTGCGGACCTTCGTCGCCTCCGCCGAGCACCGGGTGGTCGTGACCGCCTGGCGCGCCCGGATGCGCGGCCCCCACCACACCTGGCCCGTCCCCACCGAACCTCAGGCGGACGGCTCGGTCGACCTTGACGCCGTGTGGCGGGCGGCGCTCGCTCTGCTCGGCTGAGCATCAGCCGTCGGGTGGCAGAGCGCGTTGCCCGACGACGCTCCGTCATCCGTCGTGTTCGGCATCGGTGATGCTGCCTGCCCGCCGGAATCATGGGCCTGGAGGAGCCGCAACTCGGCCGCGGCTCAGCTCGGACCCACGACACCGACCAGGACGCCGACGACCACCCCCAGGCCCGCCGCGCCGGCGAGGAGAGCACCCCGGGCGCGGCGCGACAGGTCCGCGTGGCGCCACGGGCCCAGGAATGATCCGAGCGTGAGGATCGCCAGGACCACCCCGAACACGCCGTTGGTCGGCCGTGGTGAGCCGGCCGTGACCAGGACCGTGACGAGGTAGGCCAGCACGTAGGGGAGGAGGACCCGGGCGGGCATCGTGCCCCACTGGGCAGCGGCGAGGTCGAGGCGCTCTCGTTCGGGGCTGCGGTCCGACATGGGGGCTCCTCTCGCAGGTGAGCGGTCTCGACGAGGTTGATGCCCCGGATCCGCCGCGCGATTCCTTCCGCACCCACCGACCCCGAGGGAGGGGTGCGGGAACCGTAGGCTTCTGCGTCGTGGGGGACTCTCGGCGCACCCAGCAGGAGCGGCGCGACGCCATGCGCGCGCGGCTGCTCGAGGCCGCCATCACGGTCCTCACCGAGCGCGGGTACGCCGCGACGACGGCCAAGAACGTGCTGAGCGAGGCCGGGGTGTCCGCGGGCGCGCTGTACCGCTACTTCCCGAGCCTGGTCGACCTGGTCATCGAGGCCGCCGAGGAGATCCGGCGTCGCCAGTTCGCGGCGGTCGGGGAGCGTCTCGCCGAGGGCGGCGACCTCAGCGAGGAGGTGCTGGTCGACCTGCTGCGCCGGGTGAGCCGGATGCCGGTCACCGGCGGGTGGTACGACCTGCTCGTCGCCGCGCGCACCGACGCCGACCTGCGCGAGCGGCTCGCCGCGTTCACCGAGCGCTACCACGACGACATCTGGGCCCTGGCCCGGAGCCTCCCGCTGGCGCAGCGCTGGGAGGAGCCGGCCTACCGGATGGTCGTGTTCTCGCTGGTGCACCTGTTCGACGGCGAGGCCATCGCCGCGCCGCTGCACCCGGAGCCCGAGCTCGAGGTCCGCCGCACCGAGGCCCTCGCGGCGCTGCTGCGCGGCGGTGCGATCCCGGGGTACCGCCCCGTCGATGGGCCCACCGCCTGACCCCAGCGAACCCGGCACTGAGCGAACGAACGTTCGCTATGATCGCGTCAGCCGATCGGAGTCGGGGACCTGCGGGCGCCACGCGCCATGGGGACCCGGTGCGGCGCGCGAGGCGGCCCGACCTCCTCAGCGGCGTCACGGCGGCCCTTCCTGATCTCCCCCCGGGATCGGAGGCGGGCCCCGGGACGACCGGGTCGGACCCGCCGGGCGCGTCGCCTCCGATCGGTCCTCCGGTCTGTCTCCCGGTCCGTCCCCCGGTGGTCACCGGGTGCGTGGGGGGTGGTCCGGCACCCCGTACGATCTGCAGGCCGCCCGGAGTCGTGCGGCTCGATCGCGATCCAGGAGCCCCACCCGCATGGCGAAGTCCCCCGACCGGAACATCCGGCGTGCCAGCCCGTCCCGCACCCGCCAGCACCTGCGCCACGGTCTGGTGGTCGGCCTCGTGGTGCTCGTCGGTCTGGGTGTCGCCATCGCCGCCGCGGTCCTGCTCCAGCGTCAGCTGACCAGTGACGAGGGCGCCTCCGGCGACCGGTTCGTCGTCGCCGACCTGCCCGACGCCCTCGCCCTGCCGGAGGCGCCGCGCTACGTCGCGCTCGGCGACTCCTTCAGCGCGGGCCTCGGCATCGCGCCCGCCGCGGCCGAGCAGCCCGGCTGCGGCCGCTCGACGAACAACTACCCGAACCTGCTGGCGCGCCGCATCCAGGCCGCCACGCTGGTCGACGCGACCTGCGCGGGGGCGAGCACCGCCGCCTACTACGACGTGCAGGCCACCAGCGATCCCCTCGGACCGCCGCCCCAGCGCGACGCCATCACCCGCGACACCGACCTGGTGACCGTCGCGCTCGGCGGCAACGACGACGACATCTTCGGCACCCTGATCGACCGCTGCCCGAAGGTCGCCTCGCTCGATCCCGAGGGCTCGCCGTGCGTGGACTCCCTCGACGTCGACCTGCTGGCGCGCGCCGAGGAGGTGCGCGGCCGCGTGCTCGACGTGCTGCGCGACATCCGGCAGAGGGCCCCCGATGCCGTGATCCTCTACGTCGGCTACCCCATGATCTTCGAGGGCGACACGTGCGCCGCCATGGGCTTCGCCGCCGGGGACGCCGCGTACGCCAGCAAGGTCTTCGCCCGCATCGACGAGGTGCAGCGCGAGGCCGCGGCCAAGGCGGACGTGCCATTCATCAACCTGCGCTCGGCCACGGTCGGGCGGGGGATCTGCGGGGAGGACCCGCTCGTGGCCGGCTTCGAGCCCACGGCGTTCTCGGCGGCCGCCTGGCACGCCGGCTCGGAGATGGCCGGCTTCGTGGCCGACACGCTGGCCTCGGTCCTCACCGTCGGCTGACCCGCGCCGGGCGGGTCGGGACCGGGTCGGACCGGGTCGGAGTCAGGCCCGCGCGGTGGCGCGCACGGCCGCGGCCCAGCCGGGCACCACACGGTCGTAGGTCAGGTCGCCCGCCCGACGCCGTGCGGCGGCGCCGAGCCGGGAGCGCAGGTCGGCCGAACCCAGCACCGTGGCCAGCGCGGCGGCGAGGGCGACGGCGTCGCCGGGCGGGTAGAGCCAGCCCGACGTGCCGTGCTCGATCAGCTCGCGGGGCCCGCCGGCGTCGGCGGCGATCACGGGCAGCCCGCACGCCATCGCCTCCAGCACCACCTGGCCGAACGGCTCGGGGCGGGTGCTGGCGTGCACGACGGCGTGGTGACGGCCCAGCGCGCCGGGCACGTCGGCCACGTGGCCGTGCCAGTGCACGGCGGACGCCACCCCGAGCTCGGCGGCGCGGGCCTGCGCCTGCTCGCGGTAGGCGACGTCGCGGGGGAACAGCGCGTCGCCGTAGAGGTGCAGCTCGGCCCGGGCCAGTGCGCTGTCCGCCGCGGCGTCCGTGCGCAGTCGGGCCCGCGCCTCGATCGCGACGTCCTGGCCCTTCCAGGGCGAGATCCGGCCCACGAGCGCGAACGCCGGGGCGACGTCGTCGGCGGGGGGCGCGGCCGGAGCGGCCGGCAGGTCCACCGGGCACGGCACGTTGACCGCCCGTGCACGCTGCCGGGGGCGCAGCGAGTCGCGCGTGGCCTCGGAGTTCACCAGCACCGTGGCGGCGCGGGCCACGGCGGTGTGCAGCGCCGCCCGGTTGGCGCGCCCGAAGCTGTCGGCGGCGATGCGGTCGTGCACGTGCAGCACCACCGGGATCCGCGTGCCGACCAGGGCGGCCGTCATGAGCACGTGAGCCTTGGCGGAGTTGGTGTAGACGACGTCGGGTGCCGCGCCGCGCAGGTGCGCGCGGAGCCGGCGCACGGCGGCGGGCAGCGCCGTGGCCGCGCGGGCCAGCTGACCGCCCGAACCGCCGGCGGCGACGTCGGCCACCTCCGCGGCCAGGGTGAGCACCTGCACCGGGCAGCCGATGCCCTCCAGCCGCTCCCGCAGCGGGCCGTCCTCGAGCAGCAGCACCGACACGTCGAGCGCGCCGTCGTCGCCGGCCAGATCAGCGTGGGCGAGCATGCCGTGCAGGAACAGCTCGGCACCCGAGAGCGCGGCCGAGTGGTCGACCACCAGGACGCGGGGCGCCCCGGGACGTGCCGTGGCGGTCACCCGCGCCGGCCGCGGCCCTTGTCGCTGCGGTACTCGTAGTAGAGCCCGCTGTTCACCGGCACCTGGTTGAGCACGACGCCCACGAGGTTGGCGTCCACGGCCCGCAGGCCGTAGTGCGCGCGCCGCAGGTCCATCCGCTTGGTGCGCTTGGCCTGGGCCACCAGCAGCACGGCGTCGCTCACCGTCGCCACGATCGCGGCGTCGGTGACGGCCACCAGCGGCGGGGTGTCGATGATGACGCGGTCGTAGCTGGCCTTGAGCGTCTCGATGAGGTTGCTGAACACCTGGGTGCCGAGCAGCTCGCTGGGGTTGGGCGGGATCGGACCGCTCACGACGGCGTCGAAGTAGTCGCTGCTCTGGATGGCGTCCTCGAGCGGCACGCGGCCGGCGACGACGGTGGAGAGGCCCACGTCGTCGCTGACGCCGAGCAGACGCACCAGCGAGGGCCGTCGCAGGTCGGCCTCGATGAGGATGGTGCGCTGGCCGCTCTGGCCCAGCGAGGAGGCGAGGTTGGCCGCGGTGAGGGACTTGCCGTCGCCCGGGAGCGCGCTGGTGACGGTGATGACCCGCGCCGGGTTGTCGGGGTCGATGTAGGACAGGTTGGTGCGCAGCTTGCGGTAGGACTCCGCCCACACCGTGTTGCTCGGCGTCGCGTCGAGCAGCGGCTGGGCCGAGACGTCGCTGTTGGTGGGCACGTGGGCCAGCGTCGGCAGGCCGGTGGCCTCGGTGACGTCGCCGTCGTCCTTGATGGTGGTGTCCAGCGCCTCGCGCAGCGCGGCCAGCGCGACGCCGATCAGCAGGCCCAGCACGAGCCCGAGGGTGAGGTTGAGCGCCGGCACGGGGGAGCGCGCGGAGGTCGGCGGGATCGCCGGCCGCGTGACGCTGACGCGCACCGGCGAGCTGCTGTCCTCGCGGGTTCGGTCGAGGTCCTCGACCACCGAGGCGAGGTTCTCGGCCACCGTGTTGGCGATGAGCGCGGCCTGCGCCGCCGACGGGTCGTCGACCAGCACGGAGAGGAGCACGGTGTTGGGCGCCACCTCGGCGCTGACCTCGTCGGCCAGCTGCTGCGGGGTCACGCCCAGGCCCAGGGCGTCGATCGTGGGCTGCAGGACCAGCGGGGAGTCGACCAGGTCGGGGTAGGACTTCACCCGCTGCGAGGCGAACTGCCCGGCGAAGCTGAGCTCGCTGGCGGTGCCGCTGGAGTCGATCGCCACGAACAGCTGCGTGGACGCGCGGTAGACCGGCGTGGCCTGGTAGGTCAGACCGGCGGCGGCGAGGATGCCGACCAGGACGACACCGATGACGATGCGCCAGCGCCGTGCCACCACGGCGAGAAACTCGAGCATCCAAGATCCTTCGTTCGCGGTGGCCGTGCTCCCAGGCCATTCCCGGGTGAGTATCGCACGCGGAGGCCGGCCTCCACGCCAGGAGGCGCCACTCTGGGCACCGGGTGCGCAGCGTGGACCACGGCGGGCCACGACGGGCCGAGGCGGGCCAAGGCGCGGACCACGGCTGCTCGGGATGTCGGCCGGGCCCGTGCGCGCTCGGTACAGTGGAGCGCCGCGCGGTCGCGCGGTGACGGGGGACACCGACCCCAGCGAGGGAGGGGCGCACGCCATGGCCGCACGCGAGCAGCGCGGGCGTCGCACCGCCCTGCCCTCCGCTCCGTCGGAGGGCACCACCACCGCGGTCCTGGCCACCCTGCTGGCCTGCACGGCCGTGGTGCCGCTGATCCCGCTGCTGGTGCGGGTCGACCCCAACCACGTGGCGCCCACCGTGGCGCACGCGGCGCTGTGCGGCGTCGGCGCCGGCATCGCGGTGTTCCCGCGCTTCCGCCCGATGCTGCTGATCGCCTCGGTGTTCCCCTACTGCTGGCTCGTGCTGCCCTCGATCTACCAGATCGCCACCACCCAGGCCGCCTGGGGCGACGCCGGCGTCACCACGCAGTTCAGCGCGACGCTGCGCGCGCAGCTGGTGCTGGCCCTCGCCCAGGGCTGCCTGCTGGTGGGCTACCTCGCCTACGGCCGCCGCGCACCCCGGCCCGAGCTGGCCTGGCGCATCGCCCCGGGTCGCCGGCGTCGGATGACCCTGCTGGCCGGGGTCTACCTGGTCGGCGCCCTCGCGCTCACGCCGCTGCTGGTGAGCGCGGCCGGTGGGCCCGGCGCGCTGTTCTCCTCACGCAACACCGTCGGCGAGAACGCCGCCTCCGCGGGCCTCGGCACCGACACCCAGGTGCTGGGCAGCCTCGTGCGCGTGGCCCCGAGCGGGTTCGCGATCGCCGCGAGCGTGCTCGCGCTCTGGCTGATCCGCGCCACGGTGAAGGGCACCCGGGAGCGGGCGCTGGCGGTGGGCCTGAGCGGCGTGGCGTTCCTGCTCCTGCTGATCGTGGCCAACCCGTTCACGACCCCCCGCTACTTCGTGCTCGCGGCGTTCGGCACCTTCATCATCGCCCTGCTCCGACCGCGCGGGAGTCTGGTCGCCTTCGGCTGGCTCGTGATGGGCGTCGTGGCCCTGCTGCTGGCCTACCCGGCGGCCAACTACTTCCGCTACGGCGAGGCCCTCTCCGGGCCCGAGCAGATGCTCGCCAGCCCCGACTTCGACGGCTTCCAGCAGATGGTCAACACCGTCACCCTCGTCGACGCCCAGGGCTGGGACTTCGGCCTGCACCTGCTCTCGGCGATCTTCTTCTTCGTCCCGCGCGCCTTCTGGGCGGCCAAGGCCGAGCCGAGCACCTTCGAGATCGCCGGCGCCCGCGGCTACGACTTCCTCGACCTCTCCACCCCGTTCCCCGCCGAGACCTACCTCGCCTTCGGCTGGGGCGGGGTGATCGTGATCATGCTCGGCGTCGGGGCGCTGTGGGCGTTCCTGGACCGGCACTGGCTCGACCAGTCCCGGATCGCGGTGATCGCCGGCTACCTCGCCGTGGCGCAGGTCGGCATGTGGCGCGGACCGTTCGGCTCGCTGTCCGGCGTGTTCGGCTTCACCGTCGGGCTGCTCGTGGTCGCGGTCTTCCTCACCACGGGCAATCCCGACCTCGACGAGCCGGGCGACCCGAACGACGCCACGGGGCCCGACGCGGTGCTGCCGGGCGAGGTGCGCGGCGGCCAGCGACGTCGTCGTCGCGGCGCGCTCACCGGCGCGGGGACCACCGCCCGGCGCACCTCCCGCGCCGCACGTGCGCCGCTGAGCTGACCCCCGGTCGGGGCGGTGCCGGGCGCCCCGGCGTCCGCATTGGCCGATGCCCCCGCGAGGATCCGGGGCGCCGCCTACGATACGGGGGTGCGATCCCCCGTCCTCCCCCGCCCCGACGCCTCCAGCGCGGCCTCCGGCCGCCGCCGAGAGGCCCCGCGCGCCTCCTCCACCCGCGGCGACATCCAGGGCCTGCGCGCGGTCGCCGTCGGCCTCGTGATCGCCAACCACGTCTTCGACGTGCCCACCGGCGGCTTCGTCGGCGTCGACATCTTCTTCGTCCTCTCGGGCTTCCTCATCACCGATCTGCTGCTGCGCGAGCACCACCGCGAGGGCCGGATCAGCTACCTCGACTTCTACCGCCGCCGCGTGCGCCGCATCGTGCCGGTCGCCACGCTCGTGCTGGCCGTCACGATCGCCTCGACCTACCTGCTCTACAGCGGGGTGCGCGGCAAGGAGGTCGCCACCGACGGCCTGTGGGCCTTCGGGTTCGTGGCCAACTGGCGCTTCGCCGACGTCGGCACCGACTACTTCGCCAGCGGCGGCCCGGTCTCCCCGCTCCAGCACTACTGGTCGCTCTCGGTGGAGGAGCAGTTCTACGTCGTCTGGCCGACGCTGCTGGTGCTCACCCTGGCGGCCGCGGCGCTCATCGGCGGGCGCCGGCTGCGCACCCCCCTGGTCACCGCGGTCGTGCTGATCGTGGGCGGCGCGTCCTTCGTCTACTCCCTGGCCCACACCGTCGACTCGCCCACCGTGGCCTACTTCTCCACCCTCGACCGCGCCTGGGAGCTGCTGGTCGGTGCGCTGATCGCCGTCACGGCCGGAGCCTGGTCGCGGCTGCCCGACCTCCTGCGCCCGGTGCTGGCCTACGCCGGCCTGGCCGCCATCGTGGCCTCGGTGGCCCTGATCGGGGAGGGCGACCCGTTCCCGGCCCCGTGGGCGGCCCTGCCGGTGTTCGGCACGGCGGCGGTCGTGGCCGCCGGCGTCGGCCGGGAGTCGCGGCTGCTCTGGCCGCTGCAGAACCGGGTGGCCCGCTACCTCGGCGACATCTCGTACTCGCTGTACCTGTGGCACTTCCCGCTGGTGATCCTGCTGCTGGCCTACTTCCCCGACGGCGGGCTCACCTACCAGGTCGTGGCACTGGCCTCGACGCTGGTGCTCTCGGTGTTCAGCTACCACATGGTCGAGAACCCGATCCGGCACTCCTCCTGGCTCGAGCCACGCTGGAAGCGGGTCCTGCACAACGGCCCCGCCAACCACTCCCACCGGCTGGCCAACACCTGGCTCGCCATCGGTGCGGTCGTGGCGGTCGTGCTGTCCGCGGCCGCGGTGGCGGCGCCGGAGTCCGACACCGCCGACCAGCAGCTGCTCACGGCCGCCCCGGCGACGACCGAGCCGGGCCAGACCACGGTGGACGACCCGCAGCAGCAGTACCTCACCGAGCGGATCACCCAGACCCTGCAGCTGAACAAGTTCCCGACCCTCACCCCGTCGGCCGACCAGCTCGGCATCCAGCAGTGGTTCGCCGACATGGAGGACTACGGCTGCGTCGCCGTGGTCGAGGCCAACTACGGCGACTGCTCCTTCGGTGACGCCGCCGCGAAGAGCACGACCGTGGTGTTCGGCGACTCCATCGCGATCGCCTGGATGCCCGCGGTGCGCGAGGCGCTCAGCGACGTCAGCCGGATCCAGCAGCTGACGCTGCAGGAGTGCCCGCCCTTCGACATCGTCACCAACAAGTTCAGCGGTGGGGCGTTCCCGGAGTGCCAGGCGTTCCGGCCCTGGGCGGTGGGTCAGATCGAGGACCTCGACCCCGACCTGGTCATCATGTCCTCCACGATCCTCTACGCCTTCGGGGCGCTCAGCGACGGCGCCACGGGTCCCGCCGCGCTCGACGAGATCTCCGCCGGCCTCAAGCGCACCCTGCAGCAGATCAGCGCGCCCGGCCGCACGATCGTCTTCCTCTCCGCCCCTCCGGGCGCCGGCGACCTCTCCGCCTGCGCCACGAAGGTCGGCTCGCCCGACGACTGCGAGCTGCAGGTGCCCCAGGAGTGGTACCAGTACAACGACACCGTGCGCGACGTCGTCGAGGCCGCCGGCGGGGTGTTCGTCGACACCCGCGACTGGTTCTGCGTCGACGACTTCTGCCCCGGCTTCATCGGCACCACCCCGGCCTTCGTGGACGGCGAGCACCTCACCGTGCAGTACTCCAAGCAGCTCGGACCCGTACTGCGCGAGACGCTGCGGGCCGACCTCGGCGCGGCCGAGGGTGCGGGCGACAAGGGTGGCCAGGGCGGCAAGGGCGGGAAGGGCCGCCGCGGCTGAGCCGTGGATGCCCGGTCCGCCGTCCGGCCAGCCGACGGGGCGACCGGCTGACCGGCCAACCGGAGCGACAGGGGCGCGACCGGGGCGACCGGTCGGTCGCGGCGTGTCAGTCGGCGACGCGATCGGGCGCGCGGTGCCGCTTCGCGAGGCGGTGGCCGACCTTGATCAACGGCTGCTCGAGCAGCCGGTGCAGCACCCAGGCGCCGAAGACCGCGAGGCCCAGCCCGATGATCGGGGCGATCACGCCCTGGGCCACGCCGGTCGCCGGGAGCAGGGCCTGCACGAGGTTCAGCGCGAATCCGTGGGTGAGGTAGAAGGCGTAGGACACCGCCCCGAGGAACACCAGCGGGCGTGAGGACAGCACCGCGACCCCGCGGTGGCGACCCGTCACCAGGCCCGCCAGGAGCAGGGTGACCGGGAGGCCGTAGGCGACGTAGCCGGGCTGGTCGAGCTCGATCCGGTCGGTGCCCAGCTGCAGGGCCACCACGACGAGCAGCACGCCGAGGAAGACCCGTGGGCGCCCGAGCACCGAGAGCCGGCCGTACCAGCGGGCGTCGTCGAGCAGCAGCGCCAGCACGCAGCCCATCGCGATGAGGGCGTAGGGACGCAGCAGGTAGCCGACGGGGCTGAGCACCAGGGGCGCGCACGCGAAGGCGGTGCCCATCACAACCAGCCAGCCGATCCGCAGCCGCTGCGAGTGCCGCGAGCGGGCGAGCAGCCAGAAGCCCACGATCGGCCAGACGAAGTAGAACTTCTCCTCGATGCCCAGCGACCATGCGGCCGCGAACGGCGGTTCGACGCCGGTGGAGTTCAGCAGCGCCTGCTCGGGCAGGAACAGCAGGTAGTAGGGCAGGGAGTCCAGGAACGCGGCCCGGCGCTCGGGCTGGAAGCCCAGCACCAGGATCAGCACCGCGTAGCCCGCGAGCACCGTGGCGTAGAGCGGGTAGATCCGGAACACGCGACGGATGTAGAAGGCGCGCAGGTCGAGCCGGCCGCGGCGGTGCTCCTCGCGGCGCGAGAGGGTGGTGATGAGGAAGCCGCTGAGCACGAAGAAGAACGTCACGCCGGTGCCGCCGTGCAGGCGGTCCCAGAACAGCGCGTCGATGTGGCTGCTGAACACCAGCAGGATCGACACGGCGCGCAGGCCGTCGAGCTCCCCGAAGTAGCGCCGGGCCCGGTACTCCTCGTGGGTCCAGGGGGCGGTGCCTGCGCCGCCCTCGCCGCTCGTGCTGCCGGCGGTCAGGTCGGTCTCGCGGGTGCTCATCGGACTGCTCCCGTGGTGACGGAGTCGAGGACGGCGGCGCCGTAGTGCGCCCAGTCGGGGTGGGGCCGGTCGAGGCCGCGGAAGGCGCGGGCGTGGGCCAGGCGCGTGTCCCAGTCCAGCGCGACGACGGCGTGCAGCGCGGCGGCGAGGTCGCCCGTGCCGTCGGCGCCGAGCGGATCCACGGTGGTGGTGGCGGGCAGGGCGGCCACGACCTCCCGGGCCCCGCAGTGCGGGCTGAGGATCAGCGGCAGACCGGCCGCCGCGGCCTCGGTGACCACGAAGCCGAAGGTGTCGTCGAGGGTGGGCAGCACGAACGCGTCCGCGGCGCGGTACTCCGCGCGCAGCGCGACCGGGTCGAGGGTGCCGAGCACCGTGACGTTCGAGGGCAGGTCGGCCAGCAGGTGGGCGTGGAACACCGGGCCGGCCAGGCGCACGTCGACCCCGGGGACGCGGCGCGCGGCCTCCAGCAGCGAGGGGATGCCCTTGCGATGACACACCTGCCCGACGAACAGCACCCGGGGCCGCGCGTCGGGCCGGGCGGGGGCGTCCTCGCCGTCGGTGAGGCCGAAGTCGGCCAGCGACACCGCGTAGGGGTGCACCCGCACCTTCTCGGCCGGCACGCCGTGGCGGGTCATGCCGTCGGCGGTGGCGCGGCTGGGCACCAGCACGTGGTCGGCCAGGGCCAGCTCGGCCTCGATCCGCTCGACCAGGGCGTCGGGGTAGATCTCGGCCCGCGCCGCCGCACGGCCGTAGGCCTCCTCCAGCACCCGGTTGTGCTCGCGCGGGTGGGCGTCGATCGCGTTGAACACCCGCACGACGCCCGCGGGCGCCGTCGCGAAGGTCCGCAGGCTCGAGCCCGGCATCCCGACGACGACGTCGCCGGGACCCAGCGGTCGCCGCGCCAGGCGCCGGGCGACCGCGTGGTCGTAGGCGGTCTTCCACCGCCGCTCGCCGAGCTCCCAGCCGGTGCGGGGGTCGGTGACGGCCCCCACCACGCGCATCAGCTCGGGGCGGCGGCCCACGCGCACGTCGCCGGCCGCGCTCTGGCGCGCGGAGCGCTCCCGGGCCCGCGCGGCGTGGGCGCGCGCGGAGGCGCGGAAGCCGCCCTTGAGCAGGGCCAGGCCGGCGACGAACCGGTCGTCCACGACGTAGCGCGCGTCGAGCTCGCCGCGGCGCGCGGCCTCGGCGGCGATCGCGGTGATGCTGTGGTCGCGCCACGAGGCGGCGACGACGACGCGCCGGCCGGCGGGCTGCGCGTGAGGGTGCGGGAGGGGGTCCGAGAGGGGCTGCGGGGAGGCGGACGAGGGGTCGTCAACCGGCATGCGGGGGGTCATCCTGTCCGGAACGGGGGGTGGGCAGGTCGGGCTGTCC
Source organism: Nocardioides sp. (assembly GCF_964228225.1). Taxonomy (GTDB): domain Bacteria; phylum Actinomycetota; class Actinomycetes; order Propionibacteriales; family Nocardioidaceae; genus Nocardioides. The sequence continues at coordinate 66,867 of NZ_CAXQZB010000078.1, forward strand.
GGCGGCGGCGACGGCGGTGGCGCTCGGCGGGACGGGTTCGAGCGGGTCGCCGGCGACGGCCATCTCGAGCGCCGGGTCGGGGAGGAGGTCGTGCGGCACCGGCCCGGCGAGGTGCCCGTCCCCCATCCTGCGGCGCAGCACCTGCACCTCCATCACGTAGACCACGAGGTGGACCCCGATCCACACGCCGAGCGCGAGCTCGACCGAGTCCAGCCGCGCCGAGAGGTAGAGGGCCGCCACCGCGGCGAAGGACCACCAGGCGTTGATCGTGAACACCGGCTTGGCCAGGTCGCGGGGGAACATGATGAGCAGCTCGAAGCTGCGCAGGGTCATGGTGCTGGCCAGCGCGACGCCGATCAGCACCGAGGTGCCGCGGTCGAGCTCGAGCTTGCCGGCGAACAGGAAGTCGGCGGCCACCGGCCCCAGCGCACACCACGTGAGCAGGGCCGCCAGCGGCAGCCAGGTGAGCACCAGCGCCTCGGGACGTCGGGTCCACAGCGAGCCGAGCGGTACCCGCGCCGCCACGCCGGCGGCGGCGACGGCGATGAACGCCTGCGGCAGGATCGAGGTCGCGCTCACCGAGGTCTTGAGCATCTGGTCCACGGCGTTGAAGTGCGCGAGCGAGGCGGCCGCCCCGAGGGCGAAGATGGTCGGGCCGCCGAGGGTGAAGAAGGCGAACCCCGAGCGCGCCAGCGTGCCGTCGAACTGCACCCGCAGCTCGGCGAGGTGCTCGGCGCGGCTGATCGGACCGCACGGTGCGGTGATGCGCAGGATCGAGCGGGTGTTCAGCCCCAGGGTGACCAGGCTGGCCACGACGTTGAGCGCGGCGTAGGTGGCCAGCGGCGCGCCCGCGGCCAGCGCGGCCGTGGCCAGGGCGTAGCCGGAGAGCCGGACCACCCCCTCGTTCACCGCCAGCTGGCCGGGGTTCTCGGTGCCGCCGTAGAACCACGACATCGAGAAGCTGTTCAGCGCCAGGCCGACCATGAACAACCAGGCGGCGCCGGTGTCGTCGACGTCGACGACCCAGATGATGGCCGTGGCGATCGGCAGCGCCGCCGCGAGCACGATCCCCCGGGTGGACAGGCTCAGCCAGAACAGCCGGCGCCGCTCGACGGCGTCGCCCACCGCCACCCGGTGGCCCCCGATGGAGGCCCAGGCCAGCCCGCAGATGATCGTGAGCACGGCGCCGACGCTGATGCCGGTGCCCAGCGACACCCAGCCCGCGGGGCCGAAGTTCGAGGCGACCAGCGGCAGCAGGACGAGGCTCGCCATCAGCGAGAACGCGGGGAGGAGCGCGAACCCTGCGAGGCGTCGGACGTGGGAGATCATGGGGGGCCCTTCCGATCGGTGCGGCCTCACCCTACGCCTGCGGGGGCATGCCCGCCCCGGGATCGCCCGCCCCGATCATCCCGCCCCGATCACACGTGCCGATCCCACGCCCCGCGTACAGTGCGGCCTCGAGGTCGCGCCGCCGGTGCGACCCCGGACCCGGGTCCGGTGAGTGGAGGCAGGAGTGAGCCAGCGGTGATCGAGCGCGTCGTCGAGTGGGTGCGCACCCACAACCCGCGGCCGGTCATGGCCGTCGTGGTGCTGCTGCGCACGGTGCTGGAGTGGCTGATCCCCGGGCGCCGCCGCCGTGCGGTCGAGGCCATGCGGCTCTTCCGGCCCGAGGCCGACGCCCGCACCCTGCGCCGGCTCGCCTGGCGCCACCTGCGCTTCGCCAACTTCCGCAGCGAGGTGCGCTACCGCCCCGGCGACCTCGTGCGCCAGCGGGTGGAGGGCCTCGAGCACCTCCACGCGGCCCAGGCCGACGGCACCGCCACGATCCTCACGTTCCTCCACCACGGCTACTACGCCGGCGCGTACGCGTCGCTGGCCAACGCCGGCGTGCCGCAGACGATCGTCGTCTCGGACGAGTCGATGGCCGAGCGGCCGCCGCTGTGGTTGCGCCACCACATCAAGATGGCCGGCTCGGGTCCCGGCATCACGTTCGTGGGCGTCGGCATCGGCTTCCGCGGCATGGTCGCGGTGCTCGAGAGCGGCGCCACCCTCACCATGGCCTGCGATGTGCCGGGCCGCCACCGGGTGGAGTTCCTGGGGCGCTCGTGGTCGGGCACCACCAGCATCGCCGGACTCGCCGTCCGCACCGGCGCGCGCATCGTGCCGGTCACCAGCGAGCAGCGTGACGGCACCCCCGTCGTCGTGGTCAACCCCGCGCTCGACCCCGCGGACTTCCCCGACGCCGACGCACTCACCACCGCGCTGCTCGCCACCCTCGCCCCCTCGGCCCTGGCCTGGCCCGACGGCTACGACGTGCCGCTGCAGATGTGGCAGCCCTGGCCGGGGGCCGACCGGGCCTGAGGGACCCGGCCTCAGGGAGCGGGTTCCCGGGGGTGGAGGGTCGGCTGGACGGGGTGTCTGAGGAAATACCCCGGGCTGCATAGACAGGCATAACCCCACGGGGTTTCGTTCGTTGTGCACGTGTCCGGCCACGATCCGGTGCTGTCGGACACGACCCCCCGTCGACCTCTTCCCCCCGAGAGGCCCCCTTGTGAACCCCCTCAGCCCCACCCCCCCACCCGCCGCCCCCTTCACCGACGTGCCCGGGAGCTCCTCCACGTCCGTGCGACGTCCCACCGACCTGCCCCCGCGTGCGGCCGCCTCCTCCGCCCCCGTGCTGCCGAGCCCCGTGCTGCCCACCCTCGAGCTCCCGCCCGCCGGGGCCCGCGGCCACCGCGCCACCCTGCGCCCGGCGATCTCGCGCACGCGGCTCACGATCGTGACGATGCTCACCGACGCCCTGCTGCTCGGTGCCGCCGCGGTGCTCGCCGCCGTCGCCCGCGACCACCTGCCGGTGTTCGAGGAGGGGTACCGCGTCACGCAGTCGCTGTGGCTCATCGCCCCGGTGCTGGTCTCGATGTGGCTCGCCCTGATCGCGGCCGTCGGCGGCTACGGCTCCGAGGTGTTCGGCGTCGGCACCGACGAGTACCGCCGGATCGTGCGCGGCTCCACCCTCACCGCCGCCGCGGTCGGCATCACCTGCTTCCTGCTCGACTTCCCGCTCTCCCGCGGGTTCTTCTTCGTCGTCTTCACCGCCGGCGTCCCCGCGCTGCTCGCGGGTCGGCTCGTGCGACGCCAGCTGCTCAAGAGCGCCCGCTCGCGGGGTCGCCTCGCCACCCGCGTGCTCGTGTGCGGCACCCCCGACCACGTGGACGAGATCGCCGCCGTGCTCGGCCGTGAGACCTGGCTCGGCTACCGCGTCGTGGGGGCCCTGCTCCCGCACGACGCGATCGGGTCCGCCATGGCCGAGGGTGGCCGCACCCGACGCGGTGTGCGGGTGCTCGGCGCCGCGGACGACGTCGTCACCGCCGTGCGCGGTCACCAGCCCGACGTCGTCGTGCTGGCCGACGGTGCGGTGGGCAGCGACGACCAGGCCCGCCGCCTGGTCTGGCAGCTCGAGGACGACGACGTGCGGGTGATGCTCGCCCCGCGCCTGACCGACGTGTCCCAGGAGCGGGTGCGGATGCGCCCGATGGCGGGCCTGCCGCTGGTGCACCTGGAGAAGTCCCGCTCCCTGCGCGCCTCGCGGGCCGGGAAGCGGCTCTTCGACGTCGTCGCGGCCTCGTTGCTGCTCGTCGTCTTCAGCCCGGTGTTCCTCGTCGTCGCGGTGGCCATCAAGCGCCACGACGGTGGCAGCGTGCTGTTCAAGCAGCGTCGGGTGGGCATGCGGGGCGTGCCGTTCGACTGCGTGAAGTTCCGCACGATGGTGCCCGACGCCGAGGCCCTGCTCGCCTCGCTCAAGGTGGGCGACGGTCCGGGCCTGTTCAAGCTCGACAACGACCCGCGCATCACCGCGCCCGGCGCCTGGCTGCGCCGTTACTCCCTCGACGAGCTGCCCCAGTTGCTCAACGTGCTCAAGGGCGACATGAGCCTGGTCGGACCCCGACCCGGTCTCATCTCCGAGGCGCGCCACTACGCCGGCGGCATCGAGCGTCGGCTGCGCGTGCGCCCCGGGATGACCGGCCTGTGGCAGGTCTCGGGTCGCGCCGACCTCACCTACGACGAGTCCGTGCGCCTGGACCTGTACTACGTCGACACCTGGTCGATGGTCCAGGACCTGCAGATCCTCGTGCGCACGCTCACCGCGGTCGCCGGCGGCCGCGGAGCGTACTGAGCGTGGGGACCGCGTCCGGCACCTCCCGCACCCCCTCCGGCGCCCCACGCCACGTCGTCCACGTCACCGAGACCTTCGGCGGCGTGGAGACCTACCTGCGGTTGCTGCTGGCCTACTGGCAGGACCCCGGCGTCCGGTTCTCCTTCGTGCTCGGCGCGGAGGGGCCCTTCGCCGAGGACCTGCGGGCCGAGGGCTACGCGGTGGAGATCGTGCCCATGCCCCGCTCCACCACGCAGCTCGGCGCGCTGCGGGCCCGCGGCCCGCTGCGCCGCGCGCTGAAGCGGCTCGACCCCGACGTCGTGCACCTGCACAGCTCGCAGGCCGGCTTCGTGGGCCGGCTGGCCTGGCGGCGCACGCCGATGTTCTACACCCCCCACGCCTTCTTCTACCTGGGCCAGTCGGGGCTCAAGCGCTGGATCTTCCTCACCGCCGAGCGGGTGCTCGGACGGCTCAACGACGCCACGGTCCTGGCCACCTCGCCGAGTGAGTGGGACCGCGCCGTCGGCGACGTCGGACTGCCGCTGGACCGCGCGGTCACGGTGCTCAACGGGGTGGAGGCCGCACAGGTCGAGCCGCGCGAGGGCACCCAGGACGTGTTCCGCGTCGGGATCGCCGCCCGCGTGGCGCCGCAGAAGGACCTCGGCACCTTCCTCGAGGCGGTCGCCGAGCTGCGCCGGCGACGTCGCGCCGACTTCGCCTTCGACCTCGTCGGCGTCGGGCACTACGACGGCGACGGCGCCGTGCTCGCCGGCGCGCTGGCCTACGCCGGCGTGGCCCCGGAGGACGTCGGCATCCACCCCTGGATGCCGCGCGCCGACCTGCTGGCCTGGCTCGAGACGTGCGACGCGATCGTGCTGACCTCGAAGTTCGAGAGCTTCGGGTACCTGCTGGCCGAGGCCACCGCCCGGGGCGTGCCGGTGGTGGGCACCGACGTCGACGGCATCCGCGACATCATCCAGCACGGCCGCACCGGACTGCTCGTGCCGCCCAGCGACCCGCACGCGGTGGCCCGGGCGCTGGAGTGGCTGGCCGCGACGCCGGAGTACCCGGAGATCAGCGAGCGGGCGCTCGCCGACGCCCGGGCCCGCCTCGGCGTCGAGCGGGTCGTGCGTCAGCTGGCGCTGCTCTACCGCTCGGCCGGCGGCGACCGCGACCTCACCCCGTCGGCCGTGGGCTCGGCCCCGGCCGCCACCCGTCACTGACCACCCCAGCCCTGGGTGCGTGTCTCCCGTTGTCACCAGCGACAGGCCCCGGTTGCCGGCCTGAACCGGTGCATTCCGCTGGTGACAACGGGAAACGGCGACCCCAGGACGGCGCGGACGGGTGAGGGGTCGTGTCCTAGCGTGGGAGGTGTGCTGACCCGTGCCCTCGACGCCGTCCTCGACCGGTCCCTGATCCTGGGCTACACCCGCATCGGTCCCGCGCTGCGGCGCCGGTGGTGGCCCGCCGACGCCGCGCCGGGGTCGCTGGAGGGCCGCCACGTCGTCGTCACCGGGGCGACCTCCGGGCTGGGGGAGGCGATGGTCGTGCCGCTGCTGCGCCTGGGCGCCACCGTGCACGTGCTGGGCCGCAACCCCGCCAAGGTCGCCGACGTGATCGGCGCCGTGCGGCGTGCGCACCCCGACCTGGCGGGAGAGCCCGGGCAGGTGCTGGTGCCGGAGGTGTGCGACGTCGGCGACCTCGACGCCGTGCGCGCCTGGTGCGCCGACCTCGCCGCGCGGGTGCCGGTGCTGCACGGTCTGGTGCACAACGCCGGGGTGATGGTGCCGACGCGCACCGAGACCGCCCAGGGCCACGAGCAGGCCCTGGCCGTGCACGTGCTCGGCCCGCACCTGATGACCGAGCTGCTGCGTCCGCAGCTGGCCGCCGCCGCAGGCGCGTCCGGTCCTCAGGGTGGGGGCGCGGTCGTGGTGTGGATGTCCTCGGGCGGGATGTACTCCGCGGGGCTGCGCACCACCCCCGACACCATCGAGTACCGCGACGGCACCTACGACGGCGTGCGCGGCTACGCCCGCACCAAGCGGATGCAGGTCGTGCTCGCCGACGTCTGGCATGACCGGGTGGCGGCCGAGGGCATCGCGGTGTACTCCACCCACCCCGGCTGGGCCGCCACTCCGGGGGTCAGCGACAGCCTGCCGGGCTTCGACAAGGTGATGGGACCGCTGCTGCGCGACGCCGCCTCCGGCGCCGACACCGCGGTCTGGCTGGTCGCCACCCGGCCGGCCTCGCCGGGCCGCCACCACTTCTGGCACGACCGGGCCGCCCGGCCGACCACCTACCCCGTGCAGCGCGAGCCCGCGGCCGCCGCCGTCGCGGCGTTCGTGGCCTACGTGGAGGAGGCGACCGGCACCCGGGCGCCGGCCCGATGAGTGTCCGGTGAGTGCCCTGAGGAGTGCACCGGTGAGGCGGCGTTGACCCCCGGGGAGGGCACGGAGGGGCTGGCCGAGCCGCTGCGCTCGCGCTGGAGCCCCTCCTCCTTCGACCCCGACCACGTGCCGGACGACGCCGTCGTGGAGCGGCTGCTGCAGGCGGCGCGCTGGGCGCCGAGCTGGGGCAACCGGCAGTCGACGCGGCTGGTCGTGCTGCGGGCCGGCACCCCGGGGCACGCGGCGTTCCTCGCTCGGCTGCGCCGCGGCAACGCGGGCTGGGTGCCGACGGCACCGCTGGTGGTCCTCGTCGCCCTGCAGCGCGAAGCCGAGCCGGCGGCGGCGGGGGCGGCGTCGTCGGAGCGCGGCGGGGGGCGCGACTTCGCGGTCTACGACGCCGGGCAGGCTGCCGCCCACCTCACCCTCCAGGCGCGCGCCGAGGGGCTCGAGGCCCATCAGCTGGCGGGGTTCGACCACGCCGGCGTCGCGGTCGACCTGGGCGCGCCGCCCACGCTCGAGGTGCTGGTGGCGATCGCCCTCGGCCGGCACCGCCCGCCCGAGCTGCCCGAGCTGGCCGAGCGGGAGGCGCGTCCGCGCGAACGGCGGCCGCTGGCCGAGCTGGCGCGCGACGGCGGGTGGCGTCGTGCGTGGGGCGACCCACCCGAGGTGGGGTGAGGGATCAGGTCGGTCCTGGCAGGATCGGATCATGACCGCTCTCCAGGACTTCTCCGCCACCAGCATCGACGGCCGCGAGGTCGCCCTCAGCGACTACGCCGGCAAGGTCGTGCTCGTCGTCAACACCGCCTCCCAGTGCGGTTTCACCCCCCAGTACAAGGGGCTGCAGGAGCTGCACGAGCGCTACGCCGAGCAGGGCCTGGTGATCCTCGGGTTCCCGTGCGACCAGTTCGGTGGCCAGGAGCCCGGCAGCGACACCGAGATCGCCTCCTTCTGCGAGCGCAACTTCGGGGTCACCTTCCCGCTGTTCTCCAAGATCGAGGTGAACGGCGACGGCGCCCACCCGCTGTACCAGTGGCTGCGCAGCGAGAAGGGCGGCGCGCTGGGCAGCAAGATCAAGTGGAACTTCACCAAGTACCTCGTGGGCAAGAACGGTCAGGTCATCGACCGCTACGCCCCCACCACCAAGCCGGAGAAGCTGGTCAAGGACATCGAGAAGGCGCTGGCATCCTGAGCACCTTCGAGACCGGGACCACCGCCTCGGCGGTGGTCCCGGTGCCGCGCGAGCAGGTGTGGGCGGCCCTGGTCGACCCTGCCCTGATCGCGCACCTGACGCCGTTCGTGGCCCGGATCGAGCCCACCGGTGCGAGCGTGCCCGACGGCTTCGACCCGCTCACCGGCGACGGTCGGCAGCACTGGGCCTGGACGCTCTCGGGGATCGCCGTGGCGGGACTCGACTTCGCCGCCACGTTCACCGAGGAGATGACGTTCACCGCGCCGTCGCGGCTGGAGTTCCGCCACGACCCGCCGCGCGGGGAGAAGGAGCGGGCCGGCGTCACCGGCTGGTACGCGCTGTCCGAGCACCCCGAGGGCGCGCTGCTCGAGACGAGCCTGACGATCCGGGTCGAGCTCCCGCTGCCCCGGATGTCGGGTCCGGTCGTGCGCCGCACCATGGGCGCGGTGGTGGAGAAGATGGGCGACCGGTTCTCGGCGCGGCTGCTGGACCACCTCGGGGTCTCGGGTACTCCCGAGTAGCCCTCTAGGGTCGCAGGGGCGGCGTCGATCGGCGTCGCGCGAGGCGAGTCGAGAGGTGGACGGCGTGGACACGTCACAGCGGATCGGGGTCATCGGAGGCGGCCTGATGGGCGCCGGCATCGCGGAGGTCAGCGCGCGTGCGGGGCACCCGGTCACGGTCATCGAGGCCACCGACGTCGCCGCCAAGGCGGCCCTGGGCCGGCTCGAGGCGTCGCTCTCGCGCGCCGAGGCCAAGGGCAAGATCGACTCGGCCGCGGCCGTGCTCGACCGGATCGCGGTCGAGACCGAGCTCGACGCCGTCGCCGACGCCGCCGTGGTGGTGGAGGCGATCGTGGAGGACGAGGCCGCCAAGGTCGCGCTCTTCAAGCGGCTCGACGAGGTGCTGATCGCCCCCGACGCGATCCTGGCCTCCAACACCTCCTCGATCCCGATCATGAAGCTCGGCGTGGTCACCAGCCGCCCCCAGCAGGTGATCGGCATCCACTTCTTCAACCCCGTGCCGGTGCTCTCGCTGGTCGAGCTCGTGCCCTCGCTGCTCACCGGGGAGGAGACGATGGCCCGCTCGCGCGCCTGGGTGCAGGACTCCCTGGGCAAGAAGGCGATCGACTGCCAGGACCGTGCCGGGTTCGTCGTCAACGCCCTGCTGATCCCCTTCATCCTCTCCGCGATCCGGATGTACGAGTCCGGCTTCGCCTCGGCCGAGGACATCGACCGCGGTCTGGTGCTGGGGGCCGCCCACCCGCAGGGCCCGCTCGCCCTGGCCGACCTCATCGGCCTGGACACCACCAAGGCGGTCGCGGAGTCGCTCTACGAGGAGTTCAAGGAGCCGCTGTACGCGCCCCCGCCGCTGCTGCAGCGGATGGTCGACGCCGGTCTGCTGGGCCGCAAGGCCGGTCGCGGGTTCTACACCTACTCCCGCTGACGCCGGCCCCACCCGCCGACCGGCCCGGTTGACCGTCGGGTCCGACGGTTACTTGATCGTCACCGACGACGCCCCTCAGGGTGGCGGTATGTCCCGCACCGCCACCACGTCGTCCTACTCGATCACCATGCGCCTGTTCACCGACCCCGACCACGGCGTCGTCGGGGCGGTGGCCACCGCGATCTCGGACGCGGGCGGCATCGTCACCGCGATCGACGTCGCGGAGTCGACCCACACCCGGCTGGTGCTCGACGTCACCTGCTCGGCCGTGGACGCCGACCACGCGGCGCAGCTGCGCGACGCCGTCGACGCGGTGCCGGGCGTGGCGGTGCACAAGGTCTCCGACCGCACCTTCCTGCTCCACCTCGGCGGCAAGATCGAGGTGTCCTCCAAGGTGCCGCTGCGCACCCGCGACGACCTGTCGATGGCCTACACCCCCGGGGTCGGGCGGGTCAGCCTCGCGCTGGCCGAGAACCCCGAGGACGTGCGGCGGCTGACGGTGAAGGGCAACTCGGTCGCGGTGGTCACCGACGGCTCGGCGGTGCTGGGGCTGGGCAACATCGGTCCGGGTGCGGCGCTGCCGGTGATGGAGGGCAAGGCGGCGCTGTTCAAGCGCTTCGCGGGGATCGACGCGTGGCCGATCTGCCTCGACACCCAGGACACCGACGAGATCGTGCGCACCGTGGAGCTCATCGCCCCCGGGTTCGGCGGCATCAACCTCGAGGACATCGCCGCCCCGCGGTGCTTCGAGATCGAGCGCCGGCTGCGCGAACGCCTCGACATCCCCGTCTTCCACGACGACCAGCACGGCACGGCGATCGTCGTGCTCGCCGCGCTCACCAACGCCCTGCGGGTGGTGGGCAAGGAGCTGGCCGCGGCCCGCATCGTCGTCTCGGGCGCGGGTGCGGCGGGCAGCGCGATCGTGAGCCTGCTGCTGGCCGCCGGCTGCGTCGACATCGTGGTCTACGACCGTGAGGGCTGCCTGGTGCCGGACCTGCCCGACCTCGCCCCCGCCAAGCGCGACCTCGCCGCGCGCACCAACCCCCGCCGCGTGACCGGCAGCCTGCGCGACGGCCTGCAGGGCGCCGACGTGTTCATCGGCGTCAGCGCCCCGAACATCCTCGACGCCGACTGGATCCCCGAGATGGCCGCCGACGCCGTCGTGTTCGCCCTGGCCAACCCCGACCCGGAGGTCGACCCCGGCGACGCGGCGCGGCACGCCAAGGTCGTGGCCTCGGGCCGCTCGGACTACCCCAACCAGATCAACAACGTGCTCGCCTTCCCCGGCGTCTTCCGCGGCCTGCTCGACGCCCGCGCCCACGAGGTCACGGTGCCGATGCTGCTGCGGGCGGCCGAGGCGCTGGCCCACGTCGTCACCGACGAGGAGCTGAACCCCACCTTCATCGTGCCCAGCGTCTTCCACCCCGACGTCGCGGGGGCGGTGGCCGCGGCCATCCGCGACGCCGCCTCCCCCACCACCTGAGCCCGGGTCGGGCCGGGTCGGGTCGGGTCGCCCCCCGCCGGCGCCCCCCGGGGGGTCAGTCGGCGGCGGAGAGGGGCACCTGCTCCAGCTGCCCGGCGGGGCGGAACTGCACCAGGTCCTCCAGGGCCGCGTCGCGGGTGACGGCGTCGGGGGCGGCGACCTCCACCGCGAAGGGGTGGTCGGCGTAGGCGATCGCGGCCTCGTAGCCGGCCGGGCGCCGGTCGGCGTCCTCGAAGCGCACCCGGCCCCCGGAGATCGGCAGCGGACCGGTCGGGAAGATCGCGTCGAGGTAGGACAGGCCGCGGGTCAGGGTGGTGCGGCGGCTGTAGGTGACGGTCACCAGCCGCTGCCGGAACTGGTAGCTGCACCGCAGCTCGGTCGGTCGTTCCAGCGCGCGGGCCGGCCGCTCGACCGGGCCGCAGCGCGGGCTGCGGACGTTGAGCGAGGGGAACACCCAGGCCAGGCCCCGCAGCCCGTCGGGGGTGCCGCAGGTGCCGGTGTCGGCGATCGAGCCGTCCCAGCAGCGCACCTGGTCCGGCAGCGGCGCGGGGTCCGGGAGCGGTGCCCACAGGAGGCGCTGGCCCGTCGCCGCGGTGCCCGCGAGTAACGCCAGGGCCGGGACCAGCACCAGCACCACCCGCCAGCGTCGCCACCACCCCGGGCGGGCGTCGACCTGCACCACCGGCACCGGTGCCCCGCCCGACCCGCCGGCGTGCGCGGCGTCGGCCGGTCGGGGGGGCCCGGGGTTCAGCCGGGACAGCAGATCGTCGGACATCGGGTTCTCCAGGGGTGGGGGGAGCCGGGTCATTCTCCACGACGGGCGCCGCTCGTGGGGCGGCCGCCGCGCGAGCAGTGGGTGAACGGCGAGGAGATTTACCCCCCGGGACGTCGCCGTCGCGGTGTGGCCGGGAGCACACTGGAGGGGTGTCCTACGGAGTGCTCGCCTCGAAATCCGCCACCGTGATGGTCGAGTCGCTGCCCGGATCCGGCAGCTCCAGCGGGCCCGGCACGGCGTCCGATGCGGTGCTGGACCGCTTCCGCGCGGCGTGGGGGTCGGCGTGGGTGCCGGCCCGGCTCACGCTCACCCGCCTGCACCTCAACCTGATCCCGACCCGGGCCGTGCCGGGGCTGGCCATGGTCGACCTCGACCTGCCCGACATCGTGCGGGTCGAGCTCAGCGGCGCCCGGCTGTCGAAGGAGATCGGTGTCGTGCTCGCCGCGCACCGGCTGCAGGTGCGCGTCGTCGGGGCCTCGACCCTGGCCCAGCTGATCGCCAGCACCGCCGAGGCCGCCCGCACCGCGCCCCGGGCCGCTCGTCCCCGCCCGTCGGCTCCGTCCGCCCCGGGCGGGGCGGTCGCGCAGCCCCCGCGGGCCCCGGGGACGCCGGGAACGCCGGGAACGCCGGGAGCACCGGGAGCACCGCGTCCGGCGGAGCCGTCGGGGCGTGCGACCCCGGGTCCCGCCCGCGGCGGCGGGCGCCACGTGCCGGCCTGGCTGCGGACGCCGGTGGAGGAGCACTCCTCCGTGCGGGGTGGTTGGTGACGCCCGTCACTTGACATCTCCAACCCTCTTGTCAAGCGGCTTTACATCCCCTACCTTGATGTAAACCTTGCGAGCGGGCCGCGGCCCGCTCGCCCCAGGACACCCAGGACAGGGGGCATCGATGGAGATCGCCAACAGCACCGTGCCGGTCGGGTCGACCGAGCAGTGGAAGGACAAGAAGCGCTACCTGTGGCTCATCGGCCTGGTGGTGCCGTCCCTGGCGTTCGTCGCCGTCGGGATGCACGAGCTCACCGGCTGGGGCGTGTGGTTCTGGATCGGCCCGATCGTGATCCTCGGCATCGTGCCGATGATCGACCTCGTCGCCGGGCTCGACCGCAGCAACCCGCCGGACGACGTCATCGAGGAGCTCGAGAACGACCGGTACTACCGCTGGGTGACCTACCTCTTCCTGCCGATCCAGTACGCCGGCTTCATCGGCGCCTTCTGGCTCATCACCCAGGGCGATCTGTCCACCTGGGACAAGATCGGCCTGGCCGTCTCGATCGGCTGCGTCGGCGGCATCGGCATCAACACCGCCCACGAGCTCGGGCACAAGCGCGAGGCCAACGAGCGCTGGCTGTCCAAGATCGCCCTCGCCCAGGTGGCGTACGGCCACTTCTACATCGAGCACAACCGCGGTCACCACGTGCGCGTCGCCACGCCCGAGGACCCCGCCTCCAGCCGGCTGGGCGAGAACTTCTACCAGTTCTGGCCCCGCACGGTCGGCGGCTCGCTGAAGAGCGCCTGGCACCTGGAGAAGAAGCGCTACGCCCGCAAGGACACCCACCCCTTCCACTGGGGCAACGACGTGCTCAACGCCTGGCTGATGACCGCCGTGCTCTGGGGCGGGCTGGTGGCCTGGCTCGGGATCGAGATCCTGCCGCTGCTCGTGCTCCAGGCCGTGATCGGCTTCTCGCTGCTCGAGGTCGTCAACTACATGGAGCACTACGGCATGCTGCGCCAGAAGGTCGGCACCGCCGAGCGCCAGCGCTACGAGCGGGTCGACCCCTCGCACTCGTGGAACTCCAACAACATCGCCACCAACGTGCTGCTCTACCACCTGCAGCGCCACAGCGACCACCACGCCAACCCGACCCGCCGCTACCAGACGCTGCGCGACTTCGAGGAGAGCCCGGTGCTGCCCACCGGCTACGCCGGCATGATCGTGCTGGCCCTCGTCCCGCCGCTGTGGCGCAAGGTGATGGACCAGCGCGTCGTCGACCACTTCGGGGGCGACGTGTCGCGGGCCAACATCGTGCCCCGCAAGCGTGAGCGGATCCTGGCCAAGTACGGCGTCGCCCCCGCCGCCGTGGTCGAGGAGCCCGTGGCCTCCGACCACACCCCCGGCGCGGTGGCCGAGGTCCTGGCCGCCCGCTGCCCCGGCTGCAGCTACACCTACGAGGTCGAGGTGGGCAACGAGCTCGAGGGCTTCGCCGCCGGCACCGCCTGGGCCGACATCCCCGACGACTGGACCTGCCCCGACTGCGGCGTGCGCGACAAGGTCGACTTCGTGCCGGTGGACCCCCAGGACCGGGTGGGTGCCTGAGATGGGACGCATCCACGTCGACTACGACAAGTGCGAGGGCCTCGGCATGTGCGAGGCCATGGCCAGCGACTACTTCGAGCTCGACGACGACGAGCAGATGCACGTGCTCGCCGAGGAGGTGCCCGGCGCCGACCGCGCCCGGGTGAACGCCGCGGTGCAGGCCTGCCCGGTCCTCGCGCTCACCCTCGAGTGACGCGGGGGACGACGAGCCCCCTCCGGACGCCCGCCCCCGTCCCGGGTGGCGGGCGTCTGGCTACCCTGGAGCGTGTGAGCACTCCGGCGCCGACGACCCGCGCCCGGCTGGTCGAGGCCGCGGGGCGGCTCACCGCCGAGCACGGGTGGGCGCAGGTCACCATGGCCCGCCTGGCCGACGAGGTGGGGGTCAGCCGCCAGACGGTCTACAACGAGGTGAGCGGGCGCGCCGGCCTCGCCGAGGCGATGATCGAGCGTGAGCTCGAGCGCTTCCTCGAGGTCGTCACCGGCGCCTTCGACGCCCATCCTCCGCCGGGCCCGGCGGCGCTCGTGGCGGCGATCAGCGACGCCTGCCTGGGCTGCCTGCACCTGGCCACCGACAACGCCCTGCTGCACGCCATCGTCTCGGCCACCCACGGCGCCGACACCGAGCTGCTGCCGCTGCTCACCACCCACGCCGGCTCGCTGCTCGAGGCCGCCAAGGCCGTGGTCGTGGAGCGGGTCCGGCCCTACGAGCACGGCCTGGCCGACGACCGGCTGTCCCCGGTGGTCGACATGGTGGTCCGGGTGGTGCTCAGCCACGTGATGCAGCCCTCCGCCGACCCCGGCTCCACCGCCGCCGACCTCGCCTGGCTCGCGGCGCGGGTGCTCGGCACCGCCCCTCCGGCCTGAGCCCCGCCGCCCTCCGCGGGGTGGGGTGGTCGGTTCCGGCCCGCCGTCCTGGGGTGGCTCGATACCCTGAGGGGCGGAGGTGGAGGCGATGTCGCAGGGGAGGCTGCGCTCCGGGATCCCGCGCGCGCGGCTGGTCCCGGCGGCGCTGGTGACGGCGGTCGTGGTGGCGGCGTGCGCGGCGCCGCGTGCCTCCGACGACGCCGGCTCCGCCGACGGCTCCGGGAGCGGCGCCACCCCGGCCGGGGGGCCGACGACGCCCGCTCCGGACAGCCCGACCGACACCACGACCGGCAGCCCGACCGACACCGGGCTCGATCCTGCCCTGGCGATGCCGGCCCCCGGCCCGCGCACCGAGCCGCTGGCCAGCGCCGACGTGCTCGTGCAGGCCGCCACCCCGCTCGGAGCGGACGTGCAGGCCCGACTCGCGGCGCTCACCGGCGTCACGGCGTCGCTGCCGCTCTCGGTGGCCCAGGTGAGCGTCGAGAGCCAGGTGTACACCGTGGCCGCCGTCGACCCCGCCGAGTACCGCCGGTTCACCGCCGCGCGCAGCGCCGAGCTCGACGAGCAGTGGGCCCGGGTCGCGGCCGGCGAGGTGGCCGCCGACACCCCGCTGCGCGCCAAGGACCTGGTCGACGACGCCGGGTTCCTGCCCCTCACGATCGGCGACACCACGCGGCGGCTGCACATCGGCGCCTGGGCGCCCCAGGTGCCGGGCATCGACCTGGTCGTCAACGAGCGCGTCGGGGAGGCCCTCGGGATGCCCGCCGACAACGCCGTGCTGCTCTCCACCGGCACCACCGCGCCGCAGGTCGTGCGCCGACCCGTGGTGCGCACCGTGGGCGACCGCGCCTCGGTGCAGAACCTCGACGTCGTCGCGCGGCTGGGCCTCGACCCCGGCGCGGTGCAGACCGCGGTGCTGGTGGGCGCCTTCAGCGACGCCGTCGGCACCTTCACCTACACCCCGATCGGCGGGGGCCGGGTGGCGCCGGACCCGGCCTGGGTGCGCGAGCACATCCGCACCGAGGTCGTGCCGATCCTCGGGTCGGTCACCTGCAACAAGGACCTGTTCCCGCAGCTGCGGGCCGCGCTGGCCGAGGTCGTCAGCCGGGGCCTGGCCGACGAGATCAACCCCGACGAGTACGCCGGGTGCTACTACCCCCGCTTCATCGCCGGGTCCTCCACGCTGTCCAACCACTCCTTCGGCCTCGCGCTCGACCTCAACGTCCCGGGCAACCAGCGCGGCACGGTGGGGGAGATGGACCGCGACGTCGTCGACATCTTCAAGTACTGGGGCTTCGCGTGGGGCGGCGACTGGAACTACACCGACCCCATGCACTTCGAGCTCGCCCGGATCGTCCGGCCCGGCTGAGGCCCTCGGGTCCGGTCACCCTCAGCCGTGGATCCGGGCTCAGTCGTGCAGCGCCGCGCGGATGCGGCGCGCCATCTCGGCCATCGTGGTGCGGGCCCGCACCGGGTCCTCGGTGAGGAAGTAGTGGTCGACGCCCGGCGTGAGGTCGTACCAGACCTCGACGCCGGCCTCGCGCAGTCGCGCGGCGTAGCGGTCGCCGTCGGGGCGCAGGGTGTCGCGCTCGGCCACCAGCACCAGCGCGGGCGGCAACCCGGTGAGGTCGGGGGCCAGCACCGGGGAGGCGTAGGGCTCGGTGCGGGTCGCCGGGTCGGGGAAGTACACCCGCCGCACGAGGCCGCGCAGCTGCGGCGAGATCATCCCGCCGCGCACGGGCACCTCGCCGGCCAGGTCCAGCGCCGGGATCGCCAGCACCTGCAGGCGGGGACGGAAGCTGCCGGCGTCACGCGCCTGCAGCGCCACCGACGCCGCCAGCCCCCCACCGCTGGAGAAGCCCCCGACCGCCACCGGGGCGGACGCCGCCACGGCGGCCGCGACGTCGTGGCACTGGTGCTGCGCCACCGGGTAGGTGACGTAGGGGCCGGTGCGGAAGTCGACGTTGAGCACCCGCACGCCGGCGGTGGCGGCGACGTAGCGGCACCACCAGTCGTCCATCTGCGGGTAGCGCATCAGCCAGGCGCCGCCGTGGAAGTGCACCAGCGCCGGGGTGGTGTCGTCGTGCTCGGGGCCCGGGCGGTACTCCCAGGCCGTGACGCGTCCGTGGCGCGTCTCGAACCGGCGCCTGGTCGGGCGGGGCAGCTCCTGACCGGCGAAGCGCAGGTCCTCGCCGTAGCGCACGGTGAAGCGCGCCGAGGCGTGCAGGAGCATGGCCTGGATCCGATCCGACGTCCTCACCGGCGTGGTTCGGTGCCGGGCCGCCCGCGGATGCCGGCGCTCTCCCGCGCCCGGGGGGCGCTGGCTAGGGTGCTGGTCATGCGCGCAGCCCAGGTCGTCACGCTCACCGGTCCCGACGACGTCGTCGTCAACGACGTCCCCGAGCCCGTCCCCGGCGAGCACGACGTGCTCGTGGAGGTGGGTGCCGTCGGGGTCGCCTTCCCCGACCTGCTGATGACGCGGGGGCAGTACCAGATCAAGCCCGAGCCGCCCTTCACGCTCGGGGTCGACGTCGCCGGCACCGTGATCAGCGGCGGCGGGTTCGAGCCCGGCACCCGGGTGGCCGCCGTCGGCGGCTGGGGCGGCGCGGCCGAGCGGGCACTGCTGCCGGCGGCCTTCACCTTCCCGCTGCCCGACGAGCTGTCCTTCGCCGAGGGTGCCGCGCTGCCGATGAACTACCTCACCGCCGAGTTCGCCTACGAGCAGCGGGCGCAGCTGCGCGCCGGGGAGACGGTGCTGGTGCACGGTGCCGCCGGCGGGCTCGGCACGGCGATGATCCAGGTGGCCAAGGGCATGGGTGCCACCGTGATCGCGGTGGCCAGCACGCCGGAGAAGCAGGAGTTCGCCCGCGCCGCCGGCGCCGACCACGC
Source organism: Nocardioides sp. (assembly GCF_964228225.1). Lineage (GTDB taxonomy): Bacteria > Actinomycetota > Actinomycetes > Propionibacteriales > Nocardioidaceae > Nocardioides. The sequence continues at coordinate 84,363 of NZ_CAXQZB010000078.1, forward strand.
GATCGGCCTCGACGGCTTCAAGGACGCCGCCAAGGAGCTCACGGCCGGTGTCGGGGTCGACGTCGTGGCCGACATCGTGGGCGGCGAGGTGTTCCTCGACTCCCTGCGCAGCCTCGCCCCGCAGGGCCGGTTGCTCGTGCTCGGCTTCGCCGCCGGGCAGGGCATCCCCGAGGTCAAGGTCAACCGGCTGCTGCTCACCAACACCGACGTGCGCGGCGTCGGGTGGGGCGAGTACGCGATGCGGCGTCCCGAGTACATGGCCGCCCAGTGGCAGCGGCTGCTGCCGATGATCGCCGGCGGCGCGGTGAAGCCGCCGATCGGTGCGGTCTACCCGCTCGCCGAGTTCGGTCGGGCGCTGGTCGACATGGACGAGCGCCGCGCGCTCGGCAAGCTGGTGGTCGACCCCACGCGATGACCCCCACCGGGGGTGTCGACCCGGCCCACCGCCAGACGCCGTTCGCGGTCCGGCTCGAGCACGGCCCCACCGGGGCGCGGGCGCTCGTGGAGGCGGGTGACGTCGAGGTGGCGGTGGTGGTGGACGTGCTGTCCTTCACCACGACCACCACGATCGCGGTGGCGCGCGGGGTGGAGGTGCTGCCTCTCGCCTGGCGCGACGACCGCGCCGCCGCCCATGCCCGCGCCCATGACGCCGTGCTGGCGCTGGGTCGGCTCGAACGGCAGGCGCTGCCCGAGGCCGAGCGCGCGGGCGCGGCGAGCCTGTCCCCGGCCGCGATGCTCGCCTACGACGGCGCCCGGCGGATCGTGCTCCCCAGCCCCAACGGCGCCACGATCGCCGCGCTGCTCGCCGACGGCGGCGCGCAGGTGGTCGCGGCTAGCCTGCGCAACGCCGCCGCGGTGGGCCGGCACCTCGCCACCGCCGTCGGTTCGGGCGCCCGGGTCGCGCTCGTCGCGGCGGGCGAACGCTGGCCCGACGGCACGCTGCGCCCCGCGATCGAGGACCTCGCGGGCTGCGGCGCGGTGCTCGCCGCGCTCCTGGCAGCCGCGCCCGGCACGTCGGTCTCACCCGAGGCGCGGCTCGCCCTCACCGCCCTCGCCGACCTCACGCCCGAGGCCCTGCTCACCTGCGCCAGCGGCGCCGAGCTCGTGGCGAAGGGCTTCGCCGACGACGTCCGCGCGGCCTCGCAGCGCGACGTCGACGACGTCGTCCCGGTGCTCACCGCCCCCGGCCCCGCCTTCCGCCCCCACTGATTCCACGGCGCCGGTGGTGCTCGCCGTCGTGGGAAGGACGTCAGGTACCTGACGAATTGTCGGGGGGCCGCGGCGGGGTGGCAGTGGGGACCGGCGGCCGGACCTCAGACCGGCAGCAGCGGGTGGATGGCGACCTCCCCGGTGAGCAGCGGACCGACGACGGCGAACGCCTCGCCGATGTGGGGCTGGGTCATGTGGGCGTCGAGGTCGGCCTGCGACTCCCACTCCTCCACCGTCACGTAGACCCCCGGCTGGCCGGCCGAGGCGTAGACCTCGTACTTCAGGCAGCCGGCGTCGCCGCGGGAGGCGGCGGCCAGCCCGGCGAGGGCGGGGCCCACCTCCGCGGTGCGCTCGGGGTCGGTGGGGATGGTCGCGACGACATGCAGGCTCATGGGCGCGACAGTAGTACGCACCCACGACGCACCCGTGGACGCGGCCGGTGACCACCCGGGGGTCTGGGGGAGGTGCCCTAGGCTCGGGAGGCGTGAGCATCCTCGACGACGCCCGTGCGGGCATGGACGACGCCATCCGTCCCCAGGACGACCTGTTCGGCCACGTGAACGGCCGCTGGTTGGCCGAGACCGAGATCCCCGCCGACCGCTCCAGCTGGGGCCCCTTCGTGCAGCTCGCCGACGTGGCGGAGGAGCAGGTGCGGGTCATCATCGAGGAGCTGGCGGCCCAGCCCGACGCCGGTTCCCACCCCGACGACGCCCGCCGGATCGGCGACCTCTACGCCTCCTTCATGGACGTCGCGGCGATCGAGGCCCGCGGTGCGGAGCCGATCCGGCCGCTGCTGGCCGCGGTCGAGACGCTGCACGACGTGCGCGACCTCGCCGCGTTCCTCGGGGAGTTCGAGCGCATCGGCGGTCACGGCATCTTCGGGTCCTACATCGACAACGACGACAAGGACTCCGAGCGCTACGTCATGAACCTCTACCAGGGCGGTCTCGGCCTCCCGGACGAGTCGTACTACCGCGAGGAGAAGTTCGCCCCGCAGCGCGAGGCCTACGTCGCCTACCTCGAGAAGCTGCTCGGCCTGGCCGGGGTCGACGACGCCGCCGCGGCCGCCGCGCTCGTGCTCGACCTCGACACCCGGATCGCCGCGGGGCACTGGGAGCGCGCCGAGACCCGCGACGTGCAGCGCACCTACAACCTGCTCACCCACGACGAGCTGGTGGCGCTGTGCCCCGCCTTCGACTGGGACGCCTACCTCACCAACCTCGGCGGTGGCCGCGAGGTGCTGGCCGAGGTGTGCGTGCGCCAGCCCAGCTTCTTCGCCCACCTGTCCACCGTCCTCACCGAGGTGCCGATCGAGTCGTGGCGCACCTGGCTGGTCAGCCACGTCGTGCGCGCCAGCGCCGCCTACCTCTCGAGCGACTTCGTCGAGACCAACTTCGACTTCTACGGCCGCACCCTGTCCGGCACGCCCGAGCTGCGGGCCCGCTGGAAGCGCGGTGTCGCGTTCGTGCAGGGCGCGGTGGGCGAGGCCGTGGGCCGCGAGTACGTCGCGCGCCACTTCCCGCCGACGTCCAAGGCGCTGATGGACGAGCTGGTGGCCAACCTGCTCGCGGCCTACCGCGACTCCATCGCCGAGCTGGACTGGATGACCGAGGAGACCAAGCAGCGGGCCTACGACAAGCTCGCCACCTTCCGGCCCAAGATCGGCTACCCCGAGACCTTCCGCGACTACGCAGCCCTCCGGGTCACCCGCGAGGACCTGCTCGCCAACGTGCACGCGGCGGCGTCCTTCGAGACCGACCGCCAGCTGGCGAAGATCGGCGCACCGGTGGACCGCGACGAGTGGTTCATGCTGCCCCAGACCGTCAACGCCTACTACAACCCCGGCACCAACGAGATCTGCTTCCCGGCCGGCATCCTGCAGAAGCCGTTCTTCTCCCCCGACGCCCACCCGGCGGAGAACTACGGCGGCATCGGTGCGGTCATCGGCCACGAGATCGGCCACGGGTTCGACGACCAGGGCGCGCAGTACGACGGCGCCGGCAACCTCAACGACTGGTGGACCCAGGCCGACAAGGAGGCCTTCCAGGTCAAGAGCCGGGCCCTGATCACGCAGTACGACGGGTTCGAGCCGCGCACGCTGCCCGGCGAGCGCGTCAACGGCGCGCTCACGGTGGGGGAGAACATCGGCGACCTCGGCGGTCTCACGATCGCCCACCGCGCGTTCGTCATCAGCCAGGGCGGCAGCGCCTCGGTCGAGGACCGTCGTCGGCTCTTCCTCAACTGGGCCTACGTGTGGCGCACGAAGCGGCGCAAGGAGCAGGAGCAGCAGTACCTCACCGTCGACCCCCACAGTCCGGCGGAGTTCCGCGCCAACATCGTGCGCAACCTCGACGAGTTCCACGAGGTGTTCGCGACCGCGCCGGGCGACGGGCTGTGGTTGGAGCCCGCCGCGCGCGTGCGCATCTGGTGAGGCCGCCAGGCCCGACCCCCTGACCCGACCCCCGGCCCGATCCTGAGACGACACGACCCCCGCCCGGAGCCCCGGGCGGGGGTCGCGCCGTTCGGTGCGGGGGTCAGCGCACGACGACGGTGACCGGCTTGGAGTTGGAGCTCTGCACGGCCTCGGAGCCGACGAACTTGGCCACGAAGCGGTAGCGGCCCGGCAGCAGCGGGTTGCGCACCTGGATGGTCACGGTGCCGTTCTGCCCGGCGTCCAGGCCGGCGCCGCTCAGCTTCTTGCCGTTGGCGTAGAGGGTGACCCGACCGGTGGGCTCGACGTTGCGCCCGGCCTTCACCACGACCTTGAACAGCGGCCGCTCCCCGCCGCGCAGCAGCTGCGCGGTGGTGGTCGTGGGCGAGGAGGTCAGGGTGATGACGTTGGAGCGGGCGGTGCCGTCCTTGTACCCGGCCCGGCGGGCGGTGACGACGACGATGATCACGCCGCCGAGGTCGGCCTGCCGCACGGTGTAGGTCGTGGTGTCGGCGGCGATGGGGTCCACGGCGCCGTCGACCGCGCGGAACCAGCGGTAGCTGAAGGTCGGCGTCGGGGTGCCGGTCCAGGTGCCGGGGGTGACGGTGAGCTTGGCGCCCACCTGCGGCTTGCCGCTGAGCACGGGCGCCTTGGTGTTGGCGATGGCGTCGCCCTGCAGGCCGGTGACGGGGTCGCTGGTGGAGGTGCCGGAGGACAGCAGCGCGGTGGCGGTCTCGACGACGCGGATCTCCTGGGCGACGTCGGCGGCCTGCACGACGTAGGTCGTGCCGGTGGCGTCGGCGATCGCCTGCCCGCCGCGGGTCCACTGGTAGGACACGCTGTCGGGCTCGGGGTCCCAGGTGGCCGGGGTCGCGGTGAGCGTCTCGCCGACCTTCGGGGTGCCGGTGATGCCGACCGGGCTGGTCGGGGTGATGTCACCGCCCGGCAGGCACAGCGGGGTGCCCGGCAGGCACGTCGCCGCCGAGGCGGGCGCCAGCGGGGCGGCCACGAGCAGGCCGCCGCTGAGCAGGGCGGCGGCGATCAGGGGAAGGGCACGGGAGCGGACCATGGCGGTCACAATAGGCGGGTCCTCCCCGCTGTGACGCCGTTTCGGCGTGCGGCGCCCGCAACTGGCGCCCCTCTGGCGGGGTTCTTGCGCGGATCCTGACCCGCCGGGCCGGGTCACCCGGGTCAGCCGAGTCAGCCGGGTCGGCCGGTCTCGCCGCGCCGGCGCTCCTGCTCGGCCTCGATCCGGGCCGCCACGGTCGGCGCCTGCTCGAGCACGCTGCTGAGGCCGCGCGGGGTGAGCACGAACGCCTCCACCGGGCCGACGGCGGTCACGGTGGCGGTGCGGGGCGCCCGCCCGTGCAGCAGCGACATCTCGCCCACGAGCTCGCCGGGCCCGACGTGGGCCACCACGACGCCGTCGACGCTCACCTCGGCGCTCCCGCTCAGCAGCAGGAAGGCCTGGGGGTCGACGGCGCCCTCACGCACCAGCACGGTGCCGGCCGCCACCCGCACCTCGTCGAGCAGCGGGGCGAGGTGGTCGAGCTCGCGGGGGCTGCAGCCGGCGAACAGCGGCAGTGCCGCCAGCCGTGCGGTCTTCGGGTCGTGGGCCATGGGACCTCGCGGGGGCGCGTCGGGGTGGGGAGGCCGGCCCCCGGTGGCCGGACGAGGGGAACGAAAGCAGGTCCGGGGTCCCCGCGTCCAGGGCCGGACGTGGACGGCGGTCCCCCGGATCGGCCCCGGATCAGCCCGGGATCAGTCCCGGATCAGCCGTGATCAGCCGTGATCAGCCGTGATCAGGAGGCCAGGGTCTCCAGCGCGGCAGCGCGGCGGGCCCACTCGCGGTGCACGCGCTCGGCGACCACGGGCGAGAGGTTGAGGATGCTGGCGAGGTCGCGCGGCGTCAGCACGAAGGCGACCACGGGGGTCAGCGCGGTGACGGTCGCGGTGCGCGAGCGGGTGCGGTCGAGCAGCGAGATCTCACCGACGAGCTCCCCGCCGCTCAGCTCGGCCACCACGACGCCGTGGGCGCGCACCTCGGCGCGACCCGAGGCGAGGAGGAAGGCCTGGGGCTCGATGGCGCCCTCGTGGGTGAGGGTGGCGCCGGCCGGCAGCGCGACCTCGTCGAGGTGGGCGCCGATCTCGAGCAGCTCCTTGGTGCTGCAGCCCTCGAAGAGCGGCAGCTGGGCCAAACGGGCGATCTTGGGGTCGATGCGAGCCATGGGTGAGCTCCTCGGACGCTGGTGACGGGGTGGTGCCGGTGCGTCCCGGACCGGACCCTGCCACGGTAGGCCGCGCGGTGCGGCGGCGCTGTTCCGTGCTTCACAGATCGGCTGTGAGGTGCCCGACAGCCCCGCGCCCCCGCGGGGTGGTGCGGACCGACGCCGCCGCTGTGGAGGACCGCGCGGGCCTGTCGGGACCGGCTGGTAGACACGGGCCCCATGAGCACCCCCACCGGCGTCGGCACGATCCCCGTCCGCGAGCAGGCCGAGGCGCACCTGCGCGCACTGGTGGGCCACGACGACGCCCGGCTGCGCGAGGACCAGTGGGCCGCGATCGAGGCCCTCACCGAGCAGCAGCGCCGGGCACTGGTGGTGCAGCGCACGGGCTGGGGCAAGTCGGCGGTGTACTTCGTGGCCACGCTCCTGTTGCGCGCCCGCGGGGCGGGACCGACGGTCATCATCTCGCCGCTGCTGGCCCTGATGCGCAACCAGATCGCGGCCGCCGAGCGCGCGGGCATCCGGGCGGTCACGATCAACTCCACCAACCTGGAGGACTGGGAGGAGGTCCACGCCGCCATCGCCTCCGGGGCGGTCGACGTGCTACTCGTCAGCCCCGAGCGGCTCAACAACCCCTCCTTCCGCGACGACGTGCTGCCGCGCCTGGCCGCCACCTGCGGCCTGCTGGTGATCGACGAGGCCCACTGCGTGAGCGACTGGGGTCACGACTTCCGCCCCGACTACCGGCGCATCCGCACCCTGCTCGGCGAGCTCCCGGCCGGCATCCCGGTGCTGGCCACCACCGCCACGGCCAACGCGCGCGTCACCGCCGACGTCGCCGAGCAGCTGGGCACCGACGCCCTGGTGCTGCGCGGCAGCCTCGACCGCGCCACCCTGCGGCTGGGGGTGCTGCGGCTGGCCACCAACGAGCAGCGGCTGGCCTGGCTGGCCGACCACCTGGCCGAGCAGCCGGGCTCCGGCATCGTCTACTGCCTCACCGTCGCCGCCACCGCCGAGGTCGCCGAGTACCTGCGCTCGCGCGGCCACGACGTCGCGGCCTACTCGGGCCAGACCGAGACCACCGAGCGGCTCGCGCTGGAGGAGGCGCTCGCCGCGGGTCGGGTCAAGGCGCGGGTCGCGACCAGCGCCCTGGGCATGGGCTTCGACGCGCGGCTGGGATTCGTGGTCAACCTCGGGGCGCCGTCGTCGCCGGTGGCCTACTACCAGCAGGTCGGCCGCGCGGGCCGTGGCACCGACGACGCCACCGTGGTGCTGCTGCCGGGGCGCGAGGACGCCGACATCTGGGCCTACTTCGACTCCCTGTCCTTCCCGCCCGAGCCCACCGTGCGGGCGGTGCTCGCCGCGCTCGCCGACGCCGGGCGTCCGCTCAGCACCCAGGCGCTCGAGCCGCTCGTCGAGCTCAGCCGCACCCGGCTCGACCAGCTGCTCAAGGTCCTCGACGTCGACGGCGCCGTCCGGCGGGTGCGCGGCGGGTGGGAGACCACCGGCCGGGAGTGGCACTACGACGCCGAACGCTACGCCCGCGTGCGCGAGGCCCGGGAGCGCGAGCGGGCGGCGATGCTGGCCTACCAGGCCACCACCGGGTGCCGGATGCGGTTCCTGCGCGAGCAGCTCGACGATCCCGAGGCCGCCGACTGCGGGCGCTGCGACACCTGCGGCGGGCTCACCCTCGACGCCGGGACCTCGGCGGAGGCGGTGGCCGCCGCCGGGTCGCTGCTGCACCGACCCGGCGTGGTCGTCGAACCGCGCAAGCTGTGGCCCACCGGCGCCGCCGCCCTCATCGGGGGGCGCAAGGGCAAGGTCGTCGGCCCCGAGGAGGGGCGGGCGCTGGCCCGGCTCACCGACCTCGGGCACGGCCCCGCGCTGCGCGCCCTGTTCCGTCCGCCGCTGCAGGCCGGGGCGCCCGACCCGCGCGGTCTCCCCGACCTCGCAGGGGTGCCGGGCCTGCCCGACCTCAGCGAGCTCGTGGAACCGGCCTGGCTCGACGAGGTGGAGGGGCCCGCCGAGCCGAGCCCGGCGCGCCCGGAGGTCCCGGCGCAGGCCGCGGCGCCGGCCGCGCCGCCGGCACCGGCCCGGGCGGTCGGGATCCCGCCGCAGCTGGCGCGCGCGATGGTCACGGTCCTGCAGGACTGGGCGCCCCGGGTCGACGGCCTCGTGGTCGTGGAGTCCGCCACCCGCCCCGGCGTGGTGGAGGACCTCGCGGCCGGCGTCGGACGCACGCTGGGGCGTCGGGTGGTCGGTCGATGGGCCCTGGTCGATCCGGGCGTGCGGCCCGGCCAGGGCGCGGCCAACTCCGCGCAGCGGGTGGCGGCGGTGATGCGGCGCGGTGCGCTGCGGCTCGACCCGGGCATCGACGTCACGGGCCGACGCCTCCTGCTCATCGACGACCTCGTGGTCACGGGCTGGACCCTCACCTGCGCCGGCGCGGCGCTGCGCGAGGCCGGTGCCGAGGCCGTGCTGCCGCTGGCCCTGGCGGTGGAGCGGTGACGCGGCTCGGGACTGGGCTCGGGACCGGGCTCGGGACCGGGCTCGGGACTGGGCTCGGGGCGGGGCCGGCGCTCGGCCCCGCCGCGTAGGGTCGCGGCATGCGCGTCGGCCTCACGATCCTCACCGATCTCCCCTGGCGGGAGGCGCGGCCGCGGTGGCGCGCCGCCGAGGAGATGGGCTTCGACCACGCCTGGACCTACGACCACCTGGTCTGGGGCGGCCTGCCCGAGGCGCCCTGGACCACGCCCACGCCGGTGCTCGGCGCCGTCGCCGACCTCACCGAGCGGATCGGGCTCGGCCTCATGGTCGCCACCCCCAACTTCCGGCACCCCTACCAGCTGCACCGCGACGCCCAGGCGCTGGAGGACCTCGCCGACGGCCGCTTCCTGCTGGGGGTGGGTGCGGGCGGCAGCCGCGACGCCACGATCCTGGGCGCGCCCGCCCTGCCCCCCCGCGAGCACGCGGAGCGCTTCTTCGAGTTCGCCGAGGCGCTGGTCCGGTTCCGGGAGGAGGACCACGTCACGCTGTCGGGTCGCTGGTTCCGCACCGACGACGCTCGCACCCTGCCGCCCCTGCGCCGCACCCCGCTGATCCTGGCGGCCAACGGTCCGCGCTCGATCCGGTTCGCGGTCGCCACCGGCGACGCCTGGGTGACCACCGGCCCCTGGGGCACCGACACCGACACCTGGTGGGGCGCGCTCACCGAGTCCGCCGCCCTGGTCGACGGTCTGCTGCGCGAGCGCGCCGCCGCCGGCCCCGCCGGTGCCGACTTCCGGCGCTACCTGCTGCTCGACACCGCGCCCGGCCCCGACTCGCCGGGTCGCACCGCGCTGGCCTCCGTCGAGACCGCCGAGGAGATGATCGCGCGCGCCGAGGCGCTGGGGTTCACCGACGTCGTCCTGCACTGGCCGCGCCCCACCGAGCCCTACCGCGCGAGCGAGCAGGTGCTGGAGCGCTTCGCCGCCGAGGTGCTGCCGCGCCTGCAGGATCCGGTGCAGGGCTGAGGCGTCGTGGTCGTCGTCCTCCACATCGGCGCACCCAAGTCGGGCACCACCGCGCTGCAGAGCCGACTGCAGGCCCACCACGCCGTCCTCGCCGACGCCCGCGTGTGCGTGCCACGGGCACCGGCCGCCGACGGCGAGACCACCCTGGCCTTCCGGGCGGCGCTCGACCTCACCGGCGTCCACCTGGGTCGGGGTCCGGAGTACGCCGCCGGCTGGTGGTCGCGCCTGGTCGACGCGGTGGCCGGGCAGTCGCACGCCGTGGTCAGCCACGAGGCCTTCGTGCGCGCCGACGACGCCGCCGCGGCCCGGGCGGTGGGCGAGCTCGGCGGGCCCGCGCGGGTGCGGGTGGTCTACACCGCCCGCGACCTCGGTCGCGGGCTCACCTCCACCTGGCTGGAGGGGCTCAAGCACGGCACGACCCGCACCTACGCCGAGCACGCCGCCGCAGCCCGCGCGGGGTCGCTGCCGGTGATGCGCGGCCTCGACCTGCCGGCGGTGGTCGGGCGCTGGGCCGACCACGCGCCGGTCACCGTCGTCACCGTGCCGCCCGAGGGGGCCGACCGGTCGCTGCTCTGGACCCGGTTCGCGCAGGCCTGCGGCCTCGACCCCGCCCTCGCACCCGGCGAGCCCGCGCGCGAGAACCGCGCGGTGGGGGTGGCCCAGGCCCAGGTGCTGCGCCTGCTGCACGTGCACCTCGACGGCCGCAGCGCCCGGGGCCGGGGCCTGCACGCGGTGGTGCGCGACGTCGTCGCCGAGCGGGCGCTGGCGGGGGGCGAGCGGGTGCGCCCCGCACCCCACGACGTCGCCTGGCTCACCGAGCGCGCCGCGGAGCACACGGCCTGGCTGGCCGCACCGGGCACCCGCTTCCCGGTCGACGTCGTCGGCGACCCGGCCGACCTGCGCCCGGCGGCGATCGACCCCGCCGGGTGGACCGACCCCGACGAGCCCACCCCCGCCGTGCTCGACGCCGCGGTGCACGCCCTGGCCGTCCTGGTGCGTGAGCTGCGTCGGGCCCGGCGCCGCGCGGAGGACTGAGCCCGTGGGGTTCGTCCCGCTCACCGGCCCGGCCGCCTGGGAGCCCGGCCCGCCCGGCTCGGCGCGACAGAGCACGGTGACCTTCACCGGCGGCGGTCGGGAGGTGCCGATGCAGATGCGGGCCGCGGTGCCGATCCTCGCCCGCGCCCGGCGTCAGGACGACCTCCACCCCACCGTGAGCCTGCTCTCCGGGGCGGTGCTGCTGGCGATGAAGGTGGTGGCCGAGGGGCGGCTCGCGCCGGACGCCGACGGCGGCTGGGCGCTCACCGCGCTCGGCCCGGGCGAGCGCGCGCAGGTGGTCGGCCTGGTGCGGGCCCACCCCGAGGTGCCCGACGCCGCCGCGTGGGTGCCGCAGGTGATGGCCGCCGTCGCCGACACCCTCGCCCCGGGCTCCCCGACCACCCGGGCCGTGGCCGCGCGCCGCGGCCGGTCCGCCCTGAGCCCCGGCGGATCGGGCGGGTCCGGCGGGTCCGGGTACGACCGTGAGGCCTTCGCGGCCCGGCTCCAGCAGCGGGTCGAGCGGCAGCGCGACCGGGCGGCCGCGGGGCGCGACCCGGACGCCCTCGACCGTCCGCGCCGGGCCTCCGACCTGCCCCACCTGGTGCGCCTCGCCCTCCGCATCGAGGCCGAGGAGGAGGACCTGCGCGCCGGCCGGGTGCGGCTGGTGGTGCAGGTGCACGACGAGACCCGTGCCTGGCACTTCTGCGACGCCGCCGCGCTGTGGGCCGACGACCCGGCCGAGGTCGGCTTCGGCGAGCGCGCCCGGCTGCACACCACCCTCGCGGTGCGGCGCGCGGCCGAGGCGTGGTCGGTGCTCGACCGGTTGCTCGACCTGGCGGTGCCCGACGAGCTCGAGCTGGACGCCGTCGAGATCGGCGACCTGCTCGAGCACGGCGTCGCGGCGCTGCGCGGCCACGGCATCGACGTGCTGTGGCCGCGCTCGCTGGGTCGCGACCTCGTGGCCGCCCCGGTGCTCGACACCCGACCCGTCACCCGCGAGCGGCCGCTGGGCAGCCGTGAGGAGCCGTTGCAGGACCCGCTGCTCGGCACCGAGGCGGTGGCCGGGTTCCGGTGGCAGCTGGCCGTGCACGGCGATCCGCTCACCGAGGAGGAGATGGACGACCTCGCGGCCGCGGCGGCCCCGATCGTGAAGCTGCGCGGCACGTGGACCGTGGTCGACCCCGCCACCGCGCGGCGCGCCCGCAAGCGGCTGATCCGCAGCGTCACCCCGGCCCAGGCCATGGCCGCCGCGCTCACCGGCGTCGCCGTGCTCGACGGGGTGGAGCAGCAGGTCGTCGTCGCCGCGTCGCTGCAACGGGTGCGCGAGCAGGTGCTGGCGGCCGCCTCGCGCGACCCCCTGCCGGCCCCGGCGCTGCTGCAGGCCACCCTGCGCGACTACCAGCGCCACGGCCTGACCTGGCTGCACGACCTCACCCGGCTGGGGTTCGGGGGATGCCTGGCCGACGACATGGGTCTGGGCAAGACGATCACGGTGATCGCACTGCACCTGCACCGTCACGCCGACCCCGGCACCCGGGAGGCTGATCACGGGGCCGGGCCCCTGCTGGTGGTGTGCCCGGCGAGCCTGCTGGGCAACTGGGCCGCCGAGCTGGCCCGCTTCGCCCCGCACCTGCCCGTGCGGCGGTTCCACTCCCAGGCCCGCGACCTCACCGACCTTCCGCCCGACGCCGTCGTGCTCACCACCTACGGCACCGCCCGGGTCGACGCCGAGCGACTCGGCGCGGTGCCCTGGGGTGTGGTGGTGGCCGACGAGGCGCAGCACATCAAGAACCCCGCCTCGGCCACCGCCAAGGCGCTGCGCACGATCGGGTCCCAGGCCCGGGTCGCGCTCTCGGGCACCCCGGTGGAGAACGCGCTCGTCGAGCTGTGGGCCATCCTCGACTGGGCCACCCCCGGCCTGCTCGGCAGCCGCAACGCCTTCCGCAAGGCCTGGGCGCAGCCCATCGAGTCCGGCACCGAGCCCGCCCGGGCCCGCCAGTTCGCGGACCTGGTCGCGCCGTTCCTGCTGCGGCGTCGCAAGAGCGACCCCGGCATCGCCCCGGAGCTGCCGGCCAAGACCGAGACCGATCATCCGCTCACGCTCACCCGCGAGCAGGTCGTGCTCTACGAGGCCTTCGTGCGCGAGACCCTGGAGCGCCTGGCCAGCCTCGACGCCGATGCGCGCCGGGGCCTGATCCTGGCGCTGCTCACCGGGCTGAAGCAGATCTGCAACCACCCGGCCCACTTCCTCAAGGAGTCGGGCGGCCGGATCGCGGGCCGCTCGGAGAAGCTGGACCTGCTCGAGGAACTGGTCGCCACGGCCGTGGCCGAGGACGGCGCGGTGCTGGTCTTCACCCAGTACGTCGCGATGGCGCGACTCGTCGGCACCCACCTGGACTCCCTCGGGATCGGTCACCAGCTGCTGCACGGCGGCACGCCGGTGGCGGAGCGGGAGGCGATGGTGGCCCGCTTCCAGGCCGGGGAGGTGCCGGTGTTCCTGCTCTCCCTCAAGGCCGGTGGCACCGGCCTGAACCTCACCCGCGCCGACCACGTCGTGCACCTGGACCGCTGGTGGAACCCCGCGGTGGAGGAGCAGGCCACCGACCGTGCCTACCGGATCGGTCAGACCCGGCCCGTACAGGTGCACCGCATCCTGATGCGCGGCACGGTGGAGGAACGGATCGCCCAGCTGCTGGCCCGCAAGCGCGGCATCGCCGACGCCGTCCTGGGCCGCGGCGAGGCGGCCCTCACCGAGCTCTCCGACGCCGAGCTGCGCGACCTGGTCGTCTACCGGCCGGAGGCCTGAGCCGGTGCGCGCGTTCCCCCCGATCGAGGCGCGCCGTGGCGCCTGGGGGCGCACCTGGTGGGCCAAGGCGTGGCTGCGGGGCGTGGAGGAGGCGGCGTTCAGCGACACCGACCTCACCCTCGCCCGCCGGCTGGCCCGCAGCGGGGTGATCGGCGGGATCGTCGTCGGCCCGGGGCAGGTCGTGGCGGCGGTGCCGGACCGGCGCGGCATCGTCACCGGCGCCTCGCGCGGCCTGGTCACCGTCGAGGTGCGCGTGCCGGCCTTCGACGACGAGGCCCGGGCGGCGTTCGCCGAGGCCGCGGCCGCGGCGTCGGGTCGGGTCGCGGCGCTGCTGGGCGGCGAACTGCCCCACGACCTCGTGGAGGCCGCGGAGGAGCTGGGCGCCGAGCTGGTGCCCTACGGCACCGAGCTGGAGTGCCGCTGCACCTGCGTCGGCTGGCTCGACCCCTGCCCCCACGCCCTCGCGGTGCTGTGCCAGGTCACGTGGCTGGTGGAGCACGAGCCGCTGCTGCTCCTGCTGCTCCGCGGCGTCGATCGCGAGGAGCTGCTCGACCGGGTCGCCGCCCTCACCGCCCGCCGGGCCCCCGACGTGCCCGTGCTGCCCGGCGTCGGGTGGGAGGAGGGCGAGCCCGAGGCCGCCGCCGACCTCGAGACCGACCTCGACCTCGCCGAGGCCGCCCTCCACGCCGCCCGCGACCTGCTCGCCCAGCTCGCTGCGGAGGAGCACCGCGAGGAGGCTCCCGGGGGGTGACGTCGTACCAGTGAGGACGGTCGGAGGCGTCAGGGGGTGGGGGCGAGGGCCCGGTGGGCCATCTCGGCGAGCAGCACCCGCATCCGATCGGTGGGCAGCAGGCCGCTGTGGGGGGTCGAGTTGATGAGGCCGAAGGCGGCGTGCGCACGGGCCCGGGCGGTGTCGAGGCCGACGACGACGCCGAGCCCGGCGTCGCGCTCCTGCAGCACCCGGGCCCAGAGGTCGACGTAGGAGCGCTGCAGCGCCCGCACCCGCTCGCGGGCCTCGGGCGGCAGGGAGGACCAGTCGCGGTCCTGCACCACGATCAGCGCGCGGTGACGCAGCGCGAAGTCGACGTGCCAGGCGATCAGCGCCGCGAGGGCGGCCTCGGCGCCGTCGGCGTCGTCGACCCGCTGCTCGCCCACGCCGAGCAGCTGCTCGGAGATCGAGACCAGCATCTCGGCGAGCACGGCGTCCTTGCCGGCGAAGTGCTTGTAGAGCGCCGGCCCGGAGACGCCGCACGCGGCGCCGATGTCGGACACCGAGACGCCGTGGAAGCCGCGGGCGGCGAAGAGCTCCGCTGCGGTGGCCAGGATCTGCTCGCGCCGGGAGGCGGGCGCGGGGGTGTCCTGGCCACCGCTCGGAGGTGCTGGCATGGAGGAAGGTTAGCCAGCGTTCACCGGCTCGGCGGCCGGCGTCTCCTCCACCTCCGCCCCCGGGCCGCGGTAGCCGCGCCCCGGCAGGGCCAGGGCGGCCGCCGCCGCGCCCACCAGGCAGAGGATCCCGATCAGCAGGCAGCCGGCCGAGAGGCCGTCGAGGAAGGCGGCGTCGACGACGGCTGAGACACCGGGCACCTCGGCGGCCACGACCTCGGCCGCGCCCACCGACTCCTCGACGGCGGCGAGCTGCGCGGGGTCGAGGGTGCCGCCGAGCTGGTCGGCGATCCGGTCGGCGTACAGCGAGGCGAACAGCGAGCCCACGATCGCGACGCCGAGGGTGCCGCCGAGCTCGCGGGTGGCGTCGTTGACCGCCGAGCCGACGCCGGCGCGGGCCGGGGGCAGCACCTGCATGATCGACTCGGTGGCGCAGGTGCTGACCAGGCCCAGGCCCAGGCCCATGAGGATCATCTGGGGCACGATCGTGGTCGGGTAGGACACGTCGACGCCGGTGGTGCTGATCCACAGGAACGAGCTGCCGAGCAGCGTGAGGCCGCCCGCCACGACGGTGCGGGTGCCCAGGCGCGGGGCGATGAGCCCGCCCACCACCGAGGCGATCGCGATCGAGGTCGCCACCGGGATGATGCGGGCGCCGGTGCCGAGCGGGGAGTAGTCGCGCACGAACTGGAAGAACTGCGTGATCAGGAAGATGAACCCGAACAGCGAGAAGAACGCGATCGTGACGGCTCCGCAGGCGGCGCTGAAGCGGCGGTCGAGGAACAGGGTGACGTCGAGCATCGGGTGCGCGGCGCGGCGCTCGACGAGGATGAACAGCACGAGCAGGGCGGCCGCGACGCCGAACCCGACCAGGGTGGGCGAGGAGGTCCAGCCGCGCTCGGGCGCCTCGATGATGGTGAAGGTCAGCAGGCCGAGCATCGCCACGGAGACGCCGAGGCCGGGCACGTCGAGGGCCGGCACGTCGGGGTCGCGGGACTCCGGCACGAACAGCACCGTCATCACGATCGCGATCAGGCCGACCGGCACCAGGGCCCAGAACACGCTGTGCCAGGAGAAGTGCTCCAGCAGCGCGCCGCCGGTGACCGGGCCGAGCGCCACGCCGAGGCCGGTGGCCGCCCCCCACAGGCCGAGGGCGGCCGCGCGCTCGCGGCGCTCGGTGAAGGTGTTGGCGATGATCGACAAGGTGGTGGGGAAGATGATCGCCGCGCACACGCCCATGACGAACCGCAGCGAGATGAGGGCGCCGCTGGAGTCGACCAGGGCGGCGACGCCGCTGGCCAGGGCGAAGCCGGCGAGGCCAAGGATCAGGGCGGGTCGGCGGCCGAACTTGTCCGACAGGCTGCCCATGGCGAGCACGAGTGCGGCGAAGGCGAGGTTGTAGCCGTCGACGATCCACAGCAGCTCGCGGGTGTCGGCGTCGAGCTCGCGGGCCAGGCTCGGCAGCGCGACGTTCACGATCGTGGTGTCGAGGTTGATGGTGAGGGCGGCCAGGCAGACGGTGGCCAGGATCAGCGGCTTGCGGAGGGCCGGGCCGCCGGCGGTACGGGTGGGTGAGGACATCGGGGGCTCCTGGTGCGGGGTGCCACGACGCCCCATGTGGACGCCGTCAACATGAAGGATGACCGTGAGTGTGGACGGTGTCAACATCCCGGCGGTGAACGGTAGGGTGGGCGGGTGACCGCCACCCGCTACCACCACGGCAACCTGCGCGAGGCCCGCGCGCAGGCCGCCGTCGAGGCCGCGCGCGAGCACGGCCCGGACGGCCTCGCGATCCGCGAGCTGGCCCGCCGGGTCGGGGTGTCCCACAACGCCGCCTACCGCCACTTCGCCGACCGCGAGGCGCTGGTCGACGTCGTCGCCCAGGTCGCGATGCAGGGCCTCACCGACGCCATGGCCCGCCGGCAGGACGACGTCGATCGCACCGCGCCCGACGACGTCCCGCCCTCCCCGCAGGAGCGCGCGCGCGCCCGGCTGCGCGCCACCGGCCTGGGCTACGTCGACTACGCCCTGGCCGAGCCGGGGCTGTTCCGGGTGCTCTTCACGGCCTATCCCGAGGCCCCCGACGCCACCCCCGACGCCGACGACCCCTTCGGTCGCCTCAACCTCGCCCTCGACGAGATGGTCGAGGTCGGTGCCCTCGACCCCGCGCGTCGGCCCGGCGCGGAGATCGCCTGCTGGTCGGCCGTGCACGGGTTCTCGATGCTGCTGCTCGAGGGCCCCCTGCGCGGCCTCGACCCCGACACCCGCACCGCCTGCCTCGACGTCCTCCTCGACACCCTCGACCGGGGCCACCCCGCTGCCTGAGGTTTCGCTAGTTGCAACGGCCCCCCGGTGACCACGGGAGGTCAGGGGCCGAGGAGGCCGTCGTCGAGGAAGCGGGCGACGGCGGGGTGGTAGCCGGGGGGTTCGAGGAGGAAGGAGTCGTGGCCCCAGGGCGAGGCGATCGTGCGGTGGGCGACGTCGTAGCCGCGGGCGGCGAGCTGCTCGGCGATGCGCGCGGAGTGGGCGGGCGGGAAGCGCCAGTCGGAGTCGAAGGAGATCAGCCCGACGGCGGGCAGGTCGGCGTCCTCGCGCGGCACGACGGGCAGGTGGTCGGGGAAGGGGTCGAGGTAGTCCATGACCCGGCTCAGCACCAGGTAGGTGTTGGCGTCGAAGCGGGTGAGGAACCGCTCGCCCTGGTGGGCCAGGTAGTGCTCCACCGCGAAGTCGGGCTCGAGACGCCGCTGCGCCCCCACCGTGTCGCGGTCGCGCCCGAACCTGGTCTCCAGCGACTCCGCCGAGACGTAGGTGAGGTGGGCCAGCATCCGCGCCGCCCGCAGCCCGGCGGCGGGCACGACGTCCTTCTCGGCATAGCGGCCGCCGTGGAAGTCGGGGTCGCCGAGGATCGCCTGCCGGGCCACCGAGGAGAAGGCGAGGTTCTCGGTGGAGAGTCGCGAGCTGGCCGCGATCAGCAGCGCCCGATCCACCTCGCCGGGGTGGTCGAGCACCCACTGCAGCGCCTGCATCCCGCCCAGCGACCCGCCGACGACGGCGTGCACCCGCGCGACCCCGAGGTGCTGCAGCAGCCTGCGGTGCACCGCCACGAGGTCGACGACGTCGAGCAGCGGGAAGTCGGGCCCGTACGGCAGCCCGGTGTCGGGATCGGGCGAGCCGGGGCCGGTGGTGCCCCGGCAGCCGCCGAGCAGGTTCGCGCACACCACGTGGTAGCGGTCGGTGTCCACGGCGCGGCCGGGGCCGATGAGGGTGTCCCACCAGCCCCGGCGCGCGGGATCGCCGTGGTGTCCGGCGGCGTGGGCGTCGCCGGTGAGGGCGTGGCAGACCACCACCACGTTGTCGGCGGTCGGCGCGGCGCCGTAGGTCTCGTAGGCGACCTCGACGTGGCGCAGCTCGACGCCGCTGTGCAGCCGCAGCGGGTCGGCCGCGGTGGCCACGACCGCCCGCCGCGTGTGCACCTCGCCCAGGCCGGGCGGGGGGTGGTGATCGGTCATGCCCGAGCCCTCTGCAACCCGCGGTCTACTTGGCCGCGGTGAGGGCCTGGTCGAGGTCGGCGATGAGGTCCTCGACGTTCTCGATGCCCACCGAGAGCCGCACCAGGTCCTCCGGCACGCCGGCCGCCTCGAGCTCGGCCGGGGTGAGCTGGCTGTGGGTGGTGGTGGCGTTGTGGATGGCCAGCGACTTCGCGTCGCCGATGTTGGCGAGGTGGCTGAACAGCTGCAGCGCCTCGACGAACCGCTTCCCGACGTCGCGCCCGGACCGCACGCCGAAGCTCACCAGCCCGCCGTAGCCGCGCCCGGTGAACACCCGGTCGGCCACCGGCTTGGCGGCGTCGCCCTCCAGGCCGGGGTAGCTCACCCAGCTCACGGCCTCGTGCTGCTGCAGGAACCGCGCGATCGCCAGGGCGTTGCTGCTGTGCCGCTCCATGCGCAGGTGCAGGGTCTCCAGGCCCTGCAGGAACAGCCAGGAGTTGAGCGGGGCGATGGAGGCGCCGGTGTTGCGCAGCAGCACGGTGCGGGCGCGGATGATGTAGGCCAGCTCGCCGACGGCGTCGGTCCAGACGACGCCGTGGTAGGCGGCGTCGGGCTGGGTGAGGCCGGGGAAGCGGGCGGCGTGGGCGGCCCAGTCGAAGGTGCCGGCGTCCACGATCACGCCGCCGATGCTGGTGCCGTGGCCGCCGATGTACTTGGTGGCCGAGTGCACCGACACGTCGGCGCCGTGGTCGAAGGGCCGCACGAGGTAGGGCGTGGGCGTGGTGTTGTCCACGATCAGCGGCAGGCCGTGGGCGTGGGCGGCGTCGGACCACGCGCGCAGGTCGACGACGTTGAGCCTGGGGTTGCCGACCGTCTCGGCGAAGACCAGCTTGGTGCGCTCGTCGACGTGGGCGGCCAGGCCGGCCGGGTCGTCGGGGTCGACGAAGCGCACCTCGATGCCGAACTGCGGCAGCGTGTGGGCGAAGAGCGCGTAGGTGCCGCCGTAGAGGGTGGAGAGCGCCACGATGTTGTCGCCGGCGTAGGTCAGGTTGAGCACGGCGTAGGTGATCGCGGCCGACCCGGAGGCGGTGGCGAGCGCCCCGACGCCGCCCTCGAGCTGGGCGATGCGCTCCTCGAACACCGACTGGGTCGGGTTCATGATCCGGGTGTAGATGTTGCCGGGCTCGGCGAGCGCGAACAGGTTGGCGGCGTGCTCGGTGTCGTTGAAGACGTAGCTGGTGGTCTGGTAGATCGGCACCGCGCGGGCGTTGGTGGCGGGGTCGGCCTGCTCCTGGCCGGCGTGCACGGCGAGGGTCTCGGGACGGTAGGTCATGGGGTCACTCCGGTGCGTCGGGGGTCGGGCTGGGCTCAGCCGCTCTTTTGAGAATAAAGTAGATTGACATGAGCGCCAATGAGCAGGCGCCGCGGATCCGCTTCAACGCCTTCGACATGAACTGCGTGGGCCACCAGTCCCCGGGGCTGTGGCGCCATCCGGCCGACCGGTCGCGCCACTACCGCGACCTCGACTACTGGACCGACCTCGCCCGGCTGCTCGAGGGCGGAGTGTTCGACGGCCTGTTCATCGCCGACGTGCTCGGCACCTACGACGTCTACGGCGGTGACGACGCCGCCACCCTGCGCGCCGGCACCCAGGTGCCGGTCAACGACCCGCTGATGCTGGTCTCGGCGATGGCCCACGTGACCGAGCACCTCGGCTTCGGCGTCACCGCCGGCACCGCCTACGAGCACCCCTACCCCTTCGCGCGGCGGCTCTCGACGCTGGACCACCTCACCCGGGGCCGCGTCGGCTGGAACGTCGTCACCGGCTACCTGCCGTCCGCGGCGCGCAACATGGGCCACGACGACCAGCGCGAGCACGACGAGCGCTACGACCACGCCGAGGAGTACCTCGAGGTGCTCTACAAGCTCTGGGAGGGCTCCTGGGACGACGACGCCGTGCGGGCCGACGCGGAGAGCGGCGTCTTCACCGACCCCGCCAAGGTGCACCCGATCGAGCACCACGGCCGCTGGTTCGACGTGCCCGGCATCCACCTGTGCGAGCCCTCGCCGCAGCGGTCGCCGGTGATCTTCCAGGCCGGCTCGTCCCCGCGCGGGGTCGCGTTCGCGGCGCAGCACGCCGAGGCGATCTTCGTGGCCCCGCCCACGAAGGCGCTGCTGGCCGAGACGGTCTCGCGCATCCGCGCCGCCCTGGTGGAGGCCGGACGGGCGCCCGACTCCGCGCGCATCTACGCGCTGATGACGGTGATCACCGACGCGACACCGCAGGCCGCCCGGGCCAAGCACGAGGACCTGCTCTCCTACGCCGACCTCGAAGGCGCGCTGGTGCTGTGCTCGGGCTGGATGGGCGTCGACCTCTCCCGCTACCGCCTCGACGAGCCGGTGGGCAACATCCACTCCAACGCCATCCAGTCGGCCGTCGCGGCGTTCAACCAGGCCGACCCCCACGGCGAGGAGTGGACCGTGGGCGACATCGCCCGCTGGGCCGCGATCGGCGGCCTCGGCCCGCGCATCGTCGGCTCGGGCGAGGAGGTCGCCGACGAGCTCACCGACTGGGTGCGCGAGACCGGCGTCGACGGCTTCAACCTCGCCTACGCCGTCACCCCCGGCACCTTCGCCGACGTCGTTCAGCACGTCGTGCCGGTGCTGCAGGAGCGGGGTCAGTACCCCCGCGCCTACCCCACCCGTCCCGACGGCGCCCCGACCACCCTGCGCGACCAGCTCTTCGGCCGCGGCCACCGGCTGCCTCCCGAGCACCACGGCGCGCGCTTCCGCCGCCTGCCGGTGTAGTCCGGCCGCCGTCTGCAACGTCCCCCGGCGACCCCCTCGACCCGGCGGTTAATGATCGCTAACCTGGGCCGGTGAGCACCCCGGATCTGCGCAGCCTCACCGCCGAGCTGCACGAGCGCCTGGCCCGCGTGCGGCAGGGCGGCAGCGAGGCCGCGCGCCAGAAGCACACCGCGCGCGGCAAGCTGCTGGCCCGCGACCGCATCGACCACCTGCTCGACCCCGGCAGCCCGTTCCTCGAGCTCGCACCGCTCGCGGCCTACGGGATGTACCACGACGACGACCCGTGGGCGGTGCCCAGCGCGGGCCTGGTCGCCGGCATCGGGCGGGTGCAGGGGCGGTTGGTGATGATGGCGGCCAACGACGCCACGGTGAAGGGCGGCACCTACTACCCGATGACGGTCAAGAAGCACCTGCGGGCGCAGACCGTCGCCGCGGAGAACCGGTTGCCGTGCCTGTACCTCGTCGACTCCGGCGGGGCGTTCCTGCCGCGCCAGGACGAGGTGTTCCCCGACCGCGAGCACTTCGGCCGGATCTTCTTCAACCAGGCCAACATGAGCGCCCGCGGCATCCCCCAGCTGGCCAGCGTCATGGGTTCCTGCACCGCCGGCGGCGCCTACGTGCCCGCGATGAGCGACGAGACCGTGATCGTGGCAGGCCAGGGCACGATCTTCCTGGGCGGACCGCCGCTGGTGAAGGCCGCGACCGGCGAGGTCGTCACCGCCGAGGAGCTCGGCGGCGGCGAGGTGCACGCCCGCACCTCCGGCGTCGTCGACCACCTCGCCGAGGACGACGACCACGCCCTGGCCATCCTGCGCGGCATCGTCGACACCCTCCCGCCCGACCCCGAAGCCCCCTGGGAGGTGCGCCCGCCGGAGGAGCCGCTGCTCGACCCCGCCGACCTGCTCGACGTCGTGCCGGCCGACACCCGCACCCCCTACGACGTGCGCGAGGTGATCCGTCGCGTCGTCGACGGCTCGCAGTTCAGCGAGTTCAAGCAGCTCTACGGCGAGACCCTGGTGTGCGGCTTCGCCCGGATCTGGGGCCACCCGGTGGGCATCGTGGCCAACAACGGCATCCTGTTCAGCGAGTCGGCCCGCAAGGGCGCGCACTTCGTGGAGCTGTGCAACCAGCGCGGTATCCCGCTGCTGTTCCTGCAGAACATCTCCGGCTTCATGGTCGGCCGGGAGTACGAGAACGGCGGCATCGCCCGCGACGGCGCCAAGCTGGTGACCGCCGTGGCGTGCAGCGTCGTCCCCAAGCTCACCGTGGTGATCGGCGGCTCGTTCGGCGCGGGCAACTACGGCATGTGCGGGCGCGCCTACGACCCCCGCTTCCTGTGGATGTGGCCCAACGCCCGGATCTCGGTGATGGGCGGGGAGCAGGCCGCCACGGTGCTGGCCACCGTCGCCGGCCGCGAGAGCGACGAGGAGTTCAAGGCCCCGATCCGCGCGCAGTACGAGGAGCAGGGCTCGGCCTACTACGCCACCGCCCGGCTCTGGGACGACGGCATCATCGACCCCGTCGACACCCGCCGCGTGCTCGGCATGGCGCTCGCCACCGTCGCCCACGCCCCCGTCCCCGAGCCGTCCTACAGCATCTTTCGGATGTGAGTGCGCCCATGACGATCCAGACCGTCCTCGTGGCCAACCGCGGCGAGATCGCGATCCGCGTGATGCGCACCGCCGCCGCGATGGGCATCCGCACCGTCGCGGTCTTCACCGACCTCGACTCCCGCGCGCCGCACGTGCGGGAGGCCGATGAGGCCGTGCACGTGGGGAACTACCTCGACGTCGACGCCGTGGTGGCCGCCGCCGTGGCGGCCGGGGCCGACGCGGTGCACCCCGGCTACGGCTTCCTCTCCGAGCGCGCCCCCTTCGCCGCGGCCGTGGCGGCGGCGGGGCTCACCTTCGTGGGGCCGTCGGCGCAGGTGATCGAGGCGATGGGCCGCAAGGACGCCGCCCGCGAGATCGCCGTGGCCGCCGGCGTGCCGGTCGTGCCCCGCGGCGACGGCGACGGCGTGCCGACGTCGTTCCCGGTGCTGGTCAAGGCCGCGGCCGGCGGTGGCGGCAAGGGCATGCGGATCGTGCGGTCGGCCGCGGAGTACGACGAGGCGGTGATCGCCGCCCGTCGGGAGGCCGAGCGCTCCTTCGGCGACGGCACCCTGCTGGTGGAGAAGTACGTCGAGCGAGGCCGGCACCTGGAGGTGCAGGTGCTCGCCGACGCCCACGGCACGGTGGTGCACCTGGGCGAGCGCGACTGTTCCAGCCAGCGCCGTCACCAGAAGGTGATCGAGGAGGCGCCGGCCCCCGACCTCGACGCGAGCGTGCGCAGGCTGATCCACGAGTCGAGCGTCGCCCTGGCCCGGCAGGTGGGCTACACCAACGCCGGCACCGTGGAGTTCCTGCTCGACGTCGACACCGGGGAGGCCTACTTCCTGGAGATGAACACCCGGCTGCAGGTCGAGCACCCCGTCACCGAGATGGTCACCACGATCGCCGGGCAGCCGCTGGACCTGGTGGAGCAGCAGCTGCGGGTGGCGGCCGGCGAGCCGCTCGCCTTCGGCCAGGACGACGTCGTCGTGCGGGGTCATGCGATGGAGGCCCGCGTCTACGCCGAGGACGCCTTCGCGGGCTTCTTGCCGCAGGCCGGCACCGCCACCCACGTGGTGTGGCCCGAGCGGGCGCGGGTCGACCACGCCCTGGAGGGCGGGCAGGTCGTGAGCACCGCCTACGACCCGATGCTCGGCAAGGTGATCACGTACGGCGAGGACCGCGAGCAGGCCCGCCGCGCGCTCGTGGACGCCCTCGACGAGACCGCGATCCTGGGGCTGACCACCAACGTCGGTTACCTCCGCGTGCTCGCCGACACCCCGGAGTTCACCGCCGGCGCCCTCGACACCGCGTGGCTGGACCACCACACCCTCCCCGTCCCCGACGACGCCGCCGCGCGGATGCTGGCGGGCGCGACGCTGCCGCGCGCCGACGGCGCCGGCCCCTGGACCGCCGACGGCTTCCGCTCCGCCGGCGGCCCGGCATCCCTGGTGGAGCACGGCCGCGAGCTGCCGGCGACCACCGGGCACTGGTACGGCCGCGATCTCGACGACGGACTGCTGCGGCTGGAGAACGACCCCTGGGCGACCGCGCCCCGCGTCGGCTTCGTGCGGCGCGGCGCCCGCACCACCGAGGTCGTCGTGGCCGGTCAGCGCCACGTGTTCGCGCCCCGCGAGACCGCGTGGACGGGCACGAGCGCGGGCGACGGCACGCTCACCTCGCCGATGCCCGGCACCGTGCTCGACGTCCGGGTGGGGGTGGGAGCGAGCGTCGCCGCCGGCGACGTGCTGGGCGTGGTGGAGGCGATGAAGATGGAGCTGGCGATCACCGCACCCTTCGACGGCACCGTCACCGGGGTCGAGGCGGTCGCGGGCCGTCAGGTGGCGCTGGGCGCCCCGCTGTTCACGGTGGAGCCGGCGTGACCGGCCCGACCGGCCTGCCGATGCGCGTGCCCCTGCCCGGCCTGCCGGCCCCGACGACGCGCGTCACCGTCTACGAGGTGGGCGCCCGCGACGGGCTGCAGAACGAGTCGGGTGTCGTGCCGCTGGCGGTGAAGGCCGAGCTGATCACCCGCCTGCTCGACGCCGGCCTCCCGGTCGTGGAGGCCACCAGCTTCGTGCACCCGCGCTGGGTGCCGCAGCTGGCCGACGCCGCCGACCTGATGACCTCCCTCGCCGACTCCCTCGGTGACCGCGCCCGCGACCTGCCGGTGCTGGTGCCCAACGAGCGCGGGCTCGACCGCGCGCTGGAGCTGGGGCAGCGCCACGTCGCGGTGTTCGGCTCGGCCACCGAGACCTTCGCCCGGCGCAACCTCAACTGCGGCTATGACGAGCAGTTCGCGATGTTCGCCCCCGTGGTCGAGCGGGCGCTGGCCGCGGGCGTGCGGGTGCGCGGGTACCTCTCGATGTGCTTCGGCGACCCCTGGGAGGGCCCGGTCGCCCTCGAGCGCGTCGTCGCCGCCGGCGTCCGGCTGCTCGAGCAGGGCGCGGAGCAGCTGAGCCTCGGCGACACGATCGGCGTCGGCACCGCCGGGCACGTCGAGGCGCTCGTGGCCGCCTTCGACGACGCCGGCGTGGGCGTCGACCGGCTCGCGCTGCACTTCCACGACACCTACGGCCAGGCGCTGTCCAACGTGCAGGCCGGGCTGCGGGCCGGCGTGCGGACCTTCGACGCCTCCGCGGGCGGCCTCGGCGGCTGCCCCTACGCGCGCAGCGCCACCGGCAACCTCGCCACCGAGGACCTGCTGTGGTTCCTCGACGGGCTCGGGGTCGAGCACGGCGTCGACCTCGCCGCGGTGGCCGCCACCAGCGCCTGGCTCGCCGACCACCTCGGCCGCCCCAGTCCCTCGGCGGCCGCCCGCGCCCTGGCCCCGCAGGCGACCACCACTACGATCCAAGGGTGAGTCGCCGGGTCTTCCTCCACATCGGCGCCCCCAAGACCGGCACCACCTACCTCCAGGACCGGCTCGCGCTCAACGCGAAGGCGTTGTCCGCCCACGGGGTGCACGTCCCCGCCCGCAACGCCGTCACCAGCCCCGGCCTGAGTCACTTCCGTGCCGCGCTCGACCTGCTCGACCAGGACTGGGGCGGCCCGCCCGGCCACGCCGACGGTGCCTGGGACGCGCTGATGAAGCGGGTACGGCGCCTGGACGGCACGGTCGTGATCAGTCACGAGATCCTCGCGCCCGCCGAGCCCCACCAGATCGCGCGCGCCAAGCAGGACCTCGCCGGCGCCGAGCTGCACATCGTCTACACCGCCCGCGACCAGGGCCGGCAGCTGCCCGCCGCCTGGCAGGAGAGCATCAAGCAGGGCCGGTCGTGGACCTACAAGCGCTACCGCCGCCGGCTGCAGCGCGGCACCCCGTGGTTCGCCCGCGCGTTCGACCTCCCCGCGGTGCTCGCCGCCTGGGGCGAGGGGCTCCCGCCGGCGCACGTGCACGTCATCACCGTGCCCCACGGTCGCAGCGACGCGCTGTGGGAGCGGTTCGCCGCCGTCGTCGGCATCGACCCGGCGTGGGCGCCGAAGGAGAGCGAGCGCCTCAACCGCTCCCTCGGCGTGGCCGAGACCGCGGTGCTGCGCAAGCTCAACCAGCGGCTGGCCCGCACCAGCCGCCACTCCGAGCACGACGCGCTCGTGCGCGACCTGCTGGCCGAGGGCTACCTCGTCAACCGCGACGGCACCCGGCTGCGGATGCCGCCCCGCATGCACCCCTGGGCCGTCGCCCAGGCCGAGCGCTGGATCGAGTGGCTCGAGGGCAGCGGGGTCGACGTCGTCGGCGACCTCGCCGAGCTGCACCCGGCCCCGCCGGTGCCCCGGCAGGACTACGTCGACCCGGACCGCATCGGCGCCAAGGCCCAGCTGGCCGTCGCCCTGGACGCCCTGGCCCTGATGACCTCGGAGGCCGCGCGCCGCCCCGATCCCGACGACGGCGTCACGAGGAAGGTGCGCGAGCGCTGGCGCGAGCGGCGCCAGGACTGAGCCGCCAGGACTGAGCCGCCGTGCCCCGGCGGCTCAGTGTGGTTCAGCGGGGGCGGGGCAGCCACTCCCGCTTGGCGTAGCGCCCGATGCGCCAGGTGGCCCAGGCGTCGGCGCTCAGGCCCACGACGCCGCCCAGGAGCGGCACGCGGCGGCCCACGGTGGTGGCGACCCGGCGTCCGGCGACCCGACCGATCAGCTCGCCCGCCACGGCCGTGGCGATCGTGGCGTCCAGCGCCGGCAGGTGGGCGGGGGCCGTGGCCAGCGCCATCGGCGGGGCGGGGATCTGCTTCTTCTTCAGCGCCTCGTTGATGCGGTCCTCACCCAGGATCGTGACCAGGATGGCGTTGCGCACGCGCGGGTCGGCGAGGTCGTAACCGCGCAGGTGGGCGATGCCGGCCACCATCCGGCACTGCAGCAGGGTGAGGCCGGTGATGTTGGCGGGCACGGTGACGGTCATCGTGACCAGGCCGCCGAGGTTGGTGAGCAGGCCCTGCATGCCGGCGTAGCTGACGTGGTTCTCCACGACCTCGCGCACCGCGCGGTCGACGTCGCCCTGCTGTTCGGCCAGCTGCTTGTCCGCCGCCGCGGCCGCGCCGGGCAGCGGGCCCACACCGTCGATGGCGCGGGTGAGCGCCTGCCGGACGAAGCCAGTGGTGAGCCCGGGGGCCACCTCGGTGATCCGGGGCGCCAACTGACGCGCTGCCTGCTTGCCGACGTTGCGAGCCACACCCATGCCTCCACCCTACGAAAGGGCCGGGAATCGGGTCCTCTAGGTTCACCCCATGCGCTGGCCGCCGGTCGATCCGCCCCCGACGGCGTGGGTGTTCCCCGACGCCGACGCGCTGGCCGGGGTGGAGGACGACCTGGTCGCGCTCGGAGCCGATCTGGAGCCCGCGAGCGTGCTGGAGGCCTATCGCCGCGGCCTCTTCCCGATGCCCGTGGGCGACCCCGGGGCCCGGCACTCGCCGATCGGCTGGTGGAGCCCGGAGCGTCGGGGGGTGCTGCCGTTGGACGGCCTGCGGGTCTCGCGGTCGCTGCGCCGCGCGTGCCGCGACTTCGAGGTGCGGGTCGACACCGCCTTCGACGCCGTGATCGACGCCTGTGCCGACCCGACGCGGCCGCACGGCTGGATCGACGACCGCATCCGTCGGGCCTACCTGCGTCTGCACGAGCTCGGCTGGGCGCACTCGGTGGAGGCCTGGCGCGACGGCCGGCTCGAGGGCGGTCTGTACGGCCTGGCACTCGGCGGGCTGTTCGCGGGGGAGTCGATGTTCCACCGCGCCCGCGACGCCTCCAAGGTCGCCCTGGTCGGGCTCGTCGACGTGCTCGGCGGCGCGGCGGGGGCCGCCGAGGGCCGGCTCATCGACGTGCAGTGGAACAGCCCCCACCTGGCGAGCCTCGGCGTCGTGGAATGGCCGCGGGAGGAGTACCTGGCCCGCCTGCCCGACGTGCTCGCGGTCGCGCTGCCCACGGGGCTGGCCCCGGGCGCGCCGTAGGGCCTGCACCTGATTCACTGGTCGCCGTGCGGGTGAGGCGGACGGGCGAGCGGCGACGACGCGTGTTGCCTGGGTTGCCCGGTTTGCCTGGTCTGCCCGCCGTGGCGGCCGCGGCCCTGCTGGTGGCCGGCTGCACCACCACCTCGGCCACCCCGGTCGACGCCACCGCTGCCCCCACCGACGCCGCCCCGGGCCCGTTCTGCGCGCAGTGGCGGGTGATGGTCGGGCTGCAGCCCGACGACGTCGACGGCGGCCGGGTCGAGGAGGTCCGCGCCGCCGCGCGCGAGCTGGCGCGCATCGGCACGCCCGGCGACATCCCGCGCAGCGCCCGCGAGGGGTTCGTGCGCTATGTCGCCGCGCTCTCGGTGCTCACCGAGGAGCAGGCCCGCGACGGCGCCGCCGCCCCGCTCGGCGACGTCACCGCCGCGCTCGGGCTGGCCGTCTCCGACGGCGGCGACCTCGCCGCCGTACGCGACTACGGCGCCGGCACCTGCTTCAGCTGAGGTCGGCCGGCGGCGTCGCCGCCGACGCGGTGGCAGCCCTCAGATGACCTGCGGGTCCTGGCCGTCCTCGCTCACCATCGGCCGTCCGGCGGCCTCCCAGTCGAGCATGCCGCCGTCGACGTTGACGGCGTCGTGGCCGTGCTGGGTGAGGTACTGCACCGCCTGGGCGGAGCGGCCGCCGGCCTTGCAGATCACCAGCAGCCGCCCCGCGGGCACGTCGCCGATGCGCACGGGCAGGGTCGAGAGGGGCAGGTGCACGGCGTTCGGCGCGTGACCCGCCTGCCACTCCACGACCTCACGCACGTCGAGCAGGACGGTGCCGTCGGGGAGGTCGTCGGGGACGTCGGACACGGTGATGCTGGAGATGCTCACGCTCTCCAGCCTCCCACGCCACCCCACCCTTCCCGGGTACCCGGGCACGTGTCCCGTGCGCTCGCCCTGCGCTCACTCCTGCGCTCACTCCTGGGCGAGCAGGTCCTCCATGGTGGCGATCTCGGCCTGCTGGCCCTCGATGATCTGCCGCGCCAGGTCGACCGCAGGGGCGTAGGTGCCGTCCTCGACCTCGGTCTGCGCCATCTCGATCGCGCCCCGGTGGTGGGCGATCATCGCCTCCAGCCAGCGCTGCTCGAAGTCGGTGCCCGCGGCCGCCAGGGCGTCGAGCTCCTCGCCGCTGAGCATGCCGGGCATCGAGGAGTCCATGCCCTCCATGCCCTCCATGCCGTCCATCCCCGACATGCCGTCCATCGAGTGGCCTGCGTGGTCGCCGGCGTTCACGTGGTCGCGCATCGTCGCCGGGATCGGCTCGCCCCAGGCCTGCAGCCAGTCGACCATCTGCTCGATCTCGGGGGCCTGGGCCGTGCGGATCTGCTCGGCCAGGGTCGCCACCGCCGGCGTGAGGTCGCGGTCGAGGGTGAGGTCCACCAGCGACAGGGCCTGGGCGTGGTGGGGGATCATCTGCGTCGCGAACGCGACGTCCTGCGCCGAGTGCTCGGTGGTGGAGGTCGCCGACGAGCCGGCGGGCTCGGCGTCGCCGCAGCCGGTGGCGCCGAGGGCGAGGGCGGCGGTGAGGACGAGCGCGGTGCCGAGACGGCGTGCGGGCAGGCGGAACGGGGTCGTGCGGGTCATGTGGGTCTCCGTGGTGTGGTGCGGATGAGGGGGCGGTGACGCGCGGCGGCGTCGCGGGCCCTCCTCAGCAGCGCATCACCAGGGGGATCCCGGGCGGGGGCCGACGCAGGCAGGCCCCGGGGGGACGGCGCAGCACCGCACCGGCGCGGGGCAGCCGCAGCCACCACCGCTCGGCGCGGGCGCGCAGCAGCAGGACGGCGACCCCGAGGGCCGCCACCGCGAGCAGTGCGCCGCACAGCAGCGCGAGCCCGCCGTGACCGTGCGCCTCACCGGACCCGGCGGACGCTGCCGATCGCGTCGTCGTTCCCTCCTCGGCGGACGCCGCGGCGTGATGACCGGCCGCCGTCATCGACGTCATCGACGTCGTGGCCCCGGTCGGGGCGGCGGCGTCCTCCGGGCAGCAGGTGCGCCACAGGTGGGCGGCCAGGCCGATCGCGAGGGCCGCGACGAGCAGCAGCACACCGGCGCGCCACCGGCGCTGGTGCGGCCCGGCGGCGGGCCCGCTCGACGTCGCGGACATGGTCCGACCAGGGTATCCGGGGGTCCCGGCACCCGGAAGGGCTACTTGAGCAGGCGGCTCATCCGGCGGTCGGCGAGGGGCTTGCCGCCGGTCTGGCAGGTGGGGCAGTACTGCAGGCTGGAGTCGGCGAAGGAGACCTCGCGCACGACGTCGCCGCACACCGGGCACGGTTGCCCCGTGCGGCCGTGCACGGCGAGGTTCGACTTCTTCTCGCCCTTCAGCTCGCTGGCCGCCAGACCGCGGGAGCGGTCGACGGCGTCGCCGAGGGTGGTGCGGATGGCGTCGTAGAGCACCGCGCGGGCGTCGGGCGACAGGCCGGAGGCGGGGGCGTAGGGCGACATCCGGGCGGCGTGGAGGATCTCGTCGGAGTAGGCGTTGCCGATGCCCGCGATGGTGCCCTGGTGGCGCAGCACGCCCTTGATCTGCTTGCGGCCCTCGCGGTCGAGGATCGCATCCAGCACGGCGGGGGTGAAGTCCTCGCCGAGCGGGTCGGGGCCCAGGCTCGCGATGCCCGGCACGTCCTGGGGGTCGCGCACGAGGTACATCGCCAGGCTCTTCTTGGTGCCGGCCTCGGTGACGTCGAGGCCGGTGTCGTCGTCGAGCACGATCCGCACCGCCAGCGGCGACTTCTGGCTGGGGCGCGGGGGCAGCGCGGGCACGGCGTCCTTCCAGCGCACCCAGCCGGCACGGGCGAGGTGGAACACCAGGTGCAGCCCCGAGGCATGGACGTCGAGGAACTTGCCGTGGCGGGTGACGTCGTCGACCAGCGTGCCCTGCAGGGCGCTGACGGGCGGGTCGAAGGTCTTGAGCGCGCTGAACGCGGCGAGGTGCACCGCGACGATCGCGCGGCCGTCGAGCCGGCCCCGCAGATCCTGGGCCAGCGCCTCCACCTCGGGCAGCTCGGGCATGTCGAGCAGCCTAGTGCGACCGGCCCGGGCGCGTCGGGCGCAGAATCTAGGGAATCGCCTAGAGAGGCCGATACGGTCCGATCGTGGATCCCGTGCGCAACCCCTACGCCCCCGGCGCCGGCCAGCGCCCGCCCGAGCTGGCCGGGCGCGACGACCAGCTGCGCGCCTTCGACGTCGTGCTGGAACGGGTGGCGCGGGGTCGTCCGGAGCGCTCGCTGGTGCTCACCGGCCTGCGCGGGGTCGGCAAGACGGTGCTGCTCAACGCCCTGCGCGGCCAGGCGGTGCGGGCGGGCTGGGGCACCGGCAAGCTCGAGGCGCGCCCCGACCTGCCGCTGCGTCGTCCGCTGTCCTCGGCGCTGCACCAGGCGGTGCGCGAGCTCGGCCACGGCCGCGCCGACCAGGTGGAGCACGGCCTGGGCGTGCTGCGCTCCTTCGCCGAGCGCGCCGCCGGGACCGAGGCCAAGCTGCGCGAGCGGTGGAGCCCGGGCATCACCGCGCCGGCGGTGCGGGGCCGCGCCGACTCCGGCGACATCGAGATCGACCTGGTCGAGCTGCTCACCGACCTCGGAGGGCTCGCGGCCGAGGCGGGGCGCGGGCTGGCGGTGTTCATCGACGAGATGCAGGACCTCGCTCCCGACGACGTCTCCGCGCTGTGCGCGGCCTGCCACGAGATCAGCCAGTCGGGCCTGCCGGTGATCGTGGTCGGCGCCGGCCTGCCGCACCTCCCGGCGGTGCTCTCGGCCAGCAAGTCCTACTCCGAGCGGCTGTTCTCCTACCACCGCATCGACCGGCTCTCCCGCGAGGAGGCCGACCGCGCGCTCACGGCGCCCGCCGCCGAGGAGCGCGCCGAGTACACCGCGCAGGCGCTGAGCGACCTCTACGCCGTGACCGGCGGCTACCCCTACTTCATCCAGGCCTACGGCAAGGCGGTGTGGGACCTCGCGCCCGGCACCCCGATCACGGCCGAGGACGTCGCCGTGGCCGCGCCCGAGGCCGAGGCCGAGCTGGCCGTGGGGTTCTTCGGCAGCCGCTTCGAGCGCGCCACCCCGGGCGAGCGCGACTACCTGCGCGCGATGGCCGACGTGCAGGCCGCGGCCCTGTCGGGTGGAGTGTCGGGTGCTGGGTCGGGCGCCCCGGACCCCGTGGCCGCGGTGGCCACCGCCGACGTCGCCGCCGCCCTGGGCCGCACCCCGCAGGCGCTCTCCCCGGCCCGCGACGCCCTGCTCAAGAAGGGGCTGGTCTACGCCACCGAGCGGGGGCGCGTCGCCTTCACCGTGCCCCACTTCGGCCGCTACCTGCGCGACCACGCCTGAGCCCGGACCGATCGGGGCTGCGAGCCCCGATCCGCGGGCGTGACGACGCCGCGCGCGGCGTGGCATCGTGCTCCCATGACCGCCCCGCCCCCGGAGCCGGCCGCCGTCCCCGACCGGCCGGGCGCCCCGGCGCCGCAGGTGGTCGCCCACCGCGGGGCCAGTCATGACAACGCCGAGCACACCCTCGGCGCCTACCTCGCCGCGATCGAGGCCGGGGCCGACGCGCTGGAGTGCGACGTGCGGCTCACGGCCGACGGCCACCTGGTGTGCGTGCACGACCGCGACCTGCGCCGCACGGCCAGCAGCCGGGGTGTGGTGTCGACGATGGACCTCGCCGAGCTGCACGAGCTCGACTTCGCGGCCTGGAAGAACCCGTGGGCCGACCTCGACGACGAGGCCCCCGAGCGCGACGACGACCTCGACGGCGTGCTCACCCTGCGGCGGCTGCTCGAGACCGTGGCCGACGCGGGCCGACGGGTGGAGGTGGCGATCGAGACCAAGCACCCCACCCGCTTCGGCGGACTGGTGGAGCGCCGGCTGGTGGAGATGCTCGGCGACTTCGGCTGGGACCGCGCCGGCGCGCCGGTGCGGGTGATGAGCTTCTCCTACACCGCGCTGCAGCGGGTGGAGCGGCTCGCGCCGGAGGTGCGCCTGGTGCAGCTGCTCGAGCGCGCCCAGCTGTGGCCGATGCTGCGCCGCGTGGTGGGGTCGGACTGGGTGATGGGCCCGGGGATCGCCCTGCTGCGCGAGAACCCCGCGCTCGCCACCCGGATGCAGCGCTCGGGCCACGACGTGCACGTGTGGACGGTCAACACCGAGGAGGACCTGCAGCTGTGCCGGCGCCTCGGGGTGGCCGCCGTGATCACCGACCGACCGGGCTGGGTGCTGGAGACGCTGGGACGCTGATGGCGCGGGCGCCCGGGCGGGTCGGTAGGTTGCCCCCATGGCCAAGCGCTCCCGCCAGAAGTCCCAGCCCGTCGCCGCCGGCGAGGTCGGCCCGCGTCAGCCCTGCCCGTGCGGCTCCGGCAAGCGCTACAAGGCCTGCCACGGCTCGGGCGACGCCGTCTACGTCGCGCGTCCCTTCGAGGGGCTCGCGGGCGAGTGCGACCTGGTCGCCCTGCGCGAGCTGGTGCCGGCCGCCACCGCCCCGCTGCAGGTCAAGGGCACCGACAAGGTGGTGCAGCTGTGCACCCTGCTGCCGATGGCGGTGCCGGCCATGGCGCGCGACAGCGGCCAGGTGTGGCTCGGCCTGCAGGTGCAGCACGCCTACGGCGACCCCTCCCGCGACCTCGGCGCGGTGCTCGAGCAGGCCGTCGCCGCCACCGAGCCCGGCCTCATCGGCCTCACCGAGGCCCCCGGCCCCGGCCCCCGCCTGCAGGACCTGCTCGAGAACACCACCCTCGAGGTCACCGTGCACGACGGCTTCGACTTCTGGGTGGCCGACATGCCCGACGCCGAGGGCCTGGACGCCGCCCTCGAGCAGGCCAACGCCGCCGCCACGCCCACCGCGCGCCTCACCGGCGTCGAGGCCGGCTACTGGACCAACGTCGGCACCAAGGAGCACCTGCGCTGGGTGATGCCCGAGCCCGAGGACGAGCTGCTCGCCGCCCTCGCCCGGCTCCACGTCGCGGGCCGCGACCGGATCGTGCCCGACGCCCGCCTGGTCGGCATGTTCCGCGCCCACGGCCTGCTCGTGCCCGTGTGGGACCTCCCGGTGGGCACGGGCGCTGAGGCCCTCGAGGAGCCGGCCGTCGCCTTCCGGGCCGCCCTCGACGAGGCGCTGGCGCTGGGCACCGACCTCTCCGCCGAGGAGCGGGCCGCCCGCAACGGGTTGGCCAACCGCCAGGTCACCATCCGCTGACACGCCGGCCCCGCTGAGACCCCCGCTGAGACCTTCGCCGGGGGCGGCCTCCGGGCGGCCGCACCCCGGGGACGGGTCCGGTCAGGAGAAGCGGGCGACGAGGGCGTCGCCGAGCGCCTGCACGTTGCGCAGGGCGTCGTTCCCGGCGTCGGGCTCGGTGTAGACGATGGCGTACACGCTGGTGCCGTCGGGGGAGAAGGTGAAGGCGGCGTAGTCGGGGTCGTCCTTCACCGTCGTGGTCCACGCCACGACGTCGCCGACGTCGGCGCGGCGCACCTCGCGGTTGCCGTCCATCGGGTCGGGGTAGCGGCCGGCGCCCTCGCGCTCGGTGTAGAGCTTCACCAGCCCCTCGCTGCGCACCAGGGTCAGGCCCAGGGTCGGCACGGTGGCGGCGTCGGCCGTCGCGGTGCCCTCGGGGGCGTAGACGCAGGCCGACTCCGAATCCGACTGCCGGCGCTCGGCGTCGTCCTCGCCCAGCAGCGCGGCGTCGTCGCCGATGAGCGCCACCGCGTCGTCGAGGGTGAGCACGTCGCACGGCTTGGCGGTGGCGACGTCGAGGCCGCTCGGGGCGTCCTCGGGGTCCGGCAGGTCGGGACCCTCGCCGGAGTCACCGGGCTCGCTCGGGTCGTCGGTGGCGCCGGGGGTGTCGTCACCCGCGTCCGGGTCCGGCGTGGCGTCGTCGGTGCTGCCCGGCGTCGCCGGGTCGTCGGTGGGGCCGGCGCCCTCCGACGTGGCCGCGGCGGACGCGCCGTCGCCGGCCTCGGAGTCGTCGCCGCCGCAGCCGCTCAGCAGCAGGGAGGAGGCGAGCACGACGGCGGCGCTGCGGCGCGCGAGGAGCGTGGGGGTGCGGAGGAGGCGCATGGCCCCAGGCTAGGCGAGCACCCGGGCCCCGCCGAACCGGCGGGAGGAGGATGGAACGCCCCCGCCCCGCCCGGTCAGCCCGGTCAGCCCGGTCTGCCCGGTCTGCCCGGTCAGTCCGGATCGTCGGCCCGGCGCAGCCGCCAGGCGCCGAGGTGTCCGTAGCCCTTGGCCGCGAAGCCGCGCACGCGCCGCAGCCGCAGGTCGGGGTCGGCCTCCAGGGCCGTCCTCGCGCCGGCGTCCACGAGCACGGTGTGGGGTCGGGCGCCGGAGGTGAGCCGCGCGGCGAGGTTGACGGTGGGCCCGAAGACGTCGCCCAGCCGGGCGACCACCTCGCCCCAGGCCAGTCCCGCACGGACGTCGGGGAAGGTGTCGTCGGGGTCGGCGGCGCGCCGGGTGAGGTCGAGCAGCACCCGGGCGGCGGCGTGCACGTCGTCGGAGACGAAGAGCACCTCGTCGCCGATGTTCTTGATGACCCGACCACCGGCCGCGACGACGGCCGCGGTGACGGTGGCCTCGAAGCCCTCGAGCCACTCCACGAGCTCGGTCTCCTCCAGGGAGGTGCTGCGGGCGGTGTAGCCGACGATGTCGACGAACCCGACCGCCGCGCGCACCGTGGGGCTGGTGGGGTCGTCCTCGAGCAGCCGTCCCGCGGCGCTGGCGAGGTGGCGGCGCCAGACGTAGGCCTGCAGCGCCTCCACGCGCGGCAGGACCTCCTCGACGAGCACGGGGTATCCCGCGGCGGAGGCGCCCGGGTCGGCCGCGGCGGTCTCGATCGCGACAGTGGCCAGCAGGCTGGTCTGCCACTCCGCGAGCCGCGCGAAGCTGCGACCCCACGTGCGCACCAGCGCGTCCTGCCGCTCGGGGGTGAGGATGCCGAGCGCGACGAGCTCGCGGGCCAGCCGCAGGGCGTCGACGTCGGCGGAGGTGAAGGCGACCTCGTCGTCGGGCACCTGGGCGAAGCCCAGCAGGCCCCACAGCCGCTCGGAGTCGAGCTGGGGGACCCCCGAGAGCCGGTTGACGTCGAGGCGCGTGAGGCTCGGCGTCTCCCCGAGCACGAGCGCCTCGAGCACCCCGGCGGCCTCCCCGAGGCTCACCGGCGTGCCCCGGCCGGCGGCGCGCTCGTCCAGGGCGGGGTCGGCGGGGTCCTCGGGGGTCACCGGGGTCGGCCCGAGCGGGGGGATCGGCGGCGCGTCAGTGGCCGACGCGCTCCTGCACCAGGGCGGTGACCTTCTCGCGGAAGCTGGGCATCTCCTCGAGGAGCTCCTTGAGGTCGCTGTCGGTGAAGTGGATCGCGACGAGCGGGGTGAGCGCCACGATCGAGGCGGTGCGCAGGGTGTGGCCCACGATCGCGGCCTCGCCGACGATGTCGCCGGGGCCGAGCTGGGCGATCTCGCTGCCGTCGCGGCGCACGGAGACGCTGCCCTCGAGCAGGATGTAGGCCTTGTCCGCCGGGGTGTCCTCCCAGATCGGCGACCAGCCCTCGGGCAGCTTCACACGGCGTCCGTGCGCGCTGATCCGAGCCACCTCGCGGGGAGTGAAGGAGTCGAAGAACGAAGCCATCGGGAGACCTTTCGTCGAAGGGGCGTGAACGTCGTCACGCGCCGGGTGCAGTCTTGTCGGTGCCCGGGGTCGTGTCCAGCGCGGGGTCGCCGCGTCTCGCGGGGGCGAGGTCGCGCCACCAGCGAGGGGGCGCGAAGGCCCACGGCACGCGCGCCAGGGGTCGGGCCAGGGCGAGGGACACGGCGAGTGCCAGGGCGGCGGCGAGCGGCACCGCCACGAGACCGGCGAGGTCGCCGGCCCCGGTGAGGCCCATGCGGTCGACCGTCACCGCGAGGACGTGCAGCACCACGACGTGCAGCACGTAGACCTCCAGGGTGCGGCGCCCGCAGGCCGCCAGCGGCGGGGCGAGCCGGGTGCGCGAGAGCGCCACCGCCGCGGCCAGGCCGCCGGTGCCCATCAGGGCGACGGTGAGGGGGAAGAGCCCGGGCAGCCGTGCGACCTCCTCCACCGGGACGCCCAGCAGCTGCGGCACGGTCGAGACGGCGGCCGCGGCGAGGATCAGGGCCGCGGCGGCGAGCGCCGCGGTGCGGGTCGCGAGGTCGCCCAGACGCCACAGGGCCGGGCGGGCGAGCGCCCCGACGACGAAGCACACGAGGAACCGGCCCGCGGAGTCCCACACGAAGAACTCCACCGGCAGCGGCGCGGCGGCGACGACTCCGCACAGGACCGCCGCCGCCGCAGCCAGCCAGGCCAGGCCCTGCCGGCCCGAGGCGTGCCACAGCAGCCGGCACAGCGCCAGGAACAGCGGCAGGGCCAGCAGGTACCAGGTGGCCGTGCGTGGTGCGTACAGCAGCGTCGTCCAGGTGCCGGCCCGGTCGAGCGGACCGCCGACGCCGGGCAGCACGAGCAGGCCGAGGACGACGGTGGCGACCACCGACCACAGCAGGTAGGCCCACAGCCAGCCGGCCAGCTTGCGGCGCCACAGCTCGTCCCACGACCGGGTGAGCCAGGGGCCGGCGAGCATCCCCGAGATCAGGAAGAACAGCGGCAGGCGCAGCGGCACGAGCGCGGTGCTCAGCACCTGCCACGCCTGCGTGCCGGGCAGCACCTCGGCCATCCAGAACCGAGCATGGTGCACCACGACGAGCGTGATCGCGATCCCGCGGGCGACGTCGACCCAGGCCTGCCGCCCCGACGGGTGCGACGACGGGTGCGACGACGGGGGCGACGTCATCGCGCGCGTCGTCCGCCCCGCCTCAGGCGGGCAGCGGGTCGCGGGCGATCGGGCAGCTCATGCAGCGCGGCCCGCCGCGGCCCGAGCCCAGCTCGGAGCCGGCGATCGGGACCACCTCGATGCCCGCGGCCTCCAGGCGGGCGTTGGTGGCGTCGTTGCGCTCGTAGGCCACCGCGACCCGCGGGCCGAGGGCGAGGGTGTTGTTGCCGTCGTCCCACTGCTCGCGCTCGGCGGTGACGGGGTCGAGGCCGGTGTGGATGCGGTGCAGCGCGTCGATGCCCATCGCCTCGGCGGCCGCGGCCAGGAAGGGGCGGGGCGCCGCGATCGCGAGCCGGCCCTCCTCGCCGCGGGTGACGGCGTGGGCCACCAGGGAGTCGGCGACGTTCTCGTAGACGATCATCTGGTCGACGTCGACCATCGTGCAGATGGTGTCGAGGTGCATCGTGGCCCGCTCCTGGGCGATCGGCACCGCGAGCACGGTGTGGGCCAGGTCGTCGTCGAAGACCTGGCGGGCCAGGCGCTCCACGCCGGCCGGGGTGGTGCGCTCCCCGACGCCGACGGCGATGACGCCAGGGGCCAGCAGCAGGACGTCGCCGCCCTCGACGTGCTCGAGGTGGTGGCCGTGGATGCGCGGGGTGCCGGCGAAGCGCGGGTGGTGGGTGTAGATCAGCTCGGTGAGCTGGGTCTCGCGGCGACGCGCGGGCATGGCGAGGGAGGTGATGGCCACCCGGTCGCGCACCCACACCGAGGAGTCGCGGGTGAAGAGCAGGTTGGGCAGCGGGTCCACCAGGAACGCGTCGGCGTCGAGCAGGGAGGTGACCAGGCCGAAGCCGCCGCGCACCTCGTCGTTGCGGATGCCGGCGGTGAGGTAGGAGGTCAGCTCGGCGGGCGTGGCGTCGGAGAGGAAGCGGTGCAGGTAGTCGTGGAGCGTGTCGCCGAGGTGGGGATCGTCCAGCGTGGTGTCGATCGCGACGGCGCGGGCCTCGGGCACCTCCAGGCTCTGGGTGAGCAGGTCGGTGAGGTAGAGCACCTCCACGTCACGGTCGCGCAGGGCCTGGGCGAAGGCGTCGTGCTCCTCCTGCGCCCGCGCCACCCACGGCACGCCGTCGAAGAGCAGCCGGTCGTTGTTGCGCGGGGTGAGACGGCTCAGCTCCTTGCCCGGCCGGTGCAGCATGACCGTGCGCAGCCGGCCCACCTCGCTGTCGGCGCCGTGCGGGGCGGGGGTGCGGGCGGCGGCGACGTCGTCGGGCATGGCCGCAGCCTAGGGAACCCCGGATTGTCTGACAATCTGCGGCGCGGTCGGGGGGCCGCCGTCGCTCAGCGGACGAGCTCGACCACCGTGAGCCCGGCCAGCAGGCCGCAGACGCCGGCGCCCGCGAAGTGCAGCACGTGGATCGGGACGACGCGCAGCAGGCTGCGGCCCACCACGACGGCCAGGCCGCTGACGGTGAGCAGGGCCGCGAGCGCGCCGAGGAACACCGCCACCGGGGCGTCGTAGCGCGCCGATAGCGAGAGGGTGAGCAGCTGGGAGAGGTCGCCCCACTCGGCGGCGAAGAGCACCACGAAGGAGGCCAGCACGGCGCGCCAGCCGTCGGCGGGGCGGGCCTTCTCGCCGAACTCGGCGCCGTCGTCCTCCTCCGCGGCCCGGCGGTGCTTGAGGCCCTCGCGCACCAGCAGGGCGGCGCCGGCGAGGAACAGGGCGATCGAGGCGCCCTTCACCACGCCCTCGGGCAGCACGGTGACGACCTTGCCGAGGGTGACCGCCACGGTGGTCTGCACCGTGAAGGCGAGGCCGACGCCGATCCACACCAGCAGGGGGCGGTACTTCGTGGCGAGCACGAGGGTGGCCACGAAGGTCTTGTCGGGCAGCTCGACCAGGAAGATCGCACCGAAGGTGAGGAACAGCGCGGCGAGGTCCATCCGGCCATCCTCCCAGCGACTACCGTGACCCCATGATCGTGGGGGTGCTCGCCGGGCTCGCGCTGGTGGTGGCCGTCGCGGCCCTGGTGGTCGCCTGGCGCGCCGCCCACCCCCGGCCCCGGGCCGACGGCGCCGACCTGCCCACCGACGTGGCCGGCCTGCGCCGGGAGGTGGCCGCGCTGCGGGCCGAGAACGCCGGTGCGGTGCGCCACGTCGGCGTGGTGCGCTACGACGCGTTCGGCGACATGGGCGGGCACCTGTCGTGGTCGGTGGCGCTGCTCGACGACGCCGGCGACGGCGTCGTCCTGACCGCCATCCACGGTCGCCAGGACACCCGCAGCTACGCCAAGCCGGTGGCGGCGGGGCGCTGCGTGCAGCCCTCGCCCGAGGAGATCGAGGCGATCCTCCAGGCCCGCGGCGAGTAGCGGCTCAGGGCTCGAGGGTGTAGCCGACGCCCGGCGTCGTGATGAGGTGGCGGGGCCGGGAGGGGTCGGCCTCGAGCTTGCGGCGCAGCTGGGCCGCGTAGACGCGCAGGTAGTGCCCCTCGTGCAGGTACGCCGGTCCCCAGACCTCGCGCAGCAGCTGCTCGCGGGTGACCAGGCGGCCCAGGTGGCGGGTGAGCAGCTCCAGGAACGCCCACTCGGTGGGTGTCAGGCGCACGTCGACGCCGTCGCGGGCCACCCGCTTGCGGGCCAGGTCGATGCGCAGGTCGCCGACCTCCACCACCGCGGCCGCGGGGGCGGGCTCGGCGGCACGCCGCACCGCGGCCCGCAGCCGCGCCATCAGCTCGTTCATCGCGAACGGCTTGGTCACGTAGTCGTCGGCGCCGAGGTCGAGCGCCTCCACCTTGTCGTCGCCGTGCTGGCGCGCGGAGAGCACGACGATCGGCACGCTGGTCCAGCCGCGCAGGCCGGCGATCACCTCGGTGCCGTCGAGGTCGGGCAGGCCCAGGTCGAGCACGACGACGTCGGGGTGCTCGGTCGCGGCCGCCTCCAGCGCCGAGCGACCGTCGGCGGCCGTCACGACGTCCCAGCCGTGGGCGCGCAGGTTGATGGCCAGCGCCCGGGCCAGGGCCGGCTCGTCGTCGACGACGAGGACCTTCACACCGCCACCTCCCGATCGGCGGGCTGCTCGGGCACGGGCAGCCCGTGCCGCGGCAGGGACAGCACGAGCGTGAGGCCGCCGCCGGGGGTGTCCTCGGCCACCAGCCGCCCGCCGAGGGCCTCGGCGAACCCGCGGGCCACCGCGAGGCCGAGCCCGAGGCCGCCCGGGCCGTGGTCGTCGAGCCGTTGGAAGGGGGCGAACATCGCCTCGCGCCGGTCGGGCGGCACCCCGGGCCCGCGGTCGACGACGAGCACGTCCACGGTCTCGGGCAGCACCTGGGCCAGCACCCGCACCGGTCCGCGCGCGAGTCCGATGTCGCCGGCGTGGCGCACGGCGTTGGACACCAGGTTGGCCACCACCCGCTCCAGCAGCCCGGCGTCGGTGACGACGACGGGCGCCGGCTCGGCGACGTCGAGCACGACCGTGCCCGGCGGGTGGCCGGCCACCGCGAGCGGCAGCACCTCGTCGAGGCTGCGCTCGCGCAGCACGGGCGCGACCAGCCCCGACTCCAGGCGCGAGAGGTCGAGCAGGTTGCCGATCAGCGCCTCCAGGGCGTCGGTGGAGGTCGCCAGCGTGGTGACGAGCTCGGCGCGGTCGGCCCCCTCGACCCCGCCGACCAGCCCCTCCACGGCCGCGCGGATGGTGGCCAGCGGGGTGCGCAGGTCGTGCGAGACCGCGCGCAGCAGGGCCGTGGAGGTGGCCTGGGCGCCCTCCAGGGCCGCCGCACGCTGCTCGCGCTCGCGCAGCCGCCGGTACTCCAGCACCAGGCTGGTCTGCACCGCGAAGGCCTCCACCACTCGCTGGTCGCTGGCGCGCAGCGGCTCGCCGCGCAGGCACAGCACGTGGTCGTCGTCCACGCGGACGCGGGTGTCGCCGGCGTCGGGGGAGCAGGCGTGGTCGGGGCCGCTGCTGGCCACCACCTGCCAGGCGCCGACACCGGGCGGCACGCGGCCCAGCAGCGAGACCGAGCGCTGGGCGAAGACCTCCCGCACCCGGGCGGTGATCGCCTCGGCGGTGTCGGCGCCGGTGAGCACCGAGCGCGACAGGGAGGACATCGTGGCGGCCTCGGTGCGGGCCCGCACGGCGTCGGCGGCACGGCGCGAGGCCCGGTCGACGACGGTCGCCACGCCCGTGGCCACCGCGAGGTAGACCAGCAGCGCGATCAGGTTGGCCGGCTCGCCGACGGTGAGCACCCCGGTCGGCGGGGTGAAGAAGTAGTTGAGCAGCACGAAGCTGACCACGGCCGTGGCGATCGCGGGCAGCAGGCCGCCGATCAGCGCCACGAGCACGGTGCCGGCGAGGAACAGCATCTCGGCCAGCGGCAGCTGGTCGGTGTCCTCGAAGGCGCGCAGGAACGTGAGCAGCAGCGGCGGCAGCAGCACGGTGACCAGCCACGCCGCCACCTGGCGCTCCCGGCTCAGCGGAGACAGCCGCGGGGCGCGCCGGGCGGCCCCGCCGATCTCGTCGTGGGTCACCAGGTGCACGTCGATGGCCCCGGCCAGGGCCGCGATCCGATCGCCGGTCGTGCCGGTGAACAGGCGTCGCAGCCGCGAGTGCCGCGAGACGCCGACCACGATCATGGTGGCGTTGCTGCCGGTCGCGAAGTCCACCACCGCGGCCGCGACGTCGTCGCCCACCACGGAGTGGAAGGTGCCTCCGAGGCTGGCCACGAGCTGCTGGGCCCGGGCGATCCGGGTGTCGTCGGGGCGGGTGAGCCCGTCCTGGGCGATGACGTGCACCGCCAGCAGCTCCGAGCCGGCCGCGCGCTGGGCGAGCCGCGCGCCGCGTCGCAGCAGGGTCTCGGACTCCGCGCCGCCGGTCACCGCCACCACGATCCGCTCGCGGGTGGGCCAGGGGTGCTCGATGCGGTGGGCGCGGCGGTAGTCGCCCAAGGCGTCGTCCACCCGGTCGGCCAGCCACAGCAGGGCGAGCTCGCGCAGGGCGGTGAGGTTGCCGAGGCGGAAGAAGGAGGTGAGGGAGGCGTCGATGCGGTCGGCGGGGTAGACGTTGCCGTGGGCCATCCGGCGGCGCAGCGCCTCGGGCGACATGTCGACCAGCTGGATCTGGTCGGCGGTGCGCAC
Organism: Nocardioides sp.; assembly: GCF_964228225.1. Taxonomy (GTDB): domain Bacteria; phylum Actinomycetota; class Actinomycetes; order Propionibacteriales; family Nocardioidaceae; genus Nocardioides. The sequence continues at coordinate 127,214 of NZ_CAXQZB010000078.1, forward strand.
GACCTCGTCGGGCACGGTCTCGCGCTGCCGCACCCCGGTGATGCGCTCCACCTCGTCGTTGAGCGACTCCAGGTGCTGGATGTTCACCGTCGTGACGACGTCGATGCCGGCCGCGCGCAGCTGCTCGACGTCGCCGACCCGCTTCTCGTGGCGGCTGCCCGGCACGTTGGTGTGGGCGAGCTCGTCGACCAGCACCACCGCGGGGCGCCGGGCGAGGATCGCCTCGGTGTCCATCTCGCTGAACCTCGCGCCGCGGTGCTCCACGACCCGGCGCGGGATCACCTCCAGGCCGTCCAACATCGAGGTGGTGTGGGGCCGCTCGTGGGTCTCGACCACCCCGACGACGACGTCGGTGCCGCGCGCGAGGCGGCGCTGGGCCTCCCCGAGCATCGCGTAGGTCTTGCCGACCCCCGGGGCGGCGCCGAGGTAGACCGTGAGCCGGCCGCGGCGGGTGGCGTCGACCGGGGTCCCCGGGTCCTGGGCCTGCGCACCGTCCACGGGATCCACTATGGCGCGTCGTCCGCGCGGGCGGCGGTCACGGAAAGGTTGAGTTCCAGCACGTTCACCCGCGGCTCGCCCAGGAACCCGAGGGTGCGGTCCCGGGTGGCGTCGGCCACCAGCGCGCGCACGACGTCCTCGCTCAGCCCGTTCTCGCGCGCCACGCGCGGCACCTGCAGCGCGGCGTAGGCGGGGGAGATGTCGGGGTCCAGGCCCGAGCCCGAGGCCGTCAGCGCGTCGGGCGGCACGGTGGCCGGGTCGACGTCCTCCCGGGCTGCCACCTCGGCGCGCCGCTCCCGGACGGCCGCGATCAGGTCGGGGCTCTCCGGGCCGAGGTTGGAGCCGTAGGTGGCCAGGGTGTCGTAGCCCTCGCCGGCGGCCGAGGGCCGGGGGTGGAACAGCCGGGGGTCGTCGTTCACCTGGCCGATCAGCGACGACCCGACGGCCTCGGAGACCGAGGTGGTGCGGGTGCCCTCGGCGGTGAGCAGCGAGCCGCGCGCCTGCCAGGGGAAGGCCACCTGGGCCACACCCGTCACGAGCAGGGGGTAGGCGAGGCCGGTGACGACGGTCATCGCCACGAGCAGCCGCAGGCCGGCCAGGGAGTGCCGGAGCAGGGCGTACAGATCGGACATCGGGTTCCTCGGATCGGGTCGGTGCGGGTGCGGGTCGGGGCGGGCGGCTCAGAGCCCGGGCAGCGGCGAGAGCAGCAGGTCGAGCAGCTTGATCCCCACGAACGGGGCGATGAGGCCGCCGACGCCGTAGATCAGCAGGTTGCGGCGCAGCAGCGCCTCCGCCCCGGCGGGCCGGTAGCGCACCCCGCGCAGCGCCAGCGGGATCAGCGCGATGATCACCAGGGCGTTGAACACCACCGCCGAGAGGATCGCCGACGCGGGGCTCGAGAGCTGCATGATGTTGAGGACGTCCAGCTGCGGGAAGGCCACCACGAACATCGCCGGCAGGATCGCGAAGTACTTGGCGACGTCGTTGGCCACCGAGAACGTCGTGAGCGCGCCGCGGGTGATGAGCAGCTGCTTGCCGATCTCCACGACCTCCAGCAGCTTGGTGGGGTCGGAGTCGAGGTCCACCATGTTGCCGGCCTCCTTGGCCGCGCTGGTGCCGGTGTTCATCGCCACCCCGACGTCGGCCTGCGCCAGCGCGGGGGCGTCGTTGGTGCCGTCGCCGCACATGGCGACCAGCCGACCGCCCTCCTGCTCGCGGCGGATCAGGGCCAGCTTGTCCTCCGGCGTGGCCTCGGCCAGCACGTCGTCGACCCCGGCCTCGGCCGCGATCGCGGCGGCGGTGACGGCGTTGTCGCCGGTGATCATCACCGTGCGGATGCCCATCGCCCGCAGCTGGTCGAACCGCTCGCGGATGCCGTCCTTCACGACGTCCTTGAGGTGGATGACCCCGAGCAGCCGGGCCGGGGCGTCGCCGATCCGCTCGGCCACCACCAGGGGGGTGCCGCCGGTGCTCGACACCGCGGCCACGTGGGCCTCGATCGCCGCGGCGGCCGGGTCGTCCCCGCCGGTGCCACCGGCCACCCAGGCGATCACGGCCGAGCCGGCGCCCTTGCGCACGAGCCGGGCGGGTCCGGTCGCGGTGGCGGGGAGGTCGACGCCGCTCATGCGGGTGGTGGCGGAGAACTCCACGAGCTCGGTGCCGGCGGGCAGGTCGGGTCGGGTGCGCGCGGCGTCGCTCAGCACCAGCTCGACGATCGAGCGGCCCTCGGGCGTCTGGTCGGCCAGGGAGGACAGCAGCGCGGCCTCGGCCAGGTCGGCCGGGTCCACCCCGGGCACGGGCAGCAGCGCGCTGGCGCGACGGTTGCCGTAGGTGATCGTGCCGGTCTTGTCGAGCAGCAGCACGTCGACGTCGCCGGCGGCCTCCACGGCGCGTCCGGACATCGCCAGCACGTTGCGCCGCACGAGCCGGTCCATGCCGGCGATCCCGATGGCCGAGAGCAGGGCGCCGATGGTGGTGGGGATCAGGCACACGAGCAGCGCGATCAGCACGAGCACCGGCTGCTCGGTGTCGCTGTAGTCGGCGAAGAAGTACAGCGTGCCGACCACGACGACGAACACCACGGTGAGCGCCGAGAGCAGCACGTTGAGCGCGATCTCGTTGGGGGTGCGCTGACGCTCGGAGCCCTCGACCAGCGAGATCATCCGGTCCACGAAGGAGTGGCCGGGTGCGGCGGTGATGCGCACGACGATCCGGTCGCTCAGCACGGTCGTGCCGCCGGTCACCGCGCAGCGGTCGCCGCCGGACTCGCGGATCACGGGGGCGGACTCACCGGTCACGGCCGACTCGTCCACCGACGCGACGCCGTCCACGACGTCGCCGTCCCCGGGGATCCGCTCGCCGGCCTCGACCACCACCAGGTCGCCCACCCGCAGCTCCGTGCTGGGCACCTCCTCCAGCTCCGGAGCGGGTGCGCCCGGGTCGGTGCCGCGCAGCCGGCGGGCGGTGGTCTCGGTCTGCAGGGCGCGCAGGCTGGCGGCCTGGGCACGGCCGCGACCCTCGGCCACCGACTCGGCCAGGGTGCCGAACAGCACGGTGAGCCAGAGCCAGACCGTGACCGACCAGCCCAGCGTGCTGGGGTCCAGGGCGGCGAGCACGGTGGTGGCCACCGCGCCGACCTCGACCACCAGCATCACGGGGGTGGCGAGCAGGGCCCGGGGGTCGAGCTTGCGGAACGCCCCGGGCAGGGCCTCGAGCAGCTGGGCCGCGCTGAGGACGCCGCTGCTGCCGCCGGCGTCGGGGCCGGCCCCGGGGGTGACATCGGGGGTGGCATCGGGGGTGGGCGTGACGACGTCGCTCATGACAGTGACTCCGCGATCGGGCCGAGTGCGAGGACCGGCACGTAGGTGAGTCCCACGACCACCAGGGCGACCCCGGTGAGCAGGACGACGAACAGGGGCTTGTGGGTGGGCAGCGTGCCGGCGCTCGGGGGCGCGGGCGGCGTCGCGGCGAAGCGGCCGGCCAGGGCGAGCACCAGCAGGATCGGCACGAACCGGCCGAGCAGCATGAGCGTGCCGAGCAGGGTGTTCCAGAACGGGGTGTCGGAGGTGAGCCCGCCGAAGCCGGAACCGTTGTTGTTGGCCGCGGAGGTCACGGCGTACACGGCCTCGCTCAGCCCGTGGGGCCCGTCCTCCTGGAGCCCGGCCAGCCCGGCGGGCACGCTGAGGGCCAGCGCGCCGCCGACCAGCACCAGGGTCGGGGTGAGCAGCACGTAGCCGGCCACCAGCACGATCTCGCGCTGCCCGATCTTCTTGCCGAGGTACTCCGGGGTGCGGCCCACCATCAGGCCGCTGAGGAAGACGGTCACGACGGCGAGCATCAGCATCCCGTACAGACCGGAGCCGACCCCGCCCGGCGCGATCTCGCCCAGCATCATGTTGAACATCGCGATGCCGCCGCCGGGGGCGGTGAGGGAGTCGTGCATCGCGTTCACCGCGCCGGTGGACGTGCCGGTCGTGACGGCGGCGAACAGTGCCGAGGCGGCGGTGCCGAACCGCTGCTCCTTGCCCTCCATCGCGCCGCCGGCCAGCGTGGGCGCCGTGCCGGGGCCGGCCATCTCGGCCCAGGTCAGCAGGGCGATCGAGCCGAGCAGCAGGATCGCCATGACCGCAGCGATCGCCGCGCCCTGGCGCCGGTCGCCGACGATGATCCCGAAGGCCCAGGCCATCGAGAACGGCAGCACGAGGATGAGCCAGAGCTCGAGCAGGTTCGACAGCGGCGTGGGGTTCTCGAAGGGGTGCGCGGAGTTGACGTTGTAGAACCCGCCGCCGTTGGTGCCGAGCTCCTTGATCGCCTCCTGCGAGGCCACCGGGCCGCCGGTGAGGTGCTGGGAGCCGCCGGTGAGGGTGTCGAGGAGCCGGGCGGGCTCGAGGTTCTGCACCGCGCCCCAGGCCACCAGCAGCACCGCGGCCACCACCGCGGTGGGCAGCAGCACCCGGTACACCGTGCGCACGACGTCGGCCCAGAAGTTGCCGACGCACCCCTGTCCGGCCTCGCCGTCGCGCCGGGCCAGGCCGCGGGCGAACGCCGCCGCCACCGCCATGCCGACGGCCGCGGACAGGAAGTTCTGCACCGTCAGCCCCGACATCTGGATCAGGTGGCCCAGGGCGGCCTCGCCGGAGTACCACTGCCAGTTGGTGTTGGTCACGAACGAGACGGCGGTGTTCCACGACCCGTCGGCCGGCAGGGCGCCGAACCCGAGGGAGAGCGGCAGGTGCTGCTGCAGCCGGCCGAACGCGTAGAGCGCCAGGATGCCGACCAGGCTGAACCCGAGCACCGAGAGGGCGTAGGTGCGCCAGTGCTGGTCGGCGTCGGGGTCGACCTTCAGCACCCGGTAGGTCACCCGCTCGAGGGCGAGGTGGCGGGGCGGGGTGTACAGGTGCGCCAGCAGCCGGCCCACGAAGGGCACGACCAGGGCGACGAGCAGGACGAGGGCGAGGATCTGGGCGATCGCCGGGCCGGTGGCGCTCACCGGTCGAGGACGCCGACCAGGAGCGCGAGCAGCGCGAACGCCACCAGCGTGATCAGCACGTAGAGGACATCGGTCACCCCCTCATCGCAGCCCCCCGGACGCCGCCCTCACGGCCCCCTTGACGCTTCCTTGACGCCCCCTGGCCCCCTCTTGACGCCCCTCCTGACGGTCCTGTGGTCGCCGTCTCCCGTCGTCACAAGCAAACGGCATGCGATCCGGCCGAGTTCGCCTGCCGTTTGCTTGTGACGACGTCCCTCGGTGACCCTGAGCGGGCGTGAGGGTCAGACGTGGCCGGCGACGGCGTGGGGCCGGTAGCCGGAGCCGAGGACGTCCAGCTCGTCGGGGGTGAGGGTCAGGTCGACGGCGGCGAGGGCGTCGGTGAGGTGCTCGGGACGGGTGACGCCGACGATCGGGGAGGTCACCCCGGGCTGGGCCATCACCCAGGCCAGCGCCACCTGCGCGCGCGAGACCCCGCGTCGCTCGGCGACGGCGGCGACGTCGGCCACGATGTCGGCGTCCTCGGGCCGGTACAGCGTGGCGCCGAAGGCGTCGGTCTCGCTGCGGGCGGTGCTGGTGTCCCAGTCGCGGGTGAGGCGACCGCGGGCCAGCGGCGACCACGGCAGCAGCCCGACCCCCTGGTCGCGGCACAGCGGGTTCATCTCCCGCTCCTCCTCGCGGTAGAGCAGGTTGTAGTGGTTCTGCATCGACACGAACGGCGTCCAGCCGTGCCGCTCGGCGACGTGCTGGGCCTTCGCGAACTGCCACGCCCACATCGACGACGCCCCGAGGTAGCGCACCTTCCCGGCCCGCACGACGTCGTGCAGCGCCTCCATCGTCTCCTCGATCGGGGTGGCGGGGTCCCAGCGGTGGATCTGGTAGAGGTCGATGTGGTCGACGCCGAGGCGGCGCAGGCTCGCGTCCACCTGGTGCAGGATCGCGGCCCGCGAGAGCCCCGCGCCGAGCGGTCCGGGGTGCATCCGACCGTGCACCTTGGTGGCGATCAGCACCTCCTCGCGGCGGGCGTAGCGGGCCAGCAACCGGCCGGTGATCTCCTCCGAGGAGCCGCCGGAGTACACGTTGGCGGTGTCGAACAGCGTGACGCCGGCCTCGACGGCCGCGCGCACCAGCGGGGCGGCGTCGTCCTCGCTCATCACCCAGGGGTGGCCGCCGCGGGCGGGGTCGCCCCAGCTCATGCAGCCCAGGGTGACGGCGGAGACCTGCAGGCCGGTGGCACCGAGTCGGAGGTAGCGCATGGGTCCATTGATCCACCCGACGCCAAACCTGCTGGTTTCGCGGCCCTCCCCCGCGGAAGAGTGCGGTCCATGAGCCGCCGCCCCCACCGCCCGGTCGGGTTCCTGCCCCGCCGACGCCGCCGCGAGCGCCGCAAGCGCGACTGGGGCGAGGGCCTCGACGTCGTCGACTGCTGCGACAGCCCCTGCCTGATCGCCCACCTCGGGCTGGTCCTCACCATGCTGGTGCGCACCGCCGGCGGGTACTTCCGGGTGCCGCCGGTCACCGATGCGCCGTCGTCGCAGCGGGTGGTGCTGCGGGCGCTGCGCAGCTACCAGGCGCACGTCTCGCCGCGCCGCGGCCCGGTGTGCCACCTGGAACCCACCTGCTCGCGCTACGCGATCATCTCGGTGCGGCAGCGGGGCCTGCTGCGCTCGATCCCCGCGATGCGGGCGCGGTTCCGGGCCTGTGCGCAGGCGGGCCGGGCGGGCCGGGCCTGATCGGCAACCGATCGGGCGCGCGGCGCGTCTCCCGAGGGTGACCCCGTTGCGCGCCGCGCCCCCGCTCCCCCTGCTCCTCCTGGTCGGGCTGCTCGGGCTGCTCGGGCCCGTCCTGGCGGGGTGTGGCCTGCCGTCCCCGGGCGGCGGCCCGCAGGACCGGCTGACGCCGGCAGCAGAGACGACGACGCGCGCCCCGCGCGTCCCGATCACCCCGCTGCCGCGCTCGGAGTGGCGCCAGGGCGACCTGCCCGCGCTGTTCCCGGCGGTCGACCCCGGCGAGGGGCTGCCCGTCGGGCAGGTCGGCACGCTCTCCGACGGCACGGTGGTGAGCCTGGGACAGGGTCCGGCCGGCGAGGTGCTGGTCACGATCACCGGCCCCGACGGGCTGGCGCGCAGCCTCGCGCTCGGGATCGACGACCCCGCCGCCGTGCACGTCCGCCCCGATCCGCTGCCCCTCGCGCCGAGGGAGGTCCCGGGCGGGGTGGACGCGGGGTCTGCGGTGGTCGTGCACGAGGACCTCGGGCACGCCACCCGCGACGTCGTCGTGGCGGTGTCGTCCGACGGCGACCTCGTGGCGCTCCCGCCACCCGCCCCGGGGCTGCGTGCGAGCCGCGGCGGCCCGGAGGAGCCCACGACCGTGGTGTGGCAGATCCCCGACGGCCGGCTGGTCACGGCTCGCACCCGCCCCGAGACCCTGATCGCCCGGCTCACGGCCTGGGAGTGGACCGCCGACGCCGAGGCGTCGCCGCGGCTGGTGCCCACCGACCTCGGCGTGCTCTGCCTCGACCTGGCACGCGCCGAGTACGGCCGCTGCTGAGCGTCGCGGGCGCGGCCCGGCGCCCTACGATGAGCCGGTGAGCGCCACCCTCGTCGCCAAGGACCTCAGCGGCGGTCACGGCCACCGCGTGCTCTTCGAGGGCCTGGACCTCACCGTCGCCGCGGGCGACGTGGTGGGGGTGGTCGGGGCCAACGGCGCGGGCAAGTCCACGCTGCTGCGCCTGCTCGCCGGCGTCGACGCGCCGATGGCCGGCCGGGTGAGCACGGCCCCGGCCGACGCGTTCGTGGGCTGGCTGCCCCAGGAGCACGAGCGGGTGCCGGGGGAGACGGTGGCCGCCTACGTCGCCCGGCGCACCGGCTGCGCGGAGGCCACCGCGGCGATGGAGGCCACCGCCGCGGCGCTCGGCTCCGACGATCCGGGCGCCGACGACGCGTACGCCGTCGCGTTCGACCGGTGGATGGCCAGCGGTGCGGCCGACCTGGAGGACCGGCTCGGCCCGGTGCTCGCCGACCTCGGTCTGGCCGACGGCGTCGTGCACGGCGGGGCCCTGATGACCGACCTCTCGGGCGGCCAGGCCGCCCGGGTCGCGCTCGCCGCGCTGCTGCTCAGCCGCTTCGACGTCGTGCTGCTCGACGAACCCCCCAACGACCTCGACCTCGACGGCCTCGCCCGGCTCGAGACCTTCGTGCAGGGCCTGCGCGGCGGGGTGGTGCTGGTCAGCCACGACCGCGAGTTCCTGGCCCGCTGCGTCACGCGCATCGTCGAGCTCGACCTCGCCCAGCACCAGGTCACCGTCTACGACGGCGGCTACGAGACGTTCCTCGAGGAGCGGGCGGTGATGCGGCGTCATGCCCGCGAGGCCTACGACGAGTACGCCGCCGCCCGCGCCGACCTCGTCGCCCGTTCCCGCACGATGCGCGAGTGGAGCAGCCAGGGCGTGCGCAACGCGATGCGCAAGTCGCCCGACAACGACAAGATCCGGCGTCGCGCGGCCACCGAGTCCTCGGAGAAGCAGGCCCAGAAGGTGCGCCAGATGGAGTCGCGGATCGCCCGCCTGGAGGAGGTCGAGGAGCCCCGCAAGGAGTGGGTGCTGCAGTTCGACATCGCCCGCGCCCCCCGCTCCTCCAGCGTCGTCGCCACCCTCGACGCCGTCCTGGTGCGCCGCGGCGACTTCACCCTCGGGCCGGTCTCGCTGCAGGTCTCGGCCGGCGACCGCATCGGCATCACCGGACCCAACGGCGCCGGCAAGACCACCCTGCTGCGCCTGCTCCTCGGCGACCTCGCCCCCGACGCCGGCCGCGCCAGCCTCGGGGCGTCGGTGGAGGTCGGCGTCATCGACCAGGCCCGCACCGGCCTGGCCGACGACCTCCCGCTCGGACGGGCCTTCGAGGAGGTCGTGCCGGACCTCACCACCGAGCAGGTGCGCACCCTGCTGGCGAAGTTCGGGCTCAAGGCCGACCAGGTGGGCGCCCGCGTGGCCGCGCTCTCGCCCGGCGAGCGCACCCGCGCCGCGATGGCGCTGCTCCAGGCCCGCGGCGTCAACCTGCTCGTCCTCGACGAACCCACCAACCACCTCGACCTGCCCGCCATCGAGCAGCTCGAGCAGGCCCTGGACTCCTACGACGGCGCCCTGCTCCTGGTCTCCCACGACCGCCGGCTCCTCGCCGGCGTGAGGCTCGACCAGCGCTGGGAGGTCGACGCCGGCGCCGTCGTCGTCCGCGCGTAGGCGGTGGGTCGCCGTCCCCCGTTGCAACTAGCGAATTGTGCAACAGGGACCGCGGTACCCACCGCGGCCCCCGCACATTTCGCTCGTTGCAACGCACCCCCGGCGACCACCGACGGGCCGGGAGGGTCAGCGGGGGACGCGCACGAGCACGCGGCCGTGCAGGCACTCCATGTGGAGCTCGCGGCCGGCGCCGATGGAGTCGCCGTCGAGCTGGCGGGGGGTGTCGACGGCGGCGCGGATGGACACCGTGCGGCCGGTCATCCGGTTGACGGTGTCGTCCACCCGACGGCGCTTGGCGAGCACGCGCAGCGCGAGCGGGATCCAGGAGAAGAAGGTGCGCGGGTAGAGCAGGACGACGTCGAGGCGGCCGTCGTCGATCACCGCGTCGGGCAGCAGGGGCATGCCGGCCTGGAGGTAGCCGACGTTGCCGACCAGGATCGTGCGGGCGCGGTGCTTGGTCCACTCCCCGCCGTCGACGCTGAGCTCGACCTTCACCGCGGGGAACATCAGCGACTTCAGTGCCGAGAGCACGTAGGCCAGCCAGCCCACGCGCTTCTTGATGTCCTCGTTGACGCCCTCCATGATCGCGGCGTCGAAGCCCATGCCGGCCATGACGAGGAAGTGGGAGTCGGGGCGGTCGGCCAGCTCGCCGTCGCCGGTGACGCGCACCATGTCGATGGCGCGGTCCTGGCCGGTGAGCGCGACGTCGATGGCGGCGCGCAGGTAGAGCGGCAGCTCGAGGTTGCGGGCCAGCAGGTTGCCGGTGCCGGCGGGGATGATGCCCACCGGGATGCCGGTGCCGGCCAGCTCGGCGCACACCTCGCGCACGGTGCCGTCGCCGCCGCACACGATCACCAGGTCGGCGCCGGCCACGGCGGCCTGCTCGGCCTGCCCGGTGCCGGAGTCCTCGGGGGTCGTGAGGTACCAGGTGGGCTCCTGCCAGCCGGCCTCCACCGCCAGGCTGCGCACGGTCTCGCGGAACACCGCCTCGTCCTCCACCTTGATGGGGTTGAGCACGACGGCGAGGCGGCGCGTGCTCGGCACGGCCTGCGGCAGGGGGTCGCTCTTCTCGGCGTGGCTGCGCGGCAGGGGGGAGTACACCGCCAGACCCAGCAGGACGACGGCCGCGCCCAGCAGCGCCCCGCCGACGACGTCGCTGGGGTAGTGGCGCCCCAGCAGCACCCGGTCGAGGTACACCGCGAGCGCCACCAGCACCACCAGGCCGGTGAGGGCGCGGCGCAGCTGCGCGCGGCGGATCAGCATCGAGCCCAGCACGAGCACCACCCCGCCGAGCGCGGTGATGGAGGAGGCGTGGCCGGAGGGGAACGCGGGGTTGGTGAGCAGCTCCTCGGGGTGCTGCCACACCGGCCGGTCGCGGTCGGTGAGCGCCTTGAGCAGCGTCGTGACCAGCGACGTCGTCAGCACCGTGCCGGCGGCGAACCCCGCGGCCCGGCGGTGACCCTTGGCCACCAGCGCGATCGCGAGCACGACCGTGATCACCGTGATGCCGATCGTGCCGAAGGCGTCCTCCACGCCCAGCAGCAGCTGCCGCAGCCCGCGGTCGTCCACCGCCCAGGTCTCCGCGCCCTCGCCGCGGTGGTCGAGGTCCACCAGCCAGGCGACGTCGGTCAGCACCGCCGCGGTGAGCGCGGCCAGCGCCGCGAGCAGCCCGACGACCCAGGTCAGCAGCTGGCGCGGGGGTCGCTCGATCACGCCCGTCAGTATGGCGACGTCGCGGCCCGACGCCGAGTCCGGGCGGGTGCGACGCCGGTCACCGCGGGTCGATCCCCAGCGAGGTGTCGATGCGCTCCATCATCGCGGTGAGGGTCTCCAGCTCGGCGGGACGGGCGTAGGCGTTGAGCTGCACGACGTAGAGGCCGACCTCGGCGGGCACCACGGCGGTGTACTGGATGATCGTCAGCGGGGAGTCGCCGGCCGGGATCGTGCCGGCGTAGCGCACGGCGTCGAACCCGGCGAGCCGGAACCGGTCGGGCTCGTCCACCATCGCCTCGAACCCCGGCAGCTCGAGCAGCTCGTTGGGGGCCAGCTCCAGCAGGCGGGCGGGATCGACCGCCGCCGACCCGAGCTCGATGGCCAGCATGAGCACCCGCGGTGGCTGCTGCGGGTCGGTGCCGCCGTCGAACACGAGCGCGCCGTAGGGGGCGTAGGGCGGCTGGTCGGGGGTGAAGGTCCAGCCCGGGGCGCGGGGGACGTCGAGGAACCCGGTCGAGGGGGCCACGGTCCGCTGGGTGGCCCCGAGCCCGGCGAGGTAGGTCGCGATCGTCTCCCTGCCCGTGGTGCCGTCCGGGGTCTCCGCCGGGGTGCCGGGTGCACTCGGGCTCGTGGTCTCCGCCGGGCTCTGCGGGGCCTCCGGGGTCGTGGGGGTCTCGGAGGGGGCCTCCGTGCTCGCCGAGGGGGAGTCGGCCGATGCTCCGCCGGACCGCACGCCGGCGTCGCCGCCCGAGCAGGCGCTGATCAGCAGGGCCGTGACGGCGACGGCGGCGACCCGGGCGACCCGGGTGCGAGGGCGGGGGCGGTGCGGCTGCATGGGGTCTCCGGGGATCGTCGAGGGGCCTGACGGCCGACGTGCAGGGCTCCGAGGTCCCACGTGGGGGCACCCTAGGCCTGCGGACCTCGGGGCGTCGAGGGCCGCCAGCCCCGCGCGACGGCGGCGGGGGAGCGCCGCGGGCCCGGGTATCCGCATCGCCCGGGTGGTCGCTGCCCGATAGCCTCACGGGTGTGATCGATCCCCGTGTGCTGCGTGACGACCCCGACCTCGTGCGAGCCGCCCAGGCCAAGCGCGGGCTGTCCGCCGACGTCGTCGACGACGCGCTCGCCGCCGACGCCGACCGCCGTGCCGCCATCGCCTCCTTCGAGGCGCTGCGCGCGGAGCAGAAGGACCTCGGCAAGTCGGTGGCCAGGGCGGCCGGGGACGAGAAGGCCGCGCTGCTGGAGCGCACCCGCGCCCTGGCCGCGCAGGTGAAGGAGGCCGAGGCGGCGCGGGTGGCCGCCGACGAGCGCTGGAGCGCCGCCCTGATGGCGATCCCCAACCTCGCCGCGCCCGAGTCGCCCAGCGGTGGTGAGGACGACTACATCGTGCTCGAGACCGTCGGCACCAAGCCGGAGTTCGACTTCGAGCCCCGCGACCACGTCGAGCTCGGCCGGCTGCTCGGCGCCTTCGACCTCGAGCGCGGCGCGAAGGTGTCGGGCTCGCGGTTCTACTTCTACACCGGCATCGGCGCCCGCCTGCACCGCGCGCTGGTGAGCATGGCGCTGGACCAGGCCGCCGCCGCCGGCTTCACCGAGGTCGTGCCGCCCTCGCTGGTCAAGCCGCGCGCGATGGAGGGCACCGGCTTCCTCGGCCAGGCCGCCGACGACGTCTACCGCATCGAGGGCCAGGACCTCTACCTCGTCGGCACCTCGGAGGTGCCGATGGCGGCCTTCCACAGCGACGAGATCCTCGACGCCGCCAGCCTGCCGCTGCGCTACGCCGCCTTCAGCCCCTGCTTCCGCAAGGAGGCCGGCTCGCACGGCAAGGACACCCGGGGCATCTTCCGCGTCCACTGGTTCGACAAGGTCGAGATGTTCGTCTACACGACCCTGGCCGACGCCGAGGCCGAGCACGCGCGGCTGCTGGCCTGGGAGAAGGAGTTCATGGACAAGCTCGAGCTCCACTACCGCGTCATCGACGTCGCCGCCGGCGACCTCGGCACCTCGGCCCGGCGCAAGTTCGACTGCGAGGCCTGGATCGCCAGCCAGGGCCGCTTCCGCGAGCTGACGTCGACGTCGAACTGCACCGACTTCCAGTCCCGCCGCCTCGACACCCGGATGCGCGACGGACAAGGCGAGTCGCAGCCGGTGGCCACCCTCAACGGCACGCTGTGCTCGACCAACCGCCCGATCATCGCGCTGCTCGAGACCCACCAGCGCGCCGACGGGTCCGTGCGGGTGCCGGAGGCGCTGCGACCCTACCTCGGCGGCCTGGAGGTGCTCAGCCCGATCGGCTGAGCGCGCCCCCGATGACCGCGACCCCGCGCCCCGACTGGACCCCGCGCCTGCTCGCCCTCGACATCGACGGCACCCTGCTGGCCTGGGTCGAGGACGCCGGCGCCACCTACGAGACCATCGCCCCGCGGCTGCAGCGCGCCATCGACCGCGCCTGGGAGGCCGGCGCCCACGTCGTGCTGTCCTCGGGCCGCTCGGCGCACGGCATGACCCGCATCGCCGACCTGCTGTCCCTCAAGGGCCAGCCGGCCGACCAGCCGCTGTGGATCGTGGCCTCCAACGGCGCCGTCATCGTGCGCTACACCGTGGGCGGGGAGCCGGAGGTCGTGCACGAGGAGACCTTCGACGCCGGCCCGGCCGTGCGGGCGATCCTGGCCGAGCACCCCACCGCACGGATGGCGGTGGAGGAGCGCGGCCTGGGCTACCGCGTCACCACGCCCTTCCCCGAGGGCGAGCTGACAGGCGAGATGATCCTCACCGACGTCGACGAGCTGGTCGCCGACCCCGTGAGCCGCGTGATCGTGCGCGACCCCGACGCCACCGCCGAGGACTTCCTCAGCCTGACCTCCCGGCTCGGCCTGCACGGCACCGACTACGTCGTGGGCTGGACCGCCTGGCTCGACCTGTCTCCGGTGGGGGTCTCCAAGGCCTCGGGCCTGGAGCACGTCTGCGCCGCGCTGGGGCTCACCGCCGCCGACGTGCTGGCCATCGGCGACGGCCGCAACGACGTCGAGATGCTGGCCTGGGCCGGGCGCGGCGTCGCGATGGGCCAGGCGGTGGAGGAGGTGCGCGCGGCGGCCGACGACGTCACCGCCACCGTGCACGACGAGGGGGCGGCGGTCGAGATCGAGCGGTGGTTCGGGTGAGCGCTGCGGTCCCCGTGCTGCCCGAGCGGCTGCAGACCGAGCGGCTCCGGCTCATCCTCATCAGCCCCGACGACGCCGCCGCCATGCAGCAGGGCCGCCACGACGACGTGCGCTGGCACCCCGAGTACCCCCGGCCCGACGACGTCGCCGCGGCCTCGATGGTGCGCACCGGCGCGAACACCTTCGGGCCGCGCCACATCGTGGCCGGCACCCAGGCGGTGGGGTCCATCGGGTTCCACGCCCCGCCGGAGCTGGCGGGCGAGGAGCTCGAGGTCGGCTTCGGGCTCGTGCCCGCGGCGCGCGGTCGCGGCTTCGCCCGCGAGGCCCTGCTGGCCCTGGTCGGGGCCGTGGAGGAGCGGGGGCTGCGGGTGCGGGCCTCGGTGGCCCCCGACAACCGCCCCAGCCTGCGGGTGCTGGCGGCCTGCGGGTTCACCGACCTGCGGGGCAGCGACGAGGACGGGCACCTCGTCATGGCGCGCGTGGTGACGCGGCCGTGACCGCCCCCGAGCCCGCTCGCCGCCCCCGGCTGGTCGCCACCGACCTCGACGGCACCCTGCTGCGCTCCGACGGCACCCTGTCGGACTACACGCGGCGCGTCATCGCGGCCACCGACGAGGCCGGGGTGCCCGTCGTGTTCGTCACGGGGCGGCCGCTGCGCTGGATGCACCACCTGTGGGACGCCGTCGGGGCCCACGGGCTGGCGATCCTCGGCAACGGCGCGATCGTCTTCGACGTCGCCGCGCGCGAGGTGCGGACCCTGCACGGCTTCGCCCCCGACCCCGGTCTGGCCGTCGCGGAGCGGATCCGCGCGGCGGTGCCCGGCGTCGAGCTCGGGCTGGAGGACCTCGAGGGTCTGCTGGTCGAGAACGGCTTCGAGGGTCACCGCGCGGGGGTGCGGGTGGGCCCCTTCGCCGAGCACTGGCGCGCCCCGGCGGTGAAGCTGCTGGCGCGGCACACCACGATGCCGCCCGAGGAGCTGCAGGCCGCGGTGGTGGCCGCGGTGGGCGACGACGCCACCGCCACCTGGTCGATGCCGGGCCTGGTCGAGATCAGCGCGGCCGGGGTCACCAAGGCGTTCGCGCTGGCGCGGGTGTGCGCGGAGCTCGGCATCGACGCCGCCGACGTCGTCGCGTTCGGCGACATGCCCAACGACCTGCCGATGCTCGGCTGGGCCGGGACGGGCATCGCCGTCGCCAACGCCCACGAGCAGGTGCGGGCCGCGGCCGATCGCACCGCCCCCGCCAACGACGAGGACGGCGTCGCGCGCACCGTGGCCCCGCTGGTGGGGCTCACCGGCGATCTGGTCTCATGGGAGGCGTGACGCCCACCCCCACCTCCGACCGACGCGCCCCGCGCGCCGCGGTCGCGCTGGTCCTGAGCGCCCCGGTCCTGATGATCGCGGTCCTGGCCGCCGTCCTGTCGCCCTCGGTCGCCGTCGCGGCCCCGGCCGCCGCGCGGCCCGAGGCCTCGGTCGAGATCTTCACCGGCGTCGCCCAGGGCGGGTTCACCGCCGTTCCGGGTGACCGGACCTCGCAGCGCCTGCGGCTCACCGTCGAGGAGGTGTGGGGCGACAGCCTGCTGCGCGCCACCGAGATCGACGTCGTCGTGCCGCGCACCTTCGTGCAGCGCTGCGACCGCTCCGGTGCGGGTGACCGGCCGCCGGCCGTCGACGGTGTGCGCTACGTCGTGCGGGCCCAGCGGGTCGGGGGGGCGCTGACCGCCACCCGGTGCGCCCAGATCAAGGTCCTCACCACCGCCGAGCGGCAGCGGCTGCTCGACGTCTACGGTCAGCCGCGTCCGCCCGAGACCACCCCCGGCGGCGAGGGCCCCGCCACCCTGGACCCGGTCGTGTTCACCTGCCCCGACGACGACGCCGTGCTCGGCGAGGTCGAGGACGAGCGGGCCGCCTGCCCGTCGTTGGCCGACACCGAGGACGCCGGCCGCGCCGCCCTGCCCGGCGCCGCGGTGGCGCTGGTGGGCCTGCTCGGGCTCGTGGTCGCCCGCTGGGGAGCGCGCCGCGCGCGACGCTGAGCCGGCCGGCTCAGGGGCGCCTCAGAGGTACATGCCGCCCGAGGAGCCGGGACGCTCCTCGCCCTGCGGGGCGGGTGCGCCGGGGGTGCCGGCGCCGGGACCGAGGGCGCCCTGGGGCAGCGCCCGCCGGATCTGCTCGAACTGCGCCCGGGCGGCCATCTGCTGGGCGGAGATCGCGGTCTGGATGCCGTGGAACAGGCCCTCCAACCAGCCCACCAGCTGGGCCTGGGCGATGCGCAGCTCGCCCTCCGAGGGCGTGGTGCCCTCGGCGAAGGGCAGCGAGAGCCGCCGCAGCTCCTCCACGAGCTCGGGGGCCAGGCCCTGCTCGAGCTCGGTGATCGAGGACTGGTGGATCTCCTTGAGGCGGTTGCGGCTGGCCTCGTCGAGCGGGGCCGCCTTCACCTCCTCCAGCAGCTGGCGGATCATCGACCCGATCCGCATGACCTTGGCCGGCTGCTCCACCAGGTCGGTGAGACCCCGCTCGCCGTCGTCCTCGCCCGGCGCCGCCCCGTCGATCGGGGCGGTGGCCATGAGGATGATCGGCTGCTCGCCGTCACCGGTGGGGGCGGCCTGCGACTCGGGCTGCTGGTCCTGCGTCATGATCCCCACCGTAGCCAACCCCTCCGACCACCCACGCCCCTCCCGGGGTGGGGCCCGGCCCGGCTCGGGGGCGTGTGGCGTCAGAGCGTGAGGACGATCTTGCCGCTGTGGCCGCCGGCGTCCATCAGCTCGTGGGCCTGGCGCACCTCCTCCAGCGGCAGTACCCGGTCGATGATCGCGCGCACGGCGCCGGACTCGACCAGCGGCCAGACGTGCTCCTCCACCGCCCGGCAGATGGTGCCCTTGCCGGCCACCGGACGCCCGCGCAGCGACGTCGCGATCACCGCGCCGCGCTTGGCCAGCAGGGTGCCGATGGGCAGCTCGCCCTTCGCGCCGCCCTGCATGCCGATGATCACCAGCCGGCCCTCGGTGGCCAGCGCCTCGACGTTGCGGGGCAGGTACTTGGCGCCCATGTTGTCGAGGATGACGTCGGCGCCCCGGCCCTGGGTGGCCTCGCGGGTGCGGGCCACGAAGTCGTCCTCGCGGTAGTCGATGGCCAGGGTGGCGCCGAGGTCCTCGCACAGCTGCCGCTTCGCGGCGCTGCCGGCGGTGGTGAGCACGCGGATGCCGAGGGCGTGGGCCAGCTGGATCGCCATGGTGCCGATGCCGCCCGCACCGCCGTGCACCAGGAAGGTCTCCTCGGCCTGCAGCCCGGCCACCATGAACACGTTCGACCACACCGTGCAGGCCACCTCGGGCAGCGCGGCGGCGGTGACCAGGTCGATCCCGGCGGGCACCCGCATCACCTGCGGGGCCGGCACGACGACGCGCGAGGCGTACCCGCCGCCGGCCAGCAGCGCGCACACCGGCTGCCCGACCTCGAGGCCGGTCACGCCCTCGCCCAGCGCGGCGACGGTGCCGCTGCACTCCAGGCCGATGACGTCGCTCGCGCCCGGCGGCGGGGGGTAGAAGCCCTGGCGCTGGAGGGTGTCGGCGCGGTTCACCGCGGTCGCGACGACGTCGATCGCCACCTCGCCGGGTCCGGGCTGCACGTCCGGCAGCTCGGCCACCTCCAGCACCTCGGGTCCACCGGCACCGTTCGTCACGATCGCGCGCATCACTCCTCCTCCTCGCTGTCGTCGTCGCTGTCGTCGCCGTCCTCGGCGTCGTCGTCCGTGGTCAGGGCGCCGCCCAGGGCGAGCGGGTCGACGTCGTCGGGCTCGACGTCGTCGTCCTCGACCTCCGCGGCCGGCTTGTCCCAGGCCTCGGCCAGCTCGGTGGCCCGCGCGGCGAGCCGCTCGACGGTCGCGGGCCCGGCGCCGCGGCTCGCGGCCGCATAGCCCAGCAGGTAGGCGGTGACCGGGCCGGCGAGCCGGTCGACGTTGTCGTGGGCGACCTCGGCGAGGTCGTTCACCAGGCCCTCGTCGACCTCGGTCTCGAGGTCGAGCAGATCGCAGAGCTCATCGATCCAGTCGTGGAGGTTCACGGGCACCAGCCTGTCGAGCGCGCCCCGCGCGCCGCAACCCGGGTCACCCCGGCGGGCGTCCGCCCAGCCCGTCGGACCTCAGGCGTCGGCGAGGTCGCGCAGGTCGTCCCACCCGTCGACGTCGCGGTGCTCCTCGCCGCGCGCCGCCTCGGGGATGAGTCGCAGCGCGTCCAGCAGCACCCGCAGCGGCAGCCCGTGGCGCTCCTCCAGCCCGGGCACGGCGGCCGCGACGGCGTCGCGGCGCGCCACGAACGCCAGCTGCCGGCGTCCGTCGGGATCCACGAGCACGGCGCCGTCGCCGCCCTGCGCGGCCGTGCGGCGCAGCCGCTGCACGGTGCCGAAGGTGACGCGCGGCATGTCGACCGCCAGCACCACCAGCCACGGCGCGGTCGCGAGGTGCTCCAGACCGGCCCCCAGTGCGGCGACGGGGCCCCCGAAGGCGGGGTCCTCGCGCACGAACGTCACCGGACGCTCGGTCGGCACCGGGTCGCCCACCACCACCACGTCGGCGGCGTCCACGACGGCGTCGAGGGCGTGGGCCAGCAGGGTGCGGCCGTGCAGCTCGATGCCGGCCTTATCGACGCCGCCCAGCCGGGTCGCGCGCCCGCCGGCGAGCACGATCGCGCCGCACGACTCCCACATGCCCTCCAGACTGCCAGCGATCGGGCCGCGACGTGCCACTCTGGTGCGGTGAGCGACGTGATCCGCATCGCCCTCGTGCAGACGGCGGCCGACCTCGACCCGGCCGTCAACCGCGCCCGCCTGGCCGGGACGGACACCGGCGACGCCGACCTGGTCGTGTGGCCCGAGGCGGCGGCCCGCGACTTCGGCGCCCCCGGCTCCGACGTCGCCCCCTACGCCGAGTCGCCCGATGGCCCGTTCGCCACCGCGCTCGAGGCCGCGGCGGGGTCGGCCGTGGCCGTAGCGGGGATGTTCGAGACCGGCCCCGACCCCGAGCGGCCCTTCAACACCCTGCTCGTGCGCGGCGCCGGCGGGTCTGTCCGCGCCTCCTACCGCAAGGTGCACCTCTACGACTCCTTCGGCTACCGCGAGTCCGACCGCCTGGCCGCCGGCCCGCTCGAGCCGTGCGTGGTCGACGTGCACGGCTGGCGGGTGGGTCTGATGACCTGCTACGACCTGCGCTTCCCCGAGTGGGCCCGGCTGCTGGTGGACGCCGGTGCCGAGCTGCTCGTCGTGCCCGCCGCCTGGGTGGCCGGCCCACGCAAGGTCGACCACTGGCGCACGCTGCTGCGCGCCCGCGCGATCGAGAACACCGTGTGGGTGGCCGCCTGCGGGCAGCCGGCCCCCCGCTACACCGGCCACTCGGTCGTCGTCGACCCGTGGGGCGAGGTGCGGGCCGAGGCCGGCGACGGCGAGCAGGTGCTGCACGCCACGATCACGCGCGACGTGCTCGACGACGCCCGCGCCACCAACCCCTCGCTGCGCAACCGGCGGCTCGGACCGGCGGCGAGCCGATGACCGGGTCCGAGGGGGCGACGCCGGTAGGGTCGAACGACGTGCCCGCCCCCACGACCGAGACCTCCACCGCCGGGACGCCCGCGCCCCCCGCGTCCGCGAACCCGTTCGCCGCGCTGGGGTCGGATCCCTCGGGCCGGCTCGCGCGGCTCGGCACGGCGGCGTGGCCCTGGCGGCTGGGCGCGCTGCTGGGCGTGCTGGCGCTCGCCGCCCTTGTGGCCGCCGCGGTGCCCGTGGGCCCGGACTGGTGGGCCGACGCCGGCGCGGTCACGATCTCGACCCTGTCCGCCGCTGCGCTGGCCGCGCGCGTGGGCGGCCGGCCGCTGCGCCTCGGCGGCCTCGCGCTCGTGCTCGGCGCGCTCACCCTGGTGCTCGACACCGACCCGCTGCGCGCCGGCGCCGCCGTGCTCACCTGTGCCGCCGCGGCGATGCTCGGCGTCGTCGTCACGGTGCCCGCCGCCACCTACGGCGCCGCCGTGCGCGAGGCGCTGCTCGCCGTCCTGGTCGCGGCCGCCGGCGGCCTGGCCGCGCTGGGCTACGCCCCCGGCGTCGACCTCACCCGCTTCGAGTACGCCTCCTTCGGCATCGCCCTGCTCGGCGTGCTCGGCGTCGTCTACCGCCTCGGCGCGGGCTTCCACGGCCTCGGACGCCGCGGCCAGGCCATCGCGCTGGTCGGCGCCCTCGGGGTGCTCGGCACCGCTCTGTACGGCGAGCTGCTGCGTCGCTACGGCACCCCCGGACTGGTCGACCAGCTCACCGACGTCGTGGCCTGGAGCCGCGACACCCTCGGCGCCTTCCCCCGCCCCATCGCGACCCTGCTCGGCGTGCCGGCCCTCATCTGGGGGGTGCACATGCGGGCCCGGCGCCGTCAGGGCTGGTGGCTGTGCGCTTTCGGCGTGACCGCCACCGCCGCCGCCGCCAACGGCTTGGCCAACCCGGCCACCGACTACACCGAGGCCGCGCTCGTGGTCGCCTACGGCCTGCTCCTCGGCGCCGTCGTCGCCTACCTGCTCGTGCGCGGCGACCAGATGGTCACCGGCGGCGGCAGCTCCCGCGGCCGTCGCAGCCGCGTCGCCGAGCGCAGCACCGCCGTACGTCCCGAGCCGAGGCGCACCGCCACCTTGCTCTGAGCACCGCCGTGGGTGGTGGCCGTCTCCCGTTGTCACCAGCGGCAAGCCCCGGTTTCGGGCCGATATCGGTGCATTCCGCTGGTGACAACGGGGACGAGCAGCCCAGCGTCAGGCGAGGGGCTCCCACTCGGAGCCGTTCCAGCGCCACCTGCCGTCCTCGCTGATCGCGCCGGGGGTGGGCTGGCCGGCCGGGTAGGCCGGGGTGCCGACCGGCACGGCGGCGGTGACGTCGGGGTTGGGGCGGGCCACCGGCGTCTTCTTGTAGCGGGCCTGGCGCTGGGCCACGCGCTCGCGGGCCTTCGCGACCAGCTCGGGGTCGAGCGCGTCGAGGGCGGTGAGGCCCTGCATGCGGCGCATGACCTGCTCGTAGCCGTCGGTGGAGCCGTCGAAGAACACGACGTTGCCCACGCCGTCCTTGGCGACGTCGCGCAGGGTCTCGGTCCACATCTGGAACGACAGGACGCCGGGGTCCACCCCCTGGGCGGCGAGCTCGTCGGCGGCCTCGGCGAAACCGGCGGCCAGCGCCCGGCGGAACGACGCCAGTCCCTCTCCGCGCAGCCGGGCGGCCTCGGCCTCGTTCTCGGCGGCGATCTTGATCGCCGCACCCTCGGCCTCGGCCTCCTTGGTGCGCCGGATCAGCAGCGCCTGGCCCTCGAACTCCGCGGCTGTCTGGGCGTTCTTGGCCGCGACCACCCGCGACATCGACTGCATGACCTCGGCGTCGAAGGCGATGTCGTTCACCGTGAGGTCGATCAGGGTGTAGCCCCAGGAGGCCAGCTGCTCGTCGAGGGAGTCCTTGGCGTGGGCCACGATCGTGCCGCGTAGCCCCAGCACCTCGGCCTGCAGGTTGGTGGCCACGAACTCGCGCACCGAGGCCTCCACCGCGCTGGTGAGGGCGGTGGAGAAGGCGCGGGAGTCGACGAAGGCGAACGCGACGCGCTGGATGGTCTCGGCCTGGTGGTCGGAGACGGTGAAGATGATGGTCGCGGTGAAGTGGACGTTGGCCTGGTCGCGGGTGATCGCCGCGAACTGCAGCTGGGCGGTCTGGTTCTGCACCGGCACCTTGGAGTGGATCTGCTCGAGGAGCGGGATCACGAAGTTCAGGCCGGGGGAGAGCACCCGCCGGTACTTGCCGAACATCGTGACGACGCCGACGTGCGCCTGGTCGATCGTGCGGATCGAGAGCACGGCGAGCAGCACCAGCAGGGCCAGCAGGACGAGTGAGACGATGCCGGCGGTTCCGAGAGAGTCCATGGGACGCCTCCTCCTAGCGGGCGCGGGGCCCGGTCGTGTGGGTGGGCCCAGCATGGTGCCCCGGGGGCGCCGTTGTCATCGCGTGGATCGCCGCTGGCAGAGGGGGCGGGATTCGAACCCGCGGTAGGTCTCCCTACGACCGCTTTCAAGGCGGTTCCGATCGGCCACTCCGGCACCCCTCCACGGCCCGCGCGGCCGAGGCCGGAGGACCGGCGCCGAGTCTAGGACGTCAGGGGTGCAGGACCACCAGCACGTCGCCCTCCTGCACGACGTCGCCGGGCGCGACCTTGATCTCCGCGACGGTGCCGCCGTGCTCGGCCAGCACGGGGATCTCCATCTTCATCGACTCCAGGAGCACCACCTCCTGGCCGGCCGCGACCGGGTCGCCCTCACCGACCCCCACCTGGAGGACGGCGGCCACCATCTCGGCGACGATCTCGATGCGCTGTGCAGCCATGCAGCCGAACCTAGGCGTTACCGCCGGGTACCCGAACTCGCCCGGCCGGGGCCGGCGGTCCGCGCGCCGGCGGGCCGCCCGGCGGGTGGGGGCGCTCGGGGAGAATGGCGGGGTGAGTGCCGAGTCCGTCCCGCCCGCCCCCGCCTCGCAGTACCGTCTCGCGCCGGTGCTCGCCACCCGCCTGGTGGGCAGTGCGCTGGTCGCGCTGGCGCTGGTCGTCTTCCTGCTCACCGCGCTGTCCTTCGCGCTGGACTGGCCGCGCGACCCGATCCTGGTCGTGGTCGGACTCGGTCTGGCCGCGGTCTTCGGCCTCGGCGGCTGGCTGCGGGGCCCGGCCAGCGTCGTGCGGCTCGACGACGCCGGCTACCGCGTGCGCCTCATCCGGGGTGCCGGGGTGAAGCAGGGCGCCTGGTCGGAGGTCTCCGAGGCCTCCGCGCAGACCCGGCACGGGCTGCGCGTCGTCGTGCTGGAGCGTCACGACGGCCGCGAGACGGTGATCCCCGTCGACGCCCTGGCCGCCGACCGGGAGCACTTCGCCGACGCCGTCCGCGCGCGACTGCGGGCCGCCCACGGCTGACGCCCCGCCGGAGCGGGCCGGGGTCGGCCGACGGGCGGGCGACGGGCGGGCGACGGGCGGGCGATTCGCCCCGGGCCCGCGCGGCGCGCTAGCCTGAGGCCGCGACTGCGGTGCGAGCCGATGGTCGTGTGGAGGCGTCGCCTAGTCCGGTCTATGGCGCCCGCCTGCTAAGCGGGTTTGGGGTAAAACCCATCGCGGGTTCAAATCCCGCCGCCTCCGCGTCGAGCCCGTCACCGCTCCGGTGGCGGGCTCCGAGGTTTTCCCCCGATTCCCACGGTTCCCGATGGTTTGGCCGCCGCGGTGGCAGGGTATCGATGAGCCACGCGTGCGGATCGGGCTGCACCGGGTGCTCGACACCATCGACTGTGAACGGTCCTGGTGCGGTGCGTGGCGCTGAGGCCGCGGATCGTGTCAGGGCCCGGGGGGCCGGTCGGCCCGAGGAGGAGAAGCAGGGATGCGCATGCTGAAGAAGGTGGCTCTGGTCCTGGCCAGCGCCACGATGGTCGTGGGACTGGCCTCGGTCGAGGCCCCGACGGCCCACGCCGGCGACACCGGATGGGGTTGCGGCAACTGCCGTCCCGGCCGCTGAGGCCGGCACCGACCACGACGACGAGGGCGCCCTCCCGGCAGCGGGAGGGCGCCCTCGTCGCGTCCTGCTGTGGCGGACGGGCTGCCCGTGGGCGGTGGCTCAGTCCCCGTCAGGTGGGATCGCCGGGTCGTCGGTGGGGTCGTCGGTGGGGTCGGCCGGCTCCTCCAGACCGGTCACCTGCGCCCGTCCCATCGTGTAGCCCAGCTGGAAACGCGTCTCGGCGTCGTACTCGGCCTTGAGGTCGGCGACGTAGCCGGCGAAGGTGCGGGGGCTCACGCCCAGCCGCTTGGCGCTGACGGGGTCGGAGTGGCCCTCGATGAGCATGCGGATCGTCATGGCCCGCTGTTCGTTGGCGATGTCGGCGAGCACCGCGCTCTCCCGGTCGCCGAAGGGGCGGGCGCGCTCCCAGCT
Source organism: Nocardioides sp. (assembly GCF_964228225.1). Classification (GTDB taxonomy): domain Bacteria; phylum Actinomycetota; class Actinomycetes; order Propionibacteriales; family Nocardioidaceae; genus Nocardioides. The sequence goes on from NZ_CAXQZB010000078.1 coordinate 151,257, forward strand.
GCGCTCGAACATGTCCACCAGGAAGGCCACGATCGCCGGCTCGCGCACGGCCAGCGCCACCGAGTGGTCCTCGGTGGCCGGGATGATGGCGATGCGCCGGTCGGCGATGATCATGCGCCGGAAGAACTCGTCGAGCGTGCGCACCTGGGCCCCGCGTGCCGTCACGGCCGCGACGTACTTCTGCGTGACCGAGGAGCGCCGTGCGCTGTGCTGGTAGAGCGTGCGCAGCTTCGCGCCGCGCTCGAGCAGCGCGGTGTCACGCAGCGCGGCGGCGGCGATGGTCTGGGCGTCGCGCCCGATCTGGGGCTGGGCGGTGAGCACCTCCTCGCGTGCCTCGGCCACCATGCCGGCGATGAAGGGGTTGATGGTGGTGGCCCGCAGGTAGGTGAACAGGTCGCTGCTCTGCGCGGCGGGGGAGCGGCGGTAGGCCTGAGCCAGGGTGCCGAGCGCACGCGACAGGGCCGCGGACTCCTCCAGCAGCCGGGTGCCCTCCTGGGTCATCGGTGACACGACGCCGGCCTGCACGGTGGCCGGGTCGGCCGCACGCCACACCTCGCCCTCGCGGTGCAGCAGGCCGAGCTCGACCAGCACGTCGAAGGCGGGTCGCTCGGCGGCGTCGTCGGCCAGCCGGGGGTCGTCGGCGCGCAGGCCGTCCTCGGCCACGGCGTCCTCGTAGAGCCCGACGGCGGTGGACTCCAGCAGTGCGCGCTCGTGGGGCCCGGGGGTGTTCACGCCGGTGTCCTCTCGCCTGGGGGATGGGTCCGACGCGCAGGTGCGTCGGAAGGGGCGGGGGGCCTCGGCGTCCGTGCGGGCGCCGTCGTCCCGCATCGTGCCACAACGGGTTCGGCCCCGCCCCGGAAACCGGGACGGGGCCGAAGGCCGGTGATGCGGTGGGGGTCAGAGACCCAGGCGCGAGCGGAGTCCGTCGAGCTCGGTCCAGAGCACGGCGGGCAGCTGGTCGCCGAACTCCTCGAACCACTCCTGGATCTGCGGGATCTCGGCCTTCCACTCCTCGGCGTCGACCTTGAGGGCCGCCTCGAGCTGGGCCGGGGTCATGTCGAGACCGTCGGTGTCGAGGGACTCAGGCGTCGGGACGTGGCCGATCGGGGTCTCGACCGCGGCGGCCTGACCGTCGATGCGCTCCACGACCCACTTGAGCACGCGGCTGTTCTCGCCGAAGCCGGGCCACAGGAAGTCGCCGTCCTCGCCCCGGCGGAACCAGTTGACGTAGAAGATCTTCGGCAGCTTGGCGGCGTCGTTGTCCTTGCCGACCGAGATCCAGTGGTTGAAGTAGTCGCCGGCGTGGTAGCCGATGAAGGGCAGCATGGCCATCGGGTCGCGACGCACCACACCGACCGCACCGACGGCGGCCGCGGTGGTCTCGCTGGACAGGGTGGCGCCCAGGAAGGTGCCGTGGGTCCAGTCGCGGGCCTCGAAGACCAGCGGGATGGTGGTCTTGCGGCGACCACCGAACAGGATCGCGTCGATCGGCACGCCGCGCGGGTCGTCGTACTCGGGCGCGAGGATGTCGCACTGCTTGATCGGGGTGCAGTAGCGGCTGTTCGGGTGGCTCGACAGCTCCTCGCTGTCGGGGGTCCAGGGCTGGCCCTTCCACGAGGTGGCCTGGGCCGGGGTGTTCTCCAGGCCCTCCCACCAGATGTCGCCCTCGGGGGTCAGCGCCACGTTGGTGAACACCGAGTTGCCCTTGTTGATGGTGCGCATCGCGTTGGGGTTGGTGTGCTCGTTGGTGCCGGGCGCGACGCCGAACAGGCCGTACTCGGGGTTGACGGCCCACAGGCGGCCGTCCTCGCCGATCCGCATCCAGGCGATGTCGTCGCCCAGCGTCTCGACCTTCCAGCCCGGGATGGTGGGCTGCAGCATCGCGAGGTTGGTCTTGCCGCAGGCGCTCGGGAAGGCGGCGGCGATGTACTTGACCACGCCCTGGGGGCTGGTGAGCTTGAGGATGAGCATGTGCTCGGCGAGCCAGCCCTCGTCGCGGGCCATCACCGAGGCGATGCGCAGCGCGAAGCACTTCTTGCCCAGCAGCGCGTTGCCGCCGTAGCCGGAGCCGTAGGACCAGATCGCGCGCTCCTCGGGGAACTGCACGATGTACTTGGTGTCGTTGCACGGCCAGGCGACGTCGGCCTCGCCCTCGGCGAGGGGGTGGCCCACGGAGTGCACGGCGCGCACGAAGTCGCCGCCGGTCTCCTCGAGGCGGCGCAGCACGTGGGTGCCCATGCGGGCCATGACGCGCATGGAGACGGTGACGTAGGCGGAGTCGGTGAGCTCGACGCCGAACATCGGCTTCTCGGCGTCCAGGTGGCCCATGACGAAGGGGATGACGTACATGGTGCGGCCCTTCATCGCACCGTCGTACAGACCCCGCATGAGGTCCTTCATCTTCTCCGGGTCCATCCAGTTGTTGGTGGGCCCGCAGTCCTTCTCGTCGACCGAGCAGATGTAGGTGCGGTCCTCCACGCGCGCGACGTCGATCGGGTCGCTGGCGGCGTAGAAGGAGTTCGGCTTGATGGCCGGGTTGAGACGGGTGAACGTGCCGGTCGCCACCAGGGCGTCGGTCAGCTCGGTCCACTCCTCGTCGGAGCCGGTGCACCAGTGGATGCGGTCCGGCTTCATCAGGGCGGCGACCTCGGTGACGAAGTCGATGATGCCCTGGTGGGTCGTGGGGGCGGCCTGGGTGGCGGTCATGCGGTACCTCTCGCGCATTCTCGGCCGAGAGGGGCCCCGGCCGGCCGTCGAGCGTGTCGACGGTGTTGTCGTGGAGAAGATCGCCGGCTCCGTTGCGTGGCGGTCTCGTCTTGATGTGGGGCCCGCGAGGAACGCCCGATCGTCGAGCCGACCCCGCGATTCGCCGAGGGTATCCAGCGAGTTCGGGGCCCTCCTATTGGATCGATCCAGGACTCGTGATCCAGATCACGACCGCTTGCCGGCCTGCAAGCACCCCCGGTGGTCACCCGCCCGCGCGAGCCGACGGTGCGTCCCCGGTTAGGCGCCCTCGCGCGCCGTCCGCTATTGTCGTGGAGTCCTCGCCGCTGGCCTGGACGGGCGCCCGTAGCTCAACGGATAGAGCATCTGACTACGGATCAGAAGGTTTGGGGTTCGAATCCCTACGGGCGCGCAACCAAGTAACATCCACTGAAGGGCCTCTGACCTGCGGAAACGCAGCGCAGAGGCCCTTCGGCGTTGACGGGGTGAGGTGGATCAGTCCACACAAGGAGGCCGGTGTGGTCCACACAAAGACACTCGCGTCGGACCCGAGGACGACGCCGCACCCGGTGATGGGCAGGCCCGGTGAGAGTGGAGTGGATCACCCCACGCCGAGTTCTCCTGGTCCGGACCCCTCGGCGAGAACCCCGGTGCGCGCCAAGCAATCGTGGATGGCACGCCGCGGCCGGTCCCGCTCTCGCGGCCAACCGTGATCGGGCCGGTTCGTCGGAAGAGGCCAGTAGGTTCTTCCCACCACGCCGGTGTTTTGACCCGACAGTGTGAGGTGCTCACTGCTGTGGGTGTCGTGGACAGTTGCGTGGACCGGGCGTGAGAGCGGAGAGCGGGATGGAGACCGTCAGCCTGTGGGGCCAGTCCGGATCCCACCTGCCCCTGGAGCGTCCTGCTGACATCAGCGCTCTGCGAGCCTTCCTGCGCACGGCACCCACCAGCGCCGCCGACCGCAGCGACGCCTCGTTCGAGGCTGAACTCCACATCGTCGGCAACCGCATCTGCGCCCGGGTCGAGGGAGTGACGCTGGGATGGATCCCCGACAACCTCGCCCCCGGCTATCGCCCCGTCTTGCAGCGGTTGCTCGACCAAGGTCTGCGTCCCACCGTGACCGCCCGCTGGAACCTCTACGGAGACGCGCTCACCGAGAGCGACGCGTACTACGACCGAGATGACCCGCTGGGATCCAACGGGGCGCTTGCGCTCGGGCTTCCCCACCTCATCACCCCCGCCAACCAGCCGCCGTCCGCTGCCCATCTCGCCCTGCCCGTCGGTCACCGCCTCAAGGTCGCGGTGGGTGCCACGGCGCCGGAGGGGGTGTGGCGCCCGTGGGTGCAACGCCACGGTGGTGCGTGGGTGCACGCCACCCTGCACACCCGCACCGAGCAGCTCGCTCGCACTACCCGAGACATCGTCGAGGTCAGGGTCGACTCGGTCCTGATAGGGACCCTCACTCCCGCCTCAAGCAAGCGCCTCGTTCCACTCATCGGACTCATCGCCGCCACTGGACGGCTCACGGTGGCCCGCGGCCTGATCCAAGGCAACAGCCTCGCGGTCGAGATGGTGATCGCGGTCGTGAAGGCGGCAGAGGTGTCCGAACGCTGGCTGGCCGCCAACGGTCTCACCGGACGCGCAGCTACCGCTTCCGTCCCCGGTGTTGCAGAAGCCCAGGCGACTGCATCTCCGTCCGTCGTACGCGAGCCTGGCTTCTACCCCGACCCGGATGGTGTAGCAGATCAAAGGTTCTGGGACGGCCACGAATGGACGAGCCGCATCCGCATGAATCCTCACTGAGATGAGCCGATCGCCGACGTGGTCGCTGTGAAGGTTCACGCCTACGAACAACTGGTACTCGGACGCCAGTGGGGCCATTGCTGGTCCGCGGGTGAATGCGGCATGACGTAACGCCAACGCGTGCGAAACCGGTCGGACTCGCAGAACCGGCGTCAGGTGCGACCAGTGGTCAGGTACCCGTCACACATCGGCCGAGTCGCAGTGTTCCGGGTGGCGTCGCCGCCACCGCCAGCAAGGCAGTTCACCTCGGCCCGTCCTGCTCATTCAATCGTGTCGGGTGTCACGGAGGCGGCCGGCACCCCTGCCCGCGATGGCCCCGACCACCATCCCGAAGACCGCGCTCACGAAGAGTGCGTACGCCTGATCCGTGATCGGGCCGCCGGCGATGAGGCGCAGCGGCACCGTGAGGGCGAGCGCGGCGAGTGCGGCAAGCGCGCCATGGATCGCCGGCCGGCGGGCGATCCCGACGCGTGTCCCAGCGACCACGAAGCCGGCGGCACCGACGAGGGAGAGCCAGAACAGGCCGAGGGTGGCGTTGAGTCCGGAGGCGAGAGGCGAGAGCAGCTCCCCGATGATCAGCACCGTGAACCCGGTGGAGGCGCCCTTGATGAGCGCCGCCTCATCGACCGCGCGACCGCGCGCGGTCATGGCATGGTCCAGGTCAGGCACGAGCGCACGAACGGGTCGTTCTGCTGGAGGAGGACGTCCCACGGCGCCTGCGCCACCACCGCGTTGTCATGCACGACGGCGACACTGTCCGCCGTGCGCACCCACTCATCGGCGGTGCATGCGGTCGTCAGGACGCTGCACAGGTGAGGCACGACGCGGAGCAGGTCAGGGAGCAGCCTGCCCAACGTGGGGTCGAGATCTCCGTCGATGACCAAGAGGGGGCGCTCGAGGCCGAGGGCACGCGCGAGCGCGACCCGCCGCCGGTCCGAGACGGACAGGACGGATGTGGGCGCCTCCGCGAGCGCGGACATCCCCACCAGGTCGAGCCAGTCACGCGCCCGATCCTCCGGGATCCCGGCCAGGGCACGATGCGGGCTGCAGAGGTTCTGGAGCACCGTGAGATCGAGGAGTACGCCGTCGCTCTGTGGCACGTAGGCGACGTGTTGAGGCACGCGCCGCCGACGCCGCCCGGTGATGCGTTCTCCCAGCGCGAGCAGCTCGCGGACGATCACGGTCTTGCCTGCGCCCGACGGGCCGAGGAGGACGACCCGCTCACCGTCATCGATGCGGAGTGTTCCGTGGACCGGGTGGGCGAGTTCGGCCAGCCTCATCGTGGAGCTCCTGTGACGGGGGGGACGACCGACGATCCGGGCTCGGGGCGGAAGGCGTCGGCGTAGCGGACGTCAGCCTCGTCCATCAGCACCCGGATCTCCTCGTTCCACCGAGCGAGGGATCGGTCCAGAGTCAGCCGCGTGCGGATGTCGTCACGTAGGGCGGTGTAGGTCGTGCGCGGCGGCACGATCGCCGTCACCTGCCCGATGTACCAGCCGAGTGAGGTCCGCACAGGACCGAAGAGCGCGCCGCGAGGTGCGGCGAAAGCGGCGGCCCCGAAGGCCGGATCGAGGTCGCTGCGCCGGAGCAGTCCGATGTCCCCCCCGATATCGCGGCTGCTGGCGTCCAGGCTGGAACGCGCGGCCTCGGTGTCGAACGCAGCGCCAGCCCGCAAACGTGCTGCGACACCGAGTGCGGCCTGGCGTGACGCCGTCACGATGGTGCGGATCCGTCGTGTCTCCGGCTGAGCCCAGGCCTGCGGGGCGCTGTCGAAGGCAGCCCGGACCTCCTGGTCCGACACCTCGACATCGGCCGTGACGATGTCGAAGAGTCGTTGTCCCGAGAGTTGTCGCCGGATCTCCTCCCGCACCTCCTCCTCATCGATCCCGAGCTCTGCGAACTCGGCTGAGAACGCCGCGCGAGCATCCGATGCCGTGCCGTATCGGCTCTTCAGGTAACGGTCGAACGCGGCGTCCACCTCCGACTCGGACACCGTCACACCCGCGTTCCCTGCGGCATCGTCGAGCACGAGTGTGGTCGCGAGTGCCTGAGCCGCCCCACGGCGGTAGTCGCCGAGCTCGTCCTCGGCCGGCGCAGCAAGTCCGTAGACCGCCGCAAGCACTCGGGCGCGTTGATCGACGGCGTCCTCGGTCACCGTGGTGCCCGCGATCACGAGCGCCGCTCCCGGAGGCAGGGAGGCCGCCCCCGAGGGGTCGTCCTGGGTCCGGGCCCTCGCCGCTGCTGCGATCCCGAGCGCCACCACGACGAAGCCCACCAGGACCACCAGCCGGCGTCGGGACCAGCGTGTGCTCCCACGAGGCTCACCCGGATCGGTCTCACCCGGATCGGTCTCACCCGCCTCGAGCACGTCCACCTCGGGCTCCACCGCCTCGTCGATCACTGCCTCCTCAGTCCCCGGTCCGTGTCGCCGGGCGCCCACCAGTGTGCGTCGGGAGCTCGGCGAAGGCTTTGGCCGCTGGAACAAATTGCGACCCCGAATTGGTCTGGTGTTCCGTTTCCGGAGTCCTGTGACGCCGATTACAGTCACGCCGCCGCCTGCTCCGGAAGCCCGATCTCAGGACGGCGAGGCATTCCATGAAGGAGACGCCCGTGGTCGCCGCAACCCCCCGTTCGGGGGGTCTTCGCCCCCCGAACGGAGCGGTGAGTGGGGGTCGTGGCCGGGTGTGGCGCCGGTTACACATAGTCGAGCGAGTGACAGAGAAGAGAGGTGAGTCGGCATGGATGAACGTTCAAAGCACCGTGCGGTTGCGACGGCAGACAGCGGCGTGGTGTCCGCGCCCACAACTCCTGGGCTGCCGGTGGAGGCGGCTCCAGCGAGCGAGCGTGCGCCCCGCAACAACCCACTCCTCGGAGCCCTGCGTGAGACGGGCGAGATGATGGTGCTCGCCAAGGAGGTCGTCGTCTCCGCCGTCAGGGAGCCGCGGGGCTACTGGGGCGAGGTGCGCGAGCAGATGTTCGCGATCCTCAAGCTGTGCATCATCCCTCTGACGGTCTCCTGCATCGCGTTCGGTCTCGGCGCACCGGGGCTGCAGGGTGGCAACCTCTACAGCCTCTTCGGCATCCCCGAGCGGCTCGGCTCCTTCTTCATCATGGCCAGCATCCGGGAGTTCGCTCCGTGGATCGACGCCATGATCGTCGCCGGCGTGGTCGGCACCGCGATCACCGCCGACCTCGGCGCCCGCCGCATCCGTGAGGAGATCGACGCGCTCGAGGTGCTCGGCATCGATCCGGTCCGGGCTCTGGTGATCCCCCGCGTCATCGCGCTGACGATCATGACCGGTCTGCTGGTCATCTTCGCCCTCTGCTGCGGTGTGATCGGTGGCTTCATCGCCGCGGTGCCGATCCTCGACGCGACCCCGGCGGCGTTCGTGACCAACTTCTGGTCGAACGCCTCGACTGTCGATCTCATCGGCAGTGTCCTGAAGACGACCATCTTCGGGTTCCTGATCGGTGTCATCTGCTGTTTCAAGGGCCTCAACGCGAAGGGCGGATCGATCGGCGTCGGCCGGGCCGTCAACCAGGCGGTCGTGATCAGCTTCGCGGTGATCTGGATCTTCAACTACGTCTTCACCACCATCATGCTCGGGCTCTACCCCGGCATCCAGGTCGCGAGGTGATGGCGTCATGACCATGGTCGAGCCCACGAACTCGGAGCCGATGTCTGCACCCGCGAGCCGTGCGCAGGTCAAGGACGACGACTACGTCGACTTCTCGCCCGCGTCCCTGCGACGCCAGCTCACCGGATCCTTCACCACCTTCGGTGAGTTGGCACGCTTCTCGCTGGCCGCCCTGCGCGCCATCCCGGGACTGCGTCACTACCCCACCGAGGTCTTCCGCCAGGCAGCCATCCTGATCCTGTCCAGCGGATTGATCATCTTCCTGATGATGTTCGTCATCGGGGCCCAGTGCGGCATCGAGGGCAGCTACACCCTCAAGCAGATCGGTGCACCCCTGTATTCGGGCATCTTCACGGCCTGGTGCGGCCTGCGCGAGATGGGGCCCTACATGTGGGGCTACATCCTCGCCGCCAAGGTCGGCTGCGGCCTCGTGGCGGAGATCGGCTCGATGCGGATCTCCGAGGAGATCGACGCCACCGAGGTGATGGGCATCGATTCCATGAGCTACATCGTGGCCTCGCGCATCGTCGCGGCCTGGCTCGCGATGCCGTTCCTCTACGTCACCGGTCTGGCGCTCATGTTCCTCGCCGAGAAGCTCGTGGTCGTCGACCAGCTCGCCTCGGTGTCACCAGGTGGCTACTCCTTCATCTTCTGGCTCTACCAATCGCCAGGAGACCTGCTGTTCTCACTCATCAAGATCATGGCGATGGGGACGGTCATCATCTTCGTCGGCTGCTTCTTCGGCTACAACGCGACCGGCGGACCCGTCGGCGTCGGCCGCGCCACTGCTCGCTCGATGATCCTCAACATGGTGTTGATCCACATCATCGGCCTGCTCGGCACCCAGCTCTTCTGGGGGCTGTCCCCCAACGCTCCCATCGGCAATTAAGGACGACAACATGACCGCCACCATGCCCTCTCGGGACGACGTCGCCACCGAGGGTGACAACGCTGTCGAGGTCCGCAGGCTGGAGAAGTCCTTCGGCAGCTTCAAGGTCCTGCAGGGACTGGACCTCGACTTCCGACGCAACTCGATCACCACGGTGCTCGGCCCCTCCGGTACCGGCAAGTCGGTGCTGCTCAAGCACATGGTCGCGCTGCTCGAGCCCGACGCCGGCGACATCGTCTTCTTCGGCAAATCCGTGTCCAGCATGACGCGGCAGCAGAAGTACGCGATGCGCCAGCGTTACGGGGTGCTGTTCCAGGACGGTGCGCTGTTCGGGTCGATGAACATCTTCGACAACGTCGCCTTCCCGCTGCGCAAGCACACGGACAAGGACGAGGACGAGGTGCGTGACATCGTCCTGCGCCGCCTCAGCGAGGTCGGCCTGGAGGCCTCGTTGAGCAAGTACCCCAGCGAGGTGTCCGGCGGCATGCGCAAGCGGGCGGGCTTCGCCCGGGCCCTCGTGCTCAACCCCGACGTGGTGCTCTTCGACGAGCCGGACTCCGGCCTGGACCCCGTTCGCACCTCGCTCCTCAACGACCTGATCCTCGACGTCCACGCCGAGTACGGCGGCACCTACGTCCTGGTCACCCACAACATCCCCACCGCTCGCAAGGTGAGCGACTACGTGGGGCTGGTGTGGCAGGGCAAGCGCATCCACTACGGCCCGACCGAGGAAGCCTTCGACTCCGCCGACCCCTTCGTGCGCCAGTTCCTCGCTGGTGACTCCGCCGGCCCGCTCGGGATGGACTGATGGCGGCGACGACGAACACAGTCCGGCCGCGCCTGCTGCTCCTCGCAGCCGGTGCTCTCGTGCTCGGCCTCGCGGTGATGGGCGGGCTCCGTCTCACCCGGGGCGACGGCTACCAGCTCCAGTTGGTCTTCCCCTCGGCCCCGGCCGTGGTGAAGGGACTCAAGGTCCAGGTGGACGGCTTCGATGCCGGCCAAGTGACCGATCTCGACGTGCGTGACGGACAGGCGGTCATGACCGTGACGCTGGAGCCGGAGTTCGACGACGTACCGGAGGGCTCGACCGCGAGCATCGAGTGGAAGGCGGTGCTCGGCGAGCGGGTCGTCCAGATCACGCCGGGTCCCACCTCTGGTCGCCCGCTGCCTGACGGTGCGATGGTCCGCGGCGACGACCGAGTGGAGATCGACCAGGTCCTCGCCGCGCTCGACGCGCCGACCCGCGCGCGACTCGAGTCGACGATCGTCTCGCTCGACAGCGTCCTGAAGAACCGGGGAGACGACGTCAACGCGACGCTCGAGAGGCTCGGGCCCGCCGTGAAGGCACTCTCCGCGGTGCTCGGTGGTGTCGGAGCCGACGGCCCGGCGATCCGCAACGTCGTGACACGGTCCGCGGACCTCATGGCGGTCCTCGACGGCAACTCCGAGGAGATCCGTTCGATCATCCGGGACCTGGACGCGCAGCAGTCGGCGCTCGCCACCGAGGACGACACCATCTCCGAGGCGCTCGCCGAGCTGCCCTCGACCCTCCGGCAGGCCCAGGACACGCTGGGCAGCGTGCCGCCGGCGGTGGGTGCCGTGAGCCCGTTGCTCGGTGAGCTCACGCGTTCAGCGGACGAGCTGCCCGCCTTCCCCCGTGAGGCGTTGCCTCTCCTCGCCGACCTCAACCCGGCCCTGGCCGATACACGGGTCGCGATGCAGCGCCTCTCCTCGCTCCTCGGGATCTCTCCCGAGTTGCTTCGCAGTTCGACCCAGCTCCTGCCTCAGGTGAACGATGCGGCCGGGGGTGTGTTGCCCACGCTGGCTTTCCTGCGTCCCTACACGCCGGAGATCACGGGCTTCTTCACCAACTGGGCCTCCGCCGGACAGCAATACCTCGGTGACTACCACGTCGCCCGCATCAAGGTGCAGGAAGGCACCACGACCCCGATCGACCTGCTCAATTCACCGCCTCCCGGCGTGACGCAGGATGAAACTCCCCTCCCCGGCAGCAACGTGGGTCAGGGCTGGACGGACGCCACCGGAGGTCGCATCCGATGAAGAGAAGGAAGCAAGGTGCCGTGCACTTCCTGCGTGCCCGACGTCGCGCCGCGCTCGGCGTGGTGGGCGTCACCGTCGGAGCGCTCGTCGCTACCGCTGCATCCTCGGCAGCCGATGACTTCGGCGGCTCCGGCGAGGAGCTGACGCTCTTCGCTGAGACGACCGACGCCGGCGCCCTGATCGTCGGCAACGACGTGCGGATGTACGGGGTGAAGATCGGGGTCATCGACGACCTCGAGGTCGTCGACAACGCACGGGCTCGTCTCACGCTCGCGCTCACGACGACGCAGACCCCGATCCACCAGGACGCGACGCTGCGCATCCGACCGGTCAGCCTCCTGGGCGAGCGGTACATCGAACTCACGCCGGGGAGCCCCGGCGCGCCTGTGGTGGACGACGGCGACACACTCCCTGCCGAGCAGGTGTCGCGCGCGGTGGATCTCGACGAGGTCCTGGACGCGGTGGACGAGCCCACGGGTGAGGCGCTCTCCATGCTCCTGACCACCCTCGGTCAGGGTCTGGCCGGCAACGGCGAGAACACCTCCGACGCGATCGCGAGCCTCGCGCCCTCCATGGAGCAGGCGGACAAGCTGGTCGCGGTCCTGGAGGACCAGACCAGCACCTTGCAGCAGCTGGTGGACTCGTTCTCCCCGGTCGCCGCCGCACTCGCGGTGAACCAGGGCGGCACCACCGACGCGCTGTTCGACTCGGCCGCTGAGCTCCTCAACGCGACCGCGGACGAGCGTTCCGCGCTGGAGGCGACACTCGAGGAGCTGCCGGCGACCCTGCGCACCGCGGAAGGCACGCTGGACCGGCTCTCGACTCTGTCGGACGAGACCATCCCCGCACTCCGCTCGGTACAGCCGTTCACCTCCCAGCTCGAGCAGGTGGCCGACGAAGCAGGTGCGTTCGCGACTGCGGCCCAGCCCGCCATCGAGAGCATCCGTCCGGTGCTCGTCGAGGCCAGGAAGCTCGTGGACCAGGCGACGCCGCTGGTGTCCCAGCTCGCTGGCAGCAGCGACGCGATGTTCGCGAACGCCGCCAACGGCTCCCGGTTCCTGCTCGACCTGACCGACCGGCTCGACGGCCTGCTGGACTTCATCACCTACTGGTCGCTGACGACGAACGGCGAGGACGGTCTGTCCCACTACTTCCGTGTCCAGCTCATCAACCACCCCGACACGGTCACCTCGCTCGACCCCACCGGCACCCTGCCCGTCGACCCCCTGCAGCCAGGAGCACTCGGCGACCTCGACGTGCCGGTCCTCCCGGGGCTGCTGGACGCGGTCCCGTCGGTCCCTGACGTCCTCGGAAGCCTGCCCGGGCTCGGCGGCGGCAAGGGAGGCCTCGGCGGCAGTGGCACCTCAGGCGGCCTCGGCGGCCTGTTCAACTGGCGTGCCGCCGACGCCCAGGACAGTGCCACGGGGCTCTCGATCTCGCAGGAGGAAGCGTTGTTCTCGATGTTGACCGGAGGTGCCTCGTGAGTGGCTCCTCGCGTTCTGGATGGCGACAGCCCACCGTCCTGGCCGGTGCCGGCCTGATGGTGTTCTTCGTGATCTCGCTCCTCGTGGCGTTCACCGTCCAGAAGGGCGTGCCGGGCAAGAGCTACACCTACGCCGAGGTCGCCTTCGAGGACGTCGGGTCCCTGCGTGTCGGTGACGACGTCCGCCTCCGCAGCGTGCGGGAGGGTCAGGTCTCCGCGATCGAGGTCGGCGACGAACACGCCATCGTCCGCCTCCAGCTGCCTGCGGACATGACACTCCACCGGGATGCGACGGCCACGATCCGCGCCCGTTCCGCCCTCGGGCAGGCGTACGTCGACCTGCAGCCGGGCAGCGAGTCGGCGGGTGACCTGGGCAATGACGTCCTCGGCCTGAGCCAGACTCGCAGCCAGGTCCAGCTGGACAGCCTCCTCGACGTCTTCGACGAGCGCACCCGCGCTGCCGGCGCAGCCGCGGCGCGCGAGGCCGGACTCGGGGCAGCACGCCATGGACAGGATCTGAACTCCTTCCTCAGCACGGCCCCCGACACCTTGGCAGACCTCGCGGAGGTCTCGGACGCCCTCAGCTCCGACGACGCGGACCTCGCGACGACGCTGCAGGCAGCGGCGACGCTCTCGGAGCACCTGCGCGCCAGCAGCACCGAACTCGCCACGCTCATCGAGTCGAGCAACGCCGTCCTCGATGCGTTCGCTGTCGACGACACCGACCCGCTGCGCCGCACGCTGCGTGCGGCACCGTCGACCCTGAGCGACGCACGCAGCGCTCTCGACGCGCTCCAGCAGCCCGTCGAGTCCGCGACGTCCGCGGTGAGGGCGCTGCGCCCGGGGCTCGACGACCTCGGACGCCAGACCTCGTCCTTGCGCCAGGCACTCGTCAGCGGCACGACCACCCTGGACCAGGTGCCGCCCGTGGCCGAGTCGGCCCTCCCGGCGGTCACGTCCCTGACGGGGACGGCGTCGGACCTGCGGCCGCTCTCGGTCCAGCTCTCCTCGACCTTCGATCGTGCCAGGCCCTTCACCGCGGGTATCGGCGACTACGGCACCAACGCCGGTCTGTTCTTCGAGTGGTTCGCCGACGCCCTGTCGCAGAGCCTTCCGAACGGCGACCACTACCTGCGCTTGGACCTCGTCACCGGACCGTCGGCGATCGCCGGCACCATCCCCGGGCCGTCGCCGCTCACCCCGAACAACCCGTATCCCGGCCCGCGCGAGGCCTACAACGAGGGAGGACGCTGAGATGCAGATCCCGGCCAGATTGCGACGCCTGAGCACGACGCAGGTGGGGGCCATCGCCGTGGCTCTCGCCCTGGTGATCGGCACGCTCCTCTTCCTCAAGACCCAGATCGGCGTTGCGCTGCGTGCGGGGGAGACGGTCACCGTCGAGTTCTCCCGCGACTACAAGGTGCGGCCCAACGTGACCCGGGTGAAGGTCGCCGGCGTTCCGATCGGCGTCGTCACCGACGTCGAGGCTGCGGGTGACGGATCCCGCGTGACCCTCAAGGTCGACGAGGGGATCCGCGAGCTGCTGGGGAGCGAGCCCTCCGCGGCGATCCGGCCGACGACCATCCTCGGTGGCAACTACTACATCGACCTCAAGCCGGGAGGCGACCGCGGCGTCGCGGCGCAGGGCCCGATTCCCGCGACGCGGACGACTGTGCCGGTCGAGCTCGACGCGACGGTCGGGATGCTGACCCGGCCCGCTCGCGACGCGGTCCGCCAGGACATCGCCCTCGTCGACGACATCTTCTCCGGCCCCGCGACCCCGGCGCTGCGACGGTTCGTCCGCACGACGCCCCCGGCGCTGCGAAGTTCCGCGCTCCTGCTGCGCGCCGTCGCCGGCACCCGTCCGGCGCAGGACCTCACCGACGCGATCAGCGGTCTGGACTCCGTGGCGCGGCAGCTCACCGAGGACCGGGAGGCCCTCGCCGCGGACATCGAGGGACTCGCGACCGTGGCGTCTACCTTCGCCGACCGCTCCGCCGACATCCGCTCCGCCGTCGACCGGGCACCGCAGACGCTCCGCAGCTCGCGCAGCGGTCTCGAGCGCCTCGACTCGGTCCTTGCGGAGGTCATCGAGACCAGCGAGGTCGCGATGCCCTCTGCTGAGGCGCTCACGTCCCTGCTACGCACCGCGCCCGGCGATCTGAGCGAGGTGCGGCCGGTCGTGCGCAACCTGCGGCCCCTGATGAAGGACCTCAGCCCCGCCCTGGCGGATCTCGACCCGAGCGCCCGCAAGCTGCAGACGGTCGTCAACGACGTCAAGTCGCCGGTGATCTCCCGGATCAACGGGCCCGTGCTCGACACCCTCAACTCGCCCGTGGGCGGTGCGGACTCGCCGCTGGGCTACGAGCAGATCGCCTACATGTTCACGATCCTGAACCTCAACTCCATGACCACCGATTCCAACGGAGCCATGATCAACTTCCAGCCGGGCGTGGGCCCCGACACCGCCACCGAGTTCGGGATCCCCCGGACCACCACCGACGTGGGCAGCCGACTCCTGAGCCTGTTCTCGAGCGAGGGACGATGACGGGCCGGATCTCCCGCGCCTGGGGGCAGTTGAGGCGCACACCCGGCTTCGGCCGTGACGTGGTGACCGTGGTCCTGACGATCGCGATTGGGATCGGCGTGGCCGGCTTCCTGCTCGTGCAGCAGCGCATCCAGTGGCCCTGGGCCGAAGACTTCACCTTCCAGGCCCGTTTCGTCGAGGCACCGGCCATCAGCCCCGGCAACGGGCAGGAGGTCCGGATCGCCGGCGTCCCGGTGGGAGAGATCACGCACGCGTCGGTCAGCCAGGACGGCGAGGCGCAGCTGACCTTGACGATCAAGCCCGACTACGAGGTCTACCGCGACGCCCAGCTCGTCCTGCGGCCCAAGAGTCCGTTGAACGAGATCTACGTCGAGCTGTACCCGGGGACACCGGAAGCCGGACCTCTGCCGGAGGACGGCGTGGTCGCCTCGACGCAGACCGCGGCGCCGGTGCAGGCCGACGAAGTGCTGCAGAACCTGGACGGCACCACGCGGTCCGCGATCACCACGCTGCTGTCCCAGTCCGACCAGGCCCTGGCGTCCTCGGAGGTGTCCCTCGCGCCGGGCCTGGATGCCACGGGTGACACCCTGGAGCGACTCCAGGCCGTGTCCGACGCCCTGGACTCGCGACGCGCAGCCCTGGCCGAATTGGTCACCTCGCTAGGCGTGGTGGCTCAGGCGGTCGGTCACGATGACGATCGCCTGGCCGCGCTTGCCGTCGATGCCCAGGAGACGTTGGCCGCACTCGACGCCAAGAACGAGCAGCTCGACGGGTCACTGGCGGCGCTTCCCGATTTCGAAGCGAGCCTGCGTGACGCGACGTCGAGGATCTCGACGTTGTCCGACGAGCTCGTGCCGACCTTGCAGAGCGTGCGCCGCGCGAGCGGTGAGCTGCCGGGGGCGCTGACGCGCCTGCGTCAGACGCTGACCGACCTCGCGGACCTCAGCAGCGTCGCCGGCCCGCTCGTCGAGGATGCCCGGCCGTTGGTGCGCGACCTGCGCCCGCTCGCCGCCGCGGGCAACCGGAGCCTGGCGTCCCTCCTCCCGTTCACCGGGCGTCTCGACTCGATCACGGCTCGCATGATCGACCGTCTCGACTACCGGGGCGACGGCCGGTTGGGATATCTCCAGGACTTCCTCGCGAACACCACCAGTGTGGGCTCGCTGCGCGATGGGA
Organism: Nocardioides sp.; assembly: GCF_964228225.1. GTDB lineage: Bacteria > Actinomycetota > Actinomycetes > Propionibacteriales > Nocardioidaceae > Nocardioides. The sequence goes on from NZ_CAXQZB010000078.1 coordinate 167,579, forward strand.
ACGGCGGCATCTTCCGAGCCGAGCTCGTTCAGTCGCCCCAGTCGCTCCTGCAGTTGACCGATGGAGGTAACGGACAGTGAGAATCCGTCGAAGTGCGCTGCCCAAGTGGCGGCTCGGCACGATCATCGCCTTCTCGATCGCGATGGCCATCGTCTTCCTCTTCCTGTGGTCCAACTCAGGAGGTCGGCTCCCGGTCGGCGGCAGCGACTACCAGGTGACGCTCCAGTCGCAGGACCTGCAGAACCTCGTCGAGAACTCCGACGTCACCATGGCGGGTGTCAAGGTGGGCAGCGTCCTCGCCGTCGACGGCCGTGGGGAGAACGCGACGGCGGTGATCGCGCTGGACGACGAGGTCGTGCCGCTCCACGAGGGTGCGACATTCGCGCTGCGGAGCAAGACCCTCGTGGAGGAGACGTACGTCGACCTCACCGACGGCACCGGCGGCGAACTGGCGGACGACGCCGTGCTGCCGTTGTCGGCGAACTCGTCGTCGGTCCACCTCGACCAGGTGCTGGCCGAGCTGACGCCGAAGGCGCGTGAATCCCTCGGCAGCCTGGTCCGGGGGGCCGGGCGCGCCACGGATGATCGCGCGATCGACATCCACGTCCTGCTCGCCGGAGCCGGTGTCCTGGGCGAGGAGGGCCACGACGCCCTGAGCGCACTCGCAGAGCAGCAGGCTGATCTCGTCCGCCTGAGCCGCACCAGTGCGCGGGTGCTCGCCGCGTTCGACGAGCGCCAGGGCCAGGTCGCCCACCTCGTGACGATGGCCCAGCGGAACATGCTCGCCACGGCGCGCCAGCGGTCGTCGCTCGAGGACACGGTGCGCCTCCTGCCCGGCGTCCTGGACAGCGCGTCCGAAGCCGCGCCGGCACTGCAGACGCTCGCCTCCGACCTCGGGCCACTGGCCTCCTCGCTGGAGACGGCCGCTCCGGGACTCAACGACGTCCTCGCCCGGCTCCCCCAGACGACTGCCGAGCTGCGCGACACGTTCCCCGTCGTGAGCACCGTCCTGACGAAGGCGCCCGCCACGCTCGACCGGATCCCGGCGCTGGACTCGGAGTTGGAGCCGCTGATCCCGAACGTGTCCGACGCCCTCACCGATCTCAATCCGATGATCGGCTACCTCAGCCCGTACGGTCGCGACCTCGCCTCCTTCTTCGCCAACGACTCGTCCGTCTTCGGTCTGAAGGACGAGACCAGCCGCTTCGTACGAGTGTTCGCGGTCCTCAACTCCACGAGCCTGGTCGGAAACCCGATCCCCACCACCGGTATCGGCGGTGTCGGTCAGAACCCGTACCCGGCACCGGGTACGCTCGGCGATCCCGACGTCCGCTTCGGCGGGGACTACCCGAAGGTGGAACGCGAGGAGTGACGGTCCGGTCCGATCAGGCAGCAGGACGCTCCGGCTCTCGGATGGTCGCCGGAGTGCTCCTGGTGATCCTGGGGGCGTTCACCGGGTTGGGTCTCGCCCGGCTCGAGTTCGACACCTCGGTCGCCACCTTCCTCGGGGAGGACGACCCGGCTCGGAAGGCCTACGCGGTCGACGAGGAGCAGTTCGGCTCCGACCCGTTGACCGTGGTGGTGCGTCGTACGGATGGGAGCTCCTTGGTCTCCAAGGAGCTCCTCCCGGCCGTGATCGGCCTCGAGGGGGAGATCGCGGGGCTGCCGGACGTCGCGGTGGTCTACGGCCCGGGCACGATGCTCAACCAGCTCACGGCCAGTGCCCAGAACGTGCTGAGCGGGATCAGCCTCAAGCGTCAGGAGATCGCCGCGCAGGCGCAGCGCGAGGCCCGTGGGGCCGGGCTTTCTGATGCCGCGGTGGCGCGTGCGACCGAGGAGGCGGTGCAGCGGTTCGACCTGCGCTACGGGGTGCTGTTGACCCGGGCGATGTCCGCGGGGCTGCCCACGCTTTCAAACCAGCGCTTCATCGACGCCGTCGCCTTCGACGGTGCGGAGCCCAGTCCTCAGCTGCGCTTCGTCATCCCGGACCGGCAGACGATCGCCATCGTCGTCCGGCCTCGGCCGGAGTTGGAGCAGGCTGAGGTCTCGGCGCTGGTGTCCTCGGTCCGGGGGCTGGTGGCCGATGCCGAGCTCGGTGACGTCACCGCGGAGTTCAGCGGCTCACCGGTGGTGCTGGCCGCACTGGTGCAGCAGTCAGAGAAGGAGGTCGTCATCCTGACGGCGGCCTCGTTCGTCGCTTCGGGGCTGCTGCTGGCCTGGGGTGTGCGTCGGCTCCGCGGACGTTCGCGCTGGCTCGGCATCGTCGTCCCGTTGGTCGCCGCCGGAGTCGCGGTGCTCTTCGATCTGGCCCTGTTGGGGTGGCTCGATCAACCGGCTTCCTTGGTTCTGGTCGCCGTTCTGCCCGCCCTGGTCGGGATCGCCAGCGACGTCCCCATCTACCTCGGCCTGTTCGGGTCGACCCGGCGTGTCACTGCCACCGCCGTGGCGACCGCGGCAGGGTTCGCCGTGACCGCCATCTCGCCCGTCCCGTTCCTGCAGCAGCTCGGACTGCTCCTGGCTGTCGGTGTGCTGATGGCCTGGTTGGTCGCTGCACTGCTCCGGCACCTGGTGGCTGCGCCGGTGACGGGCGAGCCTGGTGCCGCGGTGGACGCGCCGCCGGTGGTCCTCGGGGAACGTGGCACGAGCCGTGCCCGCGTGGCACTCGGCGGCCTCGTGCTGCTGGCGGGCGTCGGGTGGGCGCTGCTCCCCGGGATCCCCCTCGATGCTGACTTGGCCGGTCTCGCCGATGGTCTCGCGGTCGAGTCGGAGGCCTCGGCGACCCAGGAGGCGCTCGGCGTCACAGGCCAGGTCGACGTGCTGCTCGTGGGCGGGGGAGTGACCGCCGAGTCGCTCGACTGGTCGCGGCAGGCGCGAGAGGCCGTGCTCGCCGCTCACGCCGACGAGCTGCGCCCCGTCCTGTCCCCCAGTCAGCTGCTCGGCTTCCTGGGCGAGGCCCCGAGTCCCCGACAGATCGAGTCCGCACTGACGATCCTGCCGCCCTACCTGCTCGGCGCGGTCGTGAGCGAGGATCGCACGACGTCGGTCGTGTCCTTCGGCGTCGTACCGGGCGACATCGGGGAGCAGCAGCGGCTGGTGGCGTCGGTGGAGCGACTCCTCCCGCCGCCGCCCGCAGGGGCCGAGGCGATCGTGACCGGCGTCCCCGTGGTCGCCGCTCGTGAGTTCGAGCTCCTCGACGCCTCCCGCTACGGGGCGAACCTCATCGGTATCCTCGCGCCGGCAACGATGATCCTGCTCGTGCTGGGGTGGCGGCACCGCCGGGACGCGGCGACCGCACTCCTCGCTGCCGCGGTTGCCACCGGACTCGGCCTGCTCGTGCTGCGGCTCTCCGGCACCTCCTTGACCCCCCTGACGTGTGCTCTGGGGTCGTTGACCGCGGCGGGTGGCTGCGAGTTCACCGTGATGCTGCAGCACCGCGCGTTCCCCTGGCGCAGTGTGCTCGTGGCGGGTGCCACGTCCGTCGTCGGGTACCTCGTCCTGCTCGGGTCCGAGCTCGACGTTATGCGCAACTTCGCCCTGGTCCTGACGCTCTCCGTGGTGTGGGGCGGGCTCGCGGCCGGTGTCGTGGCCCGTGCCTTCCCGGCCGCGGAGGACGACGTCGACGCCCCGGACCTCCGCGTGCGCGACGATCCCGTGGTGGTGGGCGTGTGACCACCCCCCGCCGCGTCCTGCTCGTGGGGCTGGTGCTGGTCACGGTGATCGCGGGCGTCATCGGCGTGCGTTGGTGGCAGCAGCGGCTGCCCGACGACGCCGTCTTCCGACTCGACGGCCAGGTCTACGTGCGCGCCGATCTCGACGCCTACCTCGACGAGCAGCGCGCCATGTACGGGACCCGGCTGTCCTCACCGACAAGCGACGAAGCACTCCGCCTGGCCGCCCACTCGTACGCCCTGTCGCTGGTCGTCGAGGAGTCCGCCGTCCGGCGTGGAGTGGACGTCACCCCCGAGGAGGTGACGGCGGCGATGCAGAGGTTCGTCACGGACAACTACCCCGGTGGGCGATCCGAGTTCGTCGAGGCACTCGCGACCGAGGGCGTCACCGAGGCAGCCGTCGCCTCCGAGCTTCGGCGTCAGCTGGTTGTGGAACGGCTCTTCGCCGACGTCACCGACGACGTCGTCGTCTCCGCGGACGAGGTCGAGGCCACCTACCGGGAGGACCCCGACGGCTTCGCCGTACCGCCTCTCAGAAGGATCTCCCAGATCGCCGTCCCGGGGCAGCGTCGCGCCGCACTGCTCGTCTCACAGCTCGACGCGAGCAATTTCGCCGCGACCGCACGCCGTGTCTCCCTCGACGAGGCGACGGCCGCCTCCGGCGGGTCGCTCGGGTTCGTCGCTCGTGAGGATCTTCAGCGACCCTTCGGTGACGCTGCGTTCGCGGCGCGCCCCGGGGTGGTCTTCGGGCCGGTGAAGTCGGCCGATGCGGACTACTTCTACGTCGGCATCGTCACGCAGGTCCGGCCCGGCCGCCTCCGAACCCTCGACGAGGTACGGGGACGGCTTGCGGAGGCGCTGCGTGCCGAGCGGGCACTCGGAGCATGGCAGGACTACCTCCGGGACCTGCTCCGGTCCGCTGACCTCGAGTACGCCGAGGACTTCCGCCCCGAAGACCCATTCGACCTTCCCGGGAGCGTGACCGATCCCGTCGCGCCGAAGCAGGGTGACCGATGATGGACGCGGTGCTCACCGTGGTTGGTGTTCCGCTCCTCGGTGCCCTCCTCCTGGTCGGCGGCTGGTGGGGTCGGCGTCACGCGGACCTCCTGGTCGGCTCGCAGGGCGCACCGGACCTGCGGGCGCATCGGCGTGCCGGACTCATGAGAGGCTCGTTGGCACTGGCCGTCGCGGGCGTGTTCATGCTGGTCGGCGGCCTCGGTGCTGCCATGGTGGTCGTGTTCCGTGGGTGAGTTCAACGGCGGGCGCCACGCGACCAGGAGTGGTGGTGTCGGATCGTCCGGACTGCCCCTCGGGGGCATCCCGGGGACGGCCGATGTCCGGCAGGTCTTGTTCGAGGTGGCCCAACTGCTCTTCGCCGGCGCGGCGCCCTCAGCGGTCCTCGAGCGAATCGTCACTACGTTGTGCGCACACGTGGGCTACGAGCGCTGTCTCATCACCTCCGTCACAGCGGGGGCCGGAGGTCAGATGCTGGGGCAGGTGGGGTTCGGCATCAAGCACGAGGACGTCCTCCAGGTGGCCGAGCTGTTGGCCGAGGTCCCTGTCCTCCACTCCCTGATGTGCACCCCAGGACCGCACGTGCTCCGGCAGACCGATCTCGAGGCTGCCATCCCGTCGCGCTACGTCGACCTGTTCGGCGTCGCTGGGACGTTGGTGCTGATCCCGCTCATCGACGGACAGCTCGGACCGCTCGGGCTCATGTTTCTCGACCGTGACGGACTCGACTTCGAACCTCAACCGCAAGAGCTCGACGTGCTCGCCGAGTTCGGTGAGATCGCGACCCTGGCGGTACAGAACGCCACCCTCCTCCAGGACCGTGCCAGTCTGGTGGCCATGGTCGAGCGGAGTCGTCTCGCCAGTGACCTCCACGACGGCGTCACCCAGCGGATGTTCACGCTGTCCCTCACGCTGAAGGAGCTGAAGGAACTGCCCGGACTTCCGGCAGCTGCCGATGACCTGCTCGATCGGGCTCGGCGGGACGTCGATGCCGCGGGCAGTCAGTTGCGGCGGGCCCTCACTCAGTTGGTCGAGCCTGAGGTGCGGACCGTGGACAGCGATCAGGCGCCCCGATTCGAGGAGCTGTTGCGACGGACCGTCGAGGAGGCGAATGCGGAGATGGGCCTGGCCGCGGACTTCGAGATCGCGGGTCGCGGGGGTCCTCCCACGGCCGCGCGTCAACGCGTCATGCGGCGCGCCGTGCGAGAGGCTCTGGTGAACATCGCCAAGCATGCCGGTGCGACCCAGGTGTCCGTGATCCTGCGACGCAGCGATCACCACTGGGTCGTCGAGGTGCACGACGATGGGCAGGGCCGCGCTCATCTGATCCGACGTGGGATCACGTCCGAACAGTCGAGTTTCGGGCTGCGGAGTCTCCAGAGCGACGTCGACTCTGTCGGTGGACGGATCTGGATCTCGCAGTCGGAGCGACTGGGCGGCCTTCAGCTGACGCTCTCGGTCGAGGTGATGGAATGACGACGGTGGCGCTGCTTGACGACCACGGCATCGTGCTCGAGGGCCTGGGTCGCCTGCTCGAGCGCTCGGGCTTCAGGGTCGTCCTGTCCGACCACGACCCTGATCGCTTCCTCGTCGCTGTTCACCATGCGGCGCCAGATCTCTGCATCCTCGATCTTCGTCTGGCCGAAGGGCGCTCCGGGATCGACGTCGCGCGCGAGGTCAGGGTGCTTCTCCCCTTGACCCGGATCGCGGTGTTGACCAGTAGCGAGGACGGCGCGAAGGCTGCGGAAGCAGTGCGTGCCGGCGCCACGGGCTTCGTCATCAAGGACGCGCAGCCGGAGGCGCTGGTCGAGCGACTGGCCGCGGTGGCTCGTGGTGACCTGGTCCTCGACGGGCGCGTGGCACAGCAGGTGGTGGCCCCGGCGACACCAGCGGCAGGGCTCCTGAACGATCGTGAGCGGACCGTGCTGAAACACATCGCGGCCGGTCTGACCAACCAGCAGATCGCGCGGGAGATGGCCCTGTCGCCGCACACGGTCAAGGACTACGTGACCGTCACGATGCGCAAACTCGGGGCCACCAGCCGCGCTGAGACCGTGGCGCGAGCGATGGCGGCACGACTGATCTGATGAGGTCGCGACCAGCGGCACCCAGGCGCTGTGGTGTCCTCGTCATGCACCTGGGGATCACGTAATCTGAATCGTTAACCGTGTGCAGGGGGAAAGGGGGTCAAGGTGCAGACGCAGCGGCCGGAGGGCCTGTCCAACTGGATGACCGGGTTCTTGCTGACGGAGACGCGTCCGGACAAGTTGCAGGAGTGGACCGACCACACCACCGACGCCATCCTTCAGGAGATGCCTGAGTTGGCGCGGAGTCCCAGGCTGACGAAGGTCCTCCACGGCGCCGTCGAGCAGCACTGGCTCGCGTTCCTCCAGAACTTCTCCCACCCGGACTTCCACTTCCGGCTCGTCGAGGAGGGGTACCTCCTCGCGACGGAGGTGGCGAACGCCGGTCTCCCCCTCGAGGTGATCATCAAGATCTATCGAGTCGCTCAGCAGAACGTGTGGGCCTACGTCACCCAGGCCGTCAATCAGATCTCCCCCGAGGTGTGCAGTCAGAGCGACGCGCTCATCTACTTCTGGAGCAGGGCGGGGGCGTGGATCGACGAGTCCATCGAGGCCTCGACCGACATCTTCCAAGCCACGCGTGTGAAGGAGGGTGCCTCACCCGAGTTGAGGCAGCTCGCCGCGGTGCGTGACGTGCTGGCGGGCGAAGTGCCCGATCCTCGGAGGGTGTCAGCGCTGCTGGGTGGCTACCCGTTGTCCGTGCGGCAGGTCGCTGTCGTCCTGTCGTGCTCTCAGAGCGAACCAGAGCGACTCGAGCGGGTGGCGCTGCGCGCTGTCGATGCGGTCGGCGCCTCGCGTCATCTGCTCGTGCACCCCGGCCGCGGCTTGGCCTGGCTGTGGCTTCCCGGCAACTTCGATGTCCGGCGGCTGTCGGATGCGGTGTCGGCGGCTGATGACGACGTGCCCGTCCATCTCGCTGTCGGTGTTCCAGCGGACGGCCTGGCTGGATTCATCTCCTCCCACGCTGATGCCCAGTCCACGCATGACATCGCACTGCGCCGAGCGTCTGGGCCGGGCCGACCGACGGTGACGTACTACGAGGAGATCGAGCTCAGCTCGCTGCTGCCCTGCGATCGGCGGGTGGATCGCTTCATGCATCGCATCCTCGGGCAGCTGGCGGAGACCGAAGGGAGTACGGAGCGCCTTCGCGAGACGATCTCCGCCTACCTGGCGCAGGGAAGGAACGTCGACGAGGCGGCGGCGCTGCTCTGTGTGCACCGCAACACGGTGCGCTACCGGCTCGCTCAGGCGGAGGAGATGCTCGGCAGCTCGATCGCGAAGCTCGGAACCGACCTGGAAGTGGCGCTTCGGCACTTCGAGCTCTTCCACGCCCAGCAGTGAACCCGCACGCCGGCTTGCGCCGGCTCGCTGACGTCAGAGGTCGCCGCTGACGGGGAGGGGTGCTCCCTCCCCGACGGAGGACATGGCTTTCGACCATGAGGCGGGATGTCCGACGAGGTCGTGGAGATCGGTCTCGTTGGGGACGTCGTCGACGCTGAAGACACCTCCCAACGTTTCGTCTCGGCGGTAGAGGATGACGTGCCCCGACCCGGGTGCGCCGATGCTCACCGTCTCGTCGTAGTGCGGTGACCCCGAGAACCGGATCCGGTGCCCGTGCCACCCCGAGGTGCGCGTCGGAGTACCCGTGAACGTGGTCACCAGTCCTCGGCCGATCGCGTTGCGTCCCGCGACGAAGCCCTGTTCGACGGCGCTGCGCCATTGCTCTACCCGTAGCAGGTCGCCACCGATCGATGCCCACGGTGCGTGGGCGACGTCGCCGCACGCCCAGACATCGGGAAGGCTCGTTCGCAGGTCCGGGCCGCAGACCACACCGCGGTCACGAGGGTGGAGCATGAGCCCGGACCCTTCGAGCCAGGCCGTCGATGGCGCGGTTCCGAGTTCCACGACGACCAGATCGGCATCGATGGTGCCCCCCTCGCTGAGAACGACACCGGTGACCCGTCCCGCTCGTGTTGCGAGCGAAACGACTCGGTTGCCCGCACGCAACTCCACTCCGGCACGCTCGTGGAGCAGGGCACAGACATGTCCCGCCGCCAGGCCGAACGTCCGGCCCATCGGGACCGGCTCCTCGAACACCATCGTGACGGGCAGGCCGCGGGAGCGAGCGGCCGAGGCGATCTCAGAGCCGATGACGCTGGCGCCGACGACGACGATGCGCGCTCCCCGTTCGAGCGCCTCACGTACGCGCTGGGCGCCGACAGGAGTCCTCAGGGTGACCACTCCCGTGGGCTCGTCGCCATCGATCCGTAGCGGGTGTGCTCCGGTCGCCACGATGAGTCGGTCGTAGGAGAGGGCCTCACCGGAGTCGAGGAGTACGTGGCGTGATGCGAATCGCAGCGCGACGGCGCGGCGGCCCCGCAGGTAGGTCACACCGAGATCGTCGGCCAACTGCTCCGCTGCGCGGAATGTCGTGACGGCGGGGGGCACCAGCCCTGGCTCCAGGAACGCCTTGGACAGAGGGGGGCGGTCGTACGGCGGTCGGTCTTCAGCCCCGATCAGCGTGATGGAGCCCTCGAAGCCCCCAGCGCGCGCACCTTCCACCGCGCACAGGCCCGCGAGGCCTGCGCCGGCGACGACGAGTCGGTCCGGTGGTGCTGTCACCGCCGGGGCCCCGTCGGTCGCCGGAGCGGACCGTGCTGGGCGGCATCGGCAAGCGTCGCTTCCATGTCAACAGATGGGGCTGACATTGCGGGGTGACCTCATCTCGATCCGGCGGACGCACCTTCGTGCAGTGGCTGAGCCGCACGGTGCCAGGGATTGACGTGCTGCGCTCTGGACGACCGGACAAGGCTCGCGGTCGTCCTTGGGCTCCCCGACACCTCGCCCCACCTGTTTGTCGCGTTAGCCAAGGATGTGCTGAATTTTGGGCCCGAGGAGCCATGAACCACCCCGGTCGCGGCGCCCATGATGTGCCCCAGTGATCGGGGTGGCTGTCGCGACGTGACAGCGAGCACCGACCTCGCAACCGCCCCGACCTTGGAGGACCCATGAGCCAGTCGAACCTCGCCCAGCTGCTCGAGGACAGCACCCGACGATCTCCCGAGCGGGTCGCCCTCGTCCTCGGAGACACCCGCCTGACGTATGCGCAGGTCAACGGAGCCGCCAACCAAGTGGCCAACCTGCTGCTCGAGCGTGGCATCCAGCCCGGTGACAAGGTGGCGCTGACCTGTCCGAACCTGCCGTATTTCTCCATCGTCTACTACGGCATCCTCAAGGCTGGTGCGACCGTGGTCCCGCTCAACGTGCTGCTCAAGGGCCGCGAGGTGGCGTACCACCTCGCGGACAGCGACGCGAAGGCGTACTTCTGCTTCCAGGGCACTCCTGAGCTTCCGATGGGCACCGAGGGATTCGCCGGGTTCCAGGAGACCGAGGGCTGCGAGCACTTCTTCGTGATCACCGCCGACCCGAACGCCGCCTCGCCGATCCCGGGTGCGACCACGTTGGGCCAGGCGCTCGCCGGGAAGGCAGCCACCTTCGACACCGTCGCGACGTCGGAGGACGACACCGCGGTCATCCTCTACACCTCCGGTACGACCGGCCAGCCGAAGGGTGCGGAGCTGCGACACCGCAACATGCGCGACAACGCGCTCTCGGGTGTGCACCTGTTCGGCGCCGACCCGGAGCGGCCGGACACGTATCTATGCGTGCTGCCGCTCTTCCACTCCTTCGGCCAGACGGTGATCCAGAACGGCGCGTTCGCCTACGGCGGGACGGTGGTGATGCTGCCCCGGTTCGAGGCGCAGCCGGCGCTCGGTCTGATGCTGCAGAACAAGGTCACCTTCTTCGCTGGCGTCCCCACGATGTACTGGGGTCTGTTGGGTGCGCTCGACGACTCCATCGACGTCGCCGAGCTCAGGGACAACCTCCGAGTGGCCGTCGCCGGCGGCTCGGCGCTGCCCGTGGAGGTGCATCGGGAGTTCGAGAAGCGCTTCGGCGTCACGATCCTCGAGGGGTACGGCCTCTCGGAGACCTCCCCCGTCGCCGCGTTCAGCCCCTTCGGCGAGATCCCGCGCGTGGGTTCGATCGGCAAGCCGATCCCCGGTGTCGAGATGAAGCTGCTCGCCACCGACCACACGGAGATCCCCGAGGAGTTCGACGAGGACGGGCTGAGCCCGGTCGGGGAGATCGCGATCAAGGGCCACAACATCATGAGGGGCTACTACGGCCGTCCCGAGGCGACCGAGGAGGCCATCGTGGACGGTTGGTTCCGCTCCGGCGATCTGGGGCGCAAGGACCGCGACGGCTGGTATTACATCGTCGACCGTTCCAAGGACATGATCATCCGCGGTGGCTACAACGTGTACCCCCGTGAGATCGAGGAGGTGCTGATCACCCACCCCGCGATCTCGCTCGCAGCCGTGATCGGCGTCCCGCACGAGTCGCACGGCGAGGAGGTCAAGGCCGTGGTGATCCTCGCTGACGGTGCGTCGGTGACGCCGGAGGAGATCATCGCGTGGGGCAAGGAGCAGATGGCGGCCTACAAGTACCCCCGGATCGTCGAGATCGTCACCTCGCTCCCCATGACCGCGACCGGCAAGATCCTGAAGAGGGAGCTGCTCTGAGATGAAGCGTGAGATCTACGGTGAGGACCACGAGGCGTTCCGGTCCTCGGTGCGTGAGTTCCTGGAGCGTTCGGTGATCCCCCACGTGGAGGACTACGCCACGAACAAGGCCATCCCGCGGGAGTTCTGGCTCGAGGCCGGC
>NZ_CAXQZB010000079.1:0-28448 GCF_964228225.1 Nocardioides sp.
GGGGGCGGCGCGGACGTGGGGCGGCCCCGCCCCCTGCTCACCCGCGATCTGGGTGGTCCGGAGGTGACGGCTCCGGGTCCTACTGGTGATCCGTCGTCGGGATCACAGAGCGCGAGCGAGGGCGAGACGGGCCTGCTGCGCTGCGCGCTCGGCCTTGCGGCTCAAGCGCCGTGCACGGACCAGCTGGTGGCCCCTGCGCAACTCCTGCGCCTCTCCCAGGCGCGCGGCCGCCTGGGCGCGCGCGAGGTCCTCGTGGAGGGAATACATGGTGGTGCTCCGATCAGGTCGGGAGGTGGTGTGGTCGGTGGGGCCGTGGCGGCCCGGGAGGAACGAGGTCGTCATGCGGCGACCTCGTTCTTGCGCGGACGGCCCCGGGGCCGCTTGCGCGGGATGACGACGCCCTGCAGGAACAGCTCGCCGCCCCAGACGCCCCAGGGCTCACGCCGGTCGAGGGCTCCGCCGAGGCAGAGCTCACGGACCGGGCAGTCCAGGCACAGGGCCTTGGCGAACTCGACGTCGCTGGGCGACTCGGCGAACCACAGGTCGGGGTCGTTGACCCGGCACGGCAGCAGGGCCTCGTCCACGCCGGCGGCGCGGTCGTGGAGCAGACCCAGGCTGGGTCCGGTCGGGCCGGGGGTCGGCACGTCGATGATCCGGGCGTCACACGGGGTGAGGACGCTGGCGGTCATGGGTGTCACCTCCATCGGTGAGGTTGATCGCGGGTGGATGGTCAGGTCGGGCACGTGCATGGGTGGTGGTGTCCTGCCTGTGTGGTGCGGTGAGAGGTGCTGCGGGAAACACAAAGGCCGCGGATCCCGGGTGTCGGGTTCCGCGGCCTGGAGGCTGCCTGCTCGGTGTCGGTTACCGAGGAGGCGGACTCCAGGTCGAGTCACCCGGGATGGTGGCCACGAAGCCCACGTGTCCCTGGGCAGCGGCAGCCGTGCGGTCGCGACCGATCACGAGATCGGTGCCGCGGCCGGTGGTGGCGGTGGCGACGACGCGGGAGGCGCCATCGACGAGGAAGCCGGTGCCGGACATGGCCGTGCGGGCGCGCCAAGCGGCGGCCGGGGCGGCGAGGGCAGGCGTGAACGCGGACATGAGCGGGGTCGTGGCCGGGCTCATGAACGGGGTCATGGTCGAGTTCTCCATCGGTGTCACCTCCTTCAGTGCTTCTGGCGCCGGGGTCGTCAGGCCCGTGATGCGCGTGGTCGTTGCCGTGGGCAGCACGTTACCCACCCCGCGCGCAGGCGAGCAAATGATTTATTGCGAGTTTCTGGTCGAATCTTTTCCGGCGTCCCGGATCCGGTGCCGCAAGGTCATCGGCGGGCCGCGTCAGACCGGCAGGTCAGGCCAACAGCGCGAGGACGTCGTCGCCGAAGCGCGCGAGCTTCTCCGGACCGATCCCGCTGATGGCCAGCAGGTCGCGCGGGGTGCGGGGCCGGCGGGTGGCGATGGCCTCGAGCGTGGCGTTGGAGAAGATCAGGAACGGGGCGATCTCCTCCTCCTGGGCCCGCTCGTTGCGCCAACTGCGCAGCTGCTCGTAGAGCTCCTCGTCGTAGGGCGCCGGGCAGTCCGCGCAGCGGCGCGCCTCCCCCCGCTTGAGCGGCTTGCCGCACTCCGCGCAGGTGCGGGCCCCCTTGCGCGACGGCGCCGCCGGGCCGGGCCGGGCGGAGTCGGGCAGGAGCGGCACGAGGAACCGCGAGGGCTGTCGGCGCCCGGCCTGGCCGGGGTTGCGGGCGGCCGCCCAGGAGATGAGCAGCTCCTCGCGGGCCCGCGTGATCCCGACGTAGAGCAGGCGCCGCTCCTCCTCGATCTGGGCCTCGGTCTGGGCGTAGGTGATCGGCATCGTGCCGTCGTGCAGCCCGACGAGGAACACCACGTCCCACTCCAGACCCTTGGCGGCGTGGAAGGTGGAGAGCGTGACGCCGTCGGCCACCGGCGCGTGCTGCTCGGAGGCACGACGCTCGAGGTCGGCGACGAAGGCGGTGAGACCCTCCTGCTCGGCGGGGCGGTGGGTGGCGGCGAAGTCGTCGGCCTGGTCGACCAGCGCCTGCCAGGACTCCCATCGGTCGCGGGCCTGACCGCGGGACTGCGGCGGCTCGGCGTTCCACCCCATGCCGGCGAGGGTGTCGCGCACCAGGCTCTGCCAGGGATCGCCGTCGGCCGGGGTCGCCCCGGCCCGCGCGGATCCGCGCAGCCGGGTGACGGCCTCGCGCACCTCGGGACGCTCGAAGAACCGGGCGGCACCGCGCACCACGTACGGGATGCCGGCGTCGCTGAGGGCGTCCTCGTAGGCCTCGGACTGGGCGTTGATGCGGAACAGCACGGCCATCTGGCCCAGTGGCCGGCCGGCGTCGCGCAGCGCGGTGATGCGGGAGGCGACGCTGCGGGCCTCCTCGATCTCGTCGCTCTGCCCGCGGTAGGCGACCGCACTGCCCGGGCCGCGCTGGGCGGTGAGCTGCACGCTGCGGCTCGCGCTGCCCTGCAGCAGGGCGTTGGCCGCAGCCACGATCTGCGGGGTCGAGCGGTAGTTGCGCACCAGCTCGACCGAGGTGGTGCCGGGGTAGCGGGAGCCGAACTCCCGCAGGTAGGAGGCGTCGGCGCCGGCGAAGGAGTAGATGGTCTGGGCGGGGTCGCCCACCACGCAGAGGTCGTCGCGGCCCCCGAGCCACAGGTCGAGCAACGCCGACTGCAGCGGGGAGACGTCCTGGAACTCGTCCACGACGAACCACTTGTACTGCCGACGCACCTGCGCCGCGACGCGCTCGTCCTCGGCCAGCAGACCGGCGGTGAGCAGCAGGACGTCCTCCATGTCCATGCGGCCCTGCTCGCGCTTGACGTCCTCGTACTCGGCCAGCACGCGGCCGACGACCTCGGGCGCCACGCCGCTCACCGCACGCTGGCGCTGCGCGGCGACGGCGGCGTACTGCGCGGGCGCGACGTTGGACACCTTGGCCCACTCGATCTCGGCGGCGAGGTCGCGCAGGGTGGTCTGCTCGGTGCCCAGGCGCAACCGGCTGGCGGCCCGGCCGACCAGCGGGATCTTGGACTCCATCAGCACGGGCAGCTCGGTGCCGTGCACGTGGGGCCAGAAGTAGCGCAGCTGCCGCAGGGCCGCGGAGTGGAAGGTGCGCGCCTGGACCGTGGGGGCGCCGAGCTGCCGCAACCGCTGGCGCATCTCCCCCGCCGCCCGGGTGGTGAAGGTGACCGCGAGCACCTCGGTGGGCGCGTAGACGCCGGTCTGCACGCCGTGGGCGATGCGGTGCGTGATCGCGCGCGTCTTGCCGGTGCCCGCACCGGCCAGCACCCGCACCGGACCGCGCAACGCCTCGGCGACGAGGCGTTGCTCGGGGTCGAGGGCGTCGAGCAGGCGCGAGGCGGGCACGGGTCTCCACATCGGATCGGGGCGGGGCGGGCGTTGTCCGGGTGCGACCTTAGACCGGGGCGCCGACAACCTGCGGCCCGCCGTCCACCGACGTCACAGGCCGGACCGGAATGTCCCCGACCTGCCGGGCGTTGGCATGATCGGGAGCCGGATCAGGCTCCCCCGAGCCCTGCTCGTCCCACCCGCCCGAGACCTGCGAAGGTGACTGCTGATGTCCAGCGCTGCGTTCACGATGTACTCCACCCCCTGGTGCGGCTACTGCCACCGGCTCAAGAGCCAGCTCGACCGCGAGGGCATCGTGTTCGAGATCGTCGACATCGAGCAGGAGCCCGCGGCCGCGCAGATCGTGGAGAAGGTCAACAACGGCAACCAGACCGTCCCGACGCTGGTGTACTCCGACGGCACCGCGATGACCAACCCCTCCCTGGCCCAGGTCAAGGAGAAGCTGGCCTCGCTGGCCTGACCCGGTCCGGCCCGCGTCCGGCCCGGCGGGTCTCACCACTCGCCGGGCAGGTCGCCGCCGTACCAGTGCTCGATGAGCGAGCGGCTGATCGAGACCGGGCCCGGCAGCCGCACCTCGCCCGACGCCGCCTGGGCGGCGAGCTCGGCGCGCGTGAACCAGCGCGCCTCGGCCAGCTCGGCGACGTCGACCTCGATCTCGGAGCTGGTCGCGCGCGCGAGGAAGCCGAGCATGAGGCTGGCCGGCAGCGGCCAGGGCTGGTTGCCGTAGTAGACGACCTCCCCGACCGCGATGCCGGACTCCTCGGCGACCTCGCGGCGCACGGCGTCCTCGAGGGTCTCCCCCGGCTCGCAGAACCCCGCGAGGGTGGAGAACCGGCCCTCGGGCCACTGGGGTGAGCGGCCGAGCAGGCAGCGCTCCTCGGCGCTGCCGGGCTCGCCGGCGGCCACGAGCATGATCACCGCCGGGTCGGTGCGCGGGAACTGCGGGCGGGCGCACCCGGTGCACCGCAGCTCGTGCCCGGCGGCGGCCGACTCCAACGACGCCCCGCAGCGCGGGCAGTGCCGCGTGGCCCAGTGCCACTCCGCGATCCCCAGGGCGTGGAAGACCAGCGGGGTGTCGGGCAGCTCACCGCCGGCCAGCGCCGGCAGCAGCCCGCGCAACGGCAGCCACGCCCCCTTCTCCGCGGCCGCGAGGGCCGGGTCGGCCAGGACCGCCCAGTAGGTGCCCTCCGGCCGCTCGCCGAGCAGCACCCGCCGGCCCGGCGGGGCCTGGTCCGACCCCACCCAGGGCAGCGCCCCGGCCTCGGGACGCACCAGCGTGCCGGAGACCACCAGGACCCGCGCCCGCGGCGAGGCCCAGGCCTGCTCCAACCACGCATCGTCGGTGCGCCGGTGGCCGACCCGGTCGTGCGGACCGACGGCCATCCGCAGGTGCGGCGGGAGGGAGGACGACGCGGGGCTGCTCACCCGCCCGAGGCTACGACGTGGCGCCCGGCGGGCGGTCACCCCACCCGTGCGGGGCGGGACCGTCGAGCACCGCGGCGTCGCTGTCGGCGGGCAGCACGACGTGCACGGCGTTGCGCTCCTGGGAGAACAGGGCCGGGGTGGTGGCGGCGATCTCGCCGTCGAGGTTGATCGGCAGCGACGGATCGGTGACCACCCGCACCTGCCGGGTGCGCAGGTGGTGCACCCGCTCGTGCTCGACGAACCGGCCACTGCGCAGCAGTCCGGCGATCGACACATGGTCGCGCCACCGGCCCCGCTCGATGGCGTAGACGTCGAGCACGCGGTCGTCGATCGAGGCGTCGGGGGCGACGGTGTTGCCGCCGCCGTAGTGGCGACCGTTGCCGACCGCGACCTGCATCAGGTCCTGGACCTCCAGGGTCGGGTGGTCGCCGTCGGGGAACTCCAGGCGCGCGGCGAACGGGACGTGGGCGCGGTAGGCCCGCGCCGTCGCCACGGGGTAGGCCAGGGGCCCGAGCACCTTCTTGGACCGGGCGCTGAGCCGTTCGGTGACCGCCACCGAGAGCCCGATGCTCGCGACGTTGAGGTAGGGCCGGCCGTCCACGCGTCCCAGGTCGATGTCGACCACGCGGCCGGTGGTCAGCACGCGCACCGCGGCCTCGAGGTCGCTCGGGATCCGCAGCGTGCGGGCGAGGTCGTTGGCGGTGCCGAGCGGCAGCACGCCCAGCACGGTGTCGGTGCCCGCGACCAGGCCCGCCGCGGCGCTCATCGTGCCGTCGCCGCCGCCGACCACGAGCACCTCGGGGCGGGCCGCCAGGGCCGCGGCCAGGACCTCCTCCAGTCGCTCGCCGGGGCGCACCGGGTGCACCTCCACCCCGGCGAATCCGGCCTCGCGCAACCGCACGGCGGCCCGGGTGAGCGCCGCCGCGCCGCGGCGCGAGCCGGTGTTGACCACGAGGGCGACCCGGGCGTCGAGGGGGACGGCGACCATGGCCCCTACGCTAACGGGCCGTCCTCGGCGCGGCCGAGCAGCAGGTCGGTGAGCCCGGGGCGGTCCGGCAGGTCCGGCGGCTCCACCAGGGCGTCGTCGCGCACGTAGTAGAAGCCCGCGCGCACCCTCTCGGGCGGGACACCCTGGAGCTCGGCCCACGCGACCCGGTACACCGCGAGCTGGAGCGGGTCGGCGTCCTGCCGGGTGCTGGTCTTCCAGTCCACCAGCAGGTATCCGCCGTCGGCCTCGCGGTAGACGGCGTCGATGCGGCCCCGCACGACCTGGCCCGCGATCACGAGGGCGAAGGCGGCCTCGACCGCGTGCGGCACCCGGTCGGCGAACATCCCGCGCTCGAAGCGGGCGATGAGGTCGACGAGCTCCTGCTCGTCGGCGATCTCGGCCACCTCGGCGTCGCCGCGGCCGTCGAGGGCGTCGGTGTCGAGCAGGGCCGGCTGGGCGAAGCGGGACTCCAGCCAGGCGTGGAACCGGGTGCCGAAGCGGGCCGACGGCGCGGGTGGGCGCGGCATCGGTCGCGCGATCTCGCGGGCCAGCGCCTCGGGCTCCTCGCGCCAGCGCCGCAGCGCGGTGACCGAGAGGTTGGTGGGCAGGGGCACCTCCACGACACCGCCGCGATCGCGCTGCACCTCGCGCAGGAGCCGCTCGATCTCGGTGTCCCACTCGGCCGCGCGCGCGAGCATCATCATGTCGAGCTCGGCATCGGTGTCGGGCGCCGCTCCGGCGTCGAGGGCGTCGCCGGCCGCCGCCACCAGCGCCGCACCCTCCCGACGCCGGACGAGCTCGGGATTGCGCGGGGTGACCGGCCAGGGCACCTCGGTGTCGAGGTCGGCCAGCGGGTGGGGGGCGCCGCGTGGCGGCTCGTCGGTCCACACCGCGACCGCCTCGCCCCACGACTGCACGAGGTCGCGCAGGGTCAGCTGGTACTCCGAGGGCCCCAGCGGGGTCGCCCGGCGCGCGCTCCAGCAGTAGGAGGAGACCACCAGGCGCCGGGCGGGGCGCGTGACGGCGACGTAGGCCAGCCGCAGCTCCTCCTCCGCCTCGTGGGCCTTGGTGGCGGCGCGGTAGGCGTCCAGGGCCGCCTTGTCGTGCCCGCGCAGCTGGGGCAGGTCGGCGGCATCGCCGCGCAGCGGGGCCGGCATGACGTCGGCACGGGTGGTCCACAGCGAGCGGGAGCGGTTGCTCGGGAACCGTGTGCGACACACGCCCACGCAGAAGACCTGGGCCCACTCCAGCCCCTTGGCGCGATGGACGGTGAGCAGCTTGACGGAGTCGGCCTCGCTCGGGGTGGCGACGTCGAGGCCGTTGCCCTGCTCGTCCTCGGCGGTGAGCCAGGCCAGCAGCGCGGCGAGGCTGACCTCGCCGTCGACGGCCTGGAAGTCGGCCACCGCCTTGACGAACAGGTCGAGGTTCTCGCGCCGACTCGACGCGGCAGGGCTGGTGGAGGAGGCGAGCTCGACGTCGACGCCGCTGGCGTCCATGATGCGGCGCACCAGGTCGAGCAGGGGCTCCCCCACGTGACGACGCAGGTAGCGCAGCTCCTCGGCGAGCAGCCCGAAGCGCACCCGTGCCTGCGGGGAGTAGTCGGCCTCGCCCGGGTCGGCGAGCGCGTCGTCGAGCGCGGCGACCTCGGCAGGGTCGATGCCGTCGGCGAGGGCGCGCAACTGCTCCGCGATCCCGAGTGCCGCGGCGGCGGTGTCGCGGCCGGGCCCCTGCCCGGCCAGCTCGCGGGCCCGCTGGCCGAGCAGGCGCAGGTCGCGCGGTCCGATCGCCCAGCGCGGACCGGTGAGCAGGGTGAGCAGGGCGGGGTTCGCCGTGACGTCGTGCAGCAGCTGGAGGGTCGCGACGACCTCGGCGACCTCGGGCAGGCGCAGCAGGCCGGACAGTCCCACGATCTCGACCGGCACCCCGGCGGTGGTGAGGGCGTCGAAGACCTCCGCGGCATGGGAGTTGTCACGGGTCAGCACCGCCATGTCGGCCCACCGGCCGCCCTTCTCCCCGGTGTGGCGGGCGTGGAGGTCGGCGGCGAGCGCCGCGAGCTCCTGGGGCGCGGTCTCGTGGACCGCGACCTCCACCTCGCCCGGGGCGGCGCCCGGGGCCGCCTCGAGCGGCGCGACCTGGTCGTAGCGGTCGTAGAGCGGGGCGGCGAGGGTGTTGGCGGCCTCGAGGATGCGTCGGTCGGAGCGGCGCGAGACCGTGAGGTGGAACAGGCCGGTCGGGACGGGGCCGGCGGGTCCGACCGGGCCGGGGAAGCCGTCGGCGAAGTTGACGATGTTGCTCACCGAGGCGCCCCGCCAGCCGTAGATCGCCTGGTTCGGATCGCCCACGGCCGTGACGGCGTGTCCGCGGCCGTCGCCCTCGGGGCCGGAGAAGAGCCGGGAGAGCATCAGCGCCTGGGCGACGGAGGTGTCCTGGTACTCGTCGAGCAGCACGACCTTGAAGCGTGCGCGCTCGCTGCGCCCGACCTCGGGCTGCTCGCTGGCCAGCCGGGCCCCCAGGGCGATCTGGTCGGAGAAGTCCATGAGCCCGAGCTCGCGCTTGAGCCGGCGGTAGCCCTCGACGAGGTCGAGCAGCTCACTGCGCGCGTCGATCACGCTGATCGCCCGCTGCACCTCGCGCAGGTGGGTGACCCGGTTCTTGCCGGCGCCCTCCTCGAGCAGCGCCCGGGCGAAGGCAGGACGCTGCTCGGCGTCGAAGGCCCGCACCCGGTCGGGGGTCACCAGGTGCTCGGCCAAGGTGCCGTCGAGGGCGAGGAGGTACTGGATGACCGTGGCCGGGTGGTCGCTGAGCAGCTCCACGGGCGCGGTGTGCCGGTCGACCGCGCGGGCGCCGAGCTGGTAGCGCGCGGCGTCCGTGATCACCCGGGTGTCGGGCTCGTGGCCGATGCGCAGGCCGTGCTCGGTGAGCAGCTGCGCGGCGTAGGCGTTGTAGGTCAGGACGGTGGGCTCCAGCCGCTCCTCCACGTCGTCGGGTCCGGCGTCGGGTCCGGCGTCGGGCGTGCGGCGGGTCGAGGTCGTGGTCGGGTCGTCGAGCGCCCCGGCGGCCACGAGCGAGTCGCGGATGCGACGGCGCAGCTCGCTGGCCGCCTTGGTGGTGAAGGTGAGACCGAGCACCTCCTCGGGACGCACCTGACCGGTGAGCACGAGGTAGACGACCCGGGCCGCCATGAGCGTGGTCTTGCCGGACCCGGCGCCGGCGATCACCACCGCGGGCTCCAGCGGCGCGGACACCGCCGCCCACTGCTGGTCGCTGAGCGGGTAGTCGGCGCGCATCGCCGCCTGCAGCTCGGCCGGGGTGCGCAGCGCCCGCACCGGTCGGTCGGTGGCCTCCGGCACCGCGGGGTCCACCCCGGACGGCGGGGTGTCGAGGGAGGTCACGGTCCGGTCACCGCCCCCACCGACATCGCCGGGCACAGCGCGGTGAACGGACAGGTGCGGCAGTGGTCGCCCGGACGCGCCGGCAGCTGCTCGCGGCGCAGCAGGCCCGCCGCCGCCCGGATCTGCTCCTCCAACTGACGACGCCGGGGATCGTCGGCACCGGTCGCGCTCTGGCGCTGCACCACGGCGTCGGCGGCGTCGTCGCGCAGGCCGAGCTGCACCAGCTCCGCACCCCCGCTCACCCCACCGTCCGCGACCCCGGGGACGCCGGGGACGTCGGCGAACGCACCGGTGTCGGCCGCGAGCTGGTAGAAGCCGAGCTGCTGGTGGCTCTCGACCGCCTTGTCGGAGGGCTTCTCGCGGCCGGTCTTGAGGTCGACCACGACCAGGCGTCCCCCCGCGTCGAGCTCGACCCGGTCGGCGACGCCGGTGAGCAGCACCGTGACCGGGGCGTCGGGCTGCTCGGGGTCGGGCAGGCGCAGGGTCGTGCGGAAGGGCTGTTCGACGGCGACCAGCGTCCGGGTGGCCCGGTGGTGCCAGCGCAGGAACCGCGCCAGGGCCCGGCGGGTGCGCTCGTACTCGCGGTCCTTGGCCCAGGGGGTGCGGAACTCCATCCGGTCCCACACCTCGTCGACGTGCACGAGCAGTGCCTCGACGTCCTCGGCGTCGGCGTCGAGCGCCCCGGAGGCCACCCGCTCGGCCAGGGCGTGCACCAGCTGACCGAGGTTGGCGGCCTGGTGGTGGCGGGCCTCTCCCCCGGCCTCCCGGCTGAAGAACCACCGGGCGGGGCAGGTGGTGAGTCCGTCCAAGGAGCTCGCCGACAGCGGGATCGGGGCCTCGGCGGGCCGCAGCGGCACGCTCGCCCGGGTGCGGTCGCGCAGGCCCCACCAGGTGCCGGGGTCGGCGGCCGCGAACGGACGACGGTCGCCGACCTCGACGCGCGCCAGCAGCGCGAGCCGGTGCGCGGCCGCACGGCGCAGCTCGGACGGCGCCTCGGGGTCGGTGACGGTGCGGCGCAGGTCGGCGACCAACCCGGCGACCGAGAGCGGGCGCTGCGGACGCCCCACCCGGTGGTCGACGGGCAGGCCGAGCTCGTCGAGGAACCGCGAGGGCTGCTCGCCGTCGTCGTCGGGTGAGGCCACGGCGGTGACCAGCAGCCGCTCCCGGGCGCGGGTGCAGGCGACGTAGAACAGCCGCCGCTCCTCGACGAGCAGCTCGCGCACGGTCGTGGGCGGCACCAGCCCGTCGGGACCGAGCCGGTCGGCCTGGAGCAGCGTGGCGCGGCGCCGCAGGTCGGGCCAGGCGTCGGCCTGCACGTGGGCGACGACCACCAGCCGCCACTCCAACCCCTTGGAACGGTGGGCGGTGAGCAGCCGCACGCCGACGCCGCGGGTGCCGCGTTCGGCGAGGCTGTCGGCCGGGATCTGCTGGGCCGCGAGGTTGGCGAGCAGGTGGGGCACGCTCACGTGCACGCGCTGCTCCTCCGCACGGGCCACGGCGTCGAAGAGCGCCACCACGGCGTCGAGGTCGCGGTGGGCCCGGCGGGCCGCCGGTCCTCCGGACTCCGCGGCCCGCCGCAGCCGCTCGGGCCACGGCGTGCCGGACCACAGCGTCCAGAGCACCTGCTCGCCCGACGCGCCTGCGTCGAGGTCGGCCCGGGCGCGCTGCAGCAGGTCGTGCAGCGCGAGCGCACGGACCAGCTCACGCGGACCCTCCGCGATCCGGTCGCGCGCGGTCCCGGAGGCGGCGGCCTCCGGCGGCAGGTCCTCCCGCAGGTCCTCCGGCGGGGCGACCGCGGCCCCGAGCAGCTCGCGCAGCACCCCCGGGTGCAGGACCGCGTCCCGCACCAGGACCCGGGAGGGGGCGAGCAGCGGGGTCTCCACGCGCTCGGCCCCCTCGGGTCCCTCCGGAGTCTCTGGGGCCTCCGGACCGGGAGGCACCGCGGCGGCGCCGCGTTCCTTGGCCCGTTGGCGCACCCGGCGGGCCAGGCGACGCAGATCGCCGGCGTCGAGGCCGCCCAGCGGGGAGAGCAGCAGCTGCTCGACACGACCGGGGTCGAGGTGGTCGGGGTGCTCGGGATCGTCGTTGTCGAGGTTGACCACGGCCCGCAGCGCCTCGAGCAGGGGCAGCACGGCGGGGTCGCGCACCAGGGGCAGCTCGTCGGCGGCCACCTCCACCGGCACGCCGGCCGCGACCAGGGCGCGTCGCAGCGGCGGGAGGGTGCTGCGCCCCGAGCGCACCAGCACCGCCATCTCCGACCAGTCCAGGCCGTCCTCGAGGTGGGCCCGACGCAGGACGTCGGCCAGGTGCTCGGCCTCGGCGCGTTCGGTGTCGAAGGTGAGGACCTGCGCGCGCCCCGGTACCGCCGCCTGCGCGACGGGGTCGAGGAACGCCGCGCGGGCCGCGGGCGGGATCGAGCCCGGCAGGCCGATCCGGCCGGCGATGCGCTGGGAGGCGGCCAGCAGGCGCGGACCGAAGCGTCGGGTGGTGCGCAGCGCGATGACCGGGGCCGGCGCGCCGCTGCGCTCGGGGAACTGCCGGGGGAAGTCGAGGATGCCGCGGACCTCCGCACCCCGGAAGGCGTAGATCGACTGGTGGGGATCGCCCACCACCACCAGGTTGCCGCCGTCGCCGGCCAGGTGGCGCAGCAGCGCGATCTGGCCGGGGTCGGTGTCCTGGTACTCGTCGACGAAGACGTAGCGGTAGCGGGCGCGCAGCTCGGCACGGTGGTCGGCGGCCTCGATCGCGGCGCGCCGGATCAGGTCGGGGTAGTCGGTGGCGCCCAGGGAGTCGAGGGTGTCGAGGTACTGCTCCAGGAACAGCCCTGCGGCGCGGAGCTCGGGCTGGTCCTCGCGCTCGGCCAGGGCGATCAGCTCATCGCCGTCCAGGCCCTTCTCGCGGGCCCGGGAGAGCACGGCGTTGACCTCGCGGGCGAAGCCGCGGGTGCCCAGCGCCCGCCGCAGCCCCTCGGGCCAGCGCACGGACTCCGGGTGGTCGGTGAGCAGCTCGCGCAGCACGACGTCCTGCTCCGGGGCGGAGAGCAGGCGCAACGGCGCCGCGTAGATCTCGGCCGGGGCGTACTGGCGCACCAGGCCGTAGGCGAAGGAGTGGAAGGTGGCCGACAACCCGCTGCCCAGGGTGCGCCCGACGCGGGCGGTGACGCGGTCGCGCAGCTGCTCGGCCGCCTTGCGGGAGAACGTGAGCGCCAGCACGGAGTCGGGGGTGACGCCCGGCTGCTCGAGCCGGTCGGCGATGGCCTCGACCAGCGTAGTGGTCTTGCCCGTGCCGGGCCCGGCCAGCACCAGCAGCGGGCCGTCACGGTGCTCCACGACCGCCCGCTGGTGCTCGTCGAGCACCGGCGCGGCCACGGTGGGGGGCGGCGGCGCGAGGCGGTAGGTCGGGGCGGTCACGCTCCGCATTCGATCACGGGCCACCGACACTCCCGGGCGGGCCCGTCGACGCCGGGCCACCCCCGGCGGCGGTCGGAGCCGTCCGGCCCGGTGGTACCGGACCGGACGGCTCCCCGGGTCAGCGGGTCACGGGATCTCCGGGGTCACCGGATCCGGACCACGACGACGTCGGACCGCGTCCCGTCGCTGACGGCGTTGGCGGCGACGACCGCCCGCAGCCGGTGCCCGCCGGGCGCCAGCTTGAGCGCGACCCGCCGGGTGGTGGTGGACCCCACCAGCGTGATCGTGCGCACGACCTGCCCGCGGTCGAGCAGGCGGACCGTCCGGGGCCGTTCGGTGAGCGCATCCACGTCCACCGTCAGCACCACCGTGCGGCCGAACTGCTTGGTCAGGGCGAGCGTCGCGCCGGACGACGCCTTGCGCACCGTGACGGCCACCGGCGCGGAGGCGGCGGGCAGCACCGAGGCGTCGTCGGGGACGAACGTCGCGGTGTAGGTGCCCGCGCCCGGCAGCAGGTCGCCGGTGAGGGTGACCGCACCGTCCACGAGGTCGCCGCGGGCGACCTCCTCGTCGGCGGCGTCGACGATCACGACCTCGCCGGCCGCGGTGGCGTCCTGGGGCAGGTCGACGGTGACCTCGAACGGCACGGTGGCGGGGTAGGTGACCTCCGCAGGAGCCGACAGGGCGACGGTGGCCTGCGACGGACCGGCGACGCCGGTACCCTCCGGCGCCGCCCAGAACAGGGCCCGGGCCGCCTGGGTGGCGCCGGCCTTGACGTGGGTGCGGTAGAAGACCGACGTGCCGAACACGAAGGCCCGCGCCCCGGAGGCCGCCTCGGCGGAGACCACCGCGGGCTTGCCCGCGGCGTCCTCGGGACCGTTGGACACCGGCTGTCCCTGCGACGTGCCCCGGCGCCAGTGGCCGGCCAGCAGCGGGTCGGCACCGTAGGACTGCTCGACCGTGACGCCCTCGCCCAGGCCGGTGAACCACACCGCCGGGTAGACGAAGGAGGTGTCGAGCCCGAACGGCGCGAGGACACCGCCCGCGGTGGTGTCGACGTCGACGATCCCGTTGCCGGAGCCGTTGCCGCTGACCGCCGTGCCGCTGAGCAGGCCGTAGGTGCTGGCCACCGTGAACGCGCTGGCCCCGCGACCCACGATCGAGCGACCGGAGTCGACGAACGCCTGCAGCGCGGCGCGGCCGGGGGTGCCGGCGTTGAAGGACAGGTTGGCCCCCAGCCACAGCACGTCGGCGTCGGCGAGCCCACCACTGGTGTCACCGGCCGTGATCGCGGCGGTGATCGTGGTGGTGGAGACGCTGACCAGGTCGTCGAAGCCCAGCTCGGTGAGCGAGAGCCGGTCGTCCTGGCTGCCGGTGTAGGCGATCGTGAGGTCCTGCAGGCCCCGCGTGTCGGGATCGGCGAGGGCGGCGATCTGCTCCTCGCTCGCCGTGCCGATGCTGACGCCGATCTCCTCCACGACGTCGGCCACCGCGCCGCGGCTGCTCGGAGGCATCACGACGACGCCGTCCTCCAGGAGCGAGGCGGGCACGCCGTCCTCGAGCAGGGCGTTGAGGGCGCGGACGTCGTCGAGGCCGGCGAGCTCGAGCGTGGGATAGCCCGAGGTGGGCACCTCGGTGGGTCGCTCGACCCCCGTGACGGGCACGGTCGGACCGATCGGCTCGTCGGTGGTGCTGCCGACCTTGGCGACCGTCGCCCCCCACAGGTAGGAGTAGCTCCACGCCGAGATGTCGTACATCGTCGGCACCTTCGCCGAGATGTCGTCGCCGAGGTCGAGCAGGGAGTTGGCCAGACCGCGCAGCGGCTGGTGGAGGTCGACGACGTGGCTGCCGGCCGGGTAGGTGACCCCGCCCACGGTGGCCGGCGCGGTGAGGCGACCGACCTCGATGTTGTGGAACAGCAGCTGCTCCACCAGCCGGGCGGCGTCGGACTCCGAGCGCTGGCCGTCCCCGACCGGGATCACATAGGCGCGCGGGAGGTTCACCGGCTCCTGGTCGTCGGCGACGTCCCACAGCGGCTTCCACTGCGCGGGGCCGGGCACCGCGGCGATCGTGGCGCCGGTGAGCGAGGCCTTGGGCTCGCCCGCGACGCCGCGTCGGAACACCTCGATCTGGTTCTGCACCATCGCCCGCGCCTTCGCGGGGTTGGTGAGGTAGTCGATCATCGAGGTGTAGGTCTGCAGCGCCACCGCCTTGTTGACCGCCGCCCGCTCGGGGGTCATCCGCCCGCCGGGCGCGGTGCGCGAGAGCGGCAGCTCGACCGTCGAGCTCGCGGCACCGAAGAAGGCGGCGTACTGCGCGGTGAAGATCGGCGGGAAGTCGTCCCAGCCGCTGGGGGTGTCGCGGTACGGGATCTTGATGTGCGCGGTGTCGGGGCCGGTGTTGGTGGCCGAGACGGTGCCGGTGGTGGTGTTGAAGTAGGTGTTGCCCGGGATGGCCGCGGCCACGACGTCGGCCTCGACGTCGAGGGCGAGCTCGTAGTTGTAGGGCAGGTAGAGGTCGTACTCGTAGTTGCTGCCGTGCGGCGGCCCGGTGGGCTCGACCTGCAGCACGCCGGTGTAGCCGTGGAAGTCGGCGCTGTAGATCGGCTGCAGCGCCTGGGCGGTGCGCACGAACGACCGGGTCTCGGGCGTGGTGTTGGTGATCAGGTCGCGGTTCGGGTCCAGCCCCAGCGCGGTGGCGCGGGTGGCGGCGGTGCGACCGTCGGGGTTGAGCGAGAGGGAGAAGTAGAGCCGGTTGTTGCGCAGGATCGAGCCCACCTGCGACAACGGCGCGTGCACGAGCCGGTCGATGGTGTCCATCGCGGCGTCGGTGCCCTCCCACTCGTTGCCGTGGATGTTGTTGGAGAACCAGATCGGCGTCTTGTACTGCGCCAGCAGGGCGGTGTCGGCCGCGGCGGCGGCCGGGTCGAGGCGGATCTTCTCCCGCCACGCCGTCTGCTGCGCGGTCTCCTCCTCGGTCTCGGGAGCGGTGACCGTGACGAGGTAGAGGTCGCGCCCGCCGGTGGACTGGCCCACGACCTGCACCGAGATGCGGTCGCTCTCGGCCATCCACTCGGTGAGCAGCGGCGCGAGGTCGGGGTGGGTCAGCAGGTTGGGGGTCTCGGCGGCGTCGTCGGGGTTGTCGCGGTAGAAGCGCAGCCGCGGCTGGGAGGGGTAGGACGTCGGCATCACGAGGGGGTCCCCGGACACGGCGGCCGCAGCCGCCCGACGGATCACCTCCGCCCGGGGGACGGAGGGGGCGGTGGCCGTGGTCGCCGCTCCGCGGCCACGGGATCGGTCGGTCTCCTCACCGACGGGGTCGGCCACGGCGACGGCGGTGCCCCCGAGGGGCACGCTGAGCGCGGTGGAGAGCAGGACGGTGCCGGACCAGCCGGCGATGGCGCGAAGCGATCTCATGCGGTCTCGATTCGATGTCGTTCCCGAGCGTCAGATTGTCTGACAAGTTCGACAATTTCTCGACAAGATCCGTCCCGTCCAGACCTGATCCGATCGGTCTCACCCAGCGGGACGCGATTCCGCAGATTCGTCGGTGACCGACGTCACTCCTCGTCGATCCGGCGCTCGTTGTAGGACCCCGCCGCAGGCTGTCCGCTCAACCGGCCGATCTGCGCCATGATCTCGTCGGTGAGCAGCCGGCGGGCACGGCCGCTCGGCACGCCGTCGAAACGGTCACCGGGGTGGATCGGGGCACCGAAGGACACCTGCACGCGCACGATTCGCGGCAGGCGCGCCCCCACCGGCTGCAACCGCTCGGTGCCGACCAGACCGACCGGGACCACCGGCACCCCGGCGGTGAGCGCCAGGTGCGCGACGCCGGTGCGGCCGCGGTAGAGCCGTCCGTCGCGGGACCGCGTGCCCTCCGGGTAGAGGCCGAAGGCCTCCCCGCGCCCGAGCACCTCCAGGGCGGTGTCGAGGCTCGCCAGCGCCGCGCGGGCGTCGTCACGGTCGACCGGCAGCATGCCGAGCCCGCTGAACCAGGCCCGGGAGACGGCCCCGCGCAGGCCCGTGCCGTCGAAGTAGTCGGACTTGGCGAGGAAGACCACCTTGCGGGGCACCACGACCGGGATGACGACCGAGTCGGCGAAGCTGAGGTGGTTGCTGGCCAGGATCACCGGGCCGGTGCGGGGCACGTGGTGCAGTCCGCGCACCTCCGGGCGCCACAGCGCCCGGGCGAGCGGCGGCACGGTCGCGTGCAGCGAGCGGTAGAGCAGGTCGGCGGGGGGTGCGGGCCTCACACGGTGAGTCTGCTGGTTACCGGTGGGTCCGCCGATCCGGCGGCCTCAGGGCTCCCAGCCGGCCGCCCGCAGGTCGACCGCGGGCCGCGCGGTGCCGGGCCGCAGCGGCGTCCCCTCCGCGGCGTAGGCCGCGACGGCGCGATCGCGCAGGTACGCCGGCAGGGTGCCGTCCGCACGCACGACCCGCCACCAGGTGACGGCGGCGCCGTGCAGCGACATGATCCGCCCGACCTGGCGCGGCCCGGTGCCCACCGCGGCCGCGAGCGTGCCGAAGGTCGTGGCCCGCCCGGCCGGGACCCGCTCCACCAGCGACAGCACGGCCTCCACGAGGTCCTCGGCGGCCATCTCGGGCGTGTCCTCGGTCGGCGGCACCACCCCAGCATCCCCGACCGCGGCGCGCCGCGGACCCTCCGCCCGGTGCCCCGGACGCGCCGCGGCCCCGCCGGGAGGATCCCGACGGGGCCGCGGAGGAGCCGCGTGGCTCAGTAGCTGGGCTGGCTGGGGTCGATCTGGTTGACCCACGCCACCACGCCGCCGCCGACGTGGACGGCGTCGTCGTAGCCGGCGCCCTGCACGATCGCCAGCACCTCGGCCGAGCGCACGCCCGACTTGCAGTGCAGCACCACCTGGGTGCCGGAGTCGATCGAGGGCAGCTGCTCCAGCGCCGACCCGTTGAGGAAGTCGCCCTTGGGCATGAGCACCGCACCCGGGATCTTGTTGATCTCGTACTCGTTGGGCTCGCGGACGTCGATGAGCACGAAGTCGCGGGTGCCCTCCTCGCGCTCCTTGAGCATGCCCTCCAGCTGGGTGACCGAGATCGTCGAGCCGGCGGCGGCGTCAGCGGCCTCCTCGGAGATGGCGCCGCAGAAGGTCTCGTAGTCGATCAGCCCGGTGACGGTGGGGTTCTCACCGCACAGCGCGCAGTTCGGGTCCTTGCGCACCTTCAGCTTGCGCCACTCCAGCTCGAGGGCGTCGTAGATGACCAGCTTGCCGATGGCGGGGTCGCCCGCGCCGGTGAGCAGCTTGATGGCCTCGTTGACCTGGATCGAGCCGATGGAGGCGCACAGCACCCCGAGCACGCCGCCCTCGGCGCAGCTGGGCACCATGCCCGGCGGCGGGGGCTCGGGGTAGAGGCAGCGGTAGCACGGAGCGCCCTCCACCAGCGTGGGGGCGAAGACCGAGGCCTGGCCGTCGAATCGGTAGATCGAGCCCCAGACGTAGGGGATGCCGAGGAAGTAGGCGGCGTCGTTGACCATGTAGCGGGTCGCGAAGTTGTCGGTGCCGTCGACGATGAGGTCGTAGCCCTCGAAGATCCGCATGACGTTGTCGTTGTCGAGCCGCTCGGCGTGGACGACGACGTTCACCAGCGGGTTGGCCTCGGCGATCGACTCGGCGGCCGAGACCGCCTTGGGGCGACCGACGTCGGACTGGCCGTGGATGATCTGGCGCTGCAGGTTGGACTCGTCGACCTCGTCGAACTCGGCGATGCCGAGCGTGCCGACACCGGCGGCGGCCAGGTAGAGCAGCGCGGGGCTGCCGAGGCCGCCCGCGCCGATGACCAGGACCTTGGCGTTCTTCAGCCGCTTCTGCCCGGTCATCCCGACGTCGGGGATGATCAGGTGGCGGCTGTAGCGCCGCACCTCGTCGACGCTCAGCTCGGCGGCCGGCTCGACCAGCGCGGGAAGGCTCACGGTGTCTCTCCTCAGGGATCGGACCCGGACGGGGGTCGGGGCGTCGCGGCGCCCGGTCCGTCGGGGGGTTCATCCCGCTCAACGCCGGGGGCGCGACGGAATGTTCCCGCCCATCCTCCCCCACCGGCCCGGGTCGCCGCCGCGGCGCGCCGACCTGCGGGACGGGACGCTGCACCGCGAACACAACTCACCGGTAGCATCGCGCTCCGTGACGACGCACTCCTCCGAGCTCGACGCGCCGCGGCCCCGCGGCGGCCGGCTCCCGCGCCGCGAGCGACGCGCGCAGCTGCTGACCTCCGCTCTCGAGGTGTTCGTGCGCCAGGGCTACCACGCGGCCGCGATGGACGACATCGCCGACCGCGCCGGGGTGTCCAAGCCGGTGCTCTACCAGCACTTCCCGGGCAAGCTCGACCTCTACCTCGCCCTGCTCGACACCTCGTGCGACGCGATGATCGCCAACTGCCGCGAGGCGCTGGAGTCCACCCAGGACAACAAGCAGCGCGTGGCCGCCGCCATCACCGCCTTCTTCGACTACGTCGACGCCGACTCCGGCGCCTTCCGTCTGGTCTTCGAGTCCGACCTCACCAACGAGCCCGAGGTGCGGCGCCAGATCGACCGCGTCACCACCGAGTGCGCCGACCTCATCGCCCACGTGATCCGCGACGACACCGGGCTGCCCGAGCCGGCCGCGCGGCTGCTCGCGGTCTCGCTGGTGGGCATGGCCCAGGTCAGCGCCCGCTACTGGCTCACCGAGCAGGGCGGGATCGACCGCGAGCAGGCCACCGCCCTGGTCGCCGGCCTCGCGTGGCGGGGCATCCGCGGCTACCCCCGCACCGACGAACCGGCCTGAGCCGGGGGCACCGCCCAGGTCCCCGCCCCGCTTCGCCCGGGGGTGGGTGGGGCCTGCGACCACCGACCCGGCAGGCTGGTCCCAGCGGCACCCGCCGTTCCCGCAGCATCAGCACCTGACGAAGGAGACGACCGTGGAGGTCAAGATCGGCGTCCAGAACGCCCCCCGTGAGCTCGTGGTCGACGTCGACGACACCGCCGACGAGGTCCAGCAGCGCATCGCCGACGCGCTCACCACCGACGGCGGCATGCTCGCCCTCACCGACACCAAGGGCCGCCGCGTGCTCGTGCCCGCCGGCAAGGTCGCCTACGTCGAGATCGGCTCCGTCGTCGTCGGGACGGTCGGCTTCCGCTCCTGACCGCCCGCCCCGCGGGCACCCGCTCCGGGCCCCGGCCGGTCCTCGACCGTGCCGGGGCCGCGGCGTCCCGGGGGGCCGTGGGCCCCACGTCCCGGCCCGTGGGGCTCAGGCCTCCAGACCGAGGTCGGTCATGCGCTGCTGGTGCCGCTCGGTGAGCCGGGTGAACATCCGGCCGAGGGCGACGAGGTCGAGGCCGGCGCCGCCGAGGCCGCCGGTGAGCAGCGCCGCGAGGGCGTCGCGGTCGGCGGCCACCCGCTGGGCCTGCACGAGCGCCTCCCCCATCAGCCGGCGTCCCCACAGGGCGAGCCGACCCCCGGCCGGGGCATCGGCGGCGATGAGCGCGCGCACCCGGTCGACCACGAACGCCGCCTGGGTGCCGTCGTCGGCCAGGGAGGTGAGCACGAGCTCCCGGGTCTCGGGGTCCAGGTGCGCGGCGATCTCGCGGTAGAAGTCGTTGGCCAGGCCGTCGCCCACGAACGCCTTCACCAGGCCCTCGGCCCAGTCGGCCGGCGCGGTGTGGCGGTGGAAGGAGTCGACGGCCTCACGGAACGGGGCCATCGCCGCCACGGGGTCCTCCCCGAGTGAGCGCAACCGGTCGTGGAGCGTCGTCACGCGGGTCACCTGGGTGGCGGCCATCGAGGCCAGGGCCAGCTTGTCGTCCAGGCCGGGTGCCACGGCGGCGTCCTCGGCGAGCCGCTCGAAGGCCGACAGCTCGCCGTAGGAGATCACGCCGAGGAGCTCGACGATCGCGGCACGGTAGGCCGGGTCGGCGAGCGAGAGCCCCGGCAGGCCCGCGCCGTGCTCCGGACCGGGATCTGCGCCGGAGGCTGCTCGGGATTCAGGCATGGCCGCACCCTACCGATACCATCGAGGACGCAGCCGGTGCCCTCGCCTCCCCGGTACCCCCGGACGGCGACCCAGGGCGCCGCGGGTCCCCGCCCCGAGGGAACCCCGCGACCGGCTGCGTGAATGTGCGCGGTGGATGCTCGCCCGGAGCCTGCCGCACGACCGATCTCGGCTGCCAGGCTGACCACACCGAAAGCGATCACCGTGACCTCCTTCCGCGACCTGGGCGTGCTGCCCGACATCTGCGACGCCCTCGAGGGCGCCGGCATCACCGAGGCCTTCGCCATCCAGGAGATGACCCTCTCCGTCGCGCTGGCCGGCACCGACCTCATCGGGCAGGCCCGCACCGGCACCGGCAAGACGCTGGCCTTCGGCATCCCGGTGGTGCAGCGCGCGCTGCCGCCCACCGACCCCGAGTACGGCACCCTCGCCGCCGGCAAGCCGCAGGCGCTGGTCGTCGCCCCCACCCGCGAGCTCGCCCTGCAGGTCTCGGGCGACCTCGAGCTCGCCGGCTCGAAGCGTGGCATCCGGGTGCTCACCGTCTACGGCGGCGTCGGCTACGACACCCAGATCGACGCGCTCGCGGCCGGTGTCGACGTCGTGGTCGGCACCCCGGGACGCCTGATCGACCTCGCCGACCGCAAGGTCCTCGACCTCTCCCACGTCGGCTCGCTGGTGCTCGACGAGGCCGACGAGATGCTCGACCTCGGCTTCCTGCCCGACGTCGAGAAGCTGCTGCGCCTCACCCCGTCCTCGCGCCAGACCATGCTGTTCTCGGCCACGATGCCCTCGGCGATCGTGGCCCTGGCCCGCATGCACATGCGCCAGCCGATGAACATCCGCGCGGAGTCCTCCTACGAGAACGCCACCGTCCCGGCCACGGCCCAGTTCATCTACCAGTGCCACGACCTCGACAAGCCCGAGATCATCGGCCGGATGCTGCAGTCCGAGGGCGCGGAGAAGTTCGTCGTCTTCACCCGCACCAAGCGCCAGGCCCAGCGCGTGGCCGACGACCTCGTCGAGCGCGGCTTCTCCGCCGGCGCCCTGCACGGCGACATGGCGCAGGTCGCCCGCGAGAAGACCATGACGAAGTTCCGCGAGGACAAGCTGAAGATCCTGGTCGCCACCGACGTCGCCGCCCGCGGCATCGACGTCACCGGGGTGTCGCACGTGGTCAACTACACCTGCCCCGAGGACGACAAGACCTACGTGCACCGCATCGGCCGCACCGGCCGCGCGGGCGCCTCGGGTGTCGCGGTGACCTTCGTGGACTGGGCGGACCTGCACCGCTGGAAGATGATCAACAAGGCCCTCGACCTGCCCTTCGACGAGCCGGTGGAGACCTACTCGACCTCCGAGCACCTGTTCACCGACCAGAACATCCCGGCCGGCACCAAGGGCCGGATCGCGACGCCCAGGCCGGCGCGCGAGGAGCGCGACGAGGCCCCGCGCGAGCGGGCCCCCCGCAACACCAACCGCAACCGCACCCGCACCCGTGGTGGCTCCGCCACCGAGCGCCGGGCCGCCGAGGGCACCGCGCCCGCCGCGCCCGCTGCGGACGCCGACGGCGCCACGACCGACGCGTCGAGCGGCGCCGGGGCCGGCACCACCGGGGGCGCGCCGCGTCGACGCCGTCGTCGCGGCGGCCGGGGCGGGTCCGGCGGGTCGGGCAGCACCGGCGCTGCTGCCGCGACGAGCGCGGACTGACCACACGGGCGCGGGCCCCTCGGCGATCCGGTGACGCTCAGCGCGCCGGATCCCGGTGGGGCCGGGCTCAGACCACGACGACGGTCGTGCCCAGCGGGGCGAAGCGCCACATCGCCTTGGCGTCGCGCGTCTTCTGACGGATGCAGCCGTGCGAGAGCGGGGTGCCCAACTGGGCCTTGGTCTGCACGGGTCGGCCGTCGTCGACCGGGATGGTGTGGAAGCCGATCGCGCCGCCCTCGTCGCCCTGCGTGAAGCGCACGAACCACTTCATCGTGCCTGAGTCGTCGACGCCGACGGCGTCCTCGGAGCGTGAGTACACCTGGTACGTGCCGGGGTCGAGGTTGTCGTAGGCGCTCCCGGAGACGACGTAGGTGCGGCGCACGCGCTCGCGGGAGTCGATCAGCCAGACCCGCTGCAGGCCCTCGCTGAACACGACCCGCCGACCCACGCCGGAGTCCGGGGGCACCAGGGTCATCAGCGCCTCGTCCACGACGGGAGCGGCGTCGGTGAGGTCCCCGGTCTCGTCACCGGTCAGGTCACCGGTCGCGTCGGCACCGGTGTCGGGGGCCGCCGGGGCGACGACGTCCTCGACGACGGCCGGCGGCTCCACCCGGGCGGGGGCGGGAGCAACGGCACGGGGGGCGGCGTCCTCGGCCGCCGCGGGCCCGGACGCCGGCACGACCCCGAGGCCGCCGAGCAGGGCCACCCCGGTGGTGACCAGGCTCGTGGCGAGCAGGGCCACCCGGCCGTACCGCACCCGGGGCGCCGGCTCCGCGCGATGCCTGGCCATGGCCCGGCGACCTACCGCGCCGCGCGCCGCACCAGGTTCGCAGCGACCTCGCGGTAGGCCGCGGCACCCTTGCTGCTGCGGCTCGTGGCGAGGATCGAGCGTCCGGCGGCCGGGGCCTCGGCGAACTTGATCGTCTTGGGGATCGGGGGCTCCACGACCTCGAGGTCGTAGGTCTCCGAGATGGTCTCGAGCACGGTGCGCGCGTGGGTGGTGCGACCGTCGTAGAGCGTGGGCAGCACGCCCCACACCTCCAGGTCGCGGTTGGTGAAGCGACGCACGTCGTGCACGGTGTCGAGCAGCTGGCCCACACCGCGGTGGCTGAGGGTCTCGCACTGCAGCGGCACGAGCACGCCGTCGGCAGCGGTGAGCGCCGCGACCGTGAGGACGCCGAGGGAGGGCGGGCAGTCGAGCAGGATCCAGTCGAAGACCTCACCCGACTCCTTCAGGTCCTCCAGCACCCCGCGCAGGACGTGCTCGCGGCCGGTGCGGGTGAGCAGGTCGGCCTCGGCACGCGCGAGCTCGATGGTGGCGGGCAGCAGGTGCACGCCGTCCTCGGTCTCGAGGATCACCTCGGCCGGGGAGAGTCCCTTGGTGAGCACCTGGTGCACCGAGAGCTCGAGGTCCTCGGGGTCGATGCCGAGGGAGAAGGTCAGGCAGGCCTGCGGGTCGAGGTCGATGAGCAGCACGCGGTGGCCGAGCTCGGCCAGGGCAGCACCGATCGAGGCGACGCTGGTGGTCTTGGCCACCCCGCCCTTCTGGTTGGCGACCGCGAGGGTCGTGGTCGCCTGCGGCTTCTTCTTGCTGCTCATCACGCCCATCATGCCCGACGCCGGGGCCGGGGGGCTGCAGGGTCCGCGCGGGTCCGTGCTTGGATTCGGCCATGTCCGCACCTCGTGATGTCACCCGCGCCGTCGTCCAGGGGCCCGGGACCGCGCTCGTCACCGGCGCCACCGCCGGCATCGGCCACTCCTTCGCCGTCCAGCTGGCGGCCGCCGGCATGGACCTGGTCCTCATCGCCCGCGACGCGGCACGCCTGGAGAGCGTCGCCGCCGACCTCCGCTCCGCCCACGGCGTGGCGGTCGAGGTGATCGTCGCGGACCTGGTGGACCCCGCGCAGTGCGCGGTGGTGGAGGCCCGGCTGGCCGACCGCGACCGACCGGTGGACCTGCTGGTCAACAACGCCGGGTTCGGCTTGAAGAAGCGCTTCCTGGACAACCCCGTGGCCGACGAGGTCGCGATGCTCGACGTGCTGGTCACCGCCGTCCTCCGGCTCTCCCACGCGGCGCTGGGCCCGATGACCGAACGGGGCCGCGGAGGGATCATCAACGTCTCCAGCGTCGCGGCGTTCCTCCCGCGCGGCACCTACAGCGCGGCGAAGGCGTACGTGAACCGCTTCAGCGAGTGGGCCGCCACCGAGTACGGCCCGCAGGGCGTGCACGTGATGGCGCTGTGCCCGGGCTTCACCAAGACCGAGTTCCACGAGCGCATGCAGGTCACCCGCGGCGAGGGCTTCTTGTGGCTCGACGTCGACTTCCTGGTGCGCGAGGCGCTGGCCGACTTCGCCAAGGGCCGGGTGTTCTCGGTGCCCGGCTTCCAGTACAAGGCCATCGTGCAGGCCCAGAAGCTCATCCCCACCCGCGCGCTGCAGGGCCTGCAGTCCCTCGGGCGCCGCTGAGGCCCGCTCGGGGTTCGTCGTACCAACCCTCTGTGCTGTTCTCGGGCCCGGAAACAGCACAGACGGTTGGTACGACGGACCCCCGCGGGCTCACCAGGTCGGTGCGGGGCCCCCGAAGGGGAGCTCCACCAGGTGGGGGCCGTCGCCGGAGGCGTCGCGCAGGATCCAGTCGTCGCGCAGCAGCAGCATCGCCGAGGCCGGTCGCACGATGAGCCACAGCCAGCGTCCGGCCGCCTCCCCGGCCAGCACCGAGCGGTCCCACTCCCCCGCGGTGTCGCTCACCGACACGCTCCACAGCGGCACGACCTGGCGGTCGATGCGCACCCGCACGAGCGCCGGGCCCACCCCGACGTCGGCGCCCGGATCGGGGGCGTCCAGGCCGGCCAGCCGCGACCCGAGGCCGGTGCCCGGCTCCTCGGCGACGACGATCACGTCCACCGGCCCGTCCAGGGCACTGGTGCCGGAGGTGCAGGTCATCGTGGCCCGCGCGGGAGCACCGGGCGCGGCGACCCCGGCGAAGTCGGCGATGCTCCAGCCCGGGCTCAGCGGCCAGGGCAGGTAGGTCGGGCAGCCGGGCGTGGTCTGCAGGTGCTCGGCGAAGTCCTCGTAGGCCACCGTCCGCGGCCGCCACAACGGGGTGATCTCACCGTGCTCGACGCACACGTAGCCGGCCTCGGTCGGGGCGACCGGGGCCGCGCACCGGGGGCAACCGACGGTCAGGGGCATGGCACAAGGTCACCGGCCCGAGCCGTCGTCGTCAAGCGTTCCAGCGCAGGATGACCGGGCTCTCGCGCTCGAACCCGAGCACCGAGATCGTGGCGGTGTCCAGCCGCCAGTAGCGGCCGGCGTCCACCGGGAGGCCGAGCCACCGGGCGGTCAGCGCCCGCAGCGCGTGACCGTGGGCGAACACCAGCGCCGGAGCGTCGTCGGCCCGCTCACGCACCCGTGCGACGACGGCGTCCAGGCGCGCCGTCACCGCGGCGGCCGACTCGCCGCCGGGGGCGCCGCCGGTCCACAGGCTCCAGCCCGGCCGCTCGGCCCGGATGTCGAGGGTGGTGCGGCCCTCGTAGTCGCCGTAGTCCCACTCGGCGAGGTCGGGGCAGACCTCGGCGTCGGGATGCCCGGCCAGCTCGGCGGTGCGGCGGGCCCGCAGCCGGGGGCTGGTGAGCACCAACCGGGGTCGCAGCCCCGCCAGGCGCGGCGCGAGCGCGCGGGCGTCATCCTCGCCGTCGGGCAGCAGCGGGAGGTCGGTGGTGGAGGTGTGGCGGCCGGCGCGGCTCCACTCGGTGGGGCCGTGCCGGACCAGCCACAACTCGCTCATGAGACGACTCAGGCCTCGGCGGCCTGCGGGCCGGGCCAGTTCTTGTCCGGCTGCGGCACCGGACGACCCGGCTGCTCACCGCCACGGGCCTCGAGGTAGTTCTCCTTGGGCACCATCACCTTGCGGCGGAAGATGCACACGACCTTGCCGTCCTGGTTGTAGCCGATGGTCTCGACGTAGACGACGCCGCGGTCGTCCTTGCTCGTCGACTCCCACTTGTCGAGCACGGTGGTCTCGCCGTAGAGCGTGTCGCCGTGGAAGGTCGGCGCGACGTGGCGCAGCGACTCGATCTCCAGGTTGGCGATGGCCTTGCCGGAGATGTCGGGCACCGACATGCCGAGCAGGATGGAGTAGACGTAGTTGCCCACCACGACGTTCTTGCCGAACTGGGTGGTCTGCTCGGCGTAGTTGACGTCCATGTGGAGCGGGTGGTGGTTCATCGTCAGCAGGCAGAACAGGTGGTCGTCGTACTCGGTGACCGTCTTGCCGGGCCAGTGCTTGTAGGTCGCACCGACCTCGAACTCCTCGTAACTGCGACCGAACTGCACGGTGTGCTCCTTCGTGGCGTGACCCGGACCGTCCAGCGCGACCGGGTGGTTCAGGGATTCCGGCTCATCCTCCCAGCACCGCTGCGCGGCGCCACCCCCCGCGTCGATGCTGGACAGTGGCGCTACCCACACGCAGGCCGACCACCCGAGGCGCCGACCACCCCGAGGCGCCGGGAACCGGCGGCGCACCCCGGACGTCGGACCAGCCATGAACGTCACGAGCCGTCCGCGTGCCTCCCGCCCCTCCCGATCCCCGCGAGCCCGCCGCGCGGCACCGACCCTGCTCGTCCTGGCGCTGGTGGGCCTGGCCGGCTGCGGGTCCGAGGCCGAGGCGCTCTACGGCGACGACGCCGCCGGCCCGACCGCGGCCACACCGACCCCCACCCCCAGCGAGCCGCCGACGGTGGGCACCTACCCGGAGTTCGGACCCCGCGACTACGACTACACGCTGCAGGTGTCGTGCTACTGCGCGGACAACGCACCGATCCGCATCTCGGTGCGGGACGACGAGGTCGTCTCCGCCGTCTACGTCGGCCCGCGCGCACGCGAGGCCGGCCTGCGGGGCGAGGAGGCCCCGGACTACCGGCGCCTCACGATCGACGACGTGATCGCCGCCGCCAACGACACCGGGGCGGCCCGCGTGGACGTCGTGTGGCCGCAGGGCCAGGACCACCCCGACTCGGTGTACGTCGACCAGGACGAGCGGATGGCCGACGAGGAGCTCGGCTACGCCGTCAGCGACGTCGACGTCGTCGAGCAGGTCGAGGACTGACCGGGGACTGACCGGGGCCTGACCGGGGCCTGACCGGACCAGGCAGGACGTGACGGAGGGCTGAGGGTGGCTCACGCCCACGTCAGTGGGACGCCGTGCCCGGGCGTGGTGGCGAGGAACGAGCGCTCCCCCGCGTGGTCGAGCACCAGCCAGAAGCGGCGCTCCTCCGCCGGGGTGCGCCGCACGGGTTCGAGGCGCAGGTGGGCGACGTCGGGACCGGCCGAGCGTGCCAGCCGGTCCAGCTCGCCCTCCGCCCGCGCCTGCTCGGCGGGCTCGAGGTACTGCCACATGACGCTGTGCCAGACCACGGTCACCACGTCGGCGCGCGGCTCCAGCGCGGCCAGGGTGTCGGCGGCGCCGGCCACCCGCAGCGGCGGCGGCGCACCCTGCGCGAGGGCCAGGGCGCCCCGGAGCCGCTCCAGCCGCTCCCGCTGGTCGGCCCAGACGTAGGCGGTGAGCGCCAGTCGACCTTCGGTGCCGGTGGCGTCGATCGGGCGCACGTCGGTGCCCTCGCGCGCCACGACGTCGGGCCAGTGGTCGGTCGGGAACGGTGGCGGCCCGCTCCAGGCCGTGAGGTGCACCGGGGAGTCCAGCGGGCCGGCGCCCGAGGCCGGCAGTCCGCCGCCGGTGTAGCGGAAGCGGTCGACCAGCAGGTTCAGCCCGGCGGAGGCGCCGATCTCGACCAGGCGCACCGGACGCCGCTCACCGCGGGCCGCGAGGGCGAGCAGCCCGCCGAACAGCGCCGCCGCCCGGCCGACCTCGTTGGTCTGGGGTGCGCGATCCAGCCACTCCGCGACGGCCTCGGGCTGCGCGGCGACCAGGTCGCGGAACGCGGCCCACCCCGACTCCGGCTCCCAGGTGCCGCCCACGCTGGGGTACCACGCCCCGAGGACGCCGGCGCGGCGCTGGAGCACGAGACGGTGCACCGACCCGAGCAGGCGCAGCGCGACGGCGTCGGGACCGGGCGCGTCGGCGTAGGGCGCCATCACCGACGCGACCGGGGGGGGGGGGGGGGGGGGGGGGGGGGGGGGG
>NZ_CAXQZB010000080.1:0-26982 GCF_964228225.1 Nocardioides sp.
GTCACAAGCATTCGGCAGCGGAATCCGCGGTTTCCGCCTGCCGAATGCTTGTGACGACTGGAGACGGCGACCCTCACCAGCCCGGGGGGCGGCGGTGGTGCCAGGGGGCGGCGGCCTCGACCTGGGCGGCGAGGGCGAGGAGCAGCTCCTCCTCGGCCGGACGGGCGGCGAGCATGACGCCCACCGGCAGCTCGGGGGCCTCGGCCGTGGGCGCGGTCCAGTGCAGCGGCAGGCTGACGGCGGGCATCCCGGTCACGTTCCAGACGCTGGTCCAGGGGGTGAAGCGCTTCTGGGCGGCGAAGTCGGCGGCCGGGTCGGCGTCGTCGCGCAGGGCGCCCACGGGTAGCGGCGGGGCGGCCAGGGTCGGGGTCAGGACGACGTCGTAGGGCGCCAGCGCCTCCAGGGCGCCGGCGGCGTGGCGCCGCATCGCACCCAGCGCGCGCCCGAAGTCGGGGCCGTTCACGGCCTCGCCGCGCGCGGAGAGCCACCGGGTGAGGGGGCGCAGCAGGTGCTGCTGCTCGGTCGGCACCGGGGTGAGGGCGGTGAGCACCGCCCAGACCGTCTCGAACACGGCCACCGCCTCGCGGGGCAGCGGCACCGGCACGTCCTCGACGTCGTGGCCCAGCTGCTCCAGCAGGTGCGAGGCGCGCTCGTAGGCGAGCAGGCACTCCGGGTGCACCTCGACCTCGTCGAGGATCGGGACGGCGAAGCGGGCGACGCGCAGCCGACCGGGCGGGCGCTCACAGGCCGCCAGGAACGTCGAGGACGGCGCCGGAGCCCACGCGGGATCGCCCGGCCGGCGTCCGGCGAGCACGTCGAGCAGCGCGGCGGCGTCGCGCACGGTCCGGGCGATCGGACCGGGCGTGGCCAGACCGGTCGGCTCGCCGTAGGAGGGCCAGCCGCTGATCCGGCCCCGGGTGGGCTTGAGCCCCACCAGCCCGCAGCACGAGGCCGGGATGCGGATCGAGCCGCCGCCGTCGGAGCCCGGGGCGAGCGGCACCAGGCCCGCCGCGACAGCGGCCGCCGCCCCGCCGGAGGAGCCGCCCGCCATCCGGGTGCGGTCCCACGGCGTGACGGCCGCCGGCCGTCCCTCCGGTTCGGTGTAGCAGGGGGAACCGAACTCCGGGGTCGCGGTCTTGCCCAGCGACGGCATCCCCGCCGCCGCCACCGCGGCCGCCACGGCGTCGTCGACGTCGGGCACGAAGCCGGCGAACACCGGCGACCCGAAGGCGGTGGGCACCCCGGCCGTGAGGGTGAGGTCCTTGTGCGCCGTCGGCAGGCCGTACAGCGGCCCGGCGTCCTCCCCCGGCAGCGGCAGCGCGGCCGCGACGTCCACCGCGCGCTCGGGGTCCAGATGCACGAACGCGCCGACGTCGTCTCGACGTACGGCGCGTTCGGCGTAGTGCAGGACCAGCTCGCGGGGGCTCACCTCCCCCGCGCGGATCAGGCGGCCCTGGGCGAGGGCGGACAGGTCGTGGAGCTCGGTGGGGTCGGCCACCCCTCCACGCTAGCCCTGCCCCCGATCGAGCCAGGATCAGGCAGGGATCAGGCCGCGACCTGGTGGGTGGCCAGGGCGCGGACCACCTCGACGAAGCGGGCGAGCACCTCGGCGTCGGTGACAGGGTCGACCTCGAGGGCCGACTGGCTCGCGACGGCGGTCTCGACGACGATCGCGCCGGCGATGCCCGCGGAGCGCTGGGCGTCGGCGTGGGCCCACTTGCCGCCGTAGGGCGTCGGGGTCGCGCCGATCACGCCGAACGGCTTGCCGGCGATCGGGCCGGCGCCGTAGGGCCGGGAGAGCCAGTCGATGGCGTTGTTGAGCACGGCCGGCATCGTGCCGTTGTACTCCGGCGTCACGGCCAGCACGGCGTCGGCGGCCGACACGCGCTCGCGCAGGGCCACGGCGGAGGCCGGGGCGTTGGCGGTGTCGAGGTCCTCGGAGTAGAAGGGGACCTCGTGGAGGCCCTCGACGATCTCGAGGACGACGCCCTCGGGGGCCTGGGCCACGAGGGCCTGGGCGATCTTGCGGTTCAGGGAGTCGGCGCGCAGGCTGCCGACCAGGACGGCGATGCGGGTGTCAGTCATGTCCGTCGAAACGGACCGCAGTCCGTTTGTATTCCGGCCGCCAGGAAGAATCTTTGTGGCCACTGCCACTACCCTCCCCGACATGGACGCATCAGCAGGACCGGGCGGGCCCAGCCCCGGCCCCCGCCTGCTGCCTATGGCCGACCAGCCGGCACCCGAGCGTGCCGACGCCCAGCGCAACCGACGCGCCCTGCTGGAGGCCGCCGCCGAGCTGATCGACCGGTGCTCGGTCGAGAACGTGACGATGGACGCCGTCGCCCAGCGCGCCGGCGTCGGCAAGGGCACCGTCTTCCGGCGCTTCGGCAGCCGCGAGGGCCTGATGGCCGCCCTGCTCGACCACTCCGAGCGGGAGTGGCAGCACGCCGTGATGGCCGGCCCGCCCCCGCTCGGCCCGGGCGCCGCCCCCTGCGCGCGCCTGCATGCCTTCGGCGAGAGCCGGCTGCGCCTCAACCTGCGCCACAGCGCGCTGATCCGCGCGGCGGGCCACACGGGCTCGCGCAGCGTCCCCGCCGCCTCCTTCGCCCAGCTCCACGTGCGCCACCTGCTCACCGCGCTCGAGGTGCCGGGCGACGTCGCCTACCTCGCCGTCGCGCTGCTGGCCCCGTTGGAGGGGCCGATCGTGCAGCAGCAGCTGCGCGAGGGCGTCCCGATCGAGCGGCTCGA
The DNA here is from genome assembly GCF_964228225.1 of Nocardioides sp. Classification (GTDB taxonomy): domain Bacteria; phylum Actinomycetota; class Actinomycetes; order Propionibacteriales; family Nocardioidaceae; genus Nocardioides. The sequence goes on from NZ_CAXQZB010000080.1 coordinate 2,749, forward strand.
GGCCGGCTGGCACGACCTGGTGGACCGGCTCGTCCGCGCCTGACCTACTTCTTGCCGGCCTTCTCGGCTCCGCCGCCACCGGTGGAGAGCGCGGCCACGAAGGCCTCCTGGGGGACCTCGACGCGCCCGACCATCTTCATGCGCTTCTTGCCCTCCTTCTGCTTCTCCAGCAGCTTGCGCTTGCGGGTGATGTCACCGCCGTAGCACTTGGCGAGCACGTCCTTGCGGATCGCGCGGATGTTCTCGCGGGCGATCACGCGGGCGCCGATGGCGGCCTGGATCGGGACCTCGAACTGCTGGCGCGGGATGAGCTCCTTGAGCTTGCCGGCCATCATCACGCCGTAGGAGTAGGCGGCGTCCTTGTGCACGATCGCGGAGAACGCGTCCACCGGCTCGCCCTGCAGCAGGATGTCGACCTTCACCAGCGCGGCCGCCTGCTCGCCGGAGCGCTCGTAGTCGAGGGAGGCGTAGCCCTTGGTGCGCGACTTCAGCTGGTCGAAGAAGTCGAAGACGATCTCGCCCATGGGCAGCGTGTAGCGCATCTCGACGCGGTCCTCGGAGAGGTAGTCCATGCCCTGCAGCGTGCCGCGCTTGGTCTGGCACAGCTCCATGATCGTGCCGATGAAGTCGCTCGGCGAGAGGATCGTGGCCTTGACCACCGGCTCGCGCACCTCGGCGATCTTGCCCTCGGGGAACTCGCTGGGGTTGGTCACCTCGATCTCGGTGCCGTCCTCCATCGTCACCTCGTAGACGACGTTGGGGGCGGTGGAGATCAGGTCGAGGCCGAACTCCCGCTCGAGCCGGTCGCGGGTGATCTCCATGTGCAGCAGGCCGAGGAAGCCGATCCGGAAGCCGAAGCCCAGGGCGCCGGAGGTCTCGGGCTCGAAGGTGAGCGCGGCGTCGTTGAGCTGCAGCTTCTCCAGCGCCTCGCGCAGGTCGCCGAACTGGTCGCCGTCGATCGGGTACAGGCCCGCGTAGACCATCGGGTTGGGGTGCTGGTAGCCGCCCAGGGCGTCGGTCGCACCGCCGTGCTGGGTGGTGACGGTGTCGCCCACGCGCGACTGGCGCACGTCCTTCACCCCGGTGATGAGGTAGCCGACCTCGCCGACGCCGAGCTCGCCCGCCTTGACCTGCTCGGGGCTGATGACGCCGATCTCGAGCATCTCGTGGGTGGCGTTGGTCGACATCATCTTGATGCGGTCGCGGTGGTTGAGCGAGCCGTCGACGACGCGGACGTAGGTGATGACGCCGCGGTAGGTGTCGTAGACGGAGTCGAAGATCAGTGCCCGCGCGGGCTTGTCGGCGTCGCCGACCGGGGCCGGGGTCTGCTTCACGACCTCGTTGAGCAGCTCCTCCACCCCGACGCCGGTCTTGGCGCTGACCCGCAGCACGTCCTCGGGCTCGCAGCCGACCAGGCCCGCCAGCTCCGCGGCGTATTTCTCGGGGTTGGCGCTGGGCAGGTCGATCTTGTTCAGCACCGGGATGATGTGCAGGTCCGCGCCCATCGCCAGGTACAGGTTCGCCAGCGTCTGGGCCTCGATGCCCTGCGCGGCGTCGACCAGCAGGATCGCGGCCTCGCACGCCTCCAGGGACCGCGAGACCTCGTAGGTGAAGTCGACGTGGCCCGGGGTGTCGATCATGTTCAGCACGTAGTGGCCGGGCTCGGCGCCCTGCTCGTTGCCCTCGGTGACCCGCCACGGCATGCGCACGGCCTGGCTCTTGATCGTGATGCCGCGCTCGCGCTCGATGTCCATGCGGTCGAGGTACTGCGCGCGGGCGCTGCGCTCGTCGACCACACCGGTGAGCTGCAGCATCCGGTCGGCGAGCGTGGACTTGCCGTGGTCGATGTGCGCGATGATGCAGAAGTTGCGGATGACCGCGGGATCGGTGTGGCCCGGCTGCGGGGCGGACGAGGCGAGCGACATGGTGGCCCCATTCTGCCGAAGCAGGCCACACCCCCACGAATCATGCGGCCCCGGTGGGCAGATCCGGGTCGCTGCCGCGCGGGCCACCGGCGCGGACGCCGCGGTGCGGGCGCTCGGTGTGGCAGGGTCGGGGCCGTGCCTCCGACCAGCCGCACGGGCCCCCGCCGGGCCCGCCTCCCCCGCGCCACCGCGGTGCGACTGGCCTGGCGGATGCTGCCGCCCGAGCTGCGCGACGCCGTCGCCGAGCGGTGCGGCGCCCCGATCGTCGACGCCGTCTCGGCCGAGACCGGCTTCACCCCCGGCATGGCCTCGGTGCTCACCGCCGCCGACGGGTCGCGGCACTTCGTCAAGGCCGCCTCCGTGCGCGCCCAGGCCGAGTTCGCCGCCGCCTACCGCGCGGAGTCGCTGGTGCTGGACCGGATGCCCGCGGGCGTCGCGATCCCCCGGCTGCAGTGGACCCTCGGCGTCCCCGAGCTCACCCCGGGCGGACTCGGCGACCGCTGGGAGGGCGAGTGGGTCGTGCTCGGCATCGAGCACATCGACGCCGACCCGCCGCCGCGCCCCTGGTCCCCGACCGACCTGCAGCGCTGTCTCGACGCCCTGCACGCCACCGCCGTCGCGCTCACCCCCGCGCCGTGGCCCGCTCCCACGCTGGCTCAGGACCTCGGCACCCTGCCCGACCACTGGCGCTACGTGCTGCGCACCTTCGCGCTGCCCCACGGGCGCGAGGCCGCCCAGCTGGCCCGCGGGTTCGCGGCCGCGACGGCCGGACGCACCCTGATCCACACCGACATGCGCGACGACAACCTGCTGCTCGGGCCCGACGCCGTGTGGAGCTGCGACTGGAACTGGGCCGTGCAGGGGGCCGCCTGGGTCGACGCGGTCTCGCTGCTGCTCGGCGCCGCCGCCGACGGCCTCGACGCCGACGCCGTCGTCGCCACGCACCCGATCTTCACCGGCGCCGACCCCGAGGACGTCGACGTCCTGCTGGCCACGCTCACCGGCTACTTCCTCGCCGCCGGCGATCGCCCCGAGGCGCCCACCTCCCCCTACCTGCGCGCCCACCAGCGGGCGCTCGGGGAGGCCGCGTGGGAGTGGCTGTGCCGGCGCCGGGGCTGGCCGCCGGAGTAGGGTCCGGGCCGGTCCGCACCACCGCCGACGTGCACGATTGGGAGCCGGGGCGGGGCTGTTGGTACTGTGGGCCGTCGCGCGCCAGGCGTCACCGCCGCGCGCCCTCGAGCACCAGCACTCATCCGATCCGAAGGCAACGAGAAGGCACCCGTGGCGAACATCAAGAGCCAGATCAAGCGCAACAAGCAGAACGAGAAGCGCCACGAGCGCAACAAGGCCGTCAAGTCCGGCCTGAAGACCGCGATCCGCAAGTTCCGCGACGCCGCCGACGCCGGCGACAACGAGAAGGCCCTCACGGCCTCCCGCGAGGCCACCCGCCTGCTCGACAAGGCGGCCTCGAAGGGCGTCATCCACAAGAACCAGGCCGCCAACCGCAAGTCGGCCATCGCCAAGCGCGCCGCGTCGCTCTGATCGCCGCGGCTCCGGCCGCACCGCTGGGCGTTCGACAGCACCCGCCACCCCTCGGGGTCGCGGGTGCTGCGCTTTTCCCGGGGCTCCCACCCGGCCCGCTCAGGCGTCGCGCAGGCCGGTGACGGTGAGCACGAGACGCTCGAGGGAGTAGGCGGCGTCGGTGGCCGCCCCCTTGACCTCGGCGTCGGCGGTGGCGACGGCGCGGATGGCGGCGGCGATGCCGGGGGCCGACCAGCCACGGGACTGGTCGCGCACGGTGCGCAGCTTCCACGGCGGCACCCCCACCTCACGCGCGAGGTCGGCCTCGCGCATGCCGCGCGGGGCGGACATGTAGCGCGCCAGACCCCGGGCACCCGAGGCGAAGGCGGAGGTGACCAGCACCGGCGCCGTGCCGTTGTCGAGCGCCCAGCGCAGCTCCTCCAGCGCCCGCGCACGGTGACCACCGAAGGCGTGGTCGGCGACCGCGAAGGACTTGGCCTCCGCGCGGCCGCCGAAATAGCGGCCCACGATCTCGGGGGTGATCGCCTGGCCCGGGAAGTCGTGGGTGAGCTGGTGGGCGGCGGCGGCGAGGCTGCGCAGGTCCTGGCCGATCGCCTCGACCAGCAGCCGGGAGGCGGCGGCGTCGAGCGTGCCGCCGTGGCGCTTGGCCTCGGCGGCCACGAATCCCGGGTACTCCGAGGCCTTGAGCTCCGCCGACTTCAGCTCGGTGACGGTGCCGAGCTTGCGCAGCTTGGTCAGGGTGCCCGACCCCTTCGCGCCCCCGGAGTGCACCAGCACGACGGCGACGTCCTCGGCCGGGGCCGCGGCGTACTCCAGCAGCCCGGCCACCGACTCCTCCGGCAGGTTCTCCAGCGCCCGCACGACGACGCAGCGGGTGGTGGAGAACAGCGACGGCGCCGCCAGCTCCCCCAGCGCGGCCATCGACAGCTCGCTCGCACTGGCCTCCGAGAGCTCCGCCTCGGCGTCGTGTCGCCGCACGAGGGTGCGGACGTCGGCGATGGCGCGCTCGTTGAGGTACTCCTCCTTGCCCGTGACCAGGGTGATGCGTCCGAGCGGGTGCTCACCGCGCGCCGTGCCGACCATGCGCCCAGCCTGCCAGACCCCACCGACGAGTCGGGTCCGGTCGGCCGGATCCGACCACGGTCGGGGCGTCAGGGCAGCAGCCGGGCGCCGTCCGGGCCGGCGACCACCACCAGATCCCCGTCGAGGTCGGTGCGCCCCAGGTCGGCGCCGGCGTCGGTGACCGCCAGCAGCGTCGCGGCCGCGGGGTGCCCGTAGTCGTTGTCGGCCCCCACCGTCACCACCGCCACCTCCGGGCGCAGGGAGGCCAGCCACGCCAGATCCTGGTAGGCACTGCCGTGGTGCGGCACCTTGAGCACGTCGACGTCGAGACCGGGGTGCGCGCGGGCCAGTTCGGCCTGCGCCTGCGGTTCCACGTCGCCGGTGAGCAGGATCCGCACCCCGCGCACCTGCGCCAGCAGCACCAGCGAGGAGTTGTTGGCCGCCGAGCCGTCGCCCGGCCCGGGCCGCTCCCCCTCCCCCGGCGGCCAGAGCACCTCCAGCGACACCTCGCCGACGTCGTAGCGGCTCCCGGGCGGGCCGGGCACCTCCGGCAGGTCCGAGGCGGCCCCCGTCCCGGAGAGCGCCTCGCGCACCGACACCACGCCCGTGCGCGGGTCGAGCACGCGCGGGGTCCACACGCGTCCCACCGGTGCGGAGGCGAGCACGCGGGCCAGACCCCCCACGTGGTCGGCGTGGTAGTGGGTGAGGGCGACCAGCGGGACCTGGGTGATGTCGTGGCGCTCCAGGCAGTCCGCCGCCGCCTGCGGATCCGGCCCGACGTCGACGACGACCGCGGTGCGGGGGCCGGCGCGCAGCAGCAGGGTGTCGCCCTGACCGACGTCGCAGGCGACGAGCACCCAGGCTCCGGGCAGCGGCCGCGGCGCACCGGCGGTGCGCAGCAGCAGTACCGCCAGCACGAGGACGACCAGGAGCACGAGGCCGCCGCCGCGCCGGCCGAGGTCGAGGCCGGCCCGTCGCGCCCGGGCCAGCGCGACGCGCACCACCACCAGGCCCCCACCGCACACCACCGCGAGCACCACCGCGACCACCAGGGCGGTGCGCCACGGCACGGACGCCGCAGGCACCGACGCCGCGGTACCGGCGATCGCGCGGATGCCGGCGAGCGCGAGCCCCGCCGTCCGCGCGCACACCTCGGACAGGGGGCCCGGGAGCGGTTCGAGCAGACCGGCGGCGAGCCCGAGCACGGTGGCAGGGCCGACGAGTGGCGCCGCCAGCAGGTTGGCCGGGACGGCGATCAGGCTGACCTGGCCGGAGAGCGCCGCGACGATCGGGGTGCACGCCGCCTGAGCGGCCGCCGGCACCGCGAGCGCCTCGGCGAGCAGCCGAGCGGGTCCGGGCGGCAGTCGCGTGCGCAGCAGGAGCGGAACGAGGCGGTCGCGCCACACCGGAGCCAGCAGCACGATGCCGGCGGTGGCCAGCACCGACAGGGCGAAGCCGGGCGCCACGGCCAGGGCGGGCGAGAGGAGCAGCAGTACCAGCACCGCCACGCCGAGGCTGCGCAGGGCACGACGACGGCCGTCGACGCGGAGCGCGAGCACCCCCACACACCCCATGACCGCCGCGCGCAGCACGCTCGGCTCGGCACGGGCCACGAGCACGAAGGCGAGCACACCGGCCAGGGCCACGAGCGTCAGCGCCCGACCGCGCACCCGGCAGGCCCGGGCGAGCGCGAGCAGGACGACCAGCAGCAGGGTGAGGTTGGTGCCGGAGACCGCGAGCAGGTGGGTCAGCCCCGCCGCGCGGAAGTCCTCCTGGACCTCGGTCGGGATCGCGACGTCGTCGCCGGTGACGAGCGCGGGGAGCAGAGCGCGCGGGTCGGGCGGCAGGGGTGCGGCGGCCCGGCGCACCTGCCCGCGCACGGCGGTGGCCACGCGCCACCACCGGTCCGGCGCGCCGAGGACCCGGACGGGACCGGCGTCGAGGACCGCCCCCACGTCGCCGCGCGCTCCCCCCGGGGCAGGCGCGAGCCGGCCGGTGGTGGCCACCCGCGCACCCAGCGGCACCCGCGACCACCCGGCGTCGCCGGAGAGGACGAGCACCGGCGCGGCGAGCCGCGTGCGCAGGCCGCGCGCGTCGACGAGGCGCACCTGCAGGCGCACGACGGTGCCCGCGGCCCGAGGGCCTTGGAACGGCCGCGGATCGGAGACCACCACCCCCTCGACGGCGACCGCGGCACGCGCCTCGGCGAGCGGCGCCAGGGGCGCCCGCACGGCGTGCGTGCGCGCCCCGGCGAGCGCCGCGGTCACGATCACCGTGGCGACCGCCGCCAGGACCCAGGACCGCGACCACCGCGCGCCGGGACCACCGGGACCACCGGGACGACGTGCGAGCACGCGGTCCACCCGCCACAGCGCGCCGGCGAGGCCGACCACGACACCGATCGCCACCGTCGCGGGCGTCAGCAGCACGACCACCGTGGTGACCCACGCGAGCAGCGCCAGCCCCGCCACCCGGGTGTCGTGCGGCTCGGGCGGGGCGGCGTCCGGGCTCGGCGCACCCGCGCCGGTCACACCGTGACGAGCGGGGTGAGCTGCGCCAGGGTGGCGTCCCCGATGCCGTCGACCTCGAGCAGCTCGACGACGGCGCTGAACCCGCCGTGCTCCTCCCGCCAGCCGATGATCGCGGCCGCCGTGACGGGACCGACCTGGGGCAGGGTCTCGAGCAGCGCCTGGTCGGCGGTGTTCAGGTCCACCGGTGCGACCGGCACCGCCGGCGTGACCGGAACCGAGGGGAGGGTGGGCCCGGGGGTCGCCGGGGGCGGGACAGCTCCCGGCCCGACGCGCACCTGCTCGCCGTCGACGAGCAGCCGCGCGAGGTTGAGATCGCCGAGGTCGACCCCAGGACGGGCGCCGCCGGCCGCCTCGAGCGCGTCGGCCACCCGCGCTCCGGCCGGGAGCACGACCAACCCGGGACGGCGCACCCGGCCGACGACGTGGACGGTCACCTCCGGCTCCGCGGCGGCGGGCACCACCGGGTCGGGCGCCGCCGACCCGGCCGTCGAGCCGCCCGCCGCGGCCGGGGCGACCTCGGCTGCCACCACGGCGACCGGCGGGTCGGCGGGCACCGGCGCCGCCCGACCCACCACCCACACCGCGACCAGCGCGGCCCCGCAGAGCACGGCCAGGACGACACCGAGCTGGGCGGGGCCGAAGCGACCGCGCCGCGCAGCATGGCGCCCGATCCGTGGCAGCACCGGCGGCTCGTCCGACGGGACCACAGGCAGCGAGGGCGATCCCGGAGCCCCGGTCGGGCCGGCGGGGCCGGATGGCACCGCCACCGGCGCTGCCGCTGCGGTGCCGGGGGTGCCGGGGGTGCCGGGGGTGCCGGGGGTGCCGGGAGGATCGGCGGGCCGGGGCCGGGTGTGTTCCTCCCACCACCCGGTGGGCAGCGGGACGACCGGCGCGAGCGGCGCCGGCGGGTCCGGCTCCGACGGGCCCGAGCCCCCGGGTGCGGCGACCCCCAGATCCCGGGCGAGGGCCGCCCATCGCGCCGCCAGCACGTCCTGGTCGTCGTGTCGTCGTCGTGGCATGCCCGCGACGCTAGGTCGGCCCGCGGACCGGTTCCGCGCTCCGGGTGACCGGGGGTGGAGGGGCCGGGTCCGGGCGCTCCTGGGGACGATCCGGCGTCAGCGGATCACGAGGACGCGGGCCACGAGGACACCGACCGGGGTGCCACGCACACGGCGATCGCGCCGGGCCCGACGTGCGCCCCCAGCACGGCGCCGACCTCGCGACACCACACCTCCCGGCCCTCCAGCTGCGCGGCGAGCCGCTCCCCCAGCTGGCCGGCCAGCTGCGCGGCGCGGTCGGCGCTGGCGAGGTGGGCCACGCAGACGTCCAGCGGCCTCTCCCCGGCGGCCTCGACGGCGAGGTCGGCCATCCGGGCCAGGGCCCGCCCCGAGGTGCGCACCCGCTCCAGCGGCACCACGGCGCCGTCGGTGAGGGTGAGCAGCGGCTTCACCGCCAGCGCGCCGCCCAGGAACGCCGCAGCGGAGCTGACCCGACCGCCCCGGCGCAGGTACTCCAGGGTGTCGACGTAGAAGAACGAGGAGCTGGCCGCGGCCCGGGCGCGTGCCGCCGCGGCGGCCTCGGCGGCGGTGCCGCCCGCGCGCACGACCTCGGCGGCGCTGAGCGCGGCGAACCCGGTGGCGACCCCCACCTGGAGGCTGTCGACGCAGGTCACGGGGACCTCGACCTGGCGGGCGGCCAGCTGGGCGGACTCGACGGTGCCGCTCATGCGCCCCGAGAGGTGCACCGAGACGACCTCGGTGGCCCCCGCCGCCGCGAGCCCGCGGTACACCTCCGCGATCCGTGCGGGGGCCGGACGGGAGGTGCTGACCGGGCGGAACTCGCGCAGCGCCGCGGCGAGCGCCTCGGGTGTCGCCCCGGGCTCGCCCTCGTCGACGCACTCGGCGCCGATCACGACCTGCAGGGGCACCACGACGACGCCCGCGGCCGCCGCGACCTCGGGCGGCAGGCTGGCGGTGGAGTCGGTGACGACGACGATGCGCGAGGCCGGGGCCTGCGTGGGCTCGACCGGCGCCGGCGTCTCCCGGGCGGGAGCCGCCGACCCGCGCGGGGTCCTCGCGTCGTCCACCGTCATGCCCGGGAGGATATCCCCCGGGGTGAAGCCGGATGAAGTCCCGGATCGGGCCGTGGACCGCCGCCCGCGCGGACGGACGGCGATCCCGAGCAGCAGCCGGGCCGGACCTCAGACGACGATGTTGACCAGCTTCGGGGCGCGCACGATCACCTTGCGCACCTCGCGCCCGTCGATCGAGGCGACCACCGCCGGGTCGGCCAGGGCCAGCGCCTCCAGGTCGGCCTCGGAGATCGTCGGCGGCACCTCGAGCCGGGCCCGCACCTTGCCCTGGATCTGCACCACGGCGGTGACGCTGTCCTCGACCAGCAGCTGCTCCTCGACCGCGGGCCATGCGGCCTGGGCCACCGACGGGGCGTGCCCGAGCCGCTCCCACATCTCCTCGGCGGTGTAGGGCGCGACCATCGAGAGCAGGATCGCCACGGTCTCGGCCGCCTCGCGCACCGCGGGGTCGGCCGGGCCGCAGCCGGCGTCGATGGCCTTGCGCGTGGCGTTCACCAGCTCCATCACCCGCGCGACGACGACGTTGAAGCGGTAGCTCTCCACCAGCTGCTCGGCCTCACGGACGGTGCGGTGGGTGACGCGGCGCAGCGCGACGTCGCCGGTGGCGGCGTCGGACCCGGGCGCGGAGGTGACGTCGCCGGCCAACCGCAGCGCCCGCTGCAGGAAGCGCAGCGAGCCCGCCGGGGAGACGTCGGCCCAGTCGATGTTGTCCTCGGGCGGGCTGGCGAAGACCAGCGTGAGCCGCACGGCGTCGACGCCGAACTTCTCCAGCTGCTCGCCCAGGTTGACGCCGTTGCCCAGCGACTTGCTCATCTTGCGGCCGTTGTTGATGACCTTGCCCTGGGAGAGGTAGGCGCTGAACGGCTCGTCCCAGGTGATCAGTCCCGCGTCGCGCAGGGCCTTGGTGAAGAACCGCGCGTACAGCAGGTGCAGCACGGCGTGCTCGTCGCCGCCGAGGTAGAAGTCGATCGGCCCCCACGCCTGCGCCAGCGCGGTGTCGAAGGCCGCGGTGTCGTCGTGCGGGGACAGGAAGCGGAAGAAGTACCACGACGAGTCCACGAAGGTGTCCAGCGTGTCGGTGTCGCGCTCACCGGGACCGCCGCAGCGCGGGCAGGCGACCTCGACCCACGACCGCGCGCCGCCCAGCGGCGAGGTGCCCTTCGGCTTGAGGTCGGCGCCGCGCAGCTCGGGCAGCTCGACCGGCAGCTGGTCGGTGGGCACCGGCACCTCACCGCACGCCGGGCAGTGGATGATCGGGATGGGGGCGCCCCAGTAGCGCTGGCGGCTCAGCAGCCAGTCGCGCAGCCGGAAGTTCACCGTACCGGTGCCGACGCCGTCGGCCTCCAGCCGCTCGATCACCGCACGGATGCCGGCGGCCTTGTCGCGCAGCCCGTCCAGCGCCCCGGAGTTGACGTAGGTGCCGTCGCCGGTGGTGGCGACACCGCTGGTGGCCGGGTCCTCCTCGCCGGTGTCGACGACGCGCCGCACCGGCAGGTCGTGGGCGCGGGCGAAGTCGAGGTCGCGCTGGTCGTGGGCGGGCACGGCCATGATCGCGCCCGTGCCGTAGTCGGCCAGGACGTAGTCGGAGGCCCAGATCGGCAGCCGCTCGCCGTTGACGGGGTTGACGGCGTGCACGCCCAGGAACACCCCGGTCTTGGGGCGGTCGGTGGACAGCCGCTCGATGTCGGAGGCCTTGCGAGTGGCCTCCAGGTAGGTCTCGAACGCCTCCTGCTGCGCCGGCGTGACCAGCTCGCGGGCCAGCGCGGCGTCGGCGGCCACCACCATGAAGGTGGCGCCGTGCAGGGTGTCGGGGCGGGTGGTGTAGACCCGCAGCGGCTCCTCGCGGCCCTCGACGGCGAAGTCGACGTGGGCGCCCTCGGAGCGCCCGATCCAGTTGCGCTGGGCGTTGACGACCTTGCCGATCCAGGTGTCGCTCAGCCCGTCGAGGGAGTCGTACAGCTCCTGGGCGTAGGCGGTGGTGCGGAAGTACCACTGGGTCAGCTCGCGCTTGGTGACCTCGGCGCCGCAGCGCTCGCAGGTGCCGTCGGCCAGCACCTGCTCGTTGGCCAGCACGGTCTGGTCCTGCGGGCACCAGTTCACCGGGGAGTTCTTGCGGTAGGCCAGGCCCTGCTCGTGCAGCTTCAGGAACAGCCACTGGGTCCAGCGGTAGTACTCCGGGTCGGAGGTGTGCAGGCGGCGCGACCAGTCGAAGCTGACGCCGTAGCGCTTCATCGAGGCGTACTGGGTCTCGATGTTGGCGTAGGTGTAGGTGGCCGGGTGCTCGTCGTTGCGGATCGCGGCGTTCTCGGCCGGCAGGCCGAAGGAGTCCCAGCCCATCGGGTTGAGGACCTCGAAGCCGCGGAAGCGCCAGTACCGGGCGATGACGTCGTGGATCGCGAAGACCTCCGCGTGCCCCATGTGCAGGTCGCCGCTGGGGTAGGGGAACATCGTCAGCGCGTAGCGCTTGGGCTTCCCGGCGAGCACCGCGGCGTCGTCGGCGCGGAAGGGGTCGAGGGCATCCCACACGCCCAGCCACTTCTCCTCGATCGCCTGCACGTCGGCCGGTGCGTCGGCCGGGACGTCGGGGGTCTCGGTCGCCTGCGCGTCGCTCATCGTCATCTCTCTCCACACCTCGGGCACTTCTGACACTTCTGGCTGATCAGGGGCCTGCTCTCCGGCCCCGGACATACGAAAGCCCCTCGCTGCTGCAAGGGGCCGGCCGCGTCGACGGGTACTGCGTCGGCGCGGCTAGAGAAGGAGCAGGACCTGAGCCATGCCGCCATCCTAGCGCTGCGGCCCGGCGCACGCTCCGCGGTTCCGGCCGGGCAGGGCCGGCCCCCGTCGTGGTGTCGTCGCCCCCGTCTAGGCTGCCGCCCATGTCGACCTCCACCGTCCTCGACCTGTTCCGCCTCGACGGCCGCGTCGCGATCGTCACCGGCGCCTCCAGCGGCCTCGGCGTCGCCTTCGCCCAGGCGCTGGCCCAGGCCGGGGCCGACGTCGTGCTGGGGGCGCGCCGGGTCGACCGGCTCGCCGAGACCTCCGCCCTGGTGGAGGCGACCGGACGGCGGGCGCTGGCCGTGGCCACCGACGTCGCCGACCCCGACTCCTGCCAGGCCCTCGTCGACGCCGCGGTGGCCGAGTTCGGGCGCGTGGACGTGCTGGTCAACAACGCCGGCATCGGCACCGCCGTCCCCGCCACCAAGGAGACCCCCGCGCAGTTCCGCGAGGTCGTCGACGTCAACCTCCACGGCTGCTACTGGATGGCCCAGGCCTGCGGACGGGTGATGGGATCCGGCGCGAGCATCATCAACATCTCCTCGATCCTCGGCATCACCACGGCCGGACTCCCCCAGGCCGCCTACGCCGCGTCGAAGGCCGGCCTGCTCGGCCTGACCCGCGACCTCGCCCAGCAGTGGACCGGGCGCAAGGGCATCCGCGTGAACGCGATCGCCCCCGGCTTCTTCCTCTCCGAGATGACCGACCAGTACCCCGAGGGCTACCTCGAGGCGCAGATGCCCCGCATCCCCGCCGGCCGCAAGGGCGACCCGGCCGAGCTCGCCGCCGCGGTGGTGTTCCTCGCCTCCGACGCCGGCGGGTACGTCACCGGCCAGTGCCTCACCGTCGACGGCGGCATGACCATCGCCTGAGCCGTGCGGCCCCCGCGCCGGGGCGCGAGGACGAGCCCCGTCAGGCGATCGAGGCGGTGCCGGCCGGCAGCGGGCTGGCGGCGGCCGGGGTGGGCCGGCCGCGCTTGAGCAGCGTGCGCCACTTGGCCCGGGAGTAGGCGGCGGGGTCGGTGCTCGACACCCAGTCGTGCACGATCCGCGCGAACCGCTCGGGGTGGTCCTTGTGCGGGAAGTGGCCGGCGTCGGGGATCACCTCGATGCGCGCCTTGGGGGCGAGCGCGGCGGCGTTGGAGGCGTGGCGCACGGGGATGACGAGGTCCTCGCGTCCCCAGACCACGCACATCGGCATCGCCTCGGTGAGGTAGGCGCGGTCGGCCATCGTGACGATCTGCCCGCGCCAGTCGACGACGGCGCGCACGACGTGGCGGATCGCCGCCCGCGCGGCGGGGTCGGCGAAGGACTCGTAGATGTCGGCGATCTCGCCGAGGTCGCGGGTGGTGCGGGTGTCGGCACGGCTGAGGGCGCGCAGGCCGGCGACCCCGACGTGACGCACGCCCGGCACCGTCAGCAGGCCCATCACCTGGTGGTAGCCGGGGGTGGTGATGGCGCGGATGATCGGGGTGACCTCGGGGCCCAGACCGCCGGAGGCGACGAGCATGAGGCGCTCGGTGCGCTCGGGGAACTGGTAGGCGAACTGCATCGCCACCCCGCCACCGAAGGAGTGGCCCACCACCGTGACCTTGTCGATGCCGAGCACGGTGAGCAGGTCGCGCATGCCGTTGGCGTAGCCGCCCACGCTGTAGTCGGCGCGCGGCTTGGCCGAGCGCCCGTGACCCAGCAGGTCGGGGGCGATGACGGTGTAGTGGCGCGCCAGCAGGTCGATCACCGGGGACCAGGTGGTGTGGTCGCAGGCCAGGCCGTGCATCAGCAGCAGCACCGGACCGCTGCCCACCTTGACGTAGGCGCGCTCGTGCCCGTGGAGCGTGACGTACTGGATCTCGTGCGGGCCCGCGGGGCGGTCCTGGAGCGCGTGGGTCATCGGGAGGCTCCCGTCGTCGGCGGTGGCTGCGGGGCGCAGACTCCGTCGTCCGCACGCGGTTCGCGATTCAACCACGCACCGGGCCCCGAGGAGGACGGTTCCCACAGAACCGACACCCCCACCCACCCCGGCGGGCGGCTACCGTGACGGCGTGACGACCACCACCCGCCGCTCCACCGGGGGGACGATCCCGCCGCGCCGCGCGCGCGCCGCCACCACCCTGAGCCGGTCCTCGGGCCGACTCGGCACCCGGGTGGTCACGCGCATGGATGCGGAGATGCCGTGGTTCCGCGACCTCGGCGCCGAGGAGCGCTCGTGGGTGGGCCAGATCGTGCAGGCCGGCATCCGGGCCTTCGTGGAGTGGTACCGGCAGGAGGGCACCGAGGGCCCCGACGGCGCCGACGCCGACGTCCCGCTGCCCGCCACCCCCGGGGTCACCGCCTCGGTCTTCGGGGTGGCCCCGCGCGCCTTGGCCGGCGTCATCAGCCTGCGCCAGACCGTCGACCTGGTGCGGCTCACCATCGAGGTGGTGGAGCAGCAGGTGCCCCACCTGCTGCCCGCCGAGGACGTCGGCCACGTGCGCGAGGCGGTGGTGCGCTACGGCCGGGAGGTGGCCTTCGCCACCGCCGAGGTGTACGCGCGCGCCGCGGAGGTGCGCGGCGCGTGGGACGCGCGGCTGGAAGCCCTGGTGGTCGACTCCGTGCTGCGCTCGGAGCGCGACGAGTCGCTGATGTCGCGCGCCAGCGCCCTGGGCTGGGCCGGTCGTGCCGACGTGTGCGCGGTGCTGGCCGACCTGCCCGCCGAGCTCGCCGACCGCGACGTGCGCGGCCACGGCGACCTCGTCGACGCCGTGCGCCGACGCGCCCGCGAGTCCGGGATGGACGCCCTGGGCGCGGTGCAGGGCGCGCGACTGGTGGTGCTGCTGGGCGGGGCCCCCGACCCGCGGGCGGCCGCCGCGACCCTGCTGGACCTGGTCGGGACCGGGCCCGTGGTCGTCGGTCCCCGGGTCGGCGACCTCAGCCAGGCTCACGTCTCCGCCCGCGCGGCGCTGGCCGGTCACCGCGCGGTGGGGGGCTGGCCCGACGCGCCGCGGCCCGTGATGAGTGCCGACCTGCTGCCCGAACGGGCACTGGCCGGCGACGTCCACGCACGTCGTCACCTCGTGGAGGAGGTCTACGCCCCGCTCGCCCGGGCCCGGGGTCCGCTGGTGGAGTCGCTGGACGCCTACCTCGCCCAGGGCGGGTCCGTGGAGGCCACCGCGCGGGCGCTGTTCGTGCACCCCAACACCGTGCGCTACCGGCTGCGCCAGATCACCGAGGCCACCGGCTTCGCCCCCCACGCCCCGCGCGAGGCGCTCGCCCTCCAGCTGGCGCTGATCCTGGGCCGTCAGTACGACGCACGCCCCGCGAGCTGGCGTCCCGAGGCGCCGTCGGCCGACCGCGGGCCGGAGGACGATCCGGAAACGGTCGCCGACGGGCCCGCCCCGACGCCGGCGTCCAGCGAGCCGACGTTGTAGGAACCGCACAAAGATCGCCGGGCGAGTTTCGTCGGTCGCGGCCCCCGGCGCGGGCACCGCCGGCAGGCACAGTGGTGCCGTGCTCGTCATCGTGGCTCCTGGACAAGGGGCGCAGACCCCCGGCTTCCTCACCCCCTGGATGGAGGACGACGTCTTCGCCTCCCGCCTGCACTGGCTCTCCGCCGTCGCGGGCCTCGACCTCGTCGAGCACGGAACGGTGTCCGACGCCGACACCCTGCGCGACACGCGAGTGGCCCAACCGCTGCTGGTCGCCGCCGGCCTGCTCGGATCGCTGGCGCTCTTCCCCCACCCCGCCGACGCGTTCGGCCGTGTGGGGGCCGTGGCCGGGCACTCGGTGGGCGAGCTCACCGCCGCCGCCGGTGCCCGGGCGATCACCGCCGAGCAGGCGCTGGTGCTGGTGCGCGAGCGGGGTCGCGCCATGGCGTCGGCCGCCGCGACCACCGCCACCGGCATGACCGCTGTGCTCGGCGGCGAGCGCGAGGACGTGCTCGCCACCCTGGCCCGCCACGGGCTGACCGCGGCCAACGACAACGGTCCCGGGCAGGTGGTGGCCGCCGGCACCACCGAGCAGCTCGCGGCGCTGACCGCCGACCCGCCCGCGAAGGCACGCCTGATGCCGCTGGCGGTCGCCGGCGCGTTCCACACCGAGCACATGGCACCCGCCGTCGGCCACGTGGCGCGGCTCGCGGCGTCGGTGTCGGTGCACGACCCCCGCATCCCGGTGATCTCCAACCACGACGGCCACATCGTGCACGAGGGCCGCGACCTGCTGCAGCGGCTGGTCGCGCAGATCGCCCGCCCCGTGCGCTGGGACCGCTGCCTGGAGACGATGGCCGACCTCGGCGTGACCGGCATCCTGGAGGTGCCGCCCGCCGGCACCCTGACCGGGATCGCCAAGCGCGCCCTGCGCGGCGTCGAGACCTTCGCCCTCAAGACCCCCGACCAGCTCGACGCCGCCCGCGACTTCGTCGACCGGCACGGCGAGGGCTCGCTGCTCACGACCACGCCCACGTGGCGGATGGTCGTCTCGCCCGCCAAGGGCACCTTCCACGTCGACGCCGACGCCCGCGACCGCGACCTGCTGGCCGCCGGGGTGGAGATCGGCGGCGTCAGCAGCCTGCGCGACCGCGTCGCCGTCACCGCCCCGCACGGCGGTCAGGTGGTGGAGTGGCTGGTGGAGGACGGCGACCCCGTCTCGCCCGGCCAGCCGCTGCTGCGCCTGCACCCCGAGGGCGTCGAGTGACGACGACCCCCCACCACCCGACCGACGCCGCGCGGCGTCGCCCGGTCCTGCACACCGCGAGCGGCTCCGCCCACGCACGCCTGCTCGGCGTCGGCGCCTACCGACCGGCCCGGATCGTGCCGAACGCCGAGATCGTGGAGGCCATCGACTCCAGCGACGAGTGGATCCAGCAACGCTCGGGCATCCGGGAGCGCCGCTTCGCCGGGCCCGAGGAGACCGTGCAGGCGATGAGCGTCGCCGCTGCCCGGCAGGCCCTGGACCGGGCCGGCCTCGAGCCGCAGCAGATCGACGCCGTGCTCGTCGCCACCGTCAGCCACCTGCTGCAGACCCCCGCGGTGGCCCCCGCGATCGCCCACGAGCTCGGCACCGGCGGCGCGGCCGCCTTCGACCTCTCCGCCGCCTGCGCCGGGTTCTCCCACGGACTCGCGCTGGCCGGCGACCTCGTGCGCGGCGGCAGCGCCCGCCACGTGCTCGTGATCGGCGTCGAGCGACTCTCCGACATCACCGACCCCACCGACCGGGGCACCGCGTTCATCTTCGCCGACGGCGCGGGCGCCGTCGTCGTGGGTCCCTCCGACGTGCCGGCCCTCGGGCCGGTGGTCTGGGGCTCCGACGGCGAGCAGTTCGACCTCATCCGCCAGCGCGCCGACTGGCGCGAGGTCGTCGCCGGCGACCACCCCGGTCTGCCGGCGCTCACGATGCAGGGCGCCGCGGTGTTCCGTTGGGCCTCCTTCACCATGGCCAAGGTCGCGCTGCAGACCCTCGACCGGGCCGGGCTGAGCGTGGAGGACCTCGACGTGTTCGTGCCGCACCAGGCCAACATGCGCATCATCGACGCGATGGCGCGGGCGATGAAGCTGCCCCCGCACGTGCGGATCGCCCGCGACGTCGCCACGATGGGCAACACCTCCGCGGCCTCGGTGCCGCTCGCGCTCGCACGGATGATCGAGGACGGCGAGGCCCGCTCCGGCGACCTCGCCCTGCTGATCGCCTTCGGCGCCGGGCTGGCCTTCGCCGGCCAGGTCGTCGTCGTGCCCTGAGCGCCCGTCCCTGCCCCCAACTCTCCCCCCACCCCCGACCCGAGCCGACCGGGCTCGCCCACCGAAAGGAACCGCATCGATGCCCACCACCGAGGAGATCCGCGCCGACCTCGCCGAGATCGTGCAGGAGATCGCCGGGATCGAGCCCGACGACGTCCAGCTCGACAAGTCCTTCGTCGAGGACCTCGACGTCGACTCGCTCTCGATGGTCGAGGTCGTCGTGGCCGCCGAGGAGAAGTTCGGCGTCACGATCCCCGACGACGAGGTCAAGAACCTCAAGACCGTGGGCGACGCCGTCGCCTACATCGAGCGCGCGAGCGCCTGACCCGCATCCGATCGACCCGGGCGGCCACCACCGCCCGCACCCCGGAGGGATCCGCATGAACCAGCGACGTGTGCGCGTCGTCGTCACCGGTCTCGGGACGAGCAACCCGGTCGGCGGCGACGTCGCCAGCACCTGGGAGGCCCTGCTCGCAGGCCGCTCCGGGGTGCGCCCGATCGATCAGCCCTGGGCCGAGCAGCTGCCGGTCCGCATCGCCGCCACGGCCGCGGTCGACCCCGCCTCGGTGCTCGACCGCGTCGTGGCGCGCCGCCTCGACCGCAGCACCCAGTTCGCCCTCGTCTCGGCCCTGGAGGCCTGGGCCGACGCCGGTCTGGACGCCGCGCAGGAGGCCGGCGACCTCGACGGCGAGCGGGTCGGCGTCGCGTTCGCCTCCGGGATCGGCGGCGTGTCGACCCTGCTCAGCAACTACGACACGCTGCTGGAGAAGGGGCCGCGACGCGTGTCGCCGCTCTCGGTGCCGATGCTCATGGCCAACGCCCCGGCCGCGAACGTCGGACTGCGCATCGGCGCCCGGGCGGCGGTGAACACCCCCGTCTCGGCCTGCGCCTCGGGCAACGAGGCCGTCGCCCTCGCCGCCGACCAGATCCGGCTGGGCCGCGCCGACGTCGTGCTCGCCGGCGGCTGCGAGGCGGCGATCCACCCGCTGCCGATCGCCGCGTTCGCGAACATGATGGCGCTGTCGAAGAACGACGGCGACCCCACCACCGTGTCCCGGCCCTGGGACCTCGCCCGCGACGGGTTCGTGCTCGGGGAGGGCGCCGGCGCGCTGGTGCTGGAGTCGGAGGAGCACGCGCGGGCGCGCGGCGCGCGGATCTACGCCGAAGTGCTCGGCACCGGCATCACCGCCGACTCCCACGACATCGCCCAGCCCGACCCCGAGGGGCGCGGCGGCACCCGGGCCATCCGGGCCGCGCTGGCCGACGGCGACGTCGATCCCGCCCTCATCGCCCACGTCAACGCCCACGCCACCTCGACCCCGCAGGGCGACGTCGCCGAGGGCCTGATGCTGCACGCCACCCTCGGCGCCCACGTCGACCGCGTCGTCGTCAGCGGCACCAAGTCGATGACCGGGCACCTGCTCGGCGGCGCCGGGGCGCTGGAGTCGGTCGCGACCGTGCTCGCCCTGCACCACCGGATGGCCCCACCCACGATCAACCTGGACGACCTCGACCCGCAGGTGCGGCTCGACATCGCCACCAAGCCCCGCGAGCTGCCGGTCGGCGACGTCGCCGCGCTGAACAACTCCTTCGGCTTCGGCGGCGCCAACGTCGCCGTCATCTTCGGGAGCGCCTCGTGACCGCCACCGCCACCCCCGCCGCCGCGACCCCGGCCACGAAGCCGCCGCGGGAGAGCGACCCGCGCTACCCCGTCAACCGGCTGCGCGCCCTGCTCGACGAGGGCTCGATGCTGCCGCTCTCCCCCGAGGACGACAGCGGCATGCTCGCCGTCACGGGCACCGTCGACGGCACCCGGGTCGTCGCGTTCTGCTCCGACCCCACCGTGATGGGCGGGGCGATGGGCGAACGCGGCTGCGCCGTCGTGGTCGCCGCCTACCAGCGCGCGCTCACCGACGGCGTGCCGATCATCGGGCTGTGGCACTCCGGCGGCGCGCGCCTCGCCGAGGGCGTGTCGTCGCTTCACGCCGTGGGGCTGATCTTCCAGATCATGACGCGCGCCTCGGGCCGGATCCCGCAGCTCTCGGTGGTGCTCGGCCCCGCCGCGGGCGGCGCGGCCTACGGTCCGGCGCTCACCGACGTCGTGATCCTGGGCCCCGAGGGCCGGATCTTCGTGACGGGCCCCGAGGTGGTGCGCTCGGTCACCGGCGAGGCGGTCGACATGCTGCGCCTGGGCGGCCCGGAGCCCCACGGCCGCCGCTCGGGCGTCGTGCACGTGCTCACCGACTCCGAGGCCGAGGCCCTGGGCCGGGCCCGCGAGCTCGCGGTGCTGCTGGGTTCCCAGGGCTCGCTGGCGGTCGACGACGTCGTCGACCGTGACCTGGCCGCGCAGCTGCCGGAGTCGCCCAAGCGCGCCTACGACGTGCACCCGCTCGTGGACGACCTGCTCGACGAGGGCACCATGGTCGAGCTCCACGCCCGGTGGGCCCCCAACATCGTCACGGCCCTGGGCCGGCTCGGCGGGCGCACGGTGGGCGTGGTGGCCAACAACCCCCTGCGCCTCGGCGGGTGTCTGGACTCGTTCTCGGCCGAGAAGGCCTCGCGGTTCGTGCGCATGTGCGACGCCTTCGGCATCCCCCTGGTGGTCGTCGTCGACGTCCCCGGCTACCTGCCCGGCGTCGGCCAGGAGTGGGACGGCGTCGTGCGGCGCGGCGCGAAGCTGTTGCACGCCTTCGGTGAGTGCGTCGTCCCCCGCATCACGCTCGTGACGCGCAAGACCTACGGCGGGGCCTACATCGCGATGAACTCCCGCTCCCTGGGCGCCACCCACGTGTTCGCCTGGCCGGGAGCGGAGGTCGCGGTGATGGGCGCGGTGGCCGCGGTGCGCATCCTGCACCGTCGCCGCCTCGCCGAGGTCGCACCCGATGCGCGGGCGCAGGTGGAGGCCGAGCTGGCCGCCGAGCACGAGCGGATCGCCGGTGGCGTCGACCGCGCGGTCGAGATCGGCGTCGTCGACGAGGTCATCGAGCCCGCCCGCACCCGCAGCGCGATCGCGCGCGTGCTGGCGCAGGCGGTCGCGCGCGACGGCGTGCCGCGGGGCGCCCACGGCAACATCCCGCTCTAGCTGGCGCGGTCCCGGGACGCGAATGGTCCGTGACGGATCCGGCGCTGCGGCGTTGCTAGGTTGGAGACGCACTTGACGTCCGTCACACCCGGCGACCCCGAGGAGAAGTCCATGCCCCTGGCCCGTGCCCGCCGCACCGCCGCCGCCCTGGCCGGCACCGTCGCGATCGGTCTGCTCGGCGCGGTCCCGGCACCGGCCGACGCCGCCCCGCGCTACCAGCCGTGGGGCTCGACGTCGTCGAAGGACTTCCGGCTCAAGGTCGGCTGCCACCCCTACCGGTTCACGTACAAGATCACCGCGCCCACCGACGAGTGGGCCGCGGAGTTCTTCGTGGTCAACCCCAACGGTCGGGTGATCGCCTCCCCGGCCATCGACGCCGGGTCCGACGGCCCGCGCGGCACGATCACCTACACCGTGTGCAAGCCCAGCACGGTGCGCGGAGTGCACAAGATCAAGATGAAGGTCACCTGGCAGGACGGCCGGTTCATCACCGCCGGCTTCACCAAGCCCACACGGTTCCGCTTCACCCGCTGACCCGGGTCCACCGCGGAACGAGCACGCGCGGACACGACCAGCGCCCCCGGTCCTCGGACCGGGGGCGCTGGTCGTTCACGCGCGACGGGGGGGAGGTGTCCTAGACGACCTGGTGGAGCCAGCGCACGGGCGCGCCGTCGCCGGCGTAGCGGAACGTCTCGAGCTCGTCGTCCCACGGCTTGCCCAGCAGCTTGTCGATCTCGAGCTCGAGGGTGGTCTCGCCCAGCGCCGACTTCACGACCGCCGCCTTGAGCCGGTCCTCGGGGATCATCACGTCGCCGTGCAGGCCCGTCACGGCGTGGAAGATCCCGAGGTCGGGGGTGTAAGAGAACCGCGAGCCCTCGGTGTGGGCGGTCGGCTCCTCGGTGACCTCGAAGCGCAGGTGGTTCCAGCCCCGCAGGGCCGAGGCGATCGCGGCCGCCGACCCGGCGTCACCGGTCCAGGACAGCTCGGCCCGGTAGGTGCCGCTCTGGGCCGGCTGCGGGGTCCAGTCGGGGTGCACGGGCGCGCCGAGGACGCCGGCCACGGCCCACTCGACATGAGGGCACAGCGCGGACGGCGCCGAGTGGACGAACAGCACACCACGGGTCGTGGTGGTGCGGGTCGTGCCACGGGTGCTGGTGCTGGTCACGGTGATCTCCTTCATCGTCGGCGCGAGTGACGCCTTCCCCAGCGGTCTCGGACGACGATCGGACACATCGTGACAGGTGTGCAGTTGTGAGCCCATTGTGACCCATGGTGAGTCGTCGCGCCAGTGCCGGGCGCAGGCGCTCCGGAGGCGCCGCGGGCGGGGCTCAGCGGGAGGCGGACACCGGGTCGAACAGGGTGTCCATCACCTCGCGCGCGATCCCGAGACCGCCCAGGTGGCTCTCCCCGTCGATGACGCGCAGCTCGGCGTGCGGCAGCAGGTCCACGACGTGCCGGCCGTGGGCGAAGGGGACGATGTGGTCGGCGTCCCCGTGCCACCACACCACCGGCACCTGCACGTCGCGCGGGGAGAAGCCCCAGTCGCGGGTGAAGAGCACGAGGTCGTTGAGCGGGGCGAGGGTCTGGAACCGGCTGCCGTTGAGCAGGTCGTCGAGGAACATCGCCTTGAACTCCGGGCGTGAGAGCAGCGACCGGTCCCCCACCGGCTGCACCGCGGCATAGAGGTCGAGCCCGAGTCCCGCCACCGGACGGGCGAGCCGGATGGCGCCGGTCAGCGCCACTCCGAGGGGCACACGGGTGGCGGCCAGGACCGGAGCGAGCGCGACGGCCAGCTGGATGATGCCGCCCGGAGCGGCGTCGGCACCGCACGTGGGCGCGACGCCTCCGAGGACGCCCACCTTCGTCACCCGGTCGGGAAGGGCGTGCCCGGCCGCCAGGGCGTACGGACCGCCCCCGGAGAGCCCCACGACCCGCACGTCCTCGACGGCGAGGGCGTCGAGCAGCAGGTCGAGGTCGGCGGCCCAGTCGTGCAGACGGTCGTAGAGGTGCGGGGTCGAGGACCCGATCCCCGGGCGGTCGATGCCGATGATGCGCAGACCGCGCTCCTCGGCGTAGGCCCGTGCCTCGAGGGGGATCTGTCGACGGGCGCCGGGGGTGCCGTGCAGCCAGACCAGGGCCCGGCCACGCGGCGCGCCGTACTCGGCGAAGCTGAGCCGGCGCCCGTCGCGGACCCCCACCGATCCCTCGAGGGCGGGGCGGGCGACGTCGTGCCGTGCTGCTGCCATGCGCCGCATCATGGCAGCCGGCGGCCTTCAGCCACGGTCGATCCGGCGCTCGAGATCCTCGGCGCGCTCGGCGGCGTCGGTGATCTCGTCGGCGTCGATCGCATGCGTGCGGTGGAACCACGCCAGCGCGTCCTTCTCGCGCCCCGCCGCCACGAGCGCGTCGGCATAGGCGTAGCGCAGACGGACCACCCAGGCGTGGCGACTCTTGCTGTTGAGCGGGGAGAGCTCCAGGGTGCGCAGGGCGGCGTCCAGCTGCCCCATGTCGCGCCGCGCCCCGGCCTCGACCAGCGTCATCTCCGCCTTCGCCTCAGGGCTGAAGTTGACCACCGAGGGGCTCTTGGCCAGCTTGAGGGCCTGCTCGGGCTGCCCGAGCGCACGGTGGCAGTCAGCCATGATGGGGATGTAGGCCGTCGCCCCGTTCATCCGCTTGGCGGCCCGCAGCTCGGCGAGCGCCACCGCGTAATGCCCGGCGGCGTAGGCCGCCTCGCCCGTGGCCTCCCGCACGACCGCGATCCGCGGCGCACGCGCCTTGGCCGCCAGGGTGTGCTGGTAGGCGGTCTCAGGGTCCTCGTCCACCAGCATCCCGGCCGCGACCAGGTGGCGCGCCACACGGGAGGCCAGCTTCTCCGGGAGGCCCTTCAGCTGAGCCGAGACCGACCGGTCGAGCTCAGTGCCCTGGATGTCGTCCGAGAGCGGCGGACCGTCGTAGAGCGCCTGCTCGCGGGTGCGCTCGGCGTCCGTGCGGGGACGCCGCTCCCCGGAGGGACGGCCCCCCGGCTTGCCGCCACCACGACCGACGGGCTTGCCGCCCGACCGGGGGCCTCCCTTGCCGGCCGGAGCGCCCCCACGGGACGGACGCTCGTCGCGCCCACCGGAGCGGGAGGGAGCGCCGTCGCGGCCGCCGGAGCGACCCGGTGCACCGTCGCGGCGGGGGCCACCACCGGCGCGACCGCCCTGACGAGGACCGTCGCTGCGCGACCCGCCACCAGCACCGCCGCTGGGGCGGGCGGGACGCCCGTTCCCGGAGCGCTGTCCCTGGTTGTCACGTCGACCCGACGATCCCTGCTGCTCGGCCACGTCGTGGCTCCCTCTTCTCGTATGAACTCCGATGCACCGAGCACGGTGCACAAATGCGTAGAGGCCACCGGCACAAGGCGGTGGCCTCTACGAATGTATGTCCGGCGGCGTCCTACTCTCCCACAACCTCGCGATTGCAGTACCATCGGCGCTGGCAGTCTTAACTTCCGGGTTCGGTATGGGACCGGGTGT
>NZ_CAXQZB010000081.1:0-86020 GCF_964228225.1 Nocardioides sp.
GGTGGGCACCCGCCCGCCGCCGGCGACGCCGGGGGCGTCGGTGTGCACGCGCGCGACCACCGCGGTCTCCTCCGACCACACCAGCGCCGCCCGCACGCCGGTGACCTTGTTGGCCGCGATCTGCTCGCCGTTGCCGGACCCGCCGATCACCACACCGAGGCTGTCCTGGCCCTCGGCGCGCTCGCGCGCGACCGCCTCGGCCGCGCGCAGGCAGAAGACGGGGTAGTCGTCGAGGGCGTCGTAGACGAACGGCCCGTGGTCGACGGCCTCGTAGCCGTGCTCGACCAGCCAGGTCTTGAGGTGGTCCTTGAGCTCGAGGCCGGCATGGTCACTGCCGAGGTGCACGCGCATGGCGCCCATCCTCTCAGGGATGGGAGCGCAGGAACGACGCGACCTGATCCATGAGCGGCTCGGCGGCGGGGAACACCTGCGGATGGCGCCAGAAGCCGTGGATCTGGCCGAGGTAGCGGCACGCCACGACCTGGACGCGGTGCTGGGCGAGGATCCGCACCAGGTGCTCGCCCTCGCCGCGCAGCGGGTCGTGCTCGGAGGTCATCACGAAGGTCGGCGGCAGCGTCCAGAGCTGGTCGGAGAGCAGCGGCGCGAACTCGGGGTGGTCGTAGAGCGCGTGGTCGCCCCCGGAGTACTGGTGCCAGTACCAGGCCACCTCCTCGGGACCGAACCCCGCCTGCTCGGTGCGGTGGGAGTCGAAGCGGCAGGAGGGGTCGAGGAAGGGGTAGATCAGCGCGAGCGCCGCGAAGCGGCCCGGGTGCCGCAGCGCCGCCACGACGGCGAGGGTGCCCCCGGCGCTGTCGCCATGGGCGAACATCGGCCCGCCCAGGCCGCGCGCCGGGCCCTCCCGCTCCAGCCAGCGCACGACCGTGTCGACGTCGTCGGGGGCCGCGGGGAAGGGGTGTTCCGGCGCGAGCCGGTAGTCGACGCTGAGCACCGCGCGCCGGCCGCGGTTGGTGAGCCGGCGCACCGAGGCGTCGTGCACCTCGATGTCGTTGAACACGAACCCGCCGCCGTGCAGGTGCACCACCACGCCGTCGTCGATCGGGTCGGAGGGCCGGTAGAGACGGCACAGCACGCCGTCCACGTCGAGGTCCTCGACCTCCGCGACGTCCTCGCGGGGCTGTCCTGCGGCCAGCTCGCGGGCCTGGCGCCGGGCGGCGGCGATGTCGTAGCCGGGGGTGTGGACCGGGGTCTCGAGGGCGGCCTGCTCGATCGCGGCCTGCGATTCGGGGAACAGCACGTCCCGCACGCTAGCGCGTCGCACCCACCACACGACCTAGACTCCGAGCCGCGCCGGAGTGGTGGAATGGCAGACACGCAGGATTTAGGTTCCTGTGCTCCTTGAGCGTGAGGGTTCGACTCCCTCCTCCGGCACCTATCCTTGACCGCCATGAGCAGCCCGTGGGGGGCCCCACCTCCGTCGGACCCGTACGGCGGTCCCACGATGCCCCCGCCCCCGTCGTCCACCAAGCCCCCCGCCGACGGCGGGTTCCCGCCCCCGCCCCCCGCTCCCCCGGGTCCACGCCCGTCCGGACGCGGCCCGGGGCGCTGGCTCCTGGGCGGCCTCCTCGCGCTGGTCATGGTCGCCGCGATCGCCGTGAGCCTGGTGGTCACCGGGCAGGACGACGACCCCACCGCGTCGGGCGGGGCGGGCGACGACACCGCCGGGCAGACCACGCCCACGCCCGAGCCCTCGCCGACCCCCACCGAGCCCGCCCCGGTGCCCCCCGCCGACGCGCTGGTGGGCGCGGGCTACTTCTACGAGCTGCCCGGCATCGGCTGGACCGACATCTCCGACGCCCGTCAGCTGGCCGACGCCCCGACGGTCGACACGATGTCGGCGCTGGGCACGACCTTCCGCAACGCCAGCGCCAACATCCTGGTCGAGGCCTTCACCTCCGGCGGCATCACCGAGCCGGAGGACCTGGAGTCCCAGTGGAAGCGCAACATCGTGGGCGGGACCGACGTGACGCCGCGCGACCTCCCCGACCGCGACATCGACGGCGAGCGCGCCATCGGCATCGCGATCGAGCGCGACAACGACGCAGGGGTGTCGGTGCGTCAGCGCGCGTACCTGGTGCTCCACGACGGCAACCAGTTCTCGATCGCGCTGAGCTACCCCGCCGGCACCGACGACATCGCGCTGGCCGACTTCGAGAAGGCCCTGGACAGCTGGCGCTGGACCAGGTGACCAGCTGACCGGCTGACCGGCACAGCCCGCGCCCGGCCGCTAGGAGCCGAGCACCTCGCCCAGGCGCGGGGCCAGGGCGCGCAGTGCCCGCCCGCGGTGCGACACGGCGTCCTTGTCGGCGGGGGTCAACTCGGCGGTGGTGCGGCCGGGGAACTCCACGGCCTCGAAGAGCGAGTCGTAGCCGAACCCGCCCTCACCGCGCGGCGCCCGCACGACGACGCCGTCCATGCGACCCTCGACCACCAGCTCCCGCCCGCCCGGGGCGACGACGGCGACCGCGCAGGCGAAGTGGGCCGTGCGCCGGGCGTCGGGCACGTCGGCCAGCTGGTGCAGCAGCAGGGTGTTGTTGCGCGCGTCGTCCTTGGGCGGACCCGACCAGCGCGCGGAGAGCACGCCCGGCATGCCGTTGAGGGCGTCGACGCAGAGCCCGGAGTCGTCGGCGATCGTGACCAGACCGGTGGCCGCGGCGCCGGCCCGGGCCTTGAGCAGGGCGTTGCCCTCGAAGGTCGGGGCGTCCTCCACCGGCTCGGGGTAGGCGGGCACGTCGTCGAGACCGACGACCTCCAGGCCGGGCACGTGCTCGGCCAGGATGCGCTGCATCTCCCCGATCTTCTTGGGGTTGCGGGAGGCCAGGTGGATCCGGCCGGTCATCGCGCCAGCGCCTCCTGCTGCAGCCGGGTGAGGTCGGCGCAGCCCTTCTCGGCCAGCCCGAGCAGCGCGTCGAGCTCGGCGCGACTGAAGGCGGCCCCCTCGGCGGTGCCCTGCACCTCCACGAACGCGCCGGCGCCGGTCATCACGACGTTCATGTCGGTCTCGGCGCGCACGTCCTCGACGTAGGGCAGGTCCAGGCGCGGGACGCCGTCGATGATCCCGACCGAGACCGCGGCCACCGAGCCCGTCAGCGCCCGCGACACCCCGAGGGCGGCACAGGCGTCGGCCAGCGCGACGTAGGCGCCGGTGATGGCGGCGGTGCGGGTGCCGCCGTCGGCCTGCAGCACGTCGCAGTCGAGCTGGATGGTGTTCTCCCCCATCGCCTTGACGTCGATCACCGCGCGCAGCGACCGGCCCACCAGGCGGCTGATCTCGTGGGTGCGTCCCCCTACGCGGCCCTTCACCGACTCGCGGTCGGAGCGGGTGTGGGTGGCGGCGGGCAGCATCGCGTACTCGGCGGTGACCCAGCCCAGCCCCGAGCCCTTGCGCCAGCGCGGGACGCCCTCGGAGGCCGAGGCCGCGCACAGCACGCGGGTGCGGCCGAACTCGACCAGCACCGAGCCGGCGGCGTGGTCGAGCCAGTTCCGGGTGATGCGGACCGGGCGCAGCTCGTCGTCGGCGCGGCCGTCCTCGCGCAGGGAGGGAGTGCTCATGCCCGGCAGGCTACTGGCCTGCCGGGCACGGGCGGTGTCCGGGCGGTGCTACTTGACCTCGGCGCGCAGCAGCCGGGTGAGACCGAGCACGAAGGGGATGACCAGCCAGATCGTGCCGGAGACCACCAGCTGCGCCCACTGCTCCCCGGTGGGGCTCATGTCGTCGGCGAACAGCGGGCCCTGGGCGGTGTTGAACTCGATCCAGGGGATCACCGACTTCAGCCCGGAGATGAGCTCGCCGAGCACCGCGGCCACGCCGGGCAGCACCAGGGTGTAGAGGAAGTAACCGACGATCGCGGCCGGGGAGTTGCGCACCAGCATGGCCAGCGCGAACGCCACGAGCACCGAGATCACCGTGCTCAGCACCAGCGAGCGCACGGGTGCCACGCCGAGCGACCAGTCCATGCCGCCGCCGTTGACCGGGCTGAGCAGCACGCCCACCGCGGCCAGCACGACGGCGTAGATCACACCGACGGCGCTGAAGGCGAAGCCGGCGATCAGCTTGGCGACCACGATCCGCGAGCGCCGCGGCTCGAGGGTGAAGGTCGACAGACCGGTGCGCTGGCTCCACTCACTGGTGACCAGGAGCATCACCAGGACCGGGAGGAAGTAGCCCAGGGTGCCGCCGGCGACGCTGAGCAGTGTCTCGTAGGTCTGGCCGGTGTCCTCGAAGAAGAGCCCACCGAGCACGACCGCGAGGGTGACCAGGCCGAGCACGCCGAGGCCGAACCAGAACCCGGCGCGGGTGTCGACGACCTTGCGGGCCTCGACCTCCACCAGCCGGGCGAGCGGGACCGGCGGGACCGCGGAGACGTCGAGGGTGTAGCCGGCGCCGTCGGCGGGGTGGCCGGGGGTGCGGGTGTCGGTGCTCATGCCGTGGCTCCTTCCAGGACACCCTCGCGCTGGGTGTCGGCGGTGAGTTCGAGGAACAGTTCCTCCAGGCCGGCGGCGCCGTCGCGCAGCTCGGTGAGCACCAGGCGGTGCTCGAGTGCCAGCCGGCCGATCTCGACCGGGCTGCAGTCCACCCGCAGCGATCCCGGCGTCTCCGCGGGCACGGCGGTGCGGCCGGCGGCGACGAGCGCCTGCTGGAGCGCGGTGGGGTCGGTGGCCGAGACGATGCTGGCCACGCCGCTGTGCTGGGCCATCAGGGTGGCGCGGTCGCCCTGCGCCACGATCCGACCCCGGCCGATGACGACCATCTCGTCGGCGACGAGCTCGACCTCGTGGAGCAGGTGGCTGGAGAGCAGCACCGTGCCGCCGCGCCGGGCGTAGCCGCGCAGCAGGTCGCGCATCCAGCGGATGCCCGCGGGGTCCAGGCCGTTGGCGGGCTCGTCGAGGATCAGCACCTGCGGGTCGCCGAGCAGGGCGTAGGCGATGCCGAGGCGCTGCTTCATGCCGAGGGAGTAGTGGCGCAGACGGCGCTTGGCCTCGTCGTCGGTGAGCCCGACGGTGGCGAGCATCTCCTCGACCCGCTCGGACGGCAGGCCCATGGTGCGCGCGGCCAGGGTGAGGATCTCCCGGCCGGTGCGGCCCACGTGCTGGGCCCCGGCGTCGAGCAGGACGCCGACGTGGCGGCCGGGGTTGGGCAGGTCGGCGTAACGGTGTCCGCCGATGGTGGCGGTGCCGGCGCTGGGCGGGGTCAGGCCCACCAGGATGCGCATCGTCGTGGTCTTCCCGGCGCCGTTCGGGCCCAGGAAGCCGGTCACGCGGCCGGGCTCGCAGCGGAAGGACACGTCGTCCACCGCCGTGAACCCGCCGTAGGTACGGCTCAGGTGTCGGATCTCGATCATGGCTCCAGCCTCCCCGCCACGGCCCCGCACCGCCACGGACCCAGGTCGGGAATCCGCGGCGACTTTGGTCGGGGGTGTCCGCGACCTCCGACGGGATCCGCCGGGCCGATCGGCCCACTAGCCTCGGGGACCGTGACCCTCGCTCCCCCCGACCCCGCACCCGCCCTGGGCTGGTGGGGCCACCTGTGGCGGTTCACGCTGGCGCTGGCGATCAGTGCCGCGGCCTGGGGGTCGGTGCTGCCGCACGGCCTGGAGGCCGAGCTCGTCGACCTCGGGCTCGGACTGGTCGCGCTGGTGGCCACCGGGTGGCGTCGACGTGCGCCGATGACGGTGCTCACCCTCACCCTGGTCCTCAGCGGGTTCTCGGTGTGGGCGGCCGGCCCGGCCGTGCTGGCCTCGGTCAGCGTCGCGACCCGCCGCCGCACCCGCGAGGTCGTCGCGGTGGCGCTCGGCAACCTCGTCTCCGCGCAGGTGCTGATGATGGTGCGGCCCCCGCGCGACCCCACGCCGACCCTGGTGGGCCTGATCACCAACGTCGTCGCCATCTCGGCGTTCATCGCCTGGGGCCTGTTCGTCGGGTCGCGGCGCGAGCTGCTCGCCACGCTGCGGTGGCGCGCCGAGCGGGCCGAGGCCGACCAGGAGCTGCGCGCCGCGCAGGCCCGGCTCGCCGAGCGCCAACGGATCGCGCGGGAGATGCACGACGTGCTCGCCCACCGCATCACCCAGGTCGCGATGCGCACCGGCGCGATGCGCTTCCGCGAGGACCTCGACGCGGCGGCGCTGCGCGCGGAGGCCGAGGTCGTGGAGCAGGTGGCGCACCTGGCACTGGCCGACCTGCGCGGCGTCCTCGGCGCGCTGCGCGATCCGGCGGGCGACCCCCCGGGCGAGGCCGCCGTGGCGTGGGCGCCGCAGCCCACCGCCGCCGACCTCCCGACGCTGATCACCGAGGCCCGCGCCGACGGCCTGCGCGTCGAGGACCGGATCGAGCTCGACGGGCCCACCGGCGGGCCGCCCGACGCCGTGGGCCGCACCGTCTACCGGATCGTGCAGGAGGGGCTCACCAACGTGCGCAAGCACGCCCCGCGCAGCACGGTCGTCGTGCAGGTGGTGGGGCGCCCCGGCGACGGCGTCGAGGTGGAGGTGCGCAACCCCACCGGGTTCGGCACGACGACCGGCTCGGGCACCCCCGGCGCCGGCCTGGGACTCACCGGCCTCGGTGAGCGGGCCGCCCTCGCCGGCGGCCGCTGCACGGGCGGGCGCGAGGGCCCCGACTTCGTGCTGCGAGGCTGGCTGCCGTGGGAAGCGGGAGGACACGATGACTGAGGCGGTGCGGCTGCTGCTCGTCGACGACGACCCGCTGGTGCGCTCGGCGCTGGTGCTGATGCTCGGCGGTCGCGACGACCTGCAGGTCGTCGGCGAGGCCGGCGACGGCGAGGAGGCCCTGCGACGGGTCGAGGAGCTGCGCCCCGACGTCGTGCTGATGGACATCCGGATGCCGCGGCTGGACGGCGTCGCCGCCACGCGGGCCCTGCACGAGCGGCCCTCTCCGCCGCGGGTGATCGTGCTGACCACCTTCGACGCCGACGACTACGTGCTCGGCGCGCTGGCCGCCGGCGCCGACGGGTTCCTGCTCAAGGACACCTCCCCGCAGGACCTCCTCGACGCCGTGCGGGCCGTGGCCGCCGGCGAGCCGATGCTGTCACCCTCGGTGACCCGCACGCTGCTCACCCGGCTCCGGGCCGCCGACCCGGGCGGCACCGGACCCGAGGCCCCGGACGCCGACGCCCGCACCGCCGAGGCCACGCGACGCCTGGCCCGGCTCACCGAGCGCGAGCACGACGTGGCGGTCGCGGTGGGCGCGGGGCTGACCAACGCCGAGATCGCCGCCGCCCTGCACCTCTCGGTCCCCACCGTGAAGGCCCACGTCTCGC
Source organism: Nocardioides sp. (assembly GCF_964228225.1). Classification (GTDB taxonomy): domain Bacteria; phylum Actinomycetota; class Actinomycetes; order Propionibacteriales; family Nocardioidaceae; genus Nocardioides. The sequence goes on from NZ_CAXQZB010000081.1 coordinate 7,292, forward strand.
GGCTGTTCGAGAAGCTCGAGGTCACCAACCGGGTGCAGATCGCGATCTGCGTGCACGACGCCGGCCTCACCTGACCGGCCTCACCTGACCGGCCTGACTGACCGGCCTGACTGACCGCTCAGATCTCGTAGACCGCGCCCCGCACCGCGAGCTCGAGCGGACCGGAGAACGTGGTGCGGGCCTCCTCGAGCCGCCCCTGCTCGTCGAACCACGGCGGGATGTGGGTGAGCACGAGCCGCTTCACGCCGGCCTCGGTGGCGGCCTGGCCGGCCTCGGACCCGGTGAGGTGGATGTCGGGCGGGTTCTCGTCGCCGTCGCGGAAGGAGGCCTCGCACAGGAACAGGTCGGCGCCGGCCGCGGCCTGCGGGAGCGCCGGCGTCGTGGCGGTGTCGCCGGAGTAGGCCAGCACCTCGCCCGCCGGGCCGGTGACCCGCAGGGCGTAGGCCTCGACCGGGTGGTTGACCCGGACCGGCAGGACGGTGAAGGGGCCCACGGTGAGGGCCTCGCCGTCCTCGTACTCGACGAAGTCGAACTCCTCGGTCATGCCGGGGTCGATCGGCAGGTCGTAGGCCGTGGCGATGCGGGCCGCCGCGCTGTGGGGGCCGTAGACCGGGATGCGGGGCTGGGCGCCGGTGGGGTGGTACTTGCGCATCACGTAGTAGCCGCACAGGTCCAGGCAGTGGTCGGCGTGGAGGTGGCTGAGGAAGACGGCGTCGATGGTCAGCGCGTCGACGTGGCGCTGCAGCGCCCCGAGCGCCCCGTTGCCGAGGTCGAGCAGGATCCGCCAGGTGCGCTCCTCACCGCCGGTCGCGTCGGGACCGGTGGCCTCGAGCAGGTAGCAGCTGGCCGGCGACTCGGGGCCGGGGTAGGACCCCGAGCACCCGACGATGGTGACCTTCACCCGGCTCCCCCCGGACGCGGGGCGGTGCGGGCGGGGGCGCGGAGCGGTGACGTCGTCGACACAGGGGTCACCGTACGTGTTCGCCCGCGCGGGTGGAACGCCCCTTGACCGACGTCACGTCCCGGGCGTGTCGCGCCCGGGGGTCGACCACGCCGCTCGATCACGCCCAGAGCTGGCCCTCGAGACGGTCCTCGGCCTCGTCGATCGTGCCCTCGTAGGCGCCGGTGGAGAGGTACTTCCAGCCGCCGTCGCACACGATGAACGCGATGTCGGCCTTCTCCCCCGCCTTGACCGCCTTGGCGGCCTGACCGAGGGCGGCGTGCAGGATCGCGCCGGTGGAGACGCCGGCGAAGATGCCCTCCATCTCCAGCAGCTCGCGCACGCGCCGCACGGCGTCGCGGGGGCCGACGGAGAACCGGGAGTCGATGAGGTCGGCGTCGTAGAGCTCGGGCACGAACCCCTCGTCGAGGGTGCGCAGGCCGTACACGAGCTCGCCGTAGCGGGGCTCGGCGGCCACGATCCGCACCTCGGGCTTGGCGCTGCGGAAGAAGCGCGAGACGCCCATGAGCGTGCCGGTGGTGCCCAGACCGGCCACGAAGTGGGTGATGCTGGGCAGGTCGGCCAGCAGCTCGGGGCCGGTGCCGCGCTCGTGGGAGAGCGGGTTGGCGAGGTTGCCGTACTGGTAGAGCATCACCCAGTCGGGGTGCTCGGCGGCGAGCCGCTTGGCCACGCGCACGGCCTCGTTGGAGCCGCCCGCGGCCGGGGAGCCGACGATCTCCGCGCCCCACATCCGCAGCAGCTGGCGCCGCTCCTCGGAGGTGTTCTCCGGCATGACGCACACGATGCGGTAGCCCTTGAGCTTGGCGGCCATGGCCAGCGAGATGCCGGTGTTGCCCGAGGTGGGCTCGAGGATGGTGCAGCCGGGACGCAGCGTGCCGTCCTTCTCGGCCTCCTCGATCATCATCAGCGCCGGCCGGTCCTTGATCGACCCGGTGGGGTTGCGGTCCTCCAGCTTCGCCCACAGCCGGACGTCGGGGCTCGGCGAGAGCCGCGGCAGCCCGATGAGCGGGGTGTTGCCGACGGAGGCGAGCAGGTTGTCGTAGCGCATCGGGGTCCCTTCCTTCAGCGCAGGAAGATGGTCGGGTCGAACTCCTCGAGCGGGATGATCCGCACGCGGGGCAGCTCGGAGTTGAACGCGGCGACGTCGTACTCGAGGTCGAAGTGGGTGATGGCGTCGTCGGCGAGCGCGGTGCTGGTGAACTCGCGGAAGCCCATGACGCCGAGCCGGCGCGGGGCCTCCCCGGTGTCGCCGTGGTTGCGCAGGGCGAGCAGGTGCTCGGCGAAGTCGGCGTCGTGGCTGACCAGGACGACGTCGGCCTCGGGACGCTCGACCAGCGCCGCGAGGGTGCGCTGGATACCGACGTCGACGACCTTCTCGTCGGTGCGCCCGGACAGCGGCACCGGCCGGTACTCCATGGCCAGCAGGGCCTGGACGAAGCTGCTGGGCAGCGAGCCGTTGCTGGCGTTGAGGAAGAACAGGCCGGTGACCGGCTGGTTCCAGCGCTCCTCGATGAACGCGGTGACCCGCTCCCAGCGCGGCCGCTCCTCCGGGTGGGGTCGCCGGCCGAGCACCGAGCCACCGAGGGTGGCGTCGATGTTCTCGCCGTCGACGAGGACGAAGGTGCGGCGGGTCATGCCGGGATCCGGATCGGGGTGGGTCGGGGCTCAGCCGCCGGCGACGGCGGGGAGCACGACGACCTGGTCGCCGTCGGAGAGCGCGGCCTCGAGACCGCCGATGAAGCGCACGTCCTCGTCGTTGACGTAGACGTTGACGAAGCGGCGCAGCTGGCCGTCCTCGATGAGGCGGTCCTTGATGCCGGGGTGGTTGCCCTCGAGGTGGTCGATGAGGGCCGAGAGGGTGCCGCCCTCGGCGTCGACGGCCTTCTCGCCCCCGGTGTAGGTGCGCAGGATGGTCGGGATGCGGACCTCGATGGCCATGGTGGGTGACTCCTCAGCGGCTGATGACTCGGCTGGTGGTTGGGGTGGTGACTCGGGTGTGCGGGGACGGGTGGTGCGGGTCAGACGGGCGGGAGGTCGTCGACCACGACGACCTCCTCCTCGGTGACCTCGCCACCGACGATCCTGTAGGAACGAAACTCCACCGGGCCCGGGTTATTCCCGTGCTCGCGTGTGCTGACCAGCACGTAGTGGGCGTTCGGCTCGCTCGCGAGGCCGATGTCGGTGACGCTCGGGTAGGCCTCGGTCGCGGTGTGGGAGTGGTACACGACGACCGGTTCCTCGTCGTTGGCCCACATCTGCTTGTAGAGCGCGAGCAGCTCGGTGGAGTCGAACTCGTAGAAGGTGGGGCTGCCGGCGGCGTTGACCATCTCGATCAGCCGCTCGGGGCGGTCGCTGCCCTCGGGCCCGGCGACGATGCCGCACGCTTCGTCGGGGTGGTCCCGCTTGGCGTGCGCCACGATGGCGTCGTAGGTGGCACGGGCGATGGTGAGCACCCTGTGAGGGTAGTGGACGGGCCGCCACCCCTCGTCCGGCACGGCCCGCGGTGGTCCCCCGGCCCGACCGGAGCAGGGTCCCAGCAGGGTCCCAGCAGGGGGGTCAGCAGGTGAACGTGGCCTCGACGTCGACCTTCGCCGCGAGGCCGTTGCCGACGGTCGTGCGCACCGTGGCGCCGGAGCCGTCGGGGGCGATGTCGAGGGTGCCGGTGCCGGTGGGCGTGCTGAAGACGGCCTTGCCGGAGTTGATGATCGCGGTGGCGCTGAAGCCCTCGCCGGAGGCGTAGAGGGTGATCACGGGGTCGCCGTCGGCGGGCTCGGCGCTCTGGTAGGTGGCCAGCGGGCCCGCGGACGACGTCGCGACGGTGCCCTCCCCGGTCCACTGCGCCTTGACACCGCCGGTGAGCACGACGGTCGCCCGGCACGGCTCGCCCTGCAGCAGCGGGAGCTCGGTGGCGTCCGTGGCGTCGCCGGTGGTGGCGTCGTCCGCGCTGCTCGCGCCCTCCGCCGGGGCCGACGGGGCCGGGGCCGGGGTGTCCTCCGACCCGCCGCAGCCGGCCAGGAGGAGCACGGGGAGCAGGAGCCCGGGGATCAGGGCAGGGAGCAGGCGGGCCGGCGTCGGGGCCGACCTCGGGGAGCGACGGGGGGTCCGCATGGGGCCGAGTCTGGCAGACGCGCCCCGGGACGCAGTCAGGACATGACGGCGTCGACCAGCGAGCCCTGCAGCACGCTGAGCCACTGGTACACGTCGTAGGCGGGCAGCCGCGGGTCGTCGTCGGGCAGGGCGTCCCAGAGGTCGTCGTCGTCCTGCTCGATGCCCAGGCGGGTGCCGAGGGCGAGCCGCACGTCGTTGAGGGCGCGCAGCCAGACCTGGGCCTGGGCGGGGTCGAGCTCGACGTCGATGACGAGGTCGTCGTCGGTGAGCAGCGGCGGCAGGCCGGCGGCCTCGAGGGTCTCGATGACGTCGGCGGCGGCCCGGGCCTTGGAGTCGCGCAGCGCGGGCTCGGTGTAGCGCCGGAACTCCGCGGCGGCCTCGGGGTCGCTGCGGTGGGCCGAGGGCAACAGCCGGGCCAGGGCCGGGTCGTCGGGCTCCTCGGTGGGGCCGTCGAAGTCCAGCAGCGCCTCCAGCGGATCGCGCTCGGGGGCGGCGGGGTCGTGACCGATCAGCTCGATCACCTGGCGGTGCAGCGAGCGGAGCAGGTCGGCCTCCCACCCGGTCATCGTGGTGATCACGCGTCCGCTGCGGCGGTGGCGCTCGAAGCCGTGCACGTCGTCCCTCCCCTCACTCGTGGCTGCTCCCGACCTCACTCGTCGCGGGCCAGGGTGGCCCACAGTCCGTACTCGTGCATGGCCTGCACGTCGCGCTCCATCGCTTCGCGGGTGCCGCTGCTCACGACCGCCCGGCCCTCCTCGTGCACCTGGTGGGTGAGCTTCTCGGCCAGCTTCCGGTCGTAGCCGAAGTGCTGCTGGAAGACGTAGATGACGTAGGAGAACAGGTTGACCGGGTCGTTCCAGACCAGGGTGACCCAGGGCCGCGAGGTGAGCACGATCGCGTCGGGGTCGAGCGTCGTCTCCAGGCCCTCGTCGACCTCGGGACTGGCGGTGGAAGGCACTGGCTCATGGTGGCACACTCCGCCCATGCCGACCGATGCCCCCGCCCCCGCCGACGACCCGGCCGACAGCCCGGCCGACGAGCTGCCCGAGCTGCTCGTCGACCTCGCCGAGGGCGTGCTGACCCTCACGATGAACCGCCCCGAGGCGATGAACGCGATGAGCGGCGCGATGAGCCTGCGCCTGGCCGAGGAGCTCGAGGGGGCCCGGGGTCGCGACGACGTCCGCGTGGTCGTGCTCACCGGTGCGGGAGGCGCGTTCTCGGCCGGCGCCGACATCGGCGGCGCGGGGGCGCACGAGCGCTTCGACGTGCGCTCGATGGACATCGCGAACCGGATCGTGCGGGCGATCGTGGAGTGCCCGAAGCCCGTGGTCGCCGCGGTGGACGGGATCGCGGCCGGGGTCAGCTGCGGCGCCGCGCTGGCCGCCGACCTCGTGGTGGCCTCCGAGCGCGCCGCCTTCCTGCTGCCGTTCGCGAAGATCGGGTTCATGCCCGACGGCGGCACCACCGCGAGCGTGGCGGCCTCCATCGGCCGGGCCCGGGCGATGCGGATGGCGCTGCTCGCCGAGCCGATGCCGGCCGCCGAGGCCTACGCCCTGGGGCTGGTGAGCCACCTCGCCGACGCCGATTCTTACGAGGCGACGGTCGCCTCGGTGGTGCGCAAGCTGGGCCGCGGCGCCCCGCTGGCCCAGACCGCCACCAAGAAGGCGGTCAACACCGCCACCCTGCCGGGGTGGCACGACGCCCTGGAGCGCGAGCGCACCGGTCAGGTGGTGCTCATGCGCACCGCCGACGTCGCCGAGGGCATGGCGGCCTTCAACGAGCGGCGTCCCCCGGTGTTCCGAGGCGAGTGACGCGCACCGGCTGCGTCAGCCGCACCAGCGCTGCACCAGCGTGGCGACGACGTTCGCGGTGCGGTTGGTCGCGGGGCCGAGCAGCTTCTCGACGTCGGCGTTGGTGAGGCGCCCGGAGAGGTAGTCCTCCCCCAGCAGCAGGTGCACCGCCCGGTCGCGCACCACGGCGTGGTGGGGCCGGTCCGGATCCGGCCCCCACCGCTGCTCGAAGGCGGTCACCGCCTCGGGGGTCGGCGCGTCGGCGAGGAAGGAGACGAACCGCGTGCCCGCGTGGTCGCGGCCCAGGTCCTCGCCGTCCGCGTGCACCCGGCGCAGCTCGGCCGGGGACACCACCATCGTCGGCACCTCGAAGCCGCGATCGGCGAGGTAGGCGGCCTCGAGCCGGGCCCGCACCTCCGCGCGGTCGGCGCCGCCCACCACCCGCACGTTGCCGGTGTTGAGGTACACCGCGACGTCGTCGAACCCGGCGGCCGCGCTGACGCGCTCCACGTCGGCCTTGCCGAACTTCCGGTGCGCGCCGAGGTTGCTCGCGCGCAGGAAGGCGATCCAGGTGGGCGCCGTCACCGGGCACCCCCCGGCTCGCCTGCCGGATCACCGGGCCAGCGGGCGGGCAGGGTGAGCACGGCGTCGGGGCCGGCCACCACCGTCACGACGTCGGGGAGCACCCCGGAGTCGGAGGTGGCGTCGGTGGTGCACAGCACCAGCCGCAGCCGGTGCCCGGGGCGCACCCGGTGGGCGAGGCCGAGCAGGTTCATCGTCACCGGCCGGTCCAGTGCGGCGTCGGGCACCCGCACGGGCGCGATGAGGCGGCGCAGCAGGGTCTGCCGGCCGCCCGGCGCCACGTCGTAGAGCTTGGCGAACAGCACGAGGTCGTCGGGGCGGGTGTGCTGCAGCCGCACGCGCAGCCGCGGCACCCCGACGACGTCGACGGCGCGGCGGGCGGGGGCGGTCGTGAACGCTACGAACTGGCCGGGCACCTCGGTGGGCGGAGCGGCGAGGGAGGGCGAGGAGTCGGGACCGGTGAAGCTGGAGGTCTCCGAGTACGCCGCGGGCAGACCGCCGGCGGGGTGGACCAGCCGCAGTCGGCCCGGGGTCGCCGCCGGCGCGCGGCGGGTGAGCCGGCCGTCGGCGCCGAGGTGCAGGGCGGTGGTGCCGGGCAGCGGGAAGGTGGGCGAGACGCCGTACTGCTCGTCGTCGGGCCCGGACCCGTCGTAGCGCACCCAGTCGCGGTGGTAGGCGAAGACCGGTCCGCGGCCCTCGGCGCGGCCACGCAGCCAGTGGTCCATCCAGCCCAGGGCGCGCAGCGGGAGGTAGCAGCGGTCCATCGCGCGCACCGGGCGCCGCACGCCGTCGTAGGCCTCGCACTCGCCGGGCACGGAGGTGTAGCCGCCGTGGCCGCCGGAGTTCCAGATCATCCCCACCGGCACGCCGCGGCGGCGCAGCGCGGTGAAGGTGGCGACCGCCTCGTTGAGGTTGAACAGGGTGTCGCGCTGACCCTGCACCAGCAGCGTGGGGGCGTCGACGCGGCGCAGGAAGGTGGCGGCCGAGGCGTCCGCGATGAGCCGCCGGTCGGCCGCCGTGGAGTCGCCGGTGAGCAACAGGCGCTGGTACACGCCGCACACCTCGGTGCGGAACCCCGGGCAGGTGAGGGCGGCGGCCACCTCGGCAGGGTCGCCCGAGCCGGTCTTCAGCGCCGGGCAGCCGCCGTTGCCCTGCACCGGCTGGGTCTGGCCCAGGGCGTAGAACAGCGTGGTCCACTGCCGCTTGAACACGCCCTGGGCGGTGCGGGTGTGGTCGAAGCCGGTGCGGTCGCCCGGCACCACCCGGTTGTTCGGGTCCAGGGCGTAGGCCAAGGAGTTCCAGGTGCGCCCCGGGATGGTGGCGCGGATGCGGCGGTCGGCCGCGGCGAGCGGGAGCTGACCCCCGCCGCCGTAGGAGCCGCCGATCGTGCCGACCACCGGGCCGCGCCGGTCGCGCAGGACGTCGCGACGCGGCTCGAGCACGGCGTCCATGACCTGCTGTGCCGCCGGGACGTCGGTATCGGCCGACTGCAGCGCGATGCACCCCCCGCTGGCGCCGAACCCGGCCGAGGAGTAGGTGAGCACCACGTAGCCGTGCGCGGCGAAGAACTGCGCGGTGCTCAGCACCTCGGCGTTGTCCTTGCTGCCCCCGAACCCGTGGGTCATCAGGATCGCCGGCTGCGGGCGCCGCGCGCTGGCGTTGTCGGGCACGTAGAGCCGGGTGTCGATCGTGTAGCGCAGGTCGCGTCCCGGCCCGACCACCACTGGGACCTGCCGCACGCTCTCGCGCCACCGGTGCGTGCCGCGCACCACCCGGACGTGGTCGGAGGCCTGATCCGGCGTCGGCGCCGGCGCGGGACGCACCGCCGCCGGCTCCCCACGCACGACGCCGGCGGCCGGACCCGGCACGCCGAGCAGCGGCGCGGCCAGCGCGAGGAGTGCGAGCAGGAGCAGCAGGGAGCGGGGACGCACGGGCACCCGCCGACGGTACTCCCCGCGGTGGTGGCGGTTGCTGCATCGCCGGCGACCACGGGAGACCGGTGGGGCGGGGGTCAGCTGAAGATCATGCAGCTGGAGGTGGCGTGGGCGACCAGGCGGCCCTGGGCGTCGTGCAGCTGGGCCTGGGCCAGCGCCGTGCGGCGGCCGCGCTGCAGCACCGAGCCGGTGGCGCGGAGCAGACCGGAGTCGACGGTCACCGGCTTGAGGAACTTCACGGTGAGGTCGAGGGAGGTGTAGCCCTCCCCCGGCGCGAGGGTGGAGTGCACCGAGCAGGCGGCGGCGGTGTCGAGCAGGGTCGAGATCACGCCGCCGTGCACCGTGCCGAGCGGGTTGTAGTGCCGCGGCTCGGGCACCAGCTCGACCCAGATCGAGCCCTCCTCGCCGCCGAAGCCGCTCATGCCGATGGTCTCGGAGATGGGGGCGGGCGGGAACTCCCCGCGGGCCATCGCCATCAGCAGCTCGTAGCCGCTCAGGCTCAGCGGGTCGAGGCTGTCGGACGACGGGGGCTGGGTCTGCGTCATGGACCCAGCGTCCCGGATGCACTCTGGGTCTGTCAACGAGACCCAGCATCTCCTAGGCTGTGGTCGTGAGCACATCCCCCGCACCCCCGGCGCTGGCCTACTCCACGGCCAACTGCCAGGTCGCCCGCGCGATGGCCGTGCTCGGAGAACGCGCGACCCTGGTGGTGCTGCGCGAGGTGTTCAACGGCGTGCGGCGCTTCGACGACATGCAGCGCCACAGCGGCGTGTCCCGGCAGGTGCTGAGCAACCGGTTGGCGCTGCTCGTGGAGCACGACATCCTGCAGCGCGAGCCCTACCGCAGCGACGGCGGCCGCGTACGGCACGAGTACCGCCTGACCCCCAAGGGACTCGACCTCTACCCCGTGCTGGCGGCCGTCGCCGACTGGGGCGCGCGCTACTACGCCGGCCCCGAGGGGCCGCCGGTCGAGCTCGCCCACCGCGACTGCGGCGGCGTGGTGCACACCCGGCTGGAGTGCGAGCACGGCCACCTGCTCGAGCAGCGGGAGGTCGCCCCGCGCCCCGGCCCGGGCGCCCGGCCCTTCGAGGAGGGGGCGCTCAGCCCGAGCGCTTGACCGCCCAGTCGCGGATCCGCTCGATCCGGGCGTGCAGCTGCTCGGCGTTGGCCACCGCGGCGGCCGGCCCGCCGCACTCCTTGCGCAGCGCCGCATGGGTGATGCCGTGCGCCTGGCCGGTGCGGTGGTGCCAGGCGGCCACGAGACCGTTGAGCTCGCGCCGCAGCACCGCCAGCTGCTCGTGGGTGGTCACCGAGGTCAGCGCCTCGGCCGCCTGCTGCTGCGCCCGCTCGCGCGCGTCGGCCTGGGCCCGCTTCTCCGAGGCCGCCTGCGCCCGCGCGCTGTCGCTCTGGCGCTGGCGCAGCAGGGTGCGCATCTGGTCGGCGTCGAGCAGGCCCGGGATGCCGAGGAAGTCCATCTCCTCGGTGGAGCCGTAGGCGTCGCCGTCGAAGAGGGCGTGGTCGAACTGCGCCTGCGAGCCCAGCGCCTCGAAGGGCACCAGCTCCTGCTCCTCCGACGCCCGCTCGCCGGCCTGGGCCTGCGCGAGCAGGTCCTCCTCGGGGGCGAACAGGTCGCCGTCGTCGCTCTGACGCCGGCCCAGCACGTGGTCGCGGGCGACCTCGAGCTCGGCGGCGTGGCCGAGCAGGTGCGGCACCGAGGGCAGGAAGATCGAAGCGGTCTCACCGCGGGTGCGCGCCCGCACGAACCGGCCCACCGCCTGGGCGAAGAACAGCGGGGTCGAGGTCGTGGTGGCGTAGACGCCCACCGCGAGCCGCGGCACGTCGACGCCCTCGGAGACCATCCGCACCGCCACCATCCAGCGCGAGTCGCTCGCGGCGAAGGTCGAGATCTTCTTGCTCGCCGCCTTCTCGTCCGAGAGCACCACGGTGGGCGACTCCCCCGAGATCGCCTTGAGGGTGCGGGCGTAGGCGCGGGCGTCGTCCTGGTCGGTGGCGATCACCAGCCCCCCGGCGTCGGGCACGTGGCGTCGCACCTCGGTCAGGCGCTTGTCGGCCGCCTCCAGCACCGTCGGGATCCACGACCCGGCGGGGTCGAGAGCGGTGCGCAGCGCCTGGTTGGTGAGGTCCTTGGTGAGCGGCTCGCCCAGCCGGGCCGCGACCTCGTCGCCGGCCCGGGTGCGCCAGCTCATCTCGCCCGAGTAGGCCAGGAACAGCACCGGGCGCACGACGTGGTCGGCCAGCGCCTCGCCGTAGCCGTAGGTGTAGTCGGCCACCGAGCGCGGGACGCCGTCGTCACCGGGGGCGTAGGTGACGAACGGGATGGGGTTGATGTCGGAGCGGAACGGCGTGCCGGTGAGGCACAGCCGCCGCGCCGCCGGCTCGAAGGCCTCGCGCACGCCCTCGCCCCAGCTCAGGGCGTCGCCGGCGTGGTGCACCTCGTCGAGGATCACCAGGGTCTTGAAGCGCTCGGTGCGGATGCGCAGCGCGAGCGGGTTGACCGCCACCCCGGCGTAGGTGACCGCGACGCCGAGGAAGTCGCTGCTGATTCGGCCCTTGCCGGCCGAGTAGGTGGGGTCGATCGGGATGCCGGCCTTGGCCGCCGCCTCGGCCCACTGCATCTTCAGGTGCTCGGTGGGCGCGACGACGATGACGCGATCGACGACACGGCGCCCGATGAGCTCGGAGGCCACCGAGAGCGCGAACGTCGTCTTGCCCGCCCCGGGAGTGGCCACGGCGAGGAAGTCGCGCGGGCTGCGCTCGAGGTAGTCGCGCATCGCCGCGGCCTGCCACGCCCGCAGCGACGACGCCGTGCCCCACGCCGCGCGCGAGGGCCAGGCCGGGCTGAGCGCCGGGTTGAGGTGGGCGGTGGCGTCGGCGCGGTCGGTCGGACCGGCGCCCGTCACGCGTCGGAGCCGGAGTCGTCGGGGAGGTTCTCCCAGGCGTCCTTGCAGTCGGGGCACACCGGGAACTTCTCCGGGGCGCGGCTGGGCACCCACACCTTGCCGCACAGCGCGACGACCGGGGTGCCCATGACCATGGCCTCGGTGAGCTTGTCCTTCTCCACGTAGTGGGAGAAGCGCTCGTGGTCACCGTCCTCGGTCGGGACCGTGCGCTCGTCCTCGCGGACGTCGGTCAGGGTCGAGAATCCGAAGGAGCTCACCCGTGCAGTGTAGGCGCTCGGCGCGCTGTCGCCGACCGCTCCTCACACCTCGCCGGTGGCGTCGTACATCCAGGACATGTCGCCGGCGGCGAGTCCCTCGAGCCAGTCGGCCGGCGCGTGGCCGGCCACCGCCCCGAAGTCCCAGTAGTCCTTCCACAGGCTCACCCGGCCGTCGACGACGCGGTGCACGCTCACGAACGCCAGGTCCACCTGCTCCCCGGAGGCGAACACCCACCGCTCGGAGTGCTCGTACATCACGTGCTCGCCGTCGGCGACCAGCAGGCCGTCGAAGTTCTCGTACGACGCGAGGCCGGCCAGGCCGAGCTGCAGCCGCTTGACGATGTCGACCGGGCCCTTGGCGGCCGCCGTCGGGCCCACGGGCATGTCGAGGTAGAGCGCGTCGGGGGTGAGGTAGGCCGCCAGCCCGTCCCAGTCGCGGGCACAGAGCGTGCGCCACAGACCGAGCACCGCCTCACGGGGGGAGCGGAGGGATCCGGTGGCGTCGGGGAGCCGGGGGGACGTCGTCGTCATGGCGCGATCCTGCGACCGGTTTTGACACGTGTCAATCAAGGAGCTGGCGGCGGGTCAGTTGAGGGCGGCGTCGTCGGGGCGGGTGGCCCACCAGGCCACCTCGCCGGACTGACGCCGCAGCACGCGACGCCGCAGGCCCACCGGGTCGTCGCCGAAGACGTCCTCGGCCAGCCCGGGCACGACCGCCCACGAGCCCTCGTCGATCTCGGCCTCGAGCTGGCCCGCGCCCCAGCCGGCGTAGCCGGCGAACACCCGCAGCTGCAGCACGGTGCCGACGAGGTCGTCGGGTGAGAGGTCGAGGTCGACCACCCCGACGCGGTCGGCCACCGGACGGATGCCGGGCGCGCCCGGCTCGGCGGCGGCGAGGGCGAGCGCGCCGTCGGTCTCGACCGGGCCGCCCTGGAAGACGACCTCGGGATCGGCGGCGAGGTCCTCCCATGCGGGCAGCACCGCCCCCACCAGCAAGGGGGTGGGCCGGTTGAGCACGACCCCGACGGCACCACCGACGCCGGCGTCGACGAGGTAGACGACGGAGTCGACGAAGTGGGGGTCCTGCAGCTGGGGCGCGGCCACCAGCAGCAGCCCGGGGGCGGGGATCATCGCCCCATCATGACGGCACCGGAGGGGACCGTCCGTCCGCGCGTCCCCAGGGAGGGAGGGGACGCGCGGACGGACGGCGCTCGGGGCTCAGGCGGCGAGCGCCTGACGCAGCCGCTCGAGCAGGGTCGGGCGGATCTCCTCGGCGGGGAGCGGCACGGCGGCCGGACCGCCGTGGCCGACCCGCGCCTCGCGCTCGAGGCGGGCGCCGATCGGGGCCGCGACGTCCTCCTGCAGGACGCCGGCACGGCCGGCCATCACGGCCAGCATCGCGTGCTCCTTGAGCGTGGCCTTGCGCATCGCCTCGGCCATCGCGGCGTCCAGCGGGTGCTCGCGGTAGTGGTCGAGCACGGCACGCACGCCGGGCATCTCGTCGCAGGTCAGGCCCCAGGCGCGCACGACCGAGGCGGGCAGGTCCATCGGCTGGTCCATCTGGACCCGCTCGATCTGGCCGGCGAGGCGGGTGTGCCACTTCAGCTGCAGGGCCGCGAGCAGCTCCAGCTCGTCGGCGAAGGTCTCCTCGACACCCGGAACATCGAGGGGCAGCCGGCCGTCGCGCCGGCTGTTGGCAGCATCGATCACCGAACGCAGGGTCTCGCCTCGGTTGTGGAAGGACTTCCAGGTCATGGTCAGCTCCTCACTGATCATCGTTCCCACATACCGCGGGTACGTACTCCCAGTATGGAACCGGATCGCGGCCCCACAACCTCCGCGGCACGTGATCTGTCCCACCGGGCCACGTGACCTCCCCCACGCCGCGGCCGGACGGAGTCTTCGCAGGTCAGAGCACCTGCCGCGGCGAGTGAGCAGCCTCACGCCCCCGGTGACGACGCCGCGTCGCACGGGCGTCCCGCAGGTGAACACGCGGGCCCCGGGTGAGGCCCGCGTCACACCCCCGACCTAGGCTGGGGGGTATGGCGAAGTCGGTCGGGAAGCTGGTGCCGAAGGTGCCCAAGGTGCCCACCGTGAGCGGCGTGGCCGCCGCCACCCGTCGGGCGTCGTACTCCGCCTCCACCAAGCGCTCGCTGCTCGACGCCGCCACCGCGCTGTTCACCGAGCACGGCTACGCCGGCACCTCCCTGGACCAGATCGTCGCCGCCGCGGCGGTCACCAAGGGCGCGCTCTACCACCACTACTCGGGCAAGCAGGCGCTGTTCGAGGCGGTCTTCGAGCGCATCGAGACCGAGGCCGCCCAGCGCATCGCGAAGGCGCTGAAGAAGCGGCGCGACCCCTGGGACAAGGCCCTCGGCGGCGTGCGGGCGTTCCTCGAGGTCGTGCGCGAGCCGTCCTACCGGCGGGTGGTCATCCAGGACGGCCCCGCCGTGCTGGGCTACGAGCGCTTCCGGGAGCAGGAGGGCCGCTCGACCTTCGCGCACGTGGTGGAGATCATCGACGCCGTGCTCGACGCCGGCGACTGGTCGCTGGACGAGCAGATGCGCCTGACCTTCGGCCGGATCTTCTTCGGGGCGATGTCCTCGGCCGGCGAGACCGTGTCCAGCGCCGAGGACCCCGAGCTCGAGGCCCGGCGGGTGGAGGCGGCGGTCGGGTTCATGTTCTCGGGCTTCCAGCTGCTCATCGGCACCTCCGAGACCCTCCCCGACGCCCTGCGCATCGAGGCCGTCCCGGCGGACCCGGACGACGGGACCGACGGCGCGAGCGACGACACCTGAGGGACGCCGAGGCCTGAGGGGCCCTCAGGAGGTGGCGAGCGGAGCGCCCCGCAGCTCCGCGAGCAGGCAGAGCAGGCTCTGGATCGACTCGCCCTGGCGCGCGCCGTCGCGCGAGACCGGGCGCGCACGCCAGGCCGGGTCCTCGAGGCGCTGACCGGCGTCGGCGGGGGGCAGCAGCGCCCCCGGCGCGACCTCGTAGGCCCACCCGGCCGCGGTGCCGGCCGCGGCGTCGGCGTCGAGCAGCCACAGCCGGGTGACGACGCCGGCGCGGTACTCCCGGCCGGCCGGACCCTCGTGCACCAGCACGACGTCGTCGCCGGGCACGAGCGGGATCCGCAGCGCGGCGGTGTCGTGGCGCACCGCGACGTGACCGGCGCCCACCGGCACCGGCGCGACGTCGGGCACGGGCAGCAGCGGCACGGTTCCGGTGGGCCCGGTGGCCGCGGCGGCCGGGAGGACCGCCAGCGTCGAGCGACCCGCGTCCGGTCCGTACTCCCCGAAGGTCGGGTATCCCATGGCTCGCTCCCCTTCCGTATCGCACCCGGTCCCGGTCGTGGGATCCGTGGTGCCGACAGGCCCTCCCCGTCATCAGGATCAACGAGCCGGGGTCCGCGGGGTCACGCCCGGTCGACGGATTCTCAACGGTTTCTCAACGGGTCCTCGACGGGTCCCCGACGGGTCCTCGACGCGGACGAGCCCGTGGGGCGCCGGTCGACGACCGACGCCCCACGGGCGTTCTCGGGTGCGGGGTCGACCCGCCGGCCTCACACGGTGAACCGCGACACCAGCGCCTTGAGCTCCTCGGCCATCGAGGACAGCTCGGTGGCCGACTGCAGGGTGTTGTGGGCCCCCTGCCGGGTGTCGTCGGCCGCGGTGGACACCTGGGTGATGTCGTCGGCGATGCCATTGGCGCCGCCGGCGGCCTCGGTGACGCTGCGGGCGATCTCGTTGGTGGTGGCGGTCTGCTCCTCCACCGCGGAGGCGATCGTGGTCTGGATGTCGTTGATCCGCCCGATGACCTCGGTGATCTCGCTGATCGCCGAGACCGCGCCGCGGGTGTCGCCCTGGATGGCCTCGATCTTCTGACCGATGTCCTCGGTGGCCCGCGCGGTCTCCTTGGCCAGCTCCTTGACCTCGTTGGCGACCACCGCGAAGCCCTTGCCGGCGTCGCCGGCACGGGCCGCCTCGATGGTGGCGTTGAGGGCGAGCAGGTTGGTCTGCTGCGCGATGGACGTGATCACCTTGATGACCTGCCCGATCTCGGCCGAGGACTCACCCAGGCTCGCGACGGTGTCCTGGGCCTGGCCCGCCACCGAGACCGCACCGGTGGCGACCGTGGCCGCCTCGGTGGCGTTCTGGGCGATCTCGCGGATGCTGGCGGTCATCTCCTCCGCCGCCGAGGCGACGGTCTGGATGCTGGCCGAGACCTCGCTGGAGCTGGTCGTGGCGCTGGCTGCCCGGTCGGAGGTCAGCGCGGCGCCGTCGCCCATGCCCTGGGCCAGGATCGTCAGCTGCTCCGCGGCGACGCCGAGCGCCTCGGCGGTGCCGCCGATCTTCTGCATCGACTCGCGCAGCGCCGAGATCAGGGTGTCGAGGCCTCCGGCCAGCTGGCCGATGGCGTCCTCACCGTCGACGACGACGTGCCGGGTCAGGTCGCCCTCGGCGGCCGCGCGGACCACCTCGAGCACCGTCTCGACCCGCTGGGCCGAGCGCACGATCTCCTCCCGCTCCCGGCGGGCGACCTCGATCTTGGTCAGCGCCTGCGAGACCACCCGGCCCACGTTGCGCAGCGCGTCGAGCCGGCCCTGGGAGGGCGTGATCGACTCCATCATGAAGAAGTCCATCGTCCCCATGACCTTCTCATCCACGATGATCGGGAAGCAGAGCCCGGCCTTGACCCCGACCCGCTGGGCCACGGGGGCCCGCACGCAGTCGGTCATCTCCCCGATGTCGGGGGTGAAGAAGAGGTCGCGGGCGGCCCAGGCGCGACCCGAGAGGCCCACGCCCTCGGCGAACGTGGCCGAGAGGGTGACCGCCCGGAACTCGGGGCCGGCGTCGCCGGACTCGGAGTGGAAGTGCAGCAGGCCGTCCGTGGGGTCGATGGCCCAGTAGGAGCCGTAGGCCCAGCCGAACTCCTGGCGCACGGCGTGCAGCGTGGACTGGATGACCTCCTCCGAGGTCATGCCCGAGCCGGCCAGCAGCACCTGCATGGTGGTCTTCTCCAGCGCGGCGGCGTCCGACATCGCGTTGGCGCGGTCGCTCTCCAGCCGCAGCTTCTCGGTGATGACCTCCCAGGTGGCCATCGCCCCGACGTAGCGGCCGTCCTTGTCGCGGATCGGCGAGACGAGCAGGTCCAGGGTCTCCGGGCCGACCGAGATGTTGGCGCGCCGCGGCAGCATCGACTCGTCCGAGAGCAGTCCGCGCTGGTAGGCCGGGTTCTTGTGGAAGATGTCGAGGCTGGAGCCGACGATCCGGTCCACCGGCACCGGCAGGAACTCCTGCAGGCCGCGCAGCGTCTCCAGCGAGGCGGGGTTCATGTAGGTGATGACGAAGTCGCGGTCGGCGAACATCATGTTCGTCGGGCTCTGCTCCATCATCGAGGTGGTGCGGGCCACGGCCTGCTCCAGCGCCAGCTTCTCGGTCACCAGGTCCCAGGTGGCCATCGCGCCCACGTAGACGCCCTCGTCGTCGTAGATCGCGGCGACGGTGAGGTCGAGGGTCTCCGGACCGACCGAGATCATCGCCTGCCGGGGCAGGTACCGCTCGGGGTCGGCCAGCAGCCCGCGCTGGTAGCTCGGGTCCTTGTGGAAGATGTCGAGGCTGGAGCCCACCAGGGCGTCGGGCGACACCGGGATCCAGTCCGCCAGGGCGCGCAGGCCCTCGATGGTGGCCGGGTTGGCGTAGGTGATCACCAGGTCCTTGTCGGCCAGCATCACCCGGGTCGGCAGGCTGTCGAGCACCGAGCGCAGCCGCGTGAGGTCGGTTCCGGTCCCCTCGTGGCTGGCGCCGTTCTGGCTGGCGCGGGTCTGGAGCTCGGTCACGGCTTTCCTCCGATGGCGTGGGTGTCAGGGGCGTGGGGCACGTCGACCGCACGGTCGGCGTCGAGGATGAGCAGGATGGAGTCGGACAGCGGCACGACGCCGAGCACGACCTCCTGCACGGTGGGGGGCAGGTTGGCGGGGGTGGGCTGGAGACGGTGGCCGGCGGTGTCCATGACGTCGCCGATGTCGTCGACCAGCAGGGCGGCGACCTCGCCGCGGCTGCGGACCACGACGTTCATGGGCAGCGCGTCGGCGTCGCGGGGCGGCAGCCCCAGCCGGGAGCGCAGGTCGAGCGCGGTGACGATCTGGCCGCGCAGGTTGATCAGGCCGCGCACGGTGCTCTGCGCGTTCGGCACGCGGGTGAGCTGCTGGTAGCGCAGGACCTCCTGCACGTGCTCGACGCCGAGGCCGAGGTGCAGCCCGTCCACCCAGAAGGTGCAGTACTGCGCGGCGAGCGAGGGCTGGCCGGCGTCGATGGCGTCGGGCCGGGCGGGGGCGGTGGGCGTCGTGGTCATCGGGCACCCGCCATCGAGGCCGCTCCGGCCAGCATCGGGCGCACGACGGCGTCGAGGTCGACCAGGTCGGTGACCTTGTCCTGCACCACCGCCGAGCCGAGGACGCCGGGGCGCCGGCCCACCTCGGAGGCGACGACGGTCTCGTCCACCACGTCGAGCACGCGGTCGATGACGATGCCGACCCGGTGGTCGCCGTCCTCGTGCACCACGACCGAGAGCAGGTCCTCGGTGGTGGGTGAGGACGGCAGCCCGATCGCGGGGGCGAGGCGGACCAGGGGCAGGATGCCGTCGCGGTACTGCACGACCTCCACCCCGCCCGAGCGCTCGATCCGGTCCATGGGGAACTCCTCCAGTCGCGAGACGGCGGTGAGCGGCAGCGCGGCCCGACGCCCCTGCGCGACCTCGAGCACCAGCAGCGCGCTGGAGTCGACGTGGCCGGTGCGGACGTCGTCGTGCTGGTCCTGGGCGGCCTCGAGCGAGCGGCACCGGGCGATGCCGGCGACGTCGAGGATCAGCGAGACCCGGCCGTCGCCCATGATCGTGGCGCCGGCGTACATCGGCAGCGACTTCAGCTGCCGGCCGATCGGCTTGACCACGATCTCCTGGGTGTCGTGGACCTCCTCCACGCACAGCCCGAAGTGCACGTCGTCGGCCTGCACCACGACCACGGTGAGGTGGTCGTGCTCGACGCGCTCGAGCCCGAGCACGTCACCGAGGGACACCAGCGGCAGCAGCCGGCCGCGCAGGCGCAGCACCGGCGCGTCGGCCAGCACCTCGACCTGCCCCTCGAGGTCGCGCCCCTCGAGCCGCACGAGCTCGACGAGGTTGGCCTGCGGGATGGCGTAGCGGTCGCCGCGCTCCCCCACCACGAGGGCGGGGATGATCGCCAGCGTCAGCGGGATGCGCACGCGCACGGTCGTGCCGAGGCCGACGCTGCTGAGCAGGTCGACGGTGCCGCCGATGCGCTCGATGCTGGTGCGCACCACGTCCATGCCGACGCCGCGGCCCGAGACGTTGGTGATCTGCTCGGCGGTGGAGAAGCCGGGACGGAAGATGAGGTCGAGGATCTGGCGCGGTTCCATGCGGGTCAGCGCGTCGCGGCTGACCACGCCGCGGCTCACGGCCGCGGCCCCGATGCGGTCGGGGTCGATGCCCCGGCCGTCGTCGGTGATCTCGATGACGACCTGGCCGGACTCGTGGAAGGCGCGCAGGTGGAGCCGTCCGGCGGCGGGCTTGCCGGCCGCCACGCGGTCGGCCGGCGGCTCGAGGCCGTGGTCGAGGGAGTTGCGCACCAGGTGGGTCAGGGGACCCTTGAGCGCCTCCAGCAGGGTGCGGTCGAGCTCGGTCTCGTGACCCTCGAGCTCGAGGTTGACCTCGCGCCCCAGCTGGTGGGCGAGGTCGCGCACCATCCGCGGCATCTTGGCCCACACCTGCCCGATGGGCTGCATGCGGGTGCGCATGACGTTCTCCTGCAGCTCGCTGGCCACGATGTCCAGGCGCTGCGCGGCGCGCACGAGGTCGGGGTCGGCGCCGCCGGCGTGGGTGACGTCGGTGCGCTGCAGGATCTGGTTGCGGGTGAGCACGAGCTCCCCGACCAGCTGCACCAGGCCGTCGAGCAGGTCGACGTCGACCCGCACCGAGGCGTCGACGACGCGTCGCGGACCGCTCTCGTCCTCGCCGTGCTCGGGCTCCTCGTGCACCGCTGCGGGGGCGGACACCGGGACCGGCACCGGGGCGGGCGCAGGGGCGGGCACCGGGACAGGGGCCGTGGCAGCGGGAACAGCCTCCGCCGGGGGGACGGGCGGAGCGACGACGGACGTCGCCTCCACCTCCTCGGTCGTCCCCCCGACGGCCTGCTCGACCTGCTCCAAGGCCGGTTCGGGGGTCGCCTCGACGGCGACGGGGGCCGCGACCACCGGCGCGACGACCGGCTCGGCGACCGGGGCCTCGACGGGAGGCGCCTCGGCGACGGGCGCGGCGACGGGCTCGGCGGCGGGCGCGGAGGCCGGCGCGGGGCGGCCCTCCAGCACGGCCTCGAGCCGCTCGACGACGGACTCCACGGCGACGGCGGGGTCGGCGTCGTTGCCGTCCCGCTCGATCGCGTCCAGCAGGCCGCGCACGGTGTCCACCATCAGCAGCAGGACCTCGGCGACCTCGGTGGTCATCGTCATCTTCTGGTCGCGTAGTCGCGACAGCAGGTTCTCGCCGTGGTGGGTGAGCCGCTCCAGCCGGCCGAAGGCCAGGAAGCCGCTGGTGCCCTTGATGGTGTGGATCGCCCGGAAGATGCTGGACAGCAGTTCGCGGGACCCCGGGCTCTGCTCCAGCTCGACCAGGTCGCGGTCGAGCTGGTCCAGGTTCTCGTGGCTCTCCACGAGGAACTCGGCGACGATCTCGGCGTCCTCGTTCACCCTGTCCTCCCTCCGGCTCGTGCGGCACGGTGGACCGTGCCGGTGTCACGGGGAGGTTCGGCGCGCCGCCCGGCGACCTGAGGGGAATCGACGCAGTTCAGGGCCGGTGTCGGCCCCGCGACGCGGGCCTTGTCGCCGGCTTGCGGAGATCCTGCGCCACCCTGGTCCCCGGGCGCACGACAGCACCCGCGACCGCCGACGGCGGACGCGGGTGGGCGCGGGTGGACGGCCCGGGACGGGCCCCGATCAGGGCGTGGGGCGCTCGCGCAGTTGCGCGGCGAGGGCGGCGACGGCCTGCTCCGAGGGCGAGGCGGCGGCCTGGTTGGAGCTCTCGAGCTGGATGAGGAGCTCGGACCGGTTGACCGCCACCGAGCGGGGGGCGGCGATGCCGAGGCGGACGACGTCGCCGCGCACCTCCAGCACCGTCACCACCACGTCGTCGCCGATCTGCAGACTCTCGCCGACGCGGCGACTCAGGACGAGCATGGGATCACGGTACCGATCTCGGGGAGGTGGTGGGCGCGGGTGCTCAGCCGAGCAGCGGCGCGGCGACCGGGAACGTGGCGTCGTCGAGGATCACCTGGGCCGCCTCGCGGGTGCGGGTGTTGACGACCACGGGCGCCAACAGGTTGGCGGTGGTGTCGGTCAGGGTGGCCCCGGCGGTGAGGATGACCAGCAGCAGCACCTCGTGCTCCGAGTCGATCCCGAGCTCGGCGACGACGTCGTCGGAGACCTCCGGGGTGTAGTCGGGGAAGAAGTGCTGGGGCGGGACCACCAGGAACCGCAGGTCGGGGTCGTCGAGCGAGCGGAGCGCACACAGCACGCCGGCGTCGTCGAGCTGGACGAGCGCGAAGCGTCGGGCCTCGGGGAATCCGGGCAGCGGGTGCACGATGTCGATGACGGGGATGTCGAGCACAGCGGTCTCGGACATGCTGCTCCTTGTCGTGGGACTCCCGGCGTCCGCGCGGGTCTGCGTGGCGATCATCGCAGAAACTGCAAGAGGCTCGGCTGCATGACCCGCGAGGTCGCGGCCAGCGCGGCCTGGTAGGCGACCTCCTGCATCTGCAGCTTGACGGCGGTGGCGGGCAGGTCGGCCTCCTCCACCTCCGAGAGCCGGGTCTGCAGGGTGATGATCGAGTCCTTGGCGGTCTGCGACGCCGCCTCCACGCGGTTGTAGCGCGCGCCGACGTCGGCCTGCACCGTGTTGATGGTGGTCAACCGGGTCTCCAGGCTCGCCAGGGTGCTGCGGATCGTGGTGTCGTCACCGGCGGCGAGCGCGGTGGACAGCGTCTCGAGGTCGTCGAACAGCGAGGACCCGTTGGGGCCCACGACGTCGGTGCCGGTGACGTCCACCCGCACCTTCACGCCGTCGGCGACGGTGCGCGAGACCTGGCCGGGCACGCCGACGTAGGCGCCGGTGGCGTCGAAGGCGGTGGCGCCGGGCGTGAGCCCGCCGAGCACCGGCCGGCCGAGGAAGGTGGCGTTGGCCTGGGAGACCAGGCTCTCCTTGAGCTGGTCGACCTCGGCCGCGAGCGCGGCGCGGGCCGCGGGGCTCGTCGTGCCGGTGCTGGCGCCCTGGAGGCCGAGCTCGCGGGCGCGGCGCACCCCGGCCGACATGCCCGAGAGCGTGGTGTCGATCGTGCCCAGCCAGGACATCGCGTTGTCGGCGTTGCGGACGTAGGACTCCTGCTGGCTGGCCGCGGAGCGGAACCGCATCGCGACCGACGCCGCCGTCGGGCTGTCGGAGGGCCGGTTGACGACCCGCCCGGTGGAGAGCTGCTCCTGGCTGACCGCCAACCGGGCCTGGGCGGCCTGCATCGCCGACAGCGAGCGGTTCGTGATCATGTTCTGGGTGACGCGCACGGTGGTCATCAGCGGGCCGTCCGGTTGATCAGGGTGTCGAGGACCGAGTCGACCACGGTCATCACGCGGGCCGCGGCCTCGTAGGCGCGCTGGGCGGCGAGCATCGTCACCATCTCCTCGTCGATGTTGACCCCGGAGAGCTGCTCCCGGGCCGAGTCGACCTGCTTCGTCAGCAGGTCCTGGGTGCTGGACAGCCGCTGGGCGGAGGCGACGGTGGTGCCGAAACCGGTGACCAGCGAGGTGTAGGCGTCCTCGGCGGCGCCGGTGGCGGCGAGCCGGTCGGCCTGCGTGCCGTCGATGACGCCGCCCGGGGTGGCGGCGGCCGCCACCTGGGTCGGCGAGGTGAGGTTGACGCTCAGCGTGCGGGCCGCGTCGCCGGCGGTGAAGGTGAAGAAGGCCTGCCCGGTCGCGCCCGTGGCGTCGTAGCCGGCGGTGTGCAGGCCGTTGACCTGGGTGGCCAGGCCCTCCACGACGCTCGCGAGGCCACTGGCGTAGCCCGGCAGCGTGGTGTCGAGCAGCTCGGTGGTCGCGCCGATCTCGCCGCCCAGGGCCCCGGTGGTCGTGGTGGTGGCCCCGAGGGTGACCGTGAGCGAGACCGGGTTGCCGTCGGCCGCACCGGAGGCGGTGACGCCGGTGGCGACCGAGAGCGTGCCGGCCTGGACGCCGGAGACCAGCGCGACGCTGCCGACGTTGAAGTCGAAGCCGCCGTCGGGGCGGGTCACCGCCTTGCCGCCGGTGAGCTGGGCCAGCCGCATCGCGATCTGGTCGCGCTGGTCGAGCAGGTCGCTGGCGTCGACGCCGTCGAGCGCGGCGGCGGAGATGGCGCGGTTGGTGGCGGCCAGCTCGCCGGCGCGCGTGGTCACCTCGGTGACCGAGGACAGCAGCGAGACCCGCTGGGTGGCCGACTCCTCGTCGATCGCGGCGGCCTGGGCGTGCACGGCGTCCACGAGCGCCTCGGCACGGGCCAGGACCTGGCCGCGGGCGGCACCCGACTCGGGGGTGTTCGCCAGGTCGTGCCAGCTGGTGCGGAAGGAGGCGAGGGCGGCGGCGACGCCGGTCGTGCCGGGCTCGCCGAGGCCGGACTCCACCCGCTGCAGCACGGTGGAGCGCAGCTGGAGGCAGGAGGAGCGTCCGTTCTCGCTGCGCGAGCGGGCGTCGAGCAGGCCGTCCGCGAGCCGGTCGACGCCCTTGACGCCCACCCCGCCGCCGACGGCGTCGAGGCCGTCGGGGTAGCGCGACCACAGCGCCGGCACCGCGCCGGCCCCCAGCGACTCCCCGACGGCACGGCGCCGGGTGTAGCCCTCGGTGGCCGCGTTCGCGACGTTGTTGGAGGCGACGTCGAGGGTGACGCGGTGGTAGCGCAGCGCGGTGAGCGCGGTGTTGAGCGAGCTGAAGGATCCGGTCATGGCGTCACAGGCTCCGGTCGACGAGTCGGGCCCCCGGGGTGGCGGCGACCGCGCTGCCGTCGGGGCTGTAGCTCTCCGGGGCCTGCTCGGCGAGGCTGAGCAGGGTCTCGCGCGCCGAGCGGTAGCCGGAGGTGATGAGGTGACGGTTCGCGTCGGCCATGTCGATCACCTGGCGGGTGATCGTCGTGAAGGCCTCGTGGTGGTCCATGAGGGTGGTCCGCCAGGGCTCGGCACTGCGGGTCGCGACCTCGCGCAGCGGGGTGTCGGCCGGCAGGCCGAGCC
Source organism: Nocardioides sp. (assembly GCF_964228225.1). GTDB lineage: Bacteria > Actinomycetota > Actinomycetes > Propionibacteriales > Nocardioidaceae > Nocardioides. Next base: position 31,158 of record NZ_CAXQZB010000081.1, read on the forward strand.
CCTCACAGGCCTCGGCGGCCGCGACCGAGCGCAGCACCTCGACCTCGCGCAGGGTCTCCAGGACCGCCTCGACCTCGCGGGCGGCGCGCATCAGCCAGCCCGTGCGGCCGTGGGCGAGGACCAGCTGCTCGACCTCCAGCCGGAACAGCAGCGTCTCCAGCAGCTCCCGCTCCTGCCAGAGAACGAGTGAGAGCTTCTCCATGCCCGTGACCTCTCCTCCACACGACCCGACGGCGATTCCGCGGGGTCACCGAAGAGGATCGGACGCCCCGACCGGCACCTGAGGAGAACGGCTCTTCCGGCGTCACAGAGACCCACCGACCTGCGATTCCGGAATGGACCCAGGTCCAGTCCGACACCCGTGCGCCGACGGGACCCAGGTCCTGTGAGCCAGGCCACTCGAACCCGAGGTCGGGGGTGGTCAGTTGTGACTAGCCGTCCCGACGATCGGTCCCACCTGTGGGCCATTTCACGGTTTTCCTCGCGTGTTGCCCAAACGTCGCTGCAGACTTCAACCACCGGGAGGCTCGGACCCGGGAAGTGCCAGGCAGGTCAGGGAGGGCCGCCTGGACGGGACGACGCCCCCGGCGTGACGGCCCGAGGTCCGTGCTCCTCGCACCCCTCGTTCCGCCCTGCCGACGCGCGTCGATCCACGCCTGCGGCCATGGGAGGGCCGCGGGCGCGCCACCGGAGGAGGGATCGGTGGCGGCCTTTGAGGGAGGGCACATGAGCATCGACTACGCCGACACGACCGGCACCGCCGCGCACGCCTCGAGCGTCCCCGCCGCGCCGATCGATCTCGACGACCTGATCACCCAGCACCTGGGCCTGGTCTCGCACGCCGTGCGGGAGACCATGAGCAGCGTCCCGGCCCACGTGAGCCGCGACGACCTGCACTCGGCCGGCCTCACCGCGCTCGTCAAGGCGGCGCGCGCCTTCGACCCCGAGCGCGGGGTGCCGTTCGGCCGCTACGCCATGACCCGCATCCGCGGCGCCCTCGTGGACGAGCTGCGCGGCGTCGACTGGGCCTCGCGCTCGGTGCGCCGTCGCAGCCGCGACATCGACGCCGCCCGCAACCAGCTCGCCGCCCAGCTGGGCCGCGTGCCCACCGCCGCCGAGGTGGCGGCCGCCGCCGGCCTGTCGGTCACCGAGGTCGAGAACACCGAGGGCGACCTGATCCGCGCCAACGTGCTCTCCCTGCAGGCCGACAGCGAGCGCGGCTACGAGGAGACCCTGGTCAGCCCGATCGCCACCCCCGAGGACAGCCTCATCGGCCGGGAGCGCCTGGACTACCTCGTGGACGCGATCGCCGAGCTGCCCGAGCGGATGCGCGTCGTCGTGCAGGAGTACTTCCTCGCCGAGCGGCCGATGGCCGAGATCGCCGCCACCCTGGGCGTCACCGAGTCGCGGGTCTCCCAGATCCGCGCCGAGGCGCTGGTGCTGCTGCGCGATGCGATGAACACCGCGCTGGACCCCGACATGGTGGTCGCGCCCGAGCGCCCCGACGGCTGCGCCGCGCGCCGCCGCCAGGCCTACTTCCAGGCCGTCGCCGACCGGCACGCCTCGCAGCTGCGCCAGAGCCGGCCCGCCGTCGCCGCCGTCCGCCGTCCGCGTCTCGGGACCACGGGATAACCCCCTGGACCCCGGCGGTGCCTCCTGAGCGAGCCGACGATCCCACGAACGGCCCCCCGGCCGTCGATGCCCACCGGACCCTCTCCGGTGGGCATCGGTGTTTCCCCCGCCGCCGGCGACACCCCGCCGCGGCGCACCGGCGCGCCGCGGGCCGGGACGCACGGAGGGACCCAGGGAGGGACGCAGGGAGGGACGTCGCTGCCCGGGTTCGACGCCACCACGCAGCAGGCGTGGGAGTCGGGGTGGACGGCCGCGTGGCTGCTGGCCAGAAAATTGCTGGAAACCTCTCAGCCCTCCTCGCCCCGGGCCGATCACCCTCCTGAGCCCACGGACGGGCTCCGTCAGGACCTACACCAGGAGGGGATCATCATGGGTCTTCGCATCAACACCAACACCGACGCGTTCAACTCGTACCGCAACCTGTCCGTCACCCAGGGGCAGATGTCGAAGTCGCTGGAGAAGCTGTCCAGCGGTTACCGCATCAACCGTGCCGCTGACGACGCCGCCGGTCTGGCCATCTCCGAGGGCCTGCGCAGCCAGGTCGGGGGCCTCAAGGTCGCCGCCCGCAACGCGCAGGACGGCATCTCGGTCATGCAGACGGCGGAGGGCGCGCTCACCGAGGTGCACTCGATCCTGCAGCGCATGCGCGACCTCGCGGTGCAGGCCGGTAACGACACCAACAGCACCGACGCCCGCAACGCGATCGGCCAGGAGGTCACCCAGCTGAACTCCGAGCTGTCCCGCATCGCCGGCTCGACGAACTTCAACGGTCAGAAGCTGCTGGACGGCTCCGCCAACACCCTGAACTTCCAGGTGGGCGCGGGCTCGAACAGCTCCAACGACGTCATCTCGTTCAACTTCGACTCCGCGGACGTCTCGGCGGTCGCCACGGCGCTCACCAGCGGCGGCGGCACCTCCTTCGACGTGCTGACCCCGACGGCCGTCACCGGTGCGATGAGCTTCACCGCCGCCGGCGGTGCCTCCGCCTCCGTCACCCTCGGCGCGGCCGGCACCTACACCACCACCCAGGACGTCGCCGACGCCCTGAACGGCAACACCGGTTTCTCCAGCGGCTTCCGCGCGGCGGTCAACGACAGCAACCAGCTCGTCGTGACCGCGAACGACAACACCGCCGTGGCCACCACCGCTCCCGGTACCGGCCTCACCGGCGGCGCCGCCGTCGCGGGTGGCATCTCGTTCAACACCGCCGCCAACTCCCGGACCGCGATCGACGCCATCGACGCGCAGATCAAGAACATCTCCACCGCCCGGGCGAACCTCGGTGCCGTGCAGAACCGGTTCGAGCACACCATCAACAACCTCAACGTGGCCGTCGAGAACCTGTCGGCCTCCGAGAGCCGGATCCGCGACACCGACATGGCGCAGGAGATGATGAGCTTCACCCGCTCGCAGATCCTGTCGCAGGCCGGCACCGCGATGTTGGCCCAGGCCAACTCCGCCCCGCAGGGCGTCCTCTCGCTCCTGCGCGGCTGATCCTCACTCCGGTTCGGGGGCGTGACCGCTCGGTCACGCCCCCGACCCGCACCCCGACCCACCTGCCCGAGCCACCGCGTGAGAGGAGGCGACGATGAGCAGCATGATCAGCGGACTGTCCAGCGGACTGGACACGGCCACCATCGTGAACCAGCTGATGCAGCTGGAGGCCGCCCCCCAGACCCGCCTGAAGTCGCGGGTGAGCAGCGAGCAGTCGATCGTCACGACGCTGCAGACCCTCAACACCAAGGTCGCCACGCTGCGCAGCAAGGCCGAGGCGCTGGCCAAGCCGGCAGCCTGGACGCCCGTCACGGCGACGTCGTCGGGCACCGGGGTGAGCGTGACCGCCGGCAGCACCGCCTCGCCGACGTCGTTGAACGTGACCGTCACCAGCGTCGCCCGGGCCCACCAGCTCGGGTTCGGCGAGGCGCACGCCCTCACCGACGTCGTCACCGGGGCGAGCACCAAGGTCGTCCTGGACCGCTTCGACGGCACCCCGGTGACCCTCGAGACCGGCGACGGGAAGCTGTCGAGCCTGGTCGCCGCGATCAACAACCCGGCCAACGCCACCGGCCTGCAGGCCAGCACGGTGAAGGTCGCCGACGGCTCCTACAAGCTGCTGGTCACCAGCGCCGCGACGGGCGCCGCGCAGGACTTCACCCTCACCACCGAGGCGGGCGGTGCCCTGCTGGGCGGTGCCACCGTGGTCGCCGGCGCCGACGCGCGGCTCGACCTGGGCACCGGCATCACCGCCACCTCGACCACGAACACCTTCACCGACCTGCTGCCGGGGGTGACCGTGACCCTGGCCGACAGCACCACGGTCGGTACCACCTCGCGGCTGAGCCTGACCCGCGACAGCGCCAAGGTGAGCGCAGCGGTGAAGGACCTCGTCGACGGCCTCAACGGCGTGCTGACCAGCATCGACGACCAGAGCAAGTACGACTCCTCGACCAAGAAGGCCGGCCCGCTCATGGGCGAGGCCGTGGCGCGCTCCCTGCGCAACGACCTGCTGCAGTCGGTGTACGACGACACCGGCGCCTCGCTCGCCGACCTCGGCATCACGGTCAACCGCCAGGGCACCCTGGACTTCGACGCCACCAAGTTCGCCGAGAAGTACGCGGCCGACCCCACCGGCGTCGCCGCCCGCTTCACCAGCACCGCCGACGGCTTCGCCGCACGCGTCGGGGACGTCGCGAAGTCCGGCAGCGACCCGATCTCGGGCACACTGACCGCCGCGCTCACCGGGCGCCGGTCCAACATCACGACGATGCAGAGCTCCATCGACGCCTGGGACGACCGGCTCGCCCTGCGCCGCACGGCCCTGGAGAAGCAGTTCACGGCCCTGGAGACGGCCATGAACCAGATGCAGTCGCAGTCCAACTGGCTCGCCGGCCAGCTGGGCTCGCTCTCGAGCGGGGGCTGACCGATGACCGTCGCGTCCCTCCGGCCCCGCCCCGCGTGCTCCACCCCGGCCCCGAGCAGGACGCCCGTCGCCGGGTCAACCCACCCCGCCAAGGAAGGCACCCACCGATGAACACCTCGCCGTTCAACGACCCCCGCAACGCCTACCTCAACGCCGCGGTCACGACCGCCGGTCCCGCCCAGCTGCTCGTCATGCTGTGCGAGCGGCTGGTGCTCGACGTGCAGCGGGCGCTCGACGCGCTCCGCGCCGGCGCCTACGACCAGACCAACCGCCACCTCGTGCACGCCCAGGACATCGTCGTGGAGCTGCGCTCGACCCTGCGGGTGGACAGCTGGGAGGGCGCCCCGACGCTCGCGGCGATCTACGACTTCCTGCACCTGAGCCTGGTGCGCGCCAACGTCACCAAGGACGCCGCGCTGTGTGAGAAGAGCCTGGCGATCATCACCGACCTGTGCCTCACGTGGCGTGAGGCCGCCGAAGCCTCCGCCCGGGTCGCCTGAGCCGGCCACCGGCCACCCGGCGTTCGTCATGGACACCGCCCGCCGGCCCACCGCGCCCCTCGAGGGCGTGGGTGCGGTCTCGCCGGTCCCCGAGGTCCCGGGGGCCGCGCAGACCGGCATCGGCCACGACATCGGCACCCCGAGCCGCGCGTCCCGCTGGGACTCCGTCTCCGGGCGCGACACCATCGTCGAGTGGGAGATCGAGCTGGACCGGCTCGAGCTCGACGTCCTGCGTGCCGAGCACGCGCTGGCCTCCGGGACGCCGGTCCGCACCGACACCTGGCAGCCCCGCCACGATCTCGGACCGCTGCCCGCTCCCGTCGTACCTCGGGCCCGCGACCTCCTGGCGCGCCAGGTGGAGTGCCTCGCGGAGATGGCCCGCCAGCTGGGACGTACGGCCCAGCAGCAGGTGCTCACCACCGCCGTGAGTCGCGCGACCGAGCGCGTCGCCACGCCGGTGTACGTGGACCTGCCGCTCTGAGGAGGAGCTGGCGGCACATGCCCGGGGACGGGCTCCGTCACCCACCGGGTCGAGACACCTCCCGGACGTCTCCACCCCACCGGTGCCGGATGCCTCCCCCACGCCCCCCACGCCCTCCACGTGGGGGGCGTCGGTGTGTCCGGGGTCGCCGTGGTGGCACGTCACAAGCGAACCGCAGGTGATTCCGGCCGGAATGCCTGCCGGATGCCTGGTGCGATCCCGAGCTCGGCCAGCACGACGGGGCGGCACCCGCGTGGGTGTCGCCTGTCGGTGCTGCTGGGGCAGTTCGGGTCAGTCGAGTGGGGTGGTGCCGGGAGGGTCGCGGAGGTAGCGGCTGCCGGACCAGGACCCCCCACGTTCGTCGAGGAGGCGCCCCGGCGCCGTCACGAGACGCGGTGAGCCGGCAGACGGCACCGGCCCGAGGTGGTCTGTCGGGTGCGGGCGTCTCGTGACGCTCGCCAGGGCTCGCTCCTCGACGACCGTGCCGTGCCCCACGGCCCCCGACGCGCACCGACCGGAGGCAAGGGTCACCCGGGGGCCTCTCGTCGCCAGCGCCTTTCGGCACGACGAGCAACCAGGGCAGGAGGCACCGTCGACCACCGGCCTGCGGTGGTCACCGTCTTCCCGGACGCCCTCAGTCGCGAGCGGCGGAGAGGGCGGGTCGGGCCAGGCGGACCAGGCGCAGGGGGATCTGGTCGAGGGGCAGGACCTCGTGGGCGAGGCCGGCGGAGGCGACGGCGCCGGGCATGCCCCAGACCACCGAGGTCGCCTCGTCCTGGACGAGCACCGTGCCGCCGGCCTCGACGACGGCACGGGCGCCGATCAGGCCGTCCTGGCCCATGCCGGTGAGGACCAGGCACAGGGTGCTGGCGCCGAAGGTGGCCGCGGCGGAGCCGAGGAGCGGGTCGGCGGCGGGGCGGCAGAAGTTCTCGCGCGGGCCCTGGTCGAGCACGGCCCGCATCCGGCCCACGCGGTTCTGCACCCGCAGGTGCCAGTCGCCGGGGGCGATGAGGACGCGTCCGGCGACCAGCTCCTCGCCGTCGGTGGCCTCGTGCACCGAGAGCCGGCACTTGCGGTCCAGCCGCTCGGCCAGCTGGTGGGTGAAGACCGGCGGCATGTGCTGGGCCACCAGGACCGGCAGGCCGAAGTCCTCGGGCAGACCGCCGAGGACGTGCTGCAGCGCGTCGGGGCCGCCGGTGGAGCAGGCGATCACGAGCAGGCGCGGCACGATGCCGGCCGGGCGCGGCGTGCTCGGCGGCGCGGCCACGCGCGGGGTGGTCACGACGCGGCGGGCACCCGCCAGCGCCTTGACCCGCGGCACGAGGTCGGCGCGCACCTTCTCCATCGCCTGCGCGGGGTCGCTGACACCCGTCGGCTTGGCGACGTAGTCGCTCGCCCCCTTCGACAGCGCCGCCAGCGTGGCGGTGGCGCCGCGCTCGGTGAGGGTGCTGAACATGATGATCGGCAGCCGCGGGTGACGGCGGTGGATCTCCTCCGCCGCGCCGATGCCGTCCAGGCGCGGCATCTCGACGTCGAGGGTCACGACGTCGGGCCGCAGCCGGTCGACGGCCTCGATCGCGTCGAGGCCGTCGTGGGCCGTGCCGACGACCTCGATCTCGGGATCTCGATCGAGGGCCGTGCTGATCAGCCTGCGCAGCAGGGCGGAGTCATCGACGACGAGGACGCGGTACACGACCTGACCATCGGCTCCGCGGGCGCGCTCCTGAGCGGAGTGGACACCGCGACCGGCACGCCGTCCGGCAAGGCGCCTGCACGACACCCGCAGGAGGGCGACAAGACCATCGCCGGGACCGGCCGATCGGACCGGCGCGGCGGCGTTCTCCTCACCTCCGGCCGGCCCTGACCGATGTACCCCTCGTGATCAGTCCCACCAGCTTCGGTTACGTCGCCGACGTCCTGCGTCGGGAGACGGCCATGCTCTGCGAACCGGGTAAGGAGTACCTGGTCGAGGCACGGCTGCTTCCTCTCGCACGGGCGGCGGGGTGCGCCGACGTCGACACCTACGTCAACGAGCGGCTGCGTCATGACGCCGCCGAGCGGGCCGCCGCGGTCGACGCGCTCACCATCAATGAGACGTCGTGGTTCCGCGACCTCGCGCCCTACCAGGCCTTCAGTGACGTCATCCTCCCCTCCCTGCTGGGAGCCCGGGCGGATCGGCGGCACCTGGACATCTGGTCGGCCGCGTGTTCGAGCGGACAGGAGGCCTACAGCATCGCGATGCTGCTGCACGAGCAGCTGCCGGCGGGCTGGACGGCCAGGATCCACGCCACCGACGTCTCCCCCAGCATGTTGGAGCGCGTCCGTACGGGCCGCTACTCCCAGGTGGAGATGAACCGCGGGATGCCGGCCAACCGGCTGGTGCGCTACTTCACCAAGGTGGGCACCGAGTGGGAGGTCGACCCCGCGCTGCGGGCGATGATCACCACGGAGAAGGTCAACCTGGCGGCGCCGTTCCCCGGCTCCCTCCAGTACGACTTCATCCTGGTGCGCAACGTGCTCATCTACTTCGACCTCGACACCAAGCGCGACATCCTGCGCCGGTTCCGGGCCCGGGTCGCCAACGACGGCTTCCTCATGCTCGGCGCCACCGAGACCACCCTCGACCTCGACGACGCGTGGGTGCGGGAGCCCGCGGGTCGTGCCTGGGTGCACCGGCCGCGGCTCGGCGCCGCGGTCTCCCCCCGAACATCCACCACCCTCACGCCCACAGGAGCCTGACGTGCACGCCCTGATCATCGACGACTCGCGCACCATGCGCTCGATCCTGCGACGGATCGTGACCGAGCTCGGGTTCGACATCTCCGAGGCCGGCAACGGCGAGGAGGCCCTGACCCTCCTCGAGGACGGCCTCGTGCCCGACCTGTGCCTCATCGACTGGAACATGCCGCTCATGGACGGCTACACCTTCGTCACCCGCGTCCGCGCCGACCCGCGCTGGCGCCAGATCACGCTGATGATGGTCACCACGGAAAGCGAGCACGGCCAGATCGTGCGCGCGCTCGCCGCCGGCGCCCACGAGTACGTGATCAAGCCCTTCACCTCCGAGGCGATCATCGACAAGCTCGAGCTGCTCGGCATGGTCGCGCGGGAGGTCCCGGCATGACCGGCACGACCGTGGACAGCCAGATCGACGAGCTCAGCGAGCTCGACGTCGTCAGCGTCGTGGAGGAGGTCTGGGCCACGTTCCTCGGGGCCGACGCCTTCATGCCGCTGATCCCGCTCGCGCCCGGCACCCCGGCCCCGGCCGACCCGTGCTGGGACGCCGCGATCACCGTGGCCGGCGCCTGGCAGGGGATCATCATGATCAGCCTCGAGGCCGGGCTCGCCCACCACGTCACCGAGGCGATGCTGGGCCTGGAGCCCGGCGGCGAGCACAGCACCGAGGACGTCGTCGACGCCGTCGGCGAGCTCGTCAACGTCATCGGCGGCAACATCAAGGGCCTGGTGCCCGGCCCGAGCAAGCTCTCGCTGCCGATGGTGGCGCGGGCCCCGATCCGGGTGAGCAGCCTGGTCGAGCTCGTGCGGCTGCCGCTGGCCTGGGGCGAGCACCAGCTCGCGCTCGTGGTCGGCGTGCCGGCCGGCGGCGACTCCGTGGAGGTGGGGACGTGAAGATCCTGGTGGTCGACGACAGCCGCGTCATGCGGCAGATCGTGATCCGCACCCTGCGTCAGGCAGGCATGGGCGGCCACGACGTCGTGGAGGCCGAGAACGGCCGGCAGGGCCTGGAGCTCGCGCTCGCCGAGAGCCCCGACCTGGTGCTCTCGGACTGGAACATGCCGGAGATGTCGGGCATCGACTTCCTGGTCTCGCTGCGCGCGGCCGGCAGCAACGTGCCCTTCGGCTTCGTGACGACCGAGGGGTCGGAGGACATGCGCGCCCGCGCCCTGTCCTCGGGTGCCTCGTTCCTGATCGCCAAGCCGTTCACGCCGGAGACCTTCGAGCAGGTGCTGTCCGGGGTGGGGGTGTCCTGATGAGCACGATGACGACGCCGGCCCACCTGCCCGCCCCCAAGGAGGTGCGCGACCTCATCGCGGACCTGCTGGACAAGCCGGTGGAGCTGCGCCCGGGCCCGCCGTTCGGCGTCTCCCCGTCCTACCCGGCCAGCATCGCGACCTACGTCGACGACTCGCTGATGATCCGGGCCGTCGTGGCCCTCGACCTGCCGCTCTCGGCCGGTGTCGGCGGCGCGCTCGCCCTCGTGCCCGCCACCCAGGTGACGGCGGAGGTCGAGGAGGGCCGGCTCACCGGGCCGGTGGCGGAGTCGCTGCGCGAGGTGTTCAACATCGTCGCCTCGCTGTTCAACGTCGGTCATGCCCCGCACCTGCGGCTGCACGCCTGCCACGTGTCGGGGGAGGCGCTGCCGCAGGACGCCCGCGCCCGCACCCAGGTGCTCGGCCACCGCGCCGACTTCCTGGTCTCGGTCGCCGGGTACGGCACGGGGCGGCTCGCCATCGTGCTCACCTGAGTCCCCGCGGCTCCGCGTCCGCAGGGGCCCGATCACCCGCCGGGTGGTCGGGCCCCTGCGGGATTTTTCGCACCTCGTCCCGGATTCCCCTCAACTGGCCCCCCGGCCGACCGATCACACCCACTGAGCACGGACTGCTCGCAACTCGCCGAAGGATCGGCCCGTCCCCATCCCAGCCACCCCTGCCCGGGTCGGCTGGACGTTGCGTGGAAGGTCGTGACCTTCGTGTCCCTGTTCTCACCCACCGACGGCGTGTCCGCCGTCCTCGGGTTCGCCCTCGACGGCCTGGCCATGCGCCAGCGCACGATCGCCGACAACCTCGCGAACGTCGACACCCCCGGTTTCCGGGCGTCCTACGTCGACTTCGAAGGGGTGTTGAGCGCCGCCGTCTCCGCCGGTGACCAGGCCCCGGCGCTGCTGGCGCAGGCCACGCCCGTCACCGGCGCCACCCTCACCCCCGTCGGCCCCGACGGGAACAACGTCGACCTGCGCAAGGAGACCCTCGCGGCGATGCAGTCGCAGTTCCAGTACCAGCTCGTGGCGCGCGCCGTCAGCGACCGCGCCGACCTCGTCCGTACCGCCGCCGGAGCCGTGTGATGGGTGCCTTCGACCTCCTCACGATCGCAGGCTCGGGCCTGGGCATGCACCAGACCTGGCTCGACGCGCTCGGCAACAACATCGCCAACGCCAACACGGTGCGCCCGACCTCGGAGAACGCCTTCCAGGCCCAGATGGTCATCGCGCAGGCCGACCCCAATGGCGGCGTCGACGTCGGCGGCGTGGCGCTGTCCGACCCCGAGGGCGTGCTGACCTACCAGCCCGACCACCCGCTGGCCGACGCCGAGGGCTACGTGCGCCTGCCGGCCATGGACATGGCCTCGCAGATGTCGCAGCTGATCATGGCCCAGCGCGGGTTCCAGGCCTCGGCGCAGGTGACCAAGTACGCCCAGGACACCTACACCACCGCGATCGGGATCGGGAGCCGGTGATGAGCAGCTTCGGTATCGAGAGCATCGGCGCGGCCGGCTTCACCCCCTTCCAGCCCCCCAGCGTCGACCCCGCCGCCAGCCTCGGCGGCGGCACCCGCGGCAGCGAGGGCCTGAGCGGGCTCAGCGGTCTCGGCGGCACCAGCGGCGTCTCCGGCGTCGGGGGTGTCGGGGGTGTCGGGGGCACCCGCGAGAGCGGCGGCATCGACTTCGGCAACCTCGTGGTCGACGGCATCGAGAAGCTGGACACCACCCAGCGCACGGCCGACACCCTCGCGGTGCAGGCCGCCAGCGGCCAGCTGACCAACATCCACGACTACACGATGGCCGCCACCCAGGCGCAGCTCGCGACGCAGCTGACCGTGGCCCTGCGCAACAAGGCCGTCGAGGCGTTCACCGAGATCATGCGGATGCAGGTGGGCTGAGATGGCCGGATTCCAGGACTCGATGGGCCGCAGCCTGGCCCGCTACCGCCGCACCTTCCTCGACCTCACCACCGGGCAGAAGCTCGTGGCCGTCGTCGGCACGGCCGCGCTGCTCCTCGGCGGCTTCATGGTCTACCGGTGGGCCTCGGCCCCCAGCTACGCCCCGTTGTTCTCCGACCTCTCGGCCTCCGACGCCAGCGCGGTCGTCGACGAGCTCGACGCCGAGGGCACGCCCTACCAGCTCGCCGAGGGCGGGACGATGGTGATGGTGCCCCGCGACCAGGTCTACCAGGCCCGGATCGCCCTCTCGGCCCAGGGCATCCCGTCCGGCAGCGACGGCGGCTACTCCATCCTCGACGACCAGGGCCTGGCCACCTCCGACTTCCAGGAGCAGACCGACTACAAGCGGGCGATGGAGGGCGAGCTCGCCACCACGATCGAGGCGATCGACGGCGTGAACACCGCCGTCGTGCACCTCGCGCTCCCGCAGAAGCAGGTCTTCTCCTCCGAGCAGCAGCCCACCACGGCCTCGGTGCTGGTCGACACCCAGCCGGGCGTCACCCTGGACTCCGGCCAGGTGCAGGCGATCGTGAACCTGGTGGCCTCCAGCGTGGAGGGGCTCGACCCCAGCGACGTGACCGTCGCCGACGCCACCGGCACCGTGCTCTCCTCCCCCGGCGACGCCGCCGGCACCAGCCCCGGCTCCCGTGCGGAGCAGCAGGCCGCGGCCGAGCAGGCCATCCACGACGACCTGCAGGCCATGCTGGACCGCGTCGTGGGTCCCGGCAACGCCACCGTGCAGGTGACCGCCGACCTCGACTTCGACCACGCGGTGACCGACACCACCGACTACAGCGTCGACAAGGACAACCTGCCGAACTCGACGTCGACCTCCACCGAGACTTACTCGGGTCCGGGCGGCACCGGCCTCTCGGGCGGCGTCGTCGGCCCCGACGGGCAGATGGACACCGGCGGGCTCACCTCGGGCGGCGCGTCGTCGTACGAGAAGACGGGCCAGACCCAGGACGTGCCGGTGGACGTCACCCAGGAGCGGCGCGAGACGCCGCCGGGCACGGTGAAGTCGATCCACGTCGGCGTGGCCCTGGACGCCGCCGCGACCCAGGCCTACTCCCCCAACGACATCCAGGCCCTCGTGCAGGACGCGGTCGGGATCGACCGACAGCGCGGCGACACGATCCGGGTGCTGCAGGTGCCCTTCGACCGCAGCGCCGAGGAGGCCGCGAAGGCCGACCTCGCCGCCGCCACCGCGGCCGACAAGGCCGCCGCCACCCAGGGCATGATCCGCACCGGCGTCATCGCCGGCCTGGTGCTGCTGCTCATCGGCCTGGCCCTGCTGCGGGCCCGCAAGCAGCGCAAGGCCCGCGAGAAGGCCACCAACTACGTCGTCGAGCAGATCCGCGCCGACAACGCGGCCCGGGCCGCGGCGCTGGAGGCGGGCGACCTGCTGGCCCTCGGTGCCGGCGAGCCGGCCGAGCTCACCGAGGAGGAGCAGCTGCGCGTCGAGCTCGACGCCCTGATCGAGCGCCAGCCCGACGACGTGGCGATGCTGCTGCGCGGCTGGCTGACGGAGAGGAGCTGAGATGTCCACGACCACCCTCGCCCCCGCCGGCACCCGCAAGGTCGCGGTGCTCCTGGTGCAGCTGGGCCGCAAGCGTGCGGCCTCGGTGCTCGCCAAGTTCAACGAGTCCGAGGTCGAGGCGATCACCGCCGAGATCGCGCGGCTGGAGAACATCTCCGGCGCCGAGTCGACCGCGGTGCTCACCGAGTTCCACGAGCTGATGATGGCCCGCGAGCACGTGCGTCGCGGCGGACTCGGCTTCGCCCACCAGGTGCTGGAGCAGACCCTGGGCGCCGAGCGGGCCGCGGAGATCATGGACCGCCTCAACGCCGCGGCCATCCAGATGCCCTTCCAGTTCCTGCACCAGGCCGACCCCGCCCAGCTGCGCTCGTTCATCGTCGACGAGCACCCGCAGGTGATCGCGCTGGTGCTGGCCCACATGACCGCCGACAAGGCCTCGCTGCTGCTCTCCGGCCTGCCGCCGGAGCAGCAGGCCGAGGTGGCCCACCGGATCGCGGTGATGGACCGGACCTCGCCCGACATCGTCCGCTCGGTGGAGGCGGTGCTGGAGCGCAAGCTGTCCTCGATGCTGCAGCCGGCCGACCTGTCCCGCGTGGGCGGCCTGGACCCGCTGGTCGAGATCATCAACCGCTCCGACCGGGCCACCGAACGACAGATCATCGAGGGTCTGGAGAACCTCGACGCCGCGCTCGCCGACGCCGTCAAGAGCCGGATGTTCATGTTCGAGGACATCGTCAACCTCGACGACCGCTCGGTGCAGCAGGTGCTGCGCCAGGTCGACGCCGCCCAGCTCGCGCTGGCCCTCAAGGGCGTCACCGAGTCGGTGCGCAGCAAGGTCACCCGCAACCTGTCGGCCCGCGCCGCCGAGACCCTGGTGGAGGAGATCGAGCTGCTCGGCCCGGTGCGCCTGACCCAGGTCGAGGAGGCCCAGCAGGCCGTCATCCGCACGATCCGCGAGCTCGAGGAGCGCGGCGAGATCCTGGTGCGCCGAGGAGGCGACAATGACTTCGTCGACTGAGGTCCGGCCCGAGTCCGGCGAGGCCGGCGAGCCCCGCACGCGGGTCCTCACCGGCGCCGGGGTGGAGCGGCTCTCGGCCCGCTCGACCCTCACCCCGCTGGCCACGCCCGAGCTGCGCGAGGGGTCGTGGACCCGGTACGGCGGCGACGGGGTGCTCGGCGACTCGGTGACCGAACAGGCCCTGGGCGCCCTGGCCGACAAGGCCCTCGAGGCCGCCCGGGCGCAGGGCTACTCCACCGGCTGGGCCCAGGGGCGGCGCGACGCCGCCGCGGACGCGGTCCGCGAGGAGTCCGCGCGGGTCGCCTCGGCCCTGGCCGAGGCCGAGCGCCGCGAGCACGAGCACCGGGCGGCCCTGGCCGCGTTGGCCCGCGCGGCCGCCGGTCTGGAGGAGGCCGCGGCCGCCGTGCGTGCCGCCACCCTGGACCGTGCGCTGGACCTCGCCGCCGAGCTCACGGCCGCGCTGCTGGCCCACGACGTCGCCACCAGCCCCGCCCCGGGCACCGACCTGGCCCGGCGCGTGCTCGCCGGCCTCTCCTCCGGCGCCCCCATGGCCGGAGGCGCGGTCACCGTGCACGTGTCCGCAGGCCTGGTGGGCGAGGTGTCGGCGGCGCTGGCCGCCGCCGGTCACCCGCTCACCGTCGTGCCGGCCGCCGACCTGGGACCGCACGACGCCCGGGTCGAGACCGACACCACCGTGCTGGACCTCGACCTCGGCGCCGCCCTGGACCGCGTGCGCGCGGCCCTCGCCGCCCCGGGAGCGGGGGCCGACGGCGACCACGGGACGGCGGTCGCGTGAGCACGCTGGTCTCCGCCGGGTTCCAGCGCCGTCTGGACGCCGCCCGCGCCGACGCCGTCCGGGCCGCCGCGCCGGCCCGCTACGGCCGGGTCAGCGAGCTGCAGGGCCTGCACCTGCAGGTGGCCGGGCTCGACGCCGCCGTCGGCGACCTCATCGGGGTGCGCCCCCACGCCCACGCCGCGACGGAGGAGGAGGTGCTCGCCGAGGTGGTGGCCACCAGCACCCGCCACGGCCTCACCGCGCTGCCGCTCTCGAGCGCCCTGGGCCTGCGGGCCGGGATGACCGTGCGCCACACCGGCGGCCCGCTGCGCATCCGCGTCGGCGACGCCCTGCGCGGCCGCGTGCTCGACGGCCTGGGCCGACCGCTGGACGGCGGCCCCGCGCTGGAGGACGTGCCGGGGCTGCGCGAGGTCACCGTCGACCACCCCGCCCCCGACGCGCTGGCCCGGCCCCGCATCGACACCCCGCTCGGGCTGGGCGTGCGGGCGCTCGACGCGCTCGTGCCGTGCGGCCGTGGCCAGCGGCTGGGCATCATGGCCGGCTCGGGGGTGGGCAAGTCCAGCCTGCTGTCGATGATCGCGCGCGGCACCGACGCCGAGGTGTCCGTGCTGGCCCTGGTGGGCGAGCGCGGCCGTGAGGTGCGCGAGTTCCTCGAGCACGACCTCGGCCCGGAGGGTCTCGCGCGCTCGGTCGTCGTCGTCGCCACCTCCGACGCACCGCCGGTGGTGCGGCTGCGCGCGGCCTTCACCGCGACGCGCATCGCCGAGGCCTTCCGCGACGAGGGCCGCGACGTCGTGCTGATGATGGACAGCCTGACCCGCGTGGCGATGGCCCAGCGCGAGATCGGCCTCTCCGCCGGGGAGCCGCCCGCCACCCGCGGCTACCCGCCGAGCGTGTTCGCCCTGCTCCCGCAGCTGCTGGAGCGGGCCGGCACCACGCCCACCGGCTCGATCACCGGCCTCTACACGGTGCTCGTGGAGGGCGACGACCTGCAGGACCCCGTGGGCGACACCGCCCGCTCGATCCTGGACGGCCACATCGTGCTGACCCGGCGCCTCGCGACCGCCGGCCACTTCCCGTCCATCGACGTGCTGGAGTCGATCTCCCGCGTCACCGGGGCGGTGACCACCCCCGAGCAGCGCGCCGACGCCACCCGGCTGCGCCGGATGATGGCCGCCCACCGCGACATCAAGGAACTGGTCGAGATCGGGGCCTACGTCGGCGGCAGCGACGCCGACGCCGACGCCGCCCTCGCGCGGCTGCCCCGCATCGAGGCGTTCCTGCGCCAGGACATGGACGACGTCACCCCGCTGCCCGCCACCTGGGCCGCCCTGCACCAGCTGGTGAGCGCATGACCACCCGGCACGACCCCGGCCTGCGCGCCGTCGCCCGGGTGCGCGAGGTGCGCGAGCGCGACGCCGAGACCGAGCTGCGCGACGCCCTCGCCACCGAGCGCGCGGCCCAGGCCGACCGCGCCGAGATCGAGGAGATCATCGCGGCCCCCGCCCCGAGCGAGGGCGCCGCGCTGGTGCTCGTGCGCTCCGCGCTGGTGGACCTCCACGAGCCGTGGCGCGAGCGCCGCGCCGCGCACGAGCAGTCGGTGCGCGACAGCCAGGACGCCCGCGGCCGCTGGACCCAGGCCCACGCCCGCCGGCGCGCCGTGGAGCAGCTGCTCGAGCGCCGCGCCGCCGAGCGCGCCGCCGAGCGGGCCCGCCGCGAGGCCGCCGCCCTCGACGACATCGCCGGGCAGCGCTGGGCCCGCCAGCGGGCCGCCGCCCGCGCCGACGCCGTCCACCCGACCACCACCAGCCAGACCAGCCAGACCAGCCAGACCAGCACGGGAGCCACCGCATGAGCGTCGCCGAGGTGACGAGCCGGATCGCCGCGATCCAGGGCCAGCTGGCCCTGCTCGCGCCCGCCGCGACCAGCGCGTCGGCCACCGACGCCACGGCGTTCGCCCGCGCGCTGTCCCAGGCCGGACTCGACACCGCCACCGCCGGCGGCAGCACCGGCGCCAAGGGCGAGGCGATCGTGGCCGAGGCGAAGAAGTACCTCGGCATGCCCTACGTGTGGGGCGGCAGCTCCCCTGCGTCCGGCGGCATGGACTGCTCCGGGCTCGTGCAGTACGTGTACGGGAAGTTCGGGATCGACCTGCCGCGGGTCTCGGCCGACCAGGCCCGCGCGGGCACCGCCGTCGCCTCGATGGACCAGGCCCAGCCCGGCGACCTCATCGCCTGGGACAACTCCTCGCGCAACAACGGCGCCGACCACATCGCCATCTACGCCGGCGACGGGATGATGATCGAGGCGCCGCGCACCGGGCTCGACATCCGGATGGTGCCGGTGCCGAGCACCCCCGACTACATCCGCCGGGTGCTCCCGGAGACCTCCGCCGTCACCGGACCCACCATCCCCGGGGGCGGGGTCGACGCCGTGTCGGCCGCGATCGCCAGCGGCGGCACCGACGTGACCCTCGGCCGGGTCAGCGGGGGCCTGGACGTGCCCTTCGCCGACCTCTTCGCCAGCGCCGGCGCCCGCTACGGCCTGGACCCGCGGCTGCTGGCCGCGGTCGCCCGCCAGGAGTCCGGGTTCGACCCCTCCGCGGTGAGCCCCGCGGGCGCCCAGGGCCTGATGCAGCTGATGCCGGGCACCGCCGACGGCCTGGGCGTGCGCGACCCGTTCCAGCCGGCGCAGGCCGTGGACGGCGCAGCCCGCCTGCTCACCCAGCTGCTCGACCGCTTCGACGGTCGCCTCGACCTCGCGCTCGCGGGCTACAACGCCGGCCCGGGCGCGGTCGACCGCTACGACGGCGTGCCGCCGTACCCGGAGACCCGCAACTACGTCTCCTCCATCCTCACCTCGCTCGGGCTCTCGTGAAGGCGCCTGCCATGACACTCACCCCGCTCCCGCCCGCCGTCCCGCCCGCCCCCGGAGGGCCCGGCAGCACCGCCACGACCGGGGGCCCCGGCCGCCACGCCGGCGCCCCGGGCGACTCCGACACCGGTCCCGGCGGCTTCGGATCGCTGCTCTCGCTGCTGCTGCCCGACCTGGGCTGCGGCACGCCCGGCGCGGCGTCGGGCGAGGCCGCGGTGACCGCGCCCGAGGGTGGGACCGCGGACGACGTCGTCACGACCGTCGCGGCCGTCGCCGCCCCCGCGCCGGTCGCGGTCGGGGGCGCCGTCGGCGCCGAGGCGGACGACCCCGCGAGCGACGACACCGATCCCGGGAGCGAGGCGGGCGACGCCGTGCCGGGTCAGCCGGCTGATCTGCCGAATGCCCTGCCGAATGCCCTGCCGGTTCCGCTGCAGGTCCCGCTCGGCCTGCCGATCATCCCGGTGATGATCCCCGTCCACCGCTCCCCTGCCGGCTCCGCCGCCGACCCCGGAGTCGCGCCCGCCGAGGGCGTCGTGTCCGGTGCCGCGGCGAGCCCCGTGGCGAGCGGCGTGGCCGCCGGGGCCACCGAGGCCACCGCGACCCCCGAGGTCGCCGTCCCGACCGCGGGCAGCGGGCAGGCGGACGAGGCCGTCGGCCAGACGGGCCAGCCGGATCGGGCCACCACCGGCACCACCAGCACCACGCCACCCGCGGCGGCCGCGCCGGTCGCTGCCGCCGCGGGTCGCGGTCCCTCCTCCGAGGCGGGCCACCACGGCGACGGGCGCGGCGAGCGCGGGGACGCGCGTGGCGACCGCGCCGCCGGCGTCGGCGAGGCGGGTACCGCCGGCGGGACGTCGTCGTCCATCGCGGCCGGCGCGGCCGGTGCCCCGGCACCGACCACGGGTGCCGCCGCGAGCGCCCCCACCAGCACGACCCTCACCTCGGCGCAGGCCACCGCGGTGACGCGCCAGGTGATGGACCGCGTCACCCGCCTCGTGGCCGAGCACACCGACGCCACCGGGCAGCTCACCAGCGCCGGCCGCGGCGGTCCGCGCTCGCTCGTGCTGCGGCTGGACCCCGGCACCCTGGGGGAGGTGCGCCTGGAGGTGCACCTGCGCGGCGGCGGCCTGCAGGTCGCCCTGCACGCCAGCGACGCCGGGGTGCAGCGCGCGCTCCAGCGCGACCTCGGCTCGCTGCGCGAGGCGCTGGGCCACGGTCCCGAGCACCTGCAGCTGCTCGTGGGCGAGGTCCGCGCCACCACCGCCGGCCCCGCGGCGTCCGCGGCGGCGCACCACGCGGACGCCCAGACCCAGCAGCAGACCCAGCAGCAGATGCAGCAGGGCCAGCAGCAGGGCCGGCAGGATCCCTGGACCCAGGGATCCCCCACCTTCTCCGAGGGGCGGCAGCCCGGCCAGCAGGCCCGGCCCGACCACTCGGGATCAGGACGCTCGGCAGGGACGCCGACCGTCACGACCGCCATGGACGGCAGGTCGGCGCCCACCCACCCCGACACGGGTGGCGCGGCGTCGACGGACCCACTCGCGACGGGCCGCCGGCTCGACGTGAGTGCGTGAGGAGGACCCCATGAGCGTGTCCGCCACCGAGGGGGTCGGGGCCGGCGCCGCCAGCGCCGGACTGGGCTCCGTCGTCGACACGATGACGGCTTCATCGGCCGACAAGGACATGTTCCTGCAGCTGCTCGTCGCGCAGCTGCGCTACCAGGACCCGATGAACCCGGCCGACACCAGCGAGTTCCTCTCGCAGTCGGCGCAGTTCACCTCCCTGGAGAAGATGCAGGACGTCGCCGACCGCACGACCGTGCTGATCGGCACCCAGATGGCCTTCGGCGCCAGCGCGCTCGTGGGTCAGACGGTGAAGTACACCCTCGCGGACGGCACCGACGGCGCCGGCACCGTGAAGGGCGTGCGCTTCGACGCCGAGGGCCCGGTCCTCGACGTCGACGGCGTGCAGGTGCCGATGGTGCAGATCCTCGGGGTCGGCACGGTGCCCACCGCGCCGCCGAAGCCCGAGAGCACCGGCACCGGTGCGACCGGCACCGGCACCTGATCCCGGTCCGTCCTGCGCGGGCGCGTGTCGCCACGAGCTCCGCCCGCACCCCCGCCCCACCCCTGCCCATCAGCCTCGTCCATCAGCCCGTCCACCCGCCGGACGTCGTCCGGCCCCCGGCCGTCGTGACCCCCCGGTCACCCCCGGTCGCCATCCGAGAGGACCCCCCATGCTTCGTTCGCTCTTCGCCGGCATCAGCGGTCTGCGCGTCAACCAGACCATGCTCGACGTCACCGGCAACAACATCGCCAACGCCAACACCGTGGGCTTCAAGTCCAGCGGCACGGTCTTCCAGAACACCCTGAGCCAGATGCTCACCGGCGCCTCGGGCGCGAGCGCCACCCAGGGCGGCACGAACCCGGTGCAGATCGGCCTGGGCGTGCAGCTGGCCGTCGTCACCAGCAACCTCGGCCAGGGCTCGGCCCAGCTGACCGGCCGCACCACCGACCTGATGCTGCAGGGCGACGGCATGTTCGTCACCCAGAACGGCAACGAGCAGCTCTACACCCGCGCCGGCGCCTTCACCTTCGACTCCGCCGGCACGCTCGTGACGCCCTCCGGCGCCCGGGTGCAGGGCTACGCCCTCGACGCCACCGGCGCCCCCACCGGCGGTCTCACCGACATCAGCATCGACCCCGCCTCCTTCACCCCCGCCCTGGGCGCCGGTGTGGAGATCACCTCCTTCAGCTTCAGCAACGACGGCAAGCTGCGGGTCAACCTCTCCGACGGCACCCGCCGCGACGTCGCCCAGCTCGCGGTGGCCGACTTCACCAACCCCAACGGCCTCGAGCGCGTCGGCGACTCCTCGTTCCGCGAGTCGGCGAACTCCGGCACCGCGCAGATCGACGTGCCCGGCACCGGCCGGCGCGGCACCGTCACCGCCGGCGCCCTGGAGATGTCGAACGTCGACCTCGCCGCCGAGTTCACCAACCTGATCCTGGCCCAGCGCGGCTTCCAGGCCTCCAGCCGCGTCATCACCACCTCCGACCAGGTGCTCGAGGACCTGGTCAACATCAAGCGCTGATCCACGCGGCTCCTCGGGGGCCGTCGGCGTCACCGGAATCGCGGTCCCCAGCCCTGGGGGCCGCGATTCCTGTCGTACGACGCACCCTCGGAGAGCCATCCACAGGTCACGCCCTCCCTGTCCGGAACTGTCGGTGGCCCCGTGTTGAGTGGTCATATGCAGATGGGCTCGGGTGGGGTGCGGGAGTGGGCGCGGGTCGCCGACGACGCGCTGGCCCATGCCCTGGCCGCGCCGGTGTGGTCGGCGGGGGCGGGGGACACCCGGGAGGCGTTGCTGGAGCTGGCGCGGGTGGAGGCGCGGGCGGCGGCGTTGAGGGCGCGGTTGCTGGTGCATGCCGAGGAGATCGGGGCGCACCAGGACTCGGGGGCGGAGTCGGTCGCGGTGTGGCATGCGCGCGCGACGCGGACGACGATCGCGCAGGGGCGGGCGGTGCTGCGGGAGGCGGTCGCGCTGGAGGGCCGGCCGGACGTCGCTGCCGCGCTGGCCTCAGCGGAGGTCACTCCCGCGCAGGCGAAGGTGATCGTCGATGCGATGGCCGACATGCCGGAGGAGGACCGTGAGCAGGCCTCGACGTATCTGCTGGAGAAGGCCGCGTCGCATCATGCGAAGGACCTGCGAGTGCTGGGGCGGCGGATCTGGGAGGTCCTCGACCCGGTCGCGGCGGATGCGCGGGAGTCGGCGGCGTTGGAGCGGCAGGAGGCCCGGGCCGCGGCGCGGGTCCGGTTCTCGATGGTCGAGCACGACGACGGCACGATGGAGGGCTGGTTCCGCGTCCCGGTGCTGCACGGCGCGATGCTGCGCAAGATGCTCACCGCCCTCGGTGCCCCGAAGGCGAAGCGAGCAGCGGAGGGTGCCGGGTCCTACGACCCGGCCATCAGGACCCCGGCGCGCTGGGGGCAGGCGTTCTGCGACCTGCTCGAACGCATCCAGGACAAAGACCTCCCCGACCGCGCCGGCTGCGGCGCCACCGTCGTGGTCACGATGACAATCGAGGACCTCACCCACCAGCTCGAGCAGGCCGGGCTCCTCGACACCGGCGAGAAGATCAGCGCGACCGCCGCCCGCAGGCTCGCCGCCAAGGCCGGGATCATCCCCGCCGTCCTCGACGGTACCGGGATGGTCCTGGACTGGGGCCGCACCCGAAGGTTCCACACCAAGGCGCAGCGGCTGGCGATCGCGACGATGCACCCCACCTGCGTCCACCCCGACTGCGACGTGTCCGCCAGTCACTGCGAGATCGACCACGACCCATCCTGGGAATCCGGCGGCGGCACCGACCTCACCGGCAAGCCCCGATGTCCGAGGCACCATCGAGCACGACATCGGGACCGGGGCACCGACCCACCCGACGACTGACCGCGCCGACCTCGCTGCGTCTCGTGACGGCGCCGGGGCGCCGCCTCGACGACCGTGCCCACCGCCGGTCGTCGAGGAGCGAGCGAAGCGAGCGTCACGAGACGCGCGCACCGGACAGCCCGCCGTGACCAGATGCCGTCCCTCACCCCACCGCGCCTCGTGACGGCGCCGGGGCGCCTCCTCGACGACCGTGCCCACCGCCGGTCCTCGAGGAGCGAGCGCAAGCGAGCGTCCCGAGACGCCCGCACCCACCCGGCCACCCCACCGCGCCTCGTGACGGCGCTGGCGCGCCTCCTCGACGACCGTGCCCACCGCCGGTCGTCGAGGAGCGAGCGCAAGCGAGCGTCACGAGACGCCCGCACCCGCCAGGCCACCTCACCGCGTCTCGCGACGGCGCTGGCGCGCCTCCTCGACGAACGGGGGACCGGGGTTCGGCGGAGGCGGCGGCGGGTACACCCGGTGGCACCGCTCGACACCGACCAACCTCGAAGGAGTCCCGGCTGCGATGAGCACCCCACCGATCGACCGCCGCACCCTGGCGCGCATCCCCGGCGACCAGCAGGCGAACTATCTGCGCACGGGCGTGCGGGAGACCGGTCGGTTCCTGTTCGACGACAAGCTCATCGACCTCTTCGTCGCGATCGCGAACCGGCCCCGCTTCCTGACCCTGCTCACGGTCACCACGGTCACCGGGTCGGGCCTGGCCTACGCCGGGCTGGAGGACGTGCACTGGTCGGAGGGCATCTGGTGGGCCGTCGTCACCGGCTTCACGGTCGGCTACGGCGACTTCTACCCCACCTCCAGCACGGGGCGGCTGCTCGGCTCCTTCCTCATCGTCATGATGTTCGCCCTCGCCCTGTGCCTGGGCGCGCAGATCACCAGCCGCCTCATCGAGGACCACGACGAGTTCACCCACGAGGAGCAGGAGGAGATCAAGGTGCTGCTGCGCCGGGTGATCGACCTGCAGGAGCAGAACGCCGCCCTCATCGAGCGCCTCGCCGGCCCCGGCACGACGACGGCGCGCGACACACCCGACCCCCGGACCTGAGCACCCGGACCTGAGCACCCAGACCGAGCCCGCTCAGCCCGAGGACCGGCGCCGGGGCGCGAAGCGCTCCTCCGGGGTCATCGCGGAGGGCCCGACGTGCGCGGCGAGCCACCGGTGCAGCGGCTCGGGCGTGGCGAGCAGGGCGACGACGGCGGCCGCGGCCTCCTCGACGTCGCCCCAGGCCGGGCGGGCGAGGCGCTGGTTGGTCTCGATCCCCTTCCAACGCAGCACGTCGGCACGCGGATGGTCGGTCGGGTAGCCGGCGGGGACCCGCTTGAGCGGCTCGTACCGGCCGTGGAACACCCGCACCCCGGCCCCCTCGACCTCGGCCACGGCCCGGGCGAAGTCGGCGCCCGCGGACTCCTCGGCGATCGCGGCGCGCAGCCGGGGCAGCTGGTCGCGGGCCGGCATCGGCAGACCCGTGCCCACGAGGGCGCCGCGCGCGCTCACCTGCAGGAACGCGCCCACGCCGTCGGCACGCTCGGCCACCGCGCCGGCGAAGGTCTTGAAGGGCGTCGCATTGCCGAAGCGGGTGTCGTTGTGGGGCCGGTAGACGCGCCACGACAGCCCGGCCCACCCGGCTCCTCCCCCGACGTCGTGGCCGACTCCCCGCCCGGGGTCGCCACCGGACACCGCCGCGACCAGCTGCGCGAACACCGGCTTGACGCCGTCGTCGTACCGGTGACGCTCGCGGGCCCAGAACTCCCGGGTGTTGTCGGCCTCGAGGTCGCGGTAGAACGCGATCGCCCCGTCGAAGATCCCCTGCGTCATCGACCCACTCAACCTAGTTCCTTTGCCGAATCATTCCGTGACCAAAGTATCACTGGCCCCTAGGCTGACGCCATGACCGACGGGCCCCCGGACGTGCACGTGGACGAACTGGGCTGGGGCATCCGCGAGATCAAGCGCGCCGCCACCGAGCTCGACCGCGTCTTCGCGGCCCGCCTCGGCCTCCATGCGCTGGACTACCAGGCGATGGACCGCATCATGGACGCCCACGAGACGCCGCTCGGCACCGTCGAGCTCAGCACGATGCTGGGCATCTCCCCCGGCTCGGCCACCGAGCTGGTGGACCGCCTGGAGCGCGCCGGCTACGTCGTGCGCGGCCGCGACACCGCCGACCGGCGTCGCGTGCGGCTCGAGGCCCCGGCGGAGCGGATGGCACACATCCTCGAGGGACTGCAGCCGATGTTCGAGGGCCTCAACGACCTCGCCGCGGGGTTCACCCCGACCGAGCGGGACACGATCGCCGCCTTCCTGCGCGGGGCCGTGGAGGTGCTGCAGCAGCACACCGCACGCCTCGCCGACGACGACGCGTGACCCTCCCGCGCGGATGATCCGCGGGGTCCTCCCCGCTTCGCCTCAGGTCCCGGCAGGCACCGCCGATGGATCAGGGGACCGCCACGGACGGCGCGTCATCGACGCATCAAGGACGGTGCCCCATGATCTCTCTGACCCGACTGTCGGGGTCGGTGTTCGCCATCAACTCCGACCTCATCGAACGTATCGACGCCACGCCCGACACGGTGATCACGCTCATCGGCGGCACGAAGTACGTCGTCGCGGAGTCGTTGGACGACGTCGTGGCGGTCGTGCGGCGCCACCGCGCCGAGGTCCTCGCGCTCGGCAACCACTACCAGGCCTACTACGAGGCCCAGGGCTACGACCTCGGCCTCGACGCGACCGCCGTGCCGCCGCGCCCCTCGCTCTCGCTGGTGCGCCGGGACCGCGGGCACAGCCCGGAGGTGTCGCGGTGAAGGACCTCGCCACCCTGATCGGGGTCGCCGTCGGCCTCGTCGTGATCGTCGCCGCCAACATCATGGAGGGCGGCAACCCGATGAGCCTGCTGCTGCCGGCTCCGATGATCCTGGTGTTCGGCACCACCATCCTGGTCACCGTGGCGGGCGGCACGATGGCCGACGCCAAGGGTGCCGGCAAGTCGCTGGCCCGCGCGTTCAAGGGCGACGTCGCCCCCGCCGCGGAGGTCGTGCCCTCGATCGTCGCGCTGGCCGACAAGGCCCGTCGCGAGGGCCTGCTCGCGCTCGAGGACATGCTCAAGGACATGGACGACGAGTTCCTCGTCAAGGGCGTCACCCTGGCCATCGACGGCACCGACCCCGAGGAGGTCCGCGACATCCTCGAGGCCGAGGTGGCCGCCAAGCGCAAGGAGGACAAGCACGCCGCGAAGTTCTTCTCCGACGCCGGCGCCTACGCCCCCACCATCGGCATCATCGGCACCGTCATGGGCCTGGTGCACGTGCTGGAGAGCCTGTCCGACCCCGCCGAGCTCGGCCACCTCATCGCCGGCGCCTTCGTGGCCACCCTGTGGGGCGTGATGAGCGCCAACGTGCTCTTCCTCCCCCTCGGCAACCGCCTCAAGCGGCTCGGCGAGCTGGAGGCCATGCGGATGGACCTGGTGATCGAGGGGATCGCCGCGATCCAGGCCGGCGCCAACCCGCGCGTCGTCGCCCAGAAGCTCACCTCCCTCCTGCCCGCCGGTCAGCAGCCGCTGGCCGACGCCGCCTGAGCGGGGTCGTCATGTCCGGGGGACGGCGACATCGCCACGAGGAGCACGAGGAGCACGAGAACCACGAGCGCTGGCTGGTCACCTACGCCGACATGGTGACCCTGCTGATGGTGCTGTTCATCGTGATGTTCGCGATCAGCCAGGTGGACCAGAAGAAGTTCGCCGAGCTGCGCGACGGCCTCGCCGCGGGCTTCGGCTCCCAGGACTCCCTGCTCAACGGCAGCAAGTCGCTGGCCCCGGAGCCGGGCGCCAACCAGGCCGCACCCGTGCTCGGCGGCATGAGCGGGGAGGAGCAGGCCCTGGTGCAGGCCGCGCTGGAGAAGACCAAGGCGTTGGAGGCCGGCCGCCGCGAGGGCGACGCCAAGGCCGAGCTCAACCGGCTCGAGACCGTGCGCAAGAAGCTCGAGGCGGCGTTGAAGTCGGCCGGGCTGGAGAGCGACCTGCGCACCTCCTACGACGGCCGGGGCCTGGTGCTGAGCCTGGTGTCCAAGCACGTCGTGTTCGAGAACGACCTGGCCACCCTGACGCCGCGCGGCCTGGCGATCGTCGACCGGATCGGCGCGGTGCTCGCCACCATCCCCGACCCCGTCGAGGTGGACGGCCACACCAACCAGGTGCCGGTGAAGCCGAAGTACTACCCCACCGACTGGGACCTCTCGGCGGCCCGCGCGCTCACCGTGCTGCGCCGGCTGGAGGCGGTGGCCGGCATCCCGGCCCGGCGCCTGTCGCTGGCGGCCTTCGGCCACACCCGCCCACTCATCGACCCCGCCAAGCCGGGCTCGCAGGAGCTGAACAAGCGGGTGGACCTGGTCGTGATGGCCGCCACCGAGCAGCAGACCACCGCCCTGCTGCCCGGCCTGGCCGCCGACCTCGCCCGGGCCGAGCGCGCCTCCAGCGACCGCCCGCAGGGCGAACGACCCGGCGGCACCCCGAGCACCCCGAGCGCCGGGGAGGACACCGCCGCCCCCGGTGACGCCCCCACCCTCGCCCCCGTCCCCGCCGCGCCCCGCGCCGGCACGGGTCGCACGGGCACCACGACGACCGGATCCACCCCCGACACCCGCACCGACACCGGTACCGACACCCCCACCAATCCACGAGGAGCATCGCGATGACCACCACGGCACCCGCACCGGCCGCGCCCGCGGCCGAGGAGGCGAAGGGCGGGAAGAAGAAGCTGATCATGATCGTGGTGGCCGTCGCCGTCGCCGGGGCCGCCGCCTGGTTCCTGTTCCTCAAGCCGGCCGGCCCGCCCAAGCCGCCCGAGCCCGGTGAGGTCCTGCCGCTGGAGGCGATCCAGGTCAACCTCGAGGGCGGCCACTACCTGCGGCTCGGCCTGGCCCTGCAGCTCACCGCCGACGCCCACGAGGCCGACGGGTCCAAGGCGCTGGACGTGGCCATCGACCTCTACTCCGGCCGCAGCGTCGCCGAGCTGGCCGACCCCGCCGAGCGGCGCAAGCTCAAGAAGGAGCTGATCAAGGAGCTCGACCACAGCTACCACGGCGACGTCATGGACGTGTACCTCACCGAGTTCGTCATGCAGTGACCGGTTCCGGGGCCTCCCGGAACCGACTTGGTGGGAAGTCCCCACGAATTTCGGCCCAAAGTCTCAGGTGCGCTCACGCGGCGCCGATCTGCTGGTCGTGAGCCTCCCCCAGACGTCCGCCCCGGAGCCGACCGGCGGCCGCAGCGCCCGCCGTCGGGCCGCGGCCCCGGTGCCCTACGACTTCCGGCGTCCGATCCAGCTCTCCCGGGAGCACCAGCGGATCCTGCACGCCGGTTTCGACGCCTTCGCGCGCCAGGCCACCACCGTGTTCACCTCCGCGCTGCGCACGATCTGCCAGGTCAACGTCACCACGATCGACCAGCGCAGCTACGCCGAGTACGTCGGCTCGCTGGCGACGACGTCGTACCTCACGATGTACACCCTCGAGCCGATGCCCGGGCGCGGCCTGATCGACCTGCCGCTGCCCGCGGTGATGTCGTGCGTCGACCACATGCTCGGCGGCCCCGGCGGAGCCGCGCAGCCGCAGCGTCCGCTGACCGACATCGAGAGCGGCATCATCCGCGGCCTGGTGGAGCGGCTGCTCGCCGAGATGCGCTACTCCCTCGAGGTGATCGTGCCCCTCGACCCCCAGATCACCGGGGTGGAGTACAACCCGCAGTTCGCCCAGGTCGCGAGCTCGGCCGACGTCATGGTGGTCATCGACCTCGAGCTGCGCATCGACGAGCACCCGCACCGGATGAGCGTGTGCCTGCCGTTCACCGGCCTCCACCCGCACCTCGCCGCCGCCGCGGCGCCCGCGCCGGTGTCGAACCGCGAGCGTGCCCAGCGCGCCGAGGCCGCCGAGATGCTGCAGCGCAGCTTCGCCGACGTGCCCGTCGAGATCAGCGTGCGGTTCCGCCCCAGCCGACTCGACCCCACGATCCTGGCCGGCCTGCAGCCCGGCGACGTGCGGCGCCTGACCCACCCGGCCGCGGCCCCGCTGGACGTCTGCGTCGACGACCAGCTGCTGGGCCACGCCACGGCCGGCGCCCAGGGGCAACGGCTGGCCGCCCTCGTGGTCGCCACCACCGACCAGCCGGCCGCGCCCCCCTCCGGCCCGCCCGGTCACCGCTGACCCACCGGCCCGCCACCCCGCCGCCCCGCCGACCGGCCCCCCACGCCCCGTCCCGCCCCGCCCGCACCCAGGAGCCACCCCAGATGACCATGCCGCCGCTGCCCGCCGACGCCCCCCTGACCCCCGAGCTGCTCATCGCGCAGGCGGTCGCGGCGGCCGCCGCGCCGCTGCTGCCCGCCGCGGAGCCGCTCTCCCCGGGCGACCCGCAGCCGGGCACCGAGCACGTCGCCGGCCTGTTCGCCGCCGCGGCCACCAGCCAGGTCCAGGGCCTCGCGGGCCCGGCCACGCTGACCATCCTCGTGGGCGAGGACCTGGTGGAGGCGCTGCAGGGCAGCCCGCTGGGGCCGCTCGACGTCGCCGCCGCCGTGCAGCCCGCGCTCGACGCCGCCGCCCTGGCGCTCGGCGGTGCGGCCGCCGGCGCCACCGAGGTGGCGATGGACCTGGTCGTCGACGCCCAGGGCGGGCCGTTCGTCGCGGTGCCGCTGCTCGGGGCCGGCATCAGCGGCGCGGTGCTCGTGCCCGACGCCACCCTGATGGCCGCCGCCCAGGCCGCCCAGGCCGCGCAGGCCGGCGGCGGTGCCCCCGAGCCGGCCGCGAGCGCCACCGGGCTGCCGCCCCAGGTCGGCGCGGCGGGCACGATCCAGACCCAGCCGGTGGAGCCGGCTCCCGGCGCGGGCGCGACGGTGCACCCCATCAGCGGCTCCCGGCGCGGCATCGAGATGCTGCACGGCGTCGAGATGGAGGTCACCGTCGAGCTCGGTCGGACCCGGATGGCGGTGCGCGACCTGCTCAACCTCGCCCCCGGCGCGGTGCTGGCCCTGGACCGGGCCGCCGGCTCGCCGGCCGACCTGCTGGTGAACGGCCGGCTGATCGCCCGCGGCGAGGTCGTCGTGGTCGATGAGGACTTCGGCCTGCGGATCACCGAGATCCTCGACCAGACCGCGGTGGGCTGACCCGTGACCGCCCTCGTCCTGCGCACGATCTTCTCGCTGGCCGCGATCCTGGGCCTGCTGCTGCTGCTCACCCGGTTCGCGGGCCGCCGCTTCCAGGGCCGCACCGGCGCGGTGCAGATCCTGCACCGCCAGACCCTCACCCGGGGCTCCGCGGTGTCGGTGGTCGCGGTCGGACGCCGCCTGCTGGTGCTCGGCACCACCGAGCAGCAGGTGCAGGTGCTCACCGAGCTCGACCCCGAGGACGTGTGCGGCCTGCCCGGCTTCGAGCCGCTGGCCGCCCTCGGCGCCCCGTGGCAGGACGTCGCCCCGGCTCCCGCGCTGCCCGCGGACACCGTCGGGACCGTCGTCGCCGGGGACACCGGCGCTCCGCAGGGACCCTCGCTGCTCAAGCGCGCCGACCCCACCGGCGCCGGCACCCTCGCCGACCGCGCCGGGGTGAAGGTGGGCCAGGCCCTCACCGCCGGGCTGACCGGGCTGACCGGACTGACCCGGCTGCGCCGCGGGCACACGGACGCCCCGACCGCCGACGTCGTGCCCACGACCGACCCGACGCTGCCGGTGGCCGGGGTCCTCGACCGGCCGCTGCCGGCCCCGGCGGACGTCGCACCCGCCCCGGAGCCCGAGCCGCTCGCCGACCTGTCCGAGCACCTCGCGGAGGCGCTCGCCGAGCGCCTCGCCGAGCTCGACGCCGCGCTGCTGCTCACCACCGGCGCGACCGCATCCGCCGTCGACACGGCCCCCGAGGCCGGCGCGGACATCACCACTGAGACCGTCACGGAGACCGGCACCGAGACCGGCACCGAGACCGGCCCCGAGGCTCCTGCCCCGGCCGCGCCGGGCCGGCGTCCCGCGGCGACGAAGGCGGCGCCGCGGGCGGCGACCCCGCGGAAGACGGCGGCCCCTCGGAAGACGGCGGCCCCGAAGGCGGCCCCCACGACCGCACAGAAGACGGCCCCGAAGACGGCGCAGAAGACCGCCGCTAAGGCGGCTCCGAAGGCGGCTCCGAAGGCGGTTCCCGCGGCCGCCTCGCCCGCCGAGCTGCTGCTCGCCGCGGAGCTCGAGACCCCGGCCGCCCCGACGACGCCGGCCGCCCCCGCCGCGCCGGGTCCCTACGCCGACTTCGCGGCCCACCTCGTGGCCGAGCTCTCCCACCTGGAGTCCACCGAGTCCCCCGAGCCCGTCACCGACGCCGCCGACACCGCTCACAGCACCGACACCGGGGCGACCGCCCCCACCGCCCCCACGACGCGCCCCGGCGCCCCGGTCACGCCCGGCTCGGGACCGCTGGCCGGCTCGCTGCTCTCGCCCGACACCTGGCGCCAGGCCAGGGCCGCCCTGAATCGCACCGCCTCATGAGCGCCCGCACCGCCCCCGCCGGGAGCCCGGTCCGACGCCGGATCGCCACCCTCCTCGCGGGGCTGCTCACCGCTGCCCTGCTGGGCCTGGTCGCCGGGCTGCTGTGCGGCGCCGCGAGCCCCGCCTCGGCGGCCGCTCCGGCCTCGGCGGCCGCGGGCGCGCCCCTCCCGACGCTCACCCCCCTGACTGCGGGCCTGACGGCGGGCCTGACGGCGGGCCTGCCGGCCGAACCGACCGGCCCCACCGGGCCGACCGGACCCACCGGTCCCGGCGGCGACCAGGCCGGCAACGACGTCGTCAGCGTCGACCTCGGCGGCCTCACCGACAAGCCGAGCACGTCGGTCACGGTGCTGCTGGCCCTGACCATCCTCTCGGTGGCGCCGGCGCTGCTGCTGACCTGCACCAGCTTCACCAAGGTGCTCATCGTGCTGGGTCTGACGCGCAACGCCCTGGGCCTGCAGCAGACCCCGCCCAACCAGGTGCTCGCCGGCCTCGCCCTGTTCCTGAGCCTGTTCATCATGGCCCCGACGCTGGGCGCGATGAACGACGCGGGGCTGCAGCCCTACCTCGACGGCGACCTCAAGGCCGGCCAGGCCTTCGACGCCGGCGTCGAGCCGCTCAAGGAGTTCATGCTCGCCCAGACCGGCGACGACGAACTGGAGCTGCTCAGCCAGGTGGGCCGCCGCGACCTGCCCGAGACCCGCGACGACGTGCTGATGTCGACCCTGATCCCGGCCTTCATCATCAGCGAGCTCAAGCAGGCCTTCATCATCGGCTTCCTGATCTTCATCCCCTTCCTCGTCATCGACATCGTCGTGAGCGGGGCGCTGATGGCGCTGGGCATGATGATGATGCCGCCCGTCATGGTGTCGCTGCCGTTCAAGCTGCTGCTCTTCGTGATGGTCGACGGCTGGGGACTGATCATCACCGCGCTCGTGCAGAGCTATCAGACCTAGCGGGGCCCCTCCGACCAGGCACGCCCCGCGCCCCGCGCCCCGCGCCCCCCAGCCACCTCGACCAGCCCGTCCGGAGGACACCGTGTCCGACACCGCCGTCATCGAGATCGCGATGCAGACGATGATGATCGCGCTCAAGCTGTCCGCGCCGATCCTGCTCACCGCCCTCGGGGTGGGCTTCGTGATCTCGCTGTTCCAGTCGATGACGCAGATCCAGGAGTTCACCCTGGCCTTCGTGCCGAAGGTCGTGGCGGTGGGCCTGGTGATCCTGCTCAGCGGCAACTGGATGATGCACTCGCTGATCAACTTCACCCAGGACCTGTTCGCCATGCTGCCGGACCTGCTGGCCTGAGTCCCCGACACCGAGACGACCGGACCCCGAGCACGCCATGGACCTGACCATCGCCGGTGCGCCGATGCTGACGCTGCTGCTGGCGTCGGTGCGCATCATCGCCTGGATGGTGCTGGTCCCGCCGTTCTCCTCCCGCGCCATCCCGATCACCGCCAAGGTGATGCTCTCCCTGGCCCTGGCGGTGGCCGGGGTCTCGATGATGGGGCCCGAGGGGATCACCTCGGTGCCCACCACGACCCCCGACCTGCTGGGCCTGGTGCTGGCCCAGATCGTGATCGGCGCGCTCATGGGCTTCGTGACCTCGATGCTGTTCGCGGCCGTCGCCGCGGCCGGCGCGCTCATCGACGTCTTCGGCGGATTCTCCCTCGCCCAGGGCTTCGACCCGCTCGGCATGACGATGAACTCGGTGATCGGCAAGCTGCACCAGATGCTCGCCGTCGTGCTGCTCTTCGTCAGCGGCGGGCACCTGCTCGTGCTCGGCGGGCTGCTGCGCACCTTCGAGATGCTCCCGATCGGCTCGACCCCCGACATCGACACCGCCTCGGAGGTGCTGATGCGCGCCTTCCACGTCTTCTTCGTCACCGCCGTGCAGATCGCGCTGCCGCTGATCGCGGTGCTCTTCCTCGCCGACCTCGGCCTGGCGCTGATGACCAAGGTCGCCCCGCAGCTCAACGCGATCAACGTCGTCTTCCCCGCCAAGATCGGGCTCACCCTGCTGCTGGTGGGCCTGTCCTTCCCGGCCCTGCCCGGGGTGATGGACCGGCTCGTGGACCTCACGATGCAGGCCACCGCGACCCTGGCCGGCGGGGCGTGAGGCGGCGATGAGCGGCAACGCGGGTGGTGAGAAGACCGAGAAGCCCACTCCCAAGCGCAAGAAGGAGGCGCGCAAGGAGGGGCAGGTCGCCCGCACCCAGGAACTCGGGCCGTGGCTGGCCCTGGCCGTGCTCTCGCTCGCGCTGCCCGCGCTGGCCCGCCGCGAGATCGACGCGCTGACCGTGCTGATGGACCGCGCCCTGCGCCAGATCGCCAACCCCGACCTCGGTCTGGTGCTGGTGCTCCTGGAGGACGCCGCCCGCCACATGATCATCGCCACCAGCGTCCTCGGCGCGCTCGTGCTGATCCTCAGCGTGGCGGCCACGCTGGGACAGGGCGGCTTCTACCTCGCGACCAAGCAGGTCAAGCCGAACCTGAAGAAGCTCGACCCGATCCAGGGCTTCAAGCGGGTCTTCGGACCGCACTCCCTGTGGGAGGGCGCGAAGATGCTGGTCAAGTGCACCCTGGTGGGGGTGCTGGTGTGGAGCGGGATCTCCGCCGCCACGCCGCTGATCGGCGGGCTGGTGCCGATGAGCGCCGTGCTCGACGTCGCCGTCGGCGAGGCGCTGGGCATGCTGCGCACCGTGGCGGTGGCCGGCGTCGTCATGGCCGCCGTCGACTACGCCGTCATGCGGCGCCGCACCAACAAGCAGATCAAGATGAGCAAGGAGGAGATCAAGCAGGAGCACAAGCAGGCCGAGGGCGACCCGCTGCTCAAGGGCGCGATCCGTGCCCGGCAGCACGCCGCGGCCCGCAACCGGATGATGGCGGCGATCCCCGAGGCCGACGTCGTGCTCGTCAACCCGACCCACGTCGCCGTGGCGCTGCGCTACCAGGCCGAGCGGGGGGCGCCGATCGTGGTCGCCCGCGGCGCCGGGGCGATCGCGGCACGCATCCGCGAGGTGGCCACCGAGCACCGCGTGCCCCTGGTGCAGGACGTGCCGCTCGCCCGAGCGCTGTACCGCTCGACCCAGGTGGGGCAGCCGATCCCGACCGAGCTGTTCGCCGCCGTCGCCCACGTGCTGGCCTTCGTCATCTCGCGCCGCAACGCCGGCGTGCGCGGCGGCCAGCACCGCTCCCCCCGCCCCGACGAGGCGCTCCCGCACGTGCCCCCCGCCGGTCAGCGGCGCCGTCGGGCGCGGGCCACGGCGACGCCCGCCCCGAAGCCGGCGGGTCCCAACCCGGCCGGACCGAACCCCTCAGCCGCGGCGGCCGGCGGCCGATAGGTCGTCCGGACGCCAGGACGGTGTCGCACGCGCCACGGACGGCGTCAGTGACCCCACCCCCTCATGCCCGCCTTCGCGATCGAGGAGCCTGCGTTTCCATGAAGCGACTCACCCAGCTCGGGGTGCCCGTCGGCATCGTCATGATCGTCGTGATGCTGGTCGTGCCCCTGCCGGCGATGGTGCTCGACCTGCTGATCGCCGCCAACATCGTGGGCGGCCTCGTGGTGCTGCTCACCGCGATGTTCGTGGGTCGGCCGCTGGACTTCGCCTCCTTCCCCGCGATCCTGCTGGTGATGACGCTGTTCCGCCTCGCGCTCAACGTCAGCGCCACCCGGCTGGTGCTCATCGACGGCTACGCCGGCAAGGTGATCGAGACCTTCGGACACTTCGTGGTGGGCGGCTCGCTGATCGTCGGGCTGATCATCTTCGCGATCCTGCTGGTCATCCAGTTCGTCGTCATCACCAACGGCGCCGGCCGCGTCGCCGAGGTCGGCGCGCGGTTCACCCTCGACGCCATGCCCGGCAAGCAGATGGCCATCGACGCCGACCTCAACTCCGGCCTGATCGACGAGGACACCGCGCGGCGGCGCCGGGCGGAGGTGCACGCCGAGGCCGACTTCTACGGTGCGATGGACGGCGCCTCCAAGTTCGTCAAGGGCGACGCGATCGCCGCCATCATCATCACGCTGGTGAACCTGCTCGGCGGCTTCACGATCGGCATGGTGCAGCGCGGCATGTCGGCCGGGGAGTCGGTCACCACCTACTCGCTGCTCTCCATCGGCGACGGCCTGGTCTCCCAGATCCCCGCCCTGCTGCTCTCGGTCGCCACCGGCCTGGTCGTCACCCGCAGCGCGGGCGACCCCGACGGCGACGGCGACATGGGCTCCGACATCCTCAAGCAGCTGCTGGCCAAGCGGGCTCCGCTGCAGGTGGCGGGCTTCGCCGGCATGGCGCTGTGCCTGATCCCGGGGATGCCCAAGATCCCGTTCCTGCTGGTCGGCGGCACGCTGCTGCTGGTCTCCGCGCGCATCGACGAGAGCGGGGGCGCCAAGGCGGGACGCCTGCCCGACGGCACGCCGGCGCTCGCCGTCGACACCCCCCAGCTCGGCGGCGGCCCGGACCTCCCGGAGTCGCTGGCCGAGGAGATGCAGGTCGATCCGCTGGGCCTGGAGCTCTCGGCCGACCTCGTCGACCTCGTCGATCCCGCCGCGGGCGGCGACCTGCTCGAACGGGTCAAGGGCCTGCGGCGCAAGGTGGCCGGCGAGCTGGGCATCGTGATCCCGCTGGTGCGCACCCGCGACGACATCGCGCTGCCCTCGCGCACCTACGCCATCAAGCTCTTCGGCATCGAGGTCGCCCGCGGCGAGGCGCCGCCCGGCACCGTGCTGGCGATCGGCGACTTCCTGGGCTCGCTGCCCGGGGAGGCCACCCAGGAGCCCGTCTTCGGCCTCGAGGCCAAGTGGATCCCGCTGGAGATGCGCCACCAGGCCGAGCTGTCCGGGGCCACTGTCGTGGACCGCAGCGCCGTCATCACCACGCACCTCGCCGAGGTCGTCAGCGCCCACGCCGCGCGCCTGCTGGGCCGCGAGGACGTGCGGCTGCTCGCCGACGTCGTCAAGCGCACCCACCCCAACGTCGTGGACGAGCTGACCCCCGCCCTGCTCTCGCTCGGCGAGGTGCAGCGGGTGCTGCAGTGCCTGCTCGACGAGCGCATCTCGGTGCGCGACCTGGTGCGGATCTTCGAGGCGCTCTCGCTGCGCGCCCAGGTGTCGAAGGACATCGACGGCCTCGTGGACGCCGCCCGCGCCGCCCTCGGCCCCGCCGTGGTGGCCCCGTACGTGCAGGACGGCGCGGTGCACGTGATCAGCCTCGACCCGACCCTGGAGCAGCACCTGCTGGAGTGCCTGCGCGCCGGCGACCAGGGCCCGGTGATCGCTCTCGACCCCGGCCTGATGCAGGCCCTGATGACCAACCTGGCCCACCACCTCACGACCGCCGAGAACCGCAACCTGCGCCCGGTCCTGGTGTGCGCCCCGCAGCTGCGGGCCGCGGTCCGCCGCCTCGTGCGGCCCTCGATCGACCGACTGCCCGTCCTGTCCTACCGCGAGATCACCGGCAGCGCGCAGGTGCGCTCGGCCGGCGTCGTCACCCCGCAGAGCCTGGAGGTCCCCGCATGAGCCCCTTCTCCGCCCCCGTCCTCGGCGCCGCGGCGCTGCTGGCCTCCTCCGCGCTGTGGCAGGCCGTCGTCGACGGCACCCTGCCCCTGGAGGTCGCCCTCACGCGCTATCTCATCGCCGTCGGCATCGCCTGGGTGGCGCTCTCGGCGCTGGTCGGCCTGGTCGGCGACCCGCCGGCGCGGCCCGCGGTGCCGACCGGGAACCCCGCCGACCCCTCCAGCCCGGGCATCCCGGGCTCGGCGGCCGCGCCCGGGACGGCGACGTCCGCGGGCACCGCGGAGGAGGGCGGCGCGGCCGCCTGAGTCAGTCCGACGTCGTGGGGGCGGTGCTCACCGGCACCCGCGCCAGCGCGGCGGCCAGCGCGTCGACGGTGATCGGCTTGCTGAGGTAGTCGTCCATCCCGGCCGCCAGCATCCGCTCGCGGTCCCCGGGCAGGGCGTTCGCGGTGAGCGCGATGATCCACGGCTGGGGCAGGTCGGTGCGGGCCCGGATCTGGCCGGTGGCCTGCAGCCCGTCGATCACCGGCATCTCGACGTCCATCAGGATCACCTCGATCGGCGCCGGCGTCCCGTCGGCGGTGTCGGCGGCGTCGGCCGGGTCGGCGGCCTCGGTGATCCGCGCGACCGCGGCGGCGCCGTCGGCCACGACCTCCGGGGTCACGCCGATCCGACCCAGCATCCGCACGACCACCTTGGTGTTCACCGGGTCGTCCTCGGCCACCAGCACGCGCAGGTCGGGACCGAGGCCGGGCGCCCCCTCCGCCGTGGCGGCCCGCACGGGCGCGACCACCGCCGAGACGGCCACGTCGAAGCGCACGAGGGTCCCGCGGTCGACCTCGGACTCCAGGGTGATCGTGCCGCCCATGGCCTCGACGAGACGACGGCAGATCGCCAGCCCCAGCCCGGTGCCTCCGCGCTCGCTGGTGCTGGAGGCGTCGCCGCGCACGAAGGAGCGGAACAGGTGCGGCACCCGCCACGACGGCATCCCGATGCCGGTGTCGCGCACCTCGCCGTGCAGGCGCAGGCCGTCGCCGGCACCCCCGCCGCCGGTCGCGCTGAGACGGACCTCCACCGAGCCCTGCTCGGTGAACTTCAAGGCGTTGCCGACCAGGTTCACCAGCACCTGGCGCAGCCGCATCTCATCGCCCCGCACCTGCGCGGGCACGGCGGCGTCGACGGCCGTGAGCAGGGTGAGTCCGGCGAGGTCGGCCTGCGGGGCGAACATCCGCGCGACCTCCTCCACCAGCGCGCGCGGGGCGAAGGGCAGCGAGTCGGGCCGGACGCGACCCGACTCCAGTGCCGAGAAGTCCAGGACGTCGTTGACCAGCGCCAGGAGGTGGCTGCCGCTGCGGTGCGCCGTCTCGGCGTAGTCGCGCTGCTCGGGGTCCAGCTCGGTGAGCAGCAGCAGGTCGCACAGGCCCAGGACCGCGTTGAGCGGCGAGCGGATCTCGTGGCTCATCGTGGCCAGGAAGCGCGACTTCTCCTCCGCCGACTGCTCGGCGGCGCGGCGGGCCCGGTCGAGCAGCCGCTCGGCCTCGTGCCGCTCGGTGACGTCGGTCAGCACCGCGAAGAAGCCCTCGACCTCGCCGTCCTCGCCGTGCACCGGGGAGAGGTCGATCGCCGCGATCCAGGTCGACCCGTCGCGGCGCCGGCACTCCAGCTCCCCGCGCCACGGCCGCGAGGCCTCCGCCGCCTCGGTCATCGACCCCACCTGCTCGGCATCGGCCGCCGCCGCGGGCAGGACCGCGGTGAGGGGGCGCGCGAGCACGTCGCCGGCCGAGAAACCGGTGAAGGTGAGGAAGGCGTCGTTGACCCACACCGTGCGCCGGTCGGGGCCACCGGCGAGCAGCATCGTCTCACTGGCCGCCATCACGCGGCCGAAGAAGGCCAGCTCGTCGTTGGCGGCGCTGAGCCGGCGCACCGTGGCCGCGCGCTGCCGGTTGAGCCGCACCGCGAGCACGCCCGCCACGGCGGTGGAGCCGATGCCGGCCGCCACCAGCAGGCCGACCCAGCGGGTGAGGTCGCCGGTCTGGTCGAGCAGACCGCGGCTGGCGCGGTCGAGGGCCGCCGCCTGGGTGCGGCGGTAGATCTCGCCCTGCGACACCAGCAGGTTGTAGGTCAGCTCCAGCTCGTCGATCCGCTTCGCCGCAGCCTCGCGCTCGGGGCTGCCCACGGGTGTGCGGGCGGCCTGGAGCACCAGGGGGCGGACCTTCTCCTCCCACGTCGTGCGGGCGTCGCGGGCCAGCTGCAGCAGGTCGGTCGAGCCGAGGGTGGTCAGCTGCTGGTCCAGCGCCGACTCCGTGGCGCGCTGGGTGACGAACTGCTGCTGGGTGTCCACCGAGGGCAGCGGCGCGCCGGTGGCGATCAGGGCCTTGAGCCGCAGCAGCTCGCGCTGGGCCTGGCTGAGCGTGCGCACGTTGGTGTTGACGAGGTCGGCGCTGATCGTCAGGCGGTCGTCGAGCTCGCGGGTCTGGTCCTGCAGCTCGGCCCCGAGCAGCACCCCGCCGGAGAGCAGGACGACGCCGAGGGCCGCCACGAGGGCGCCGGAGCTGCGGGCGCGGGACAGCATCCGGCCGAACCCGCGCGCCGTCGTGGGCCGCCTTCCACCCATCCGTCCCACCTTCTCCCCCTCGACCTCCCGCACGACCAGCCGCCCGCTCACGTCCCGTCGCGCCCGCGACCCGAGGGTGTCACCACCACCGGGTCGGGCGCTCACTTCAGCGTGATGGTGGCCAGCTGCCAGATGGCCCGCGGGTCGTACACGGCCGGGTCGAGGTCGTAGCCCGAGCTCGGGTACACGAACCGGGTCGGGCCGTAGTTGGCCACTGACATCGGTTTGCCGTCCATCCGGGTGGCCAGCAGCAGCGGGAGGTCCTGGGCGTCCTTGACCGGCACGTCCACGACGTAGTCGTTGAGGGCCACCGCGTGCATCATCGTGGCGTCACCGCCGGCGACGGCGAGCAGGTCGCGCACCAGCGGCCCCGAGAACGTCGCGAGCTGCCCCGTGGCGTCGTCGTCCTGCACCTCGTAGGACATCACGCCGAGCCGCTCGAGCAGGTCGCGGTCGAGCTGCAGCTCCTCGCCCACGTTGGTGGTCGTGCCGCCGCGCACGGTGAGCAGCACCGGGCCGGTGGGCGGGGGCACCGCGTCCCCGGGCCGCAGGCTGGCCTCGCTGACGACGGTGAGGTCGACCGCGCTCGTGGCGTCGGTGGGGCTGGGGGCCGGCGCCGCGTCGCTCCCGCAGCCACCGAGCAGCGCGGCGACGACCACCGTCAGCAGGACCCCCAGGAGCGCCGCGCGCCCGCGCGGAACGGGCCCGGAGGCGGAGGGGACGGACGGGACCGGGACGTTCACCCCCACAGCATGAGGCAACCCGTGCTCCCGCGCGGCCAGATCCGGTATGGATTCCGACAAGGTGCCGCCCCACCCCTTCCGGGCGAGCCGGTGCAGTGCCTAGGTTCGACCACGCCATGGACCCCACCCAGTGGAGTGGATCCGCCGTCCCCTCCCGGGACCCGGGTCGTCCCTCCGACCACCTCTCGGGAGCACGCCGTCGCGCCCCGGGCACGGCCGCCGTCGACCCCGCCCCGCTGGACCGGCTCGCCCTCGACCTCGGCGGGGCCGACGCGGCCGCCGAGGTGCTCAGCGACTACCTCGACCTGCTGCCCGAGCGCCTCGCCGCCACCCGCACCCTGGTGGCCGCCGACGAGCGTCGCCGTCTGGTGCACACGCTGAAGTCAGGCGCCCGGCTCCTCGGCGGGCACGCCCTGGCCGAGCTCGCCGAGGGCATGGAGCACGCCGCCAGCCAGGGCCTGGCGTGGACCCCCCGACAGCTCAGCGCCCTCGAGCAGGCCGCCGCCGACGCCACCGACGAGTGGGCGCGCTGGCGCTCCTCGGTCGCGCAGTAGCGACACCCCCGCGCGCCGCCCGTCTGGTCGCGATCTTGTCGATCCCGACCGGATCTCCTTGAGTCCGACCGGCGATGCTGGACGGGTGGTCGACGTCGCCCCGCTCCCCGAACCCCGTGCGGGGCTGGACACGGTGACCCTCGACCTCGTCGCCGAGGTGCTCGGCGAGGCCGGCCTGGCCGGGGTGCCGGAGGTGCGCCACGAGACCCTGGTGGCCGCGGCGGTCAACCTCGTCCTGCGCCTCACCGGCGTGGAGGAGTGCTGGTACCACGAGCCCGGTCCGCTGGCCGACGTCGTGGCCGACCACGACCGCGCGACGGGCCGGCCCTGGGTCACGACGCTCACCGCGGCGGCGCGCCACGACCTCACCGGACGGGTGGGCCACGGCTCGGTGGCCGCACTCCCGGTGCACCGCATCGGCGAGCCGGCGGCCCTCGCCATCTGGCGGCGGGCCGTGGGGCCGTGGACGCCCCGCGAGCTCGGCACGCTGCGGGCGGTCGCGGACGCCCTCGGCCGGGCGCTCGACGCCACCGCCTCCCACCAGCTCACGCCCGACCAGCGCGCCCGCGCCGAGTTCGACCGGCTGCGCGCCGAGCTGCTCGAGACCCTCAACCACGAGCTGCGCACGCCGCTCACCGTGCTGGGCATGAGTCAGGAGCTGCTGCGCGAGGACCTCGAGGACCGCGGCATCGACGGCGTCGACGGCCTGCTGGAGCGGGCCGAGCGGAGCCTGGAACGCCTCGACGCCATCGTGCACAGCATCGCTCGCCTGGGCGCCGGGGCCACGGGCGACCAGCGGCTCGCGACGTCGAGCGGTCCCGGGGTCGACGCCGTCGCCCTCGCCCTCGAGGTCGCGGAGACCTGGGGCGGGCAGCGCCGCGTCGACGTCGTCGTGACCGGCGGCGGCCCCGAGACGCCGCAGGCCCCGGCGGGCCTGCCGCTGGTGGCGGTGCCGGCCGACGACCTGCGCGAGGTGCTCGACCGGCTGCTCTCCAACGCCGTGAAGTTCTCCGCCGACGGCACCTCGGTGGAGGTGCACCTCCACGCGCCGGACCCGCCGCGGCGGCGGGCGCTGACCCTGGAGGTCCGCGACCACGGCGTCGGGGTGCCGGCCACCGAGCTGCACCGGGTGGGGGCGCCGTTCTTCCGCGCCTCCAACGCCCGGGCCCAGCAGGTGCAGGGCCCCGGCCTGGGCCTGGCCGCCGCGACGACGCTCGCCCGCGGCTGGGGCGGCGACCTCACCCTGCGCAGCGAGGACCGGGGCGGCACCACCGCGGTCGTGCTGCTCCCCACCTGCCAGGAGCGCGCCTGCCTCGGCGCGGTCGGTCTCCCGCCGGGCTGGGAGCCCACCGACGGCTGAGCTCCCGCTCCGGGGCTCAGCCGGTGACGAAGTCCGCGATGACCCGCCCCAGTTCGGGGCCGCTGTCCTCCTGCAGGAAGTGGCCGGAGTCGGTGAGGGTGGGGTGCGTCAGGCCGCGGGTGCCGGGGATCAGCTGCTGCAGCAGCCCCGCCATCGGCCCGGTGATCGGGTCGGAGTCGCTGAAGGCCACCAGGAACGGCTTCTCCCAGGCGGTGAGGACCTCCCAGGCCGCCCGGTTGGCCTCGGTGGCGGGGTCGTCGGGGCGGGTCGGCACCAGGGTCGGCATGACCCGCGGCCCGGCCTTGGCCTCCTCCACCGGGAACGGCGCGTCGTAGGCGGCCCGGTCGGCGTCGGCGAGTGGGCGCACGCACCCGGCCTCCACGAACCGGCCGATGTCGAGGGTGGGCGCGCTCTCGACGGCGCGACGGAACATCCACCACACCTCGGGCATGTCGAAGTCGCCGGTGGGCAGTCCGGTGTTGGCGGCCACCACCTTCGCCACCCGCGCGGGGTGCTCGGCCACCAGGCGCAGGCCGATCAGGCCGCCCCAGTCCTGGCCGACCACGACGACGTCGGTGAGCGCGAGCCGGTCGAACAGCAGCTCCCGCACCCACTCGACGTGGCGGGCGAAGCTGTGGTCGGTGGTGGCCAGCGGCTTGTCGGAGCGCCCGAAGCCGATCAGGTCGGGGGCGATGCAGCGCACGCCCGCCGCGACGAGCTCGTCGATCACGTGCCGGTAGAGGTAGGACCACGTCGGCTCGCCGTGGAGCAGCACCACGACCGGGGTCCCGGGCTCGCGGGGGCCGGCGTCGACGTAGGCCATCCGGAGGGTCGGACCGTCCTCAGGTCGATCGGGGTCGGTGACCTCGGCGTAGGAGGCGGGACGGAACTCGACGGCGGCGAAGGCGTCGTCCGGGGTGCGGTAGGTCTCCACGCACCGCAGCATGCCAGAGGTCCGCGGCTACCCGGCGGTGCCGGCCGCGAGGGCGGCGAGGGTGAGCAGCTGCTTGCGCATCATCACCAGGTCCCCCCAGGCCAGGGCGTGGGCCACGGGCGCGGGCGCGTCGGTGACCATGCGGCACACGAGCCGGCTCCGGGCGTCCGAGGCGCCCGGCAGCACCGCATAGGTGACGCCGGTGCGTCCGGCCACCGACTGCCCGCGCGGACCGGTGACCCCGCTCCAGGAGCGGGCGCCGTCGGGATGCTCCTCCACGTGGGTGACGGTGAAGACGATCGCCATCCGTTGCCCGACCACGATCTCCTCGCATCCGGGGGTGAGCGTGCGGGGACTGCGGCGGCCCAGGTTGTCGATCCAGTCGTAGCTGTAGGGCGCCACGGCGAGCTGCCCGAGCCAGCGCCACACGACGGCCACCGGCGCTGCGACGTCGACCGCCCGCACCATCGCGCGCGGGGTGCGGCCGGGGCGGACGAGCTCGTCGGCGCGGCGCGGGCCGCACTCCTCGCGGCGCGCGCCCCAGACCCAGGGCACGCCCGAGCGGGGCGTCACGGCGCCTCAGTCCCCGGCCGCCAGCTGGCGCGAGCGGTCGCGGGCGGCCTCCATCGCCGCCAGGAACGCCGCGCGCACCTTGTGCACCTCCAGCTCGCGCAGCGCCGAGGCGGTGGTGCCGCCGGGGGAGGTCACCTGCTCGCGCAGCACGGTGGGGTGGGTGCCGGTCTCGCGCAGCATCTTGGCCGAGCCGACCAGGGTCTGGATGACCAGCTCCGAGGCCGTCGCACGCGGCAGCCCGAGGTGCACCCCGGCCTCGATCATCGACTCCACGACGAAGAAGATGTAGGCGGGGCCCGAGCCGGAGATGGCGGTGACGGCGTCCTGCTGCCGCTCGGGGATCCGCACGACGCGGCCCACGGAGTCCAGCAGCGACTCGGCCTCCACCAGGTGCGGCTCCTCGCAGTGGCGGCCCGGGGAGATGGCGGCCATGCCCTCGTCCACCAGCGCGGGGGTGTTCGGCATGACCCGCACCACGGCGACGCCCTCGGGCACGTGCGCCTCGATCGTCTCGGTGGTGATGCCGGCCGCGAGCGAGACCAGCAGCTGGCCGGCCCGCAGGTCGGGCGCGATCTCGCGCAGCACGTCGACCATGTCCTGGGGCTTGACGACGAGGGCCACCGTGTCGGCGGCGGCCGCGGCCTCGCGGTTGGACACGACGGCGACGCCGTAGCGCTCCTCCAGCTCGGCGGCCCGCTCGGCCCGCTTCTCCCCCACCAGCAGGTCGTCGACCCGACGGCCCGCGCGCACCAGTCCCGAGAGCAGGGTCTCGCCCATCACGCCGGCGCCGATGATGGCGGTGCGGCGGCCGGTGGCGGGTGCGGGACTGGTCATGGGGACTCCTCGGGAGAGCGGGACGCGGGCGACAGGATCAGCGGGTGGAGATCAGGGAGCGGAGGAACAGGGCGAGGTTCTGCGGACGCTCGGCGAGGCGCCGGGTGAGGTAGCCGTACCACTGCTCGCCGTAGGGCACGTACACCCGCACCGTCTCACCGGCCGCCGCGAGGCGCCGCTGCTCCTCGGGGCGCACGCCGTAGAGCATCTGGAACTCGTAGGTGCGCGGAGCCCGACCGTAGCGGCTGGCCAGCGAGGCCGCGATCTGGATCATCCGCGGGTCGTGGGTGGCGATCATGGGGTAGCCCTGGCCCGCGAGCAGGATCTTGAGGCAGCGCACGTAGGCACGGTCGACCTCGAGCCGGTCGGTGAACGCGACCTCCTCGGGCTCGGCGTAGGCGCCCTTGCACAGCCGCACCCGCGAGCCCTCGTGGGCCAGCGCCCGGCAGTCGGCCTCGGTGCGGTGGAGGTAGGCCTGCAGCACCGCACCGGTCTCGGGGAAGTCCATCCGCAGCTCGCGCAGCGTGGCCAGGGTGCGGTCGGTG
The DNA here is from genome assembly GCF_964228225.1 of Nocardioides sp. Lineage (GTDB taxonomy): Bacteria > Actinomycetota > Actinomycetes > Propionibacteriales > Nocardioidaceae > Nocardioides. Next base: position 75,505 of record NZ_CAXQZB010000081.1, read on the forward strand.
GTGGTGTGGTCCTCCATGTCGAGGGTCACCGTGGTGCCGACGTTGCGGGCGGCGCGGCAGATGATCCGCGCGTTCTCCAGAGCCAGCCGGTCGCCGTCGGGCAGCGCCTGGCCGATGGCCGAGAGCTTCACCGACACCTCCGCCTGGTGGGCCAGGCCGGCGGCCGCGAGGGAGGACAGCAGGTCGCGGTAGGCGGCGACGGTCGCGTCGGCGTCGCCGGGGTCGGTGGTGTCCTCGCCGAGGTGGTCGAGGGTGACCGCGAGGCCGCCCCGCACGAGCTCGGCGGTCGCGGCGACGGCGTCGGCGGTGTGCTCGCCGGGGACGTAGCGGGCGACCAGCCCGGAGGCCAGCGGCAGGCTCGTGACCAGCCGACGGAACCGGGCGCTGCGGGACACCAGGAGGATGGGTTGGCGCAGCAGTGACATGTCCAGCAGGCTACGCCGGGCCCGGTCCCGACCCGGCAGGCCCGTCGGACACCCCGGCCGGCACGAAGTGGGTGCGGGCGAACTCCAGGGACTCGCGCAGGTCGGCGATGCGCTCCTCGCGGTCCTGGCAGCGGCGGGTGTTGATCTCCAGCACGATGTCGCCGGCGAAGCCGGTGGCCGCGAGGTGGCGCAGGAACGCCGCGGCGCCCATGACGCCCCGCCCGGGCACGAGGTGCTCGTCCTTGGCCGAGCCGGTGCCGTCGGTGAGGTGGATGTGGCGCAGCCGGGAGCCGAGCCGCTGCGCCATGGCGATGACGTCGTCCTGGGCGATCGCGGCGTGGGAGAGGTCGATGGTGGTGTTGGCGTAGTTCTCGGTCGAGGGGTCCCAGCCGGGCAGGTACATCTCCGCGCCCCGGCGGCGCGTGGCGCGCCAGGGGTACATGTTCTCCACCGCGAAGCGCAGTCCGGTGGAGTTCTCCAGCGCGGCGATGCCGTCCACGAAGTCGCGGGCGTACTCCTTCTGCCACCGGAACGGCGGGTGCACCACCACGACCTCGGCCCCCACGGCGTGCGCCATCTCGGCCGAGCGCTCGAGCTTGCCCCAGGGCTCGGTGCCCCAGACCCGCTGGGTGAACAGCAGGCAGGGGGCGTGCACCGCGCACACGGGCACGCCGTGGTGCTCGACCAGCTGGAGCACGGCGGAGGTCTGCTGGCTCAGCGCGTCGATGCCGACCATCACCTCGACGGCGTCGTAGCCCACCAGCGCGGCGTAGGAGAAGGCGTGCGCGGTGGACTCGGGGTACACCGAGGAGGTCGAGAGGCCGATCCGGGTCATGGGGCGCAGGTGTCCTCGCGGGTGTTCATCGGGGGCTCAGTGGTCGCGCAGCCGGTCGATGCGCTCGAGGATCACGCCCTCGCGCAGGGCCCACGGGCACACCTCGAGCGAGCTGAGGTCGAAGATGTCCATGCAGGCCTCGGCCACCAGCGCCCCCGGCACGATCTGGTGGGTGCGCGAGGCGGACACGCCGGGCAGCGCGGCCAGCTCCTCGGGGCTCATCGCGACGAGCTTGGGGATCCAGGTGCGCAGCTCGGCCAGGGGCAGCCGGCGTCGCACGAGCGGGCCGTCGCCCGAGGGCGCCGCACCGCAGATCCGCGCCAGGGAGCGGAAGGTCTTCGACGTCGCCGCGGCACGGTCGGGGGCGCCGGCGCGCAGCAGGTTGCCGGCGTCGCGGGCGATGTCGGCGCGGATGGAACGGCGCACCTCGCGCAGGCCCTCCTCGGTGAGCCCGGTGAGCCCGGTGAGCACCCGCCGGGGCCCGGTCTCCTCCAGGGTCACGCCGCTGGGGTGCACCGGCTCGGCCTCGAGACCCTCCGAGGCGCGCTGGACGTCGACGACGACGGTGCCCAGCCGCGGCGCGAGCCGGGCCGCCCCCAGGGGCAGCGACCAGGCGACGTCGGGGGTCTCGTCGGCGCCGGCGGCGATCTCGAGCGACCCGCCGCCGATGTCGAACACGGCGAGCCGGCCGGCCGACCAGCCGAACCAGCGGCGCACGGCCAGGAAGGTCAGCCGGGCCTCGTCCTCACCGGAGAGCACCTCGAGGTCCACCCCGGTGCGCCGCCGCACCTGGGCCAGCACGTCGTCGGCGTTGCGCGAGTCGCGCACGGCCGAGGTGGCGAAGGCCAGCAGCTCCTCACAGCCCTTGTCCTCGGCGAGCGCGACCGACTCCCCGACGAACGCGGCGAGCGCGTCGATGCCCGCCTGGGTGACCGCGCCGTCGTCGTCGAGGTGCTCGGCGAGCCGCAGCGGCTGCTTGTAGGAGTGCGCCGGGAGCGGCGCGGAACCGTCGTGGGCGTCGACGACGAGCAGGTGCCCGGTGTTCGAGCCGATATCGAGGACGCCCAGGCGCATGGGCCCACCGTAGCCGTAGGCTCGCCGACGTGCCTGAGGTCGACCTGGGTTTCCCCCGCGCCTTCGTGGAGTTCGCCAACCCCGCCGACGCCTCCGAGGTGCTGCGCTGCGACCTCACCTGGCTCACCAGCCGGTACCAGTGCATCTTCGGCTCGGGGTGCGCGGGCATCTACGCCGACGCCCCCGACGTCGGCTGCTGCACCCTCGGCGCCCACTTCTCCGACCGGGACGACGAGCGTCGCGTGGCGGCGTTCGTGGCCCAGCTGACCCCCGCCACCTGGGAGGGCCACCCGGGCCGGCGGGTCACCCGCAAGGACTGGGTCGAGGTCGACGACGAGGGCGCGCGCAAGACCCGCACCGCGGTGGTCGACGACCAGCAGGCCTGCGTGTTCCACAACCGTGGCGGCGTCGACTCCCCCGCAGGCGAGCAGGCCGGCTGCGCGCTGCACGGTCTCGCGCTCGCCCGGGGCCGGCACCCGTTGGAGACCAAGCCCGACGTCTGCTGGCAGCTGCCGATCCGCCGCACCTTCCGCGACGTCGAGCGCCCCGACGGCACCACCTACACCGAGGTCGGCATCGGGGAGTACGAGCGCGCCGGGTGGGGCCCCGGCGGCCACGACCTGGACTGGTACTGCTCGGCCAACACCGAGGCCCACACCGCGCCCGAGCCGGTCTACCTCACCCACCGCGCCGAGCTCGTGGCGCTGATGGGGCAGGCCGCCTACGACGTCCTCGTCGGGCACTGCGAGGACCACCTCGCCACGCGCGGGCCGCGGGGCCCGCTCGCGCTGCACCCCGCCACGGCCGCGACGCTCGCGCCGCGCGGTCCGGCCGCGACCTGAGCAACCCCCCACCCGGTTCCGTCCACACCCGCGCGGGTGTCTCGACGTCGAGACACTCCGACCCCGCCGTCGGGGTGCCGCAGGAGGGCGCACACAATGACGACATGCGCCTGGACCACCTCTCCTACGCCGCCGGCCCCGACGGTCTCGCCGCCACCGCGGCACGGATCGGCTCCCTGCTGGGCTGCGAGTTCGCCGACGGCGGGGTCCACCCCCGCTTCGGCACCCGGAACATGACCCTGGCCCTGGCCGACGGCACCTACCTCGAGGTCGTCGAGGCGCTGGACCACCCGGCCTCGGACAAGGCCCCGTTCGGCCAGGCCGTCAAGGCCCGCTCCGCCCTCGGCGGCGGCTGGCTGGGCTGGGTCGTCGCGGTGGCCGACATCGCGCCCGTCGAGACCCGCCTGGGTCGCGCTGCGGTGGCCGGCAACCGCCACAAGCCCGACGGCACCGAGCTGAAGTGGAAGCAGATCGGCGTCAACGGCCTGCTGGCCGACCCGCAGCTGCCCTTCTTCATCCAGTGGGAGAGCCCGGCCGCGCTGCACCCCTCCGCGGGCGCCGACGGCGCGGTGTCGCTGGCCTGCCTGGAGATCGCCGGCGACCCGCAGCGGGTGAGCGAGTGGCTCGGCGAGTCCGTCGAGGCGCCGCTGGAGGACGTCAAGGTCGAGTGGGTCGCCCCGCACGGCACGCCCGGCATCCTCGCCGCGCAGGTGCAGACACCCGGCGGGCTCGTCCGGATCTGACACCGCATCTGAAGCCGCTCCCGGGGGCCATCGAGAGCCCCAACATCTGGCGTCGTCCCGACCTGTACGAGGTCGAGAACCGCGCCGTCGACCCCGACGGCCGGCTCTGGACGGCGATGCGCGAGCGGGTCGACTGGGCCGGTGCGACGGTGCTCGACCTCGGCTGCGGCACCGGCTTCCACCTCCCGCTCTTCGCCGCCGACGCGGCGCGGGTGGTCGGCGTCGAGCCGCACCCCGACCTGCTCGCCCTCGCCCGGCGCCGCACCCGGCGCTGCGAGAACGTCGAGCTGCTGCCCGGCACCGCCCAACGGGTCCCGCTGCCCGCGGCGAGCGTGGACGTCGTGCACGTGCGCTGGGCCTACTTCTTCGGCCCCGGCTGCGAGCCCGGACTCGCCGAGCTCGACCGCGTCGTGCGCCGGGGCGGCACGGCGCTGATCATCGACAACGACGGCTCGCGCTCCACCTTCGGCGCCTGGTTCCGCGCCGGCTACCCCCACCTGCCGCCGCCGGCCGAGATCGAGCGGTTCTTCTCGCTGCGCGGCTGGACCCGCGCCAGCATCGACATGGGCTGGCGCTTCGAGACCCGCGCCGACCTCGAGGCCGTCGTCCGCCTCGAGCTCCCCCCGGCCGCCGCCGACCGCGCGCTGGCCCACCACACCGGGCTCAAGGTCGACTACGCCGTCAACCTCTGGTCGCGCACCTTCTGATTCCCCGTCGTCACCAGCGAAATGGTCGGGTTCTGGGCCGGAACCGGTGCATTCCGCTGGTGACAACGACCTGGCGGCGACCCCTCAGGGGACGGTCGAGCCGCGCACCACGAGCGAGGGCGAGAGCAGGCGGCCCTCGCGCACCCGCGACGGCGTGGCCAGCAGGTCCTCCAGGGCCCGCACCACCGCCACCGCCCCCTCCTCCAGCGGCTGGCGCACCGAGGTGAGACCACCGGGCACGAGCTGGGCCACCTGGGAGTCGTCGAAGCCGACCACGGCGACGTCGTGGCCGGGACGCAGGCCGCGCTCGCCGAGGGTGTGCAGCACCCCCATGGCCAGGGTGTCGGAGGCGCAGACGAAGGCGGAGGGCTGGGCCTCGTCGAGCAGCCAGGCGCTGGCCTCGCGCCCGCTGCTCACCGTGTCCTCCACCCGCGCGGCCAGGCCGGTGCCGGGCAGGCCGTGCTCGTGCAGCGTGCGGCTCCACCCCGAGCGGCGGTCCTCCCCGATCCAGGAGTCCTTGCGCCAGCCGATCCAGGCGATGCGTCGGTGGCCGCGGTCGAGCAGGTGACGGGTGGCCTCGGCAGTGCCGGCGGCGCCGTCGACGTCGACCCACGGGTGCCGGGCACCGGGGTCGTTCCAGGGCCGGCCGAAGGCCACGAAGGGGGCGCGGCGCTCACGCAGCCAGGCCGACTGCGGGTTGCCGAGGTAGGTGTCGGTCACCACGAAGGCGTCCACCGCGGTCGAGCGCAACAGGTCGTCGTAGCCGTCGACGACGGCGTCGTCGGTGCCGCTGAACAGCAGCACGTGGTAGCCGGTCTCGCGGGTGGTCCACACCAGCGAGTGCACGAAGCGGTCCATGACCGCCGTCGCCGTGCCCTCCAGCACGGGGCTGAGCCGCAGTCCGACCAGGTGGGAGGCGCGGGTGCGCAGGTTGCGGGCCGCGCGGTTGGGGAGGTAGCCGAGCTCGGCGATGGCCTCCTGCACCCGGGCGAGGGTGTCGGCGCGCAGCAGGTCGGGGTTGTTGACGGCGTTGGACACCGTCTGGCGCGACACCCCGGCGCGTTCGGCGACGTCGGCCAGGGTGGGGGCGGGTGCGCCGGTGCGCACGACGCGGGCGGGACGCTCCACCGTGGACACCTCCGCTCGATGGTTCTGGATCGATCCAATGCTGCCGATCCACAGGATACGCACGCCCCGCCGCGCCCCGGGGCAGGGCGGCGCACCGGGACTGTCGGCGGCGACGGCTAGCGTGCTCGACATGGCGACCAAGACCCCCAGACCGGCCCGTCCGGCCTACCGCTGCGGCGAGTGCGGCTGGGAGACCGCGAAGTGGGTGGGGCGGTGCGGCGAGTGCCAGGCCTGGGGCACCGTCGCCGAGGCCGCTGCCGCCTCGGGCCTCACCGCCGCGGCGCCGGTGAGCGCCCCCGCGGTGCCGATCGGCGACGTCCCGATCAGCGACGCCACCTTCCGCACCAGCGGGGTGCCCGAGCTCGACCGGGTGCTGGGGGGCGGCATGGTCCCGGGGGCGGCGGTGCTGCTCGCCGGCGAGCCGGGGGTCGGCAAGAGCACGCTGCTGCTCGAGGTCGCGGCCCAGACCGCCCGCACCCGGCGTCGGGTGCTCTACGTCACCGGCGAGGAGTCGGCGGGCCAGGTGCGGCTGCGCGCCGAGCGCACCGGCGGGGTGCAGCCCGAGCTCTACCTCGCCGCCGAGACCGACCTGGGCGCCCTGCTCACCCACGTCGAGCAGGTCCGCCCCGAGCTGCTGGTGGTCGACTCCGTGCAGACCATCGGCGCCGCCGGCACCGACGGCGCACCGGGGGGCGTCACCCAGGTCAAGGAGGTCTCGGCGGCACTGGTGCGGGTGGCCAAGACCCGCGGCATCGCGACCGTCCTGGTCGGCCACGTCACCAAGGACGGCTCGATCGCGGGCCCGCGCGTGCTCGAGCACCTCGTCGACGTCGTGCTGCACTTCGAGGGCGAGCGCAGCAGCCGGTTCCGCATGCTGCGCGCGGTCAAGAACCGCTTCGGCCCGGTCGACGAGGTCGGCTGCTTCGACCTCGGCCCCGAGGGCATCGACGCCGTCACCGACCCCACCGGCCTGTTCATCGAGCAGCACCAGGGCCGGGTCGCCGGCACCTGCATCACCGTCACCCTGGAGGGCCGCCGCCCGCTCCCCGCCGAGATCCAGGCCCTGGTCACCCCGTCCCCGCTCGAGCGCCCCCGCCGCACCACCTCGGGCCTGGACGGTGCTCGCATCGCGATGGTGCTGGCGGTGCTGCAGCAGCACTGCGGCATCCGGCTGCACTCCCAGGACGTCTTCGCCTCCACCGTCGGAGGCGCCCGCGTGATCGATCCGGCCAGCGACCTCGCCGTCGCGGTGGCGATCGCCTCGGCCTCCCAGGGCACCGCCCTGCCGCCCGGCATCGTGGCGCTGGGCGAGATCGGCCTGGCCGGCGAGCTGCGCCGGGTGCGCGACCTCCCCCAGCGCCTGGCCGAGGCCGACCGCCTCGGCTTCCGCGCCGCCATCGTGCCGTGGGAGCGGGCGCGTCCTCCCGGCTCGCGCCCCGAGCCGGTCGGCGACCTGCAGGTGGTGGAGGCCGCCCACGTCGCCGAGGCGCTGCGCACCCTGAGCCTGCTCCCCGAGACCGGCTCCGCGGGACCGGGGCACGGCCCGCGGGGCTGATCTGCCCGCGGCGCGCGACGACAACCCACGGGCCCCGGCGCCCCGGCGCCGATACGATGAGCGCACCACGACCCTGGAGGCCCCCGTGACCGATCGGACCACCGATCGCGGCGACGAACAGCTGCGGCTGCGCGCGACCCTCGCCCAGACCGCGCCGGGCACCGCGCTGCGCGACGGCCTGGAGCGCATCCTGCGCGGCCGCACCGGCGCGCTCATCGTGTTGGGCCACGACCGACTGGTCGAGTCGATCGCCACCGGCGGCTTCGCCCTCGACGTGCCGTTCACCGCCACCGGTCTGCGCGAGCTGGCCAAGATGGACGGCGCGATCATCGTCGACAAGGACGTCACCCGGATCATCCGCGCGGCCGTGCACCTGATGCCCGACCACACCATCCCCTCCGAGGAGACCGGCACCCGACACCGCACGGCCGACCGCGTCGCCCGCCAGACCGGGCACCCGGTCATCTCGGTGTCGCAGTCGATGCAGATCATCGCCGCCTACGTCGGGGAGTCGCGGCGGGTCCTGGAGGACTCCGGCCAGATCCTCTCGCGCGCCAACCAGGCCCTGGCCACCCTCGAGCGCTACAAGCTGCGTCTCGACGAGGTCTCCAGCACCCTCTCGGCCCTGGAGATCGAGGACCTCGTCACGGTGCGCGACGTCGCCGTCGTGGCCCAGCGGCTGGAGATGGTCACCCGCATCGCGGCCGAGATCGAGGACTACGTGCTCGAGCTGGGCACCGACGGCCGCCTGCTGTCGCTGCAGCTGGAGGAGCTGGTCACCGGCCTCGACGGCGAGCGCGAGCTGCTGATCCGCGACTACGTGCCGGGCGGGCGCCGCAGCAAGAGCCCCGAGACGCTGCTCGGGCGCCTCGCCGCGCTCTCGGCCACCGAGCTGGTCGACCCCGCGGCCACCGCCAAGGTGCTCGAGATGGGGGCGGGTGAACACCTCGACGGCGCCGTCGCCCCGCGCGGCTACCGGCTGCTGGCCAAGGTGCCGCGCCTGCCCGCTCCGGTCATCGACCGACTCGTCGACCACTTCGGCACCCTGCAGAAACTGCTCTCGGCCGGGATCGACGACCTCCAGGCCGTCGAGGGCGTGGGCGAGCTGCGGGCCCGCAGCGTGCGCGAGGGTCTCTCGCGGCTGGCGGAGTCCACCATCCTCGAGCGCTACGTCTGAGCCCGACGTCCGAGCCGGGCCGGGCTCAGCGGCCCGGGCTCAGCGGGCCCGGGCTCAGCGAGAGGGGGCCGTGGGCTCGGCGAGGGTGAAGGTGACCTCGTCGGAGGGCTCGCCGCCGTAGGCCGCGGCCCGCACGGTGTACTCCCCCGCCTGGGCCCAGGCGGGCTGCGCCGGGCAGCCGACCTCGGAGAACCGGGCGTTCCACGCCAGGTCCAGCGTCGTGGTGGTGTCGCGGTACACCGTGACCGACTGGCCGGGGATCTGCCGGGGACAGTCCCAGCTGGCCCACACCGGGTCCGCACCCGCACTGACCTTGAGCGCCAGGTGGTCGGCGTCGACCTGCCAGGTGCAGGCCGCGGTGGTGGTCGTGCGCAGGCGCAGGGAGATCACCACCGGCTGTCCGGCCACCGCACCCGCCACGAAGGGTTCGACCTGCACCTCGGCGTCGTCGCAGGGCCCCGAGCTGGTGGGCAGCACGGGCTGGACGGGCTCCACCGGCTCGACGGGCGCCGTGGTCCCGGTCGGGTCGGTGCTCTCGGCCGGATCGGTGGTCCCGGACTGGTCCTGCTTCTTGCCCCGCCCCTTCCCGGCGCCGTCCGCGGACGGCTCAGCGGCCCCGGTGGCGTCCTCGGTCGAGGCGGTGTCCCCGGGGGCGGTGCCGGCGGCGGCGGTGGTCCCCTGCGAAGTCGCCGGCGGGCCGTCGCCGCCCCGCACGAGGTTGACCAGTCCGAGCACCGGCAGGCTCACGGCCACCAGCACCACGATCCGGCGACGCCAATAGACCGACGCGGGCAGCGGTCCACGGGGGCTCATGGGGTCCGACGTTAATTCGCCCCCGCCCCCGGCGGGTGGAGGCGCTCCGGGGAGAATCCGGTCGTGTCCCGCAGCACTCCCGTCCACCCCGATCACGAGCAGCGTGAGCCCCTCCACGAGCCCCTGATCGCGTGGTTCGACGCCCACGCGCGCGAGCTGCCGTGGCGGGGGCCGCAGGCGAGCCCGTGGTCGGTGATGGTCTCGGAGTTCATGCTGCAGCAGACCCCGGTGGCCCGGGTGGTGCCGGTGCACGAGGCGTGGTTGGAGCGCTGGCCGACGCCGGCCGACCTCGCCGCCGACGCCCCGGGTGAGGCGGTGCGGGCCTGGGGACGGCTGGGCTATCCCCGCCGGGCGCTGCGCCTGCACGCCGCCGCCACGGCGATCGTGGAGCAGTTCGACGGCGCCGTGCCCGACACCTACGAGCAGCTGCTCACCCTGCCCGGGGTGGGCGACTACACCGCCGCGGCGATCGCGACCTTCGCCTACGGCCGTCGCCAGGTCGTGCTCGACACCAACGTGCGCCGCGTGCTGGCGCGGGCGGTCGCGGGCAGCGAACAGCCCGGCCCCAGCGTGACGAAGGCCGAGCGTGAGCTCGCCGCCGGCCTGCTCCCCGCGGACGAGCCCACGGCCGCCACCTGGTCGATCGCCCTGATGGAGCTCGGCGCGCTGGTGTGCACCGCCGTCGCGCCCCGCTGCACCGCCTGCCCGGTCCGCACGTCGTGCGCCTGGGTGGCCGCGGGCCGACCGCCCTACGACGGACCGCTGCGCAAGCCGCAGAGCTGGGCCGGCACCGACCGGCAGTGCCGCGGCCGGCTGCTCGCGGTGCTGCGCGACGCCGAGGGCCCTGTGCACGCCTCCCGCCTGGAGGCGGCCTGGGACGAGCCCGTGCAGCGCGCCCGCTGCCTGGACTCCCTGCTGGCCGACGGCCTGCTCGTGCGCGCCGGCCCCACCACCTTCGCCCTCCCCTGACACTCGCACTCCCGGGTCACCGTCGGGGGGTCGCCTTACCAACCGTTCCTGCTGTTTCCGAGCTCGAAGACAGCAGGGATGGTTGGTACGACGACCACCCCGGGAGCCGCGGACGCACCGCGGCCCGCCGTCCCCGGTGGGGCCGGCGGGCCGCGACGAGGGGGCACGGGTCCGGCGGGGGCGCCGCCCTCGGGCTCCCCGGGCGCCGGGGGCGCCGTGGTGATGTCGCTGCCGCCCAGGGACTCCGC
>NZ_CAXQZB010000082.1:0-36109 GCF_964228225.1 Nocardioides sp.
CGCCCCCCGGCCCCCGCGCGGGCCGCCCCCCGCCGGGGCGCCGGCCCTCGCCGGTGGTGCGGATGCCTCAGAGGTCGAACAGCGACCCGGCGCCGTGGATGTCGACGTCGGTCTTCGGCTGGTGGGCCTCACCCGACGACACCGGTGCCGCCGGAGCGGCGGGCTCCTCCGCGGGCGCGTCCTCGACCGGAGCCTCCTCGGCCACGGCCTCCTCGGCCGGAGCCTCCTCGGCCGTCTCGACGACGGCCGCCTCGGCCTCCGGCTCGGGGTCTGCCGCCGCAGCCTCAGAGGTCTCAGGGGCAGCTGCGGCCGGCTCGGGAGCGGCGATGTCGAACAGCGACCCGCCCGAGGGGATGGTGCTCGCCGGTGCCTCGGCCGCGGGCTCCGGGGCGGCGATGTCGAAGAGCGAGCCGCCCGAGGGGATGCTGCTGGCCGGCGCGGCCTCCGCGGCGGGAGCCGCGGGGGTCTCGGCAGCCGGGGCGGCGGGAGCCGGGGCGGCCTTCGGGGCCTCGGCGGGAGCGCTGATGTCGAACAGCGAACCGCCCGACGGGATCGACTCGGCCGGAGCAGCCGGTGCCAACTCGGCCGGGGCTGCCTCCGCCGCGGGGGCGGGCTCTGCGGAGGGGGCGGCCTCCTCGGCCGGAGCGCTGATGTCGAACAGCGACCCGCCGCCGCTCGCCGGGGCGGCCGGGGCCGCCTTCGCCTCGGGCGCCGGGGTCTCCTCGCCCCCGAGGTCGAACAGCGAGCCGCCGCCCGAGCCGCCGGAGGGAGCGGCCGGGGCCGCGGGAGCGTCGCCGCCCATGTCGAACAGCGAGCCGCCGCCCGAGCCTCCGGCCGGAGCGGCCTTGGCCTCGGTGGCCGGGGCGTCGCCCAGCAGCGCGGACGGGTCGTCGAACAGCCCGCCGCCCGAGCCGCCGGCCGGCGCCGCCTTCGCGACCGGCTCCTCGACCTCGACCTCGGCCGGGGCCGGGGCCGCCTTGGCGACGGGAGCCTCGACCGTGGTCTCCTCCTTCACCAGCGTGGCGGTGCCGCCACCGCCGGCCGCGGGCGCCGGGGCGCTGCTGGGAGCGAGCTTGGTGGCCATCTCGCCCTTGACCGAGGCCAGCAGCATCTGGGCGACGTCGAGCACCTCGACCTCGGGCCGCGCGGTGCCCTGGTCCTGGGCGGCGGTGAGGCCGTCGGAGAGCATCACGCGGCAGAAGGGGCAGCCGACGGCGATCTGGTCGGCGCCGGTCTCGATGGCCTCGGTGGTGCGGTTGATGTTGATCCGCGAGCCGAGGTTCTCCTCCATCCACATGCGAGCACCACCGGCGCCGCAGCAGAAGGACCGCTCGGAGTTGCGCTCCATCTCCACGACCTGCGCACCGGGCAGCACCTGGAGCAGCTCGCGCGGCGGGGAGTAGACGCCGTTGTGGCGGCCGATGAAGCAGGGGTCGTGGTAGGTGATCGAGCGCTTGTGGGCGCCGGCGCCGTCCTTGACCGGGGTCAGCTTGCCCTCGCGCACGAGGCGGTTGAGCAGCTGGGTGTGGTGCACGACGTCGAGCTCGAGGCCCAGCTGCTTGTACTCGTTGCGCAGGGCGTTGAAGCAGTGGGCGCAGGTGGAGACGACCTTGGTGGCCTTGGCCTCGCCGAGCACCTCGATGTTCTGCTGGGCCAGGGCCTGGAAGACGAACTCGTTGCCGGCCCGGCGCGCGGAGTCGCCGGTGCAGGTCTCGCCGTTGCCGAGCACCGCGAAGGAGACGTCGGCCATGTGCAGCAGCTCGGCCACCGCACGGGTGGTCTTCTTCGCGCGGTCCTCGTAGGCGCCGGCGCAGCCGACCCAGAACAGCCACTCGACGCTGGAGAGGTCCTCGAGGTCCTCACCCACCACCGGCACGTCGAACTCCAGGCCCTTGGCCCAGTCGAGGCGGTCGGTGGGGGACATGCCCCAGGGGTTGCCCTTGCTCTCCATGCGCTTGAACAGGCCGTTGAGCTCGGCGGGGAAGTTGGACTCCACCAGCACCTGGTAGCGGCGCATGTCGACGATGTGGTCGACGTGCTCGATGTCCACGGGGCACTGCTGCACGCACGCGCCGCAGTTGGTGCAGGACCACAGCACGTCCTCGCTGATCGCGAAGTCGCCGCCGTCGGGGTTGTAGAACCAGTCGTTCTCCTCGCCCGCGCCGATCAGCGCGCGCTCGGTGTGCGCGGGGTCGCCGGCCGCCTTGGCGTAGGCGTGGTCGCGCAGCCCGGTGATGAGCAGCTTGGGGGACAGCGGCTTCTCGGTGTTCCAGGCCGGGCACTGGCTCTGGCAGCGACCGCACTCGGTGCAGGTCGTGAAGTCCAGGATGCCCTTCCAGGAGAAGTCCTCGACCCGGCCGACGCCGAGCACGGCCTCCTCGTCGAGATCGTCGATGTCGTCGAGGGTGATCGGCTTGCCGGCCGAGGTGAGCGGCTTGACCGCACCCAGGGCGGTGCCGCCGGAGGACTCGCGCTTGAACCAGATGTTGGGCCAGGCGGTGAAGCGGTGCCAGGCCACGCCCATGGTGATGTTGTTGGCGATGACCAGCAGCCAGACCATCGCGAGGACGACCTTGAACATCGCGATCGCGATGATGGTGTTCTCCAGCGCGGTCTCGCTGGTGGTGGAGTAGAGGTTGCCGAAGTACTGGCTCACCGGGAAGTGGAAGCCGGAGTACTTCTCGGTCTCGCCCTTGAGCTGGCCCAGGTTGTACTCCGCGCCGCGGATGAACAGGATCGCCGCGCCCTCGACCAGCGCCATCACCTCGACGAAGTACGCCTGCCACTGGGTGGAGCCGTAGAAGCGGCTCTGGCGGCCCTTGCGCCGCGGGTGGTTGATCTGGCGGTAGGCGATGAGGAAGACGATGCCGATCGTGCTCAGGACGCCGAGGCCCTCGCTGGCCCACTCGTAGAGGAAGAAGTGGCCGAACACCGGGAAGGCGAACTCGGGGTCGAAGACCTGCACCATGCCCGCCAGCACGGCGGTGCTGAGCAGCAGGAACGCCGCGTAGACGAACCAGTGCATGACGCCGACCCAGTGCCACTGGAGCATCCGCGTGTGGACGAAGGTCTCCTTGACCATCGTCACGGTGCGGCTCAACGGCTCGTCGGTGCGGTTCAGGGCCGGCTGGCCCTGCTTCATCACACCGAGCATGGTGCGCACGGCCTTCGTCGTGGCGGCGATCGCCACGACGGAGATGCCGAGCGTGATGATGATGGCGATGATCTGGAACATGCGGTTGGGGTGCTCCCGTTCGTTCGACTGCTGCCGGGCGGGCAGGGCGAGCCTAGTGACACACCCGCGTCGCGTCTGCCGCGCATCGGGTGAGTGAAATCCTACCGAGAGGTAACTTCGGCGGGGGCGTGACCTGCGTCATGCCGGAGCGGGGTCAGGCGCGCAGGCCGATCACGCGCCCGGCCGGGGAGAAGCTGATGGTGGCCATCGCCCGCGCGCCGGCGTCCGCGCCGCGCACGCACACGCCGGACTCCCGGCCCAGTCGGCGGTAGGGCTGCCCGACCGCGCGCAGCACCTGCGTGGTGGTCATGCCGGGGCGCACGAGCCGCCGCAGCTGCGCGGGGGTGCGCGCCAGGTCGGGGTTGCGGCAGGAGTCGGGGGCCACGCCCACCGAGCGCTCCCACATCTGCAGGTAGGCCTCGGTGCCGCGCGCCATGTCGTCGAACAGGTCCGCGCCGCGGCGGCCGGCGACCTTGGTGAGGTCCTCGATCCAGTCGGGATACAGCCCGTACTGGGCGACGCCGTCGCGGTTGATGTCGTAGACCCGACGCCCCGCGTGCTGCCGGGACACGCGGACCCCGCCGAGGCCGGTGAAGGGGTAGGTCACCGGGTTGCGGACGTCGGCGCCGCGCGGGTCGCCCTGGGCGCCGAGGCCGTTGATGTCGGCGCCGAAGCCGATGCCCCAGTAGTAGCGCTCGTCGGCCCAGCCCACGTGGGTGCGCCACTTGTCGACGAACCCGGTGGAGTCGCCGGCGTAGGGGGTGATGAAGCCGCCGGCGCGGTAGATCCGGGGGTAGGCGTCGGCGGTCGACCACGAGTGGGAGGAGATGACGCCGGGGTGGTCGACGCGCTCGATCACGTCCAGCGCCGCCTGGCGCGCCTTCACGCTGAGGTGGTCGGGGTCGAAGATCATGCCGCGCCGCACGAGCTCGCGGATCGTGTGCTCGCCCAGGCCGGTGAGACCGCGGCGGTTGCAGTGCAGCGGGGCCGGGTACAGCGGCGTGGCGGGCAGCAGGCCGCCGAACAGCTCGCCGACCGCCCCGAACAGGGCGTCCTGCGCGGGCTGGCCGCTGTCGGGCAGGGCGTACTGGGTCTTGTCCGCGCTCTCGCCGTCGGCGGGCTCGCAGTGCCGCATGTCCCAGAAGGTGCCGGTCTCGAGGAAGTTCGCGCCGTTGACGATCACCCCGGTGGTGCCGTTGTCGCCCGCGACTCCCCCCAGGGCGTTGTCGAACTTGTTGACCAGCTCCATCTGGCGCACCCCGAGCCGGTGCATCTCCCCGATCTGGCGGGTGATGTCGGCGGCGGTGCAGGCCGGCACGTCGGTGCCCAGCACCGCCTTGAAGGTGCAGCCGAAGGGCACGCTGGTCTCGATGCCCATGACCACCGCCATCTTGCCGGCGTTGATCACCCGACGCGCCTGGAAGGGGTCGGTCACGATCCGGTAGAAGCCGCGGCCGGGGCCGCCGAACTGGGCGTCGATGTAGTCCTGGAACTCGTACATGCGCCGGGCCTGCAGGCGGATGGAGTCCATGTCGTCGCAGGAGTTCTTCTTCAGCGGGTAGACCTGGCACAGCTTGTTGTTCTCGACCAGCAGGTTCACGAACAGCCGCTGCCCGCCGCGCCACGCGCGCTCCATCCAGCGGTAGTAGGTGCCCTCGTGGGTGAGCGACTCCGGCGCCGGCCAGTCCTTGAACGTCGGCCAGCCGACGGGGTCGTGGGAGGGCTCGCCGGACAGGAACGTCTCGAGCGCGGCGCCGTAGCCGCCGGTGGCGGCGTGGTCGGGGCAGTCGACCAGGGCGTAGGTGACGCCGTAGGGGTGCCAGGGGCGGCCGCAGTGGGCCCGCCCGCCGAGGAACTCGAAGGCCATGCCGTGGGTGTGGGCGTCGACGAACCCGCGCACCTCCTGGAACGACGTCGTGCCGGCGAACGGGCGCCCGGTGATGTCGATCTGCGACTCGGGGAACACCGCGCAGCCGCGGCCCAGGCGCAGCGCGAGCGGCGTCGGGCGATCGCCCAGGCGGGCCCCCGAGCGCGACAGTTGGAGCGCGGCGCCGCCGGGCAGACGGAAGGCGAAGCCCTCGCCCTGCGCGGTCACGATCCAGTCGGTGGCCGAAGACGGCGCGGTGGCGACCCCCAGCGCGCCGTCGACGTCGCCGACGAAACGGCCGGGGCCGGCGTAGAGCAGGTAGCGGCCCAGGTCGGTGGCCTGGAACCGCAGCCCCTGGGCACGGCCGGTGCCGGCGGCGCGGCCCTGCAGCCGCAGCCCGGTGCCGTCGGGTGCGGTGAGGGTGTAGCACCCGCCGGCCATGGCAAACCGGTCGGTGGGCACCCGGGGCAGGGCACGCCGGACCGCCGTGGTGGTGAGCGTCGGGTCGGGCAGGGCGCGCTCGCGGGCCACGTAGCGCTGCGCCGCCCGGGTGCGCGCGGTGTCGGCGGGGGCCAGGGTCTGGGCGCCGCTCTCGCCGCCGCGGGCCAGGGCGTTCTTGAACCGCGGGTCGTGGGTGTGCAGCGGCGTCCCGGCGGGGTCGGTGTGGGGCAGCCCGCGCGCGGCCTTGGAGGCCTCGTAGGAGGCCCGCAGGCTCTCGGTGCGCTCCACGCCCGAGGACGGCAGGGCGAGGGCCGTGGCGACGAGGACGACGGCCGTGGCCAGGGCGACGCCGAGGCGTCGCGCCTCCCGGCCGGCCGGCGGCACGGGGGAGGGGTGGGGCTGGGACGGGGCGGGCGTCGACACGGTGTGACCTCCGGGGAGCGGATCGTCCCGGCTGGGACCCGGTCACTGTAGGCGCCGCGGACGTGAAACTGAATAGGTTTCAGGTTTTTCCGCCCGGAACGGCGGACCGCCCGCCCCGAGCCTCACGTGGAGGCCCGGAGCGGGCGGTCGAGTCGTCCTGGTGGGGTTCCGGAACGATCAGCGCGTGGTCGGGCGGATCTTCGCCTTGGCGACACCGAGGTCGACCTGGGCGAGGGTGCCGTCCAGCAGGGTCACGCGCAGCGCGATCACCTTGACGCCGTTGCGGAGCTTCTCCACGACCTTGCCCTCGAGCTTGGCGAGGCCGGGGATCTCGATCTCGCCGAGCTGGTCGAGGTCGTAGGACTGGCCGTTGGCGATGATCTCGCCCACGTGGGTGCCCTTGGTGGAGATGTCGAGGCCACCGCTGGCGGTGCGGCGCACGTCGGCGACGCCCTGGGCGACCTTGATGATCAGCGAGCCGTCACCGATGTTGACCTCGGCGACCTTGCCGGCGACCGTGGCGTAGGGGAGCGGCTTGATGCCCGAGCGCTGCACGCCGGCGACGTCACCGGTGGTCAGCAGCGGGGTGAGGTCGGCGCCCACGAGGTCGCTGACGAGCTGCTCGCCGTCGCTGCCCACGCAGGGGATCGGCTGGAAGGCGTTGCGGCCGACCTGCGCGACGTTGTCGAGGACCTTGACCTCGAGGCCGGCGCCGTAGCCGTTGAACAGGCCGCGGGTGCGGGCCAGGTCGATCTTGGCGGCGGTCTCGCCGATCACGGCCACGGTGTTGGTGGGCGCGAACTGCAGGCGCAGCACGTTGCCGAAGGCGCGCGCGAAGTCGGCGCCCTTCTCGATCTTCTGGCGGCCGAGGTCCAGGCGCAGCAGGCCCGGGATGATGATCGGCTGGTTCGGGGTCGGGATGTCGAGGACCTGCGGGTCGCCGATCGGCGGGGTGAAGACGATCTTGGCGATCGAGTTCTCCACCTTGCCGCCGAACTTGCCGGCCTTGCTGAAGGCCTGGCTCAGCGACGAGACGCCGCGGATATCGAGCGAGCCGAGCGGGGTGTCGAGCAGCTCGATCTTGGCGATCGAGTGCATCGAGTACTGGGTGGTGGTCGCACCCTTCTGCTCGGTCCACAGCTTGGTCTTGACGCCGGAGACGGTGCCGAGACCCGGGATCTCGGTGCCCTCGACGAAGTTGGTGCGGGTCTTGCCGGCGAACCGGTTGCAGCCCATCACCGCGTAGCCGGTCTGGGCGGAGCCCAGCGGCACGAGGTCACCAGTCACGCGGGTGCCGTAGGCGTACCCGCCCATCTGGAACTTGGTCTTGATCTGCTTGGCCGAGACGGCCGGGGCGCTGGAGGGCGCCGCGGACGTCGGGGCCGCGAAGGTGCTGGCGGCGACGGCGGTCACGGCGACCACGGCGACTGCAGCAGGGATGAGGCGACGCAAGGAGTGCTCCTAAGGGTTGGGCCGCCTCCCCTCAGGCGACCAGGACAATCGGGGGCATCTTAAGCGCATTCGCGGCGCGGCACCTATCCGAGCCTGCGGGGTGGACGCCCGCGGGGGTATCTGAACATGCGAATCGGGGTTCGCCCGTCGCGCCGCGCGCGACCCGGATCGGACGGGTCCCGCGTCCGCACCGGGGTCCTGAGACCTAGGGTGGCGGACGTGGCGGATGTCGTGCGGATCGGCGAGGTGGCCAGCGCGCTGGGGGTCAGCATCGACACCCTGCGCCGCTGGGAGGCGGAGGGGCGGATCGCCTTCGACCGGCAGGGAGGTCAGCGGGTGCTGCCGCGCGCCCGGCTCGCCGAGCTGCTCGCCGAGCACCTGCCGCGGCCGCAGGGCACCAGCGCCCGCAACCGCATGAGCGGCGTCGTCGTGTCGGTCGAGCGGGACGGCGTGATGGCGCAGGTCGAGCTCGCGTGCGGGGAGTTCCGCATCGTCTCGCTGATGAGTCGCGAGGCCGCGGACGACCTCGGCCTGGCGCCCGGCGTGCCGGCCACGGCGGTGGTCAAGGCGACCACCGTCATCGTGGAGGCGTGACGCCGGACCCGGCCTGCGGCGGCACCAGCGCCGGCCCCCGCCGAGTATGAGGGTCGTCATGTCATGATCGCTGCCATGTCGCGGAAGAACCTCGGTATCGCCCTCGCCCTGCTCGCCCTCGGCCCGCTGCTCAGCGCGTGCGGCGGGGAGGAGGACCAGCAGACCATCACCGTGCTGGCCGCCGCCTCGCTCACCGACACCTTCGAGCAGCTGGCCGCCGACTTCGAGGCCAGCCACGAGGGCGTCGACGTGCGGCTGGCCTTCGACTCCTCCGCGACGCTGGCCGCGCAGGCCGCCGAGGGGGCCGACGCCGACATCCTCGCCACCGCCGACACCACGACCATGGGGGAGGCCTCCGACGCCGGCGCCGTGCGCGGCGAGGCCACGGTCTTCGCCACCAACACCGCCACCCTGGTGGTGCCGGCCGACAACCCCGCCGACATCACCACGGTCACCGACCTCGACCGCGACGGCGTCGTCTACGTCGTGTGCGTCGAGACCGCCCCCTGCGGCAAGGCGGCCGCCGCGCTGCTGCCCGCGGCCGGCGTCACGGCGCCGCCGGCCAGCGAGGAGGTCGACGTCAAGGCCGTGCTCGCCAAGGTCACCTCCGGCGAGGCCGACGCCGGCGTCACCTACGTGACCGACGCCGTCGCCGCCGGTGACGCCGTGCGCACCGTCGAGCTTCCCGGGGCCGAGGACGCCCGCCAGGAGTACCCGATCGCGCTGCTCACCCAGACCGCCGAGCCCGACCTCGCCCAGGAGTTCCTCGACCTCGTGCTCTCCGAGCAGGGCCGCCAGGTGCTCGCCGACGCCGGCTTCGGCCCCGTCGCCTGAGGTCCGCATGCGGCCACTGCTCGGACGCGCGCCGGCCTGGCTGGCCCTCCCCGCGGCGGTCGCGGTGGTGTTCCTCGTGGTGCCGCTGCTGGCGCTGCTGCTCCAGACGCCGTGGCGCGACCTGCTCGACCTGGTCGGCACCGCCGAGGTCCGCGACGCGCTGCGGCTCACCGCGCTGACCTCGGCGTGCACGGTGGTGCTGTGCCTGCTGTTCGGCACGCCGCTGGCGTGGGTGCTCGCCCGGGCGCGGTTCCGCGGCCTCGCGGCGCTGCGGGCCCTCATCGTCGTGCCGCTGGTGCTCCCCCCGGTGGTGGCGGGCGTCGCGCTGCTGGCCGCCCTCGGCCGCCGCGGGCTGGTCGGGGAGCCGCTCGCGGAGGCGTTCGGGGTGCGCATCCCCTACACCACGGCCGCCGTCGTGATCGCGCACACCTTCGTGGCCCTGCCGTTCTTCGTGCTGGCGGTGGAGGGGGCGTTCCGCACCGCCGGCGCGGAGTTCGACACCGTGGCCGCCACCCTCGGCGCCGACCGCTGGACGACGTTCCGCCGCGTCACCCTGCCGCTGGCCCTGCCCGGCCTCGCCGCGGGCTGTGCCCTGGCCTGGGCCCGATCGCTGGGCGAGTTCGGCGCCACGATCACCTTCGCCGGGAACTATCCCGGCGCCACGCGCACCATGCCGTCGCTGATCTACACCGAGCTGCAGGGCGACCCCGAGGTCGCCCGCACGCTCAGCCTGATCCTGCTCCTCGTCTCGATCCTGGTCCTCGGCGCCCTGCGCGACCGGTGGCTGCGACCGGGGGTCGGCGGATGAGCGGCGCGGAGACCCCCCGCGGCCTGCGCTGCGACGTCGTCGTGCCCGGGCGGCTGCGGGCCGCCCTCGACCTCCCCCCGGGCGAGGTGGTGGCGGTGCTCGGACCCAACGGTGCGGGCAAGTCCACCCTGCTGCACGCCGTGGCCGGGCTGCTCGGCGACGTCGGCCCGGTGGAGGTCGCGGGCCGGCGCTGGTCCGGCGCCGGGCGCCCGCCGGTGCTCGTGCCCGACCGACGGCTCGGGATGGCGTTCCAGGGCCAGCTGCTCTTCCCCCACCTCACCGCGCTGGAGAACGTCGCCTTCGGGCTGCGCACCCGCGGGGCGAGCACCGCCGAGGCCGCCGCCACCGCCCGCGACTGGCTGGCGCGCTTCGGCATCGAGGACCTCGCCGGCCGGCGGCCCCGGCAGCTGTCCGGCGGCCAGGCGCAGCGCGTGGCCCTGGCCCGGGCGCTCGCCCCCGGGCCGAGCCTGCTGCTGCTCGACGAGCCCTTCGCGGGGCTCGACGTCGGTGTCGCCACCGCCCTGCGCGCCGACCTCGTGCGCCACCTCGCGCCCCTGGAGGCGGTGACGCTCGTGGTCACCCACGACGCCGTCGACGCGGCGGTGCTGGCCAGCCGGATCCTGGTGGTGCAGGACGGCGAGGTGGTGCAGGAGGGCGCCCCGGGCGAGGTGCTCGCGCGGCCGGCGACCGCCCACGTGGCACGGCTGGTGGGACTCAACGTGATCGAGGACGACCCGGCTGCGCCCGACGGACCGGACGGGCCGGAGGGGGGCGCGGGGCGGCTGGGCTGCTTCCGGCCCTCGGCGGTGGCGGTGTCGCTCGAGGAGCCGACGGGGTCGCCGCGGCGGCGCTGGGCCGGCGTCGTCACGGGCGTGGTGCGCCACGGGGACCTGCTGCGCGTCGAGGTGGCCACCGACGCCGGTCCGGTGCTGGTGGCCGACCTCACCCCGGAGGCGGGCACCGAGCTGGCCCTCGACGTCGGACGCCGGGTGTGGCTGGCGGTCAAGGCGACCGCCATCGACTGGCAGCCGGCCCGCTGACCCCGCGGGGCCCGGCTCAGCGGCGCCGCAGCAGCCCGCGACGCTCCTTCGGGGGCCGGATCTTCCAGAGCACGGGGGCGTCGCCCACGAGCAGGCCGCGGGCCTCGATCACCGCCCCCACCGGCGGCGACTCGGGCAGCAGCGACGCCGGGCCGCACACCACCAGCTTCATGCCCAGGGTCTGCACGGTGATGGCGTGGAAGCTCTGCCCGGTGCGGGAGTGCACCGGCTGCTCGGCCTCCACGACCGTGCCGACCAGCCGGCAGCGGGGGTCGACGTCGGCGGCCACCTGCTCGGGGTCGGGCGCCTCCTCACCGTCGGCCACGAGGGTGAACATGCCGTAGGCGATCAGCGAGGGCACCTGCAGGCGCACCTCGCCGCCGTCCTCGGCCGGGCCGAGCAGGCTGGCCTCGGAGGCGGTGAACGCCTCGGCGTCGGCGTGCACGGCGGCGGTGCCGGCGAGCAGGGTCATCGAGCCGGCGATCGAGCGCACGTGGGCGCGCGGCACGAACAGCCGCTGCGGGGAGTCGAAGCAGACCCGGGTGAGCACCTGCCCCTCGTCGTCTTCGACGTCGCCGAGCAGGTACTGCCCCGAGGGACCCACGCCGCCCAGCCGCACCCCCAGCGGGCCGGCGAAGGACGGCACGAGGTCGATGATGTCCTCGCCCGCGGTGGTGACGCTCAGCATCGCGCCGCTGGCGTCGCGCAGCACGGTGGTCTCGATGCCGCTCGCGCCCACCGCGGAGGGCTCCACCTGGGCCAGCCAGGGGTCGAGCAGATCGGTCAGGGCCTGGGGGTCGGCGAGGTCGACACCGATGCAGGCGAGGGTTCCGGGCATAGGACGATCCTCCCGCGTCGTCGCCTCACCCGACCGAGCGGTCCCGGGTGGGGGCGTCGTACCAACCGTCTGTGCTGTTTCCGACGCCGGAAACAGCA
This sequence comes from Nocardioides sp., assembly GCF_964228225.1. Taxonomy (GTDB): domain Bacteria; phylum Actinomycetota; class Actinomycetes; order Propionibacteriales; family Nocardioidaceae; genus Nocardioides. The sequence continues at coordinate 11,631 of NZ_CAXQZB010000082.1, forward strand.
GGAACGGTTGGGACGACGGACCCCGCGGGGACCCGGGTCAGGCCTCGAGGGCCGCGATCGCCTCGGCGATGGAGAGGGTGCGGGTGGCGGACTCGACGTGGAGGTTCTCCACCATCCGGCCGTTGTAGGTGACCACGCCGCGGTCCTTGCCCTCCTCCCAGGCGGCGAGCACGCCGCGGGCGTCCTCCACGGCCTGGGCGGACGGCGCGAAGGCGGTGTTGGCGCCCTCGATCTGGCCGGGGTGGATCAGGGTCTTGCCGTCGAAGCCCATCTGGCGGCCCTGCTCGCACTCGGCGAGGAAGCCGTCGATGTTCTTGACGTCGTTGTAGACGCCGTCGATCACCGCGATGCCGGCGGCGCGGCCGGCCAGCAGGGCGGTGTGCAGGCTCGGCAGCACCGGCGCGCGGCCGGGCACGTGCTCGCAGTACAGCTCCTTGACCAGGTCGTTGGTGCCGAGCACGAAGGCGCCCAGGCGCGGACTGGCGGTCGCGATCTGCAGCGCCGAGAGCACCGCGATCGGGGTCTCGATCATCGCCCAGAGCCGGGTGTGCTCCGGCGCGCCCGCGGCCTCCAGCGCGGCGACCAGGCCGAGCACCTCCTCGGCGGAGTTCACCTTCGGCACCACGACGGCGGCGGGGCCGGCCTGCGCGGCGGCGACGATGTCGTCGTCGTGCCACTGGGTGCCGATGCCGTTGACGCGGATCGTGAGGGTGCGGCGGCCGTACTCGCCGCTGGTGACGGCGGCCGCGGCGGCCGCGCGGGCCTCGGGCTTGGCGTCGGGGGCGACGGCGTCCTCGAGGTCGAAGATGATGCCGTCGACCGGCAGCGTCTTGGCCTTCTCCAGCGCCTTGGCGTTGGAGCTCGGCATGTAGAGCACCGAGCGCAGCGGGGTGAAGCCGGTGGGAGTGGTCATCGCGGAAGTCCCTCAGATCTCGATGGCGTCGTAGGCGGCCTTGAGCTCGGGGTCGATCGCCGCGAGGCGCTCGGCGAGCTCGACCATCACCAGGCACTGCGTGAGGGAGGCGTCGTCCTCCATCTTGCCGTCGAGCATGACCGCGCCGGTGCCGTCGCCCATGGCGGCCACCACGCGGCGGGCGTGCTTGATGTCGGCCACGCTGGGGCTGAAGACCCGGTTGGCGATCGTGATCTGCTTGGGGTGCAGGCTCCAGGTGCCGACGCAGCCGAGCAGGAAGGCGTTGCGGAACTGGTCCTCGCAGGCCACGACGTCGGTGATGTCGCCGAAGGGGCCGTAGTAGGGGTAGATGCCGTGCATCGCGCAGGCGTCGACCATGCGGGCGATCGTGTAGTGCCACAGGTCCTGCTGGAACGTGGCGCGCGGGCCCTCGATGGCCTCGGGGGAGGTGTCGGTGGGGTCCTGGCGCACGAGGTAGCCGGGGTGGCCGCCGCCGACGCGGGTGGTCTTCATGCGGCGGTCGGCGGCGAGGTCGGCCGGGCCGAGCGAGAGACCCTGCATGCGCGGGCTGGCGCCGCAGATCTCCTCGACGTTGGCCACACCGCGCGCGGTCTCGAGGATCGCGTGCACCAGGATCGGGCGGTCCAGGCCGGCCTTGGCCTCGAGCTGGGCCAGGATCCGGTCGATGTAGTGGATGTCCTCGGCGCCCTGCACCTTCGGCACCATGATGACGTCGAGCCTGTGGCCGATCGCCGGCACCAGGGTGGTGAGGTCGTCGAGCACCCAGGGGCTGTCGAGCGCGTTGATGCGGGTCCACAGCTGGGTGGAGCCGTCGGCGCCGCCGAGGCCCTCGGTGCTCTGGCCGATGCGCACCAGGCCCTCGCGGGCGGCCACCTTGTTGTCGGCCTTGACGGCGTCCTCGAGGTTGCCCAGCAGCACGTCGACGGTGCCGACCATGGCCGGGATCTTGGCGGCCATCTTCTCGTTGCTGGGGTCGAAGAAGTGGATGGCGCGGCTGGGGCGCGCGGGGATCTCACGCAGCGGCGCCGGGGCGCCGACCGCCAGGGGTCGGAAGAAGTCCTTGCTCGAGCGCATGGTCCCCGACCCTAGCGCCGCCCGAGGACCCCTCGGGGCGACCGTCTGCTCAGCGGGCCCGTGATCCCCACCACCGTCGCCGCGGGCGGTCGGCCCCGGTCCGCGCCTCGCGGGCCGCCTCCGCCCGCAGGGCCTCCCGGCGCGCCCGACGCCGCTGCGCCCAGGCGGCCACCTCGGCGTCGACGTCGCGGGTGGGGGTGACCACCGGCGGCCCGCCCTGGAGCTGACGCCGGGCGGTGACGACGCGGCGGTTGAACACCGCCACCGCCTCCCGCACCTCCTTCTCGGTGCCGAGCCGGTCGAGGTCGGCCTCCAGCACGGCGTCGTCCTTGCGCAGCTGGAGGGCCTCGGGCAGCACGCCGGTGATCTGCTCGCGCTCGAGCAGCCGCTTGACCCACCAGTGCGGGTCGTTGCTCTCGCCGAGGTTCGGGATCGGCTTCCCGGCGCCGGGCAGGTCGTCGAAGTCGCCCCGGGCCATCGCGACCCGGATCTGCTCCTCCACCCACCGCGCCTTCGACCCGATGCGGGCCTGGGCGGCCTCCTGCGCGGTGCCGGTGCGGTCGGCCGCGCGGTACCGCTCGGCGATCTCGCGCGGGGCGAGCAGCTCGGGCTCCTCGACGGGACCGAGCGGTTCGGGACGGCGGCTGGTTTCACTCATGGCGATCTCGGGCCCAGCCTACGAGCCGCCCCCCACCCGGTCGTGGGGTCGCCGTCCCCCGTCGCACCAAGCATTCCGCAGGCCGATCCGCCCGATCCGCCTGCCGGATGCTGGGGACGACGCAGGACCTGCGGCTCCGGATCGGGTGAGGTCAGGGGGTCCAGGTGCCCCGGTGCACGACATCGGTCCAGGGCCGGCGGGCACGGCGGCTGGGGGAGCCGAGCCGGGCGTCGGGCGCGGGCTCGTCGGGATGGCCGAGGGTGAGCACCCCGATCGGGTCGAACGCGGCCGGGATGCCGAACTCCGCGCGCAGCCGCGGCTCGGCGCCGGGGGCGAGACCGAAGAAGCAGCCCCCGAGGCCGGCGTCGGTCATGGTCTGCAGGATCAGCAGGCTCGCCATCGCGGTGTCGAGGTGCCAGTACGGCATCTGCCAGCGCGACTCGTCGCGGTCGGTCCAGCCCTTGTCGGGCTCGGCGTAGCGGTCGAGGTAGGCCTGCTTGCTGCTGCACGGCAGCACCACCACCGGCGCGGTCATCATGCCGCGCAGCCAGGCGCCGGGGGAGTCGACGGCGTCGGTGCTGGCCCGCCAGAACCGGGCGACGTCGTCGGGGGAGTCGAGCACGAGGAAGCCCCAGCCCTGGGTGAAGCCGGCGTTGGGGGCGCGGGTGGCGTTGCGCAGCGCGCGGTCGAGCAGCTCGGGGTCGATCGGGTCGGTCCGGTAGCGCCGCACCATCCGCCGGCGCCGGACGACGTCCTGGAACTCCACGCGGGCCAGCATCCCATCCGCATCCCATCCACGGCCGGTCTGAGTCCGGTCTGAGGCGGGCCAGGGGCGGGTCTGAGGTAGCCGGCCGCCCGGGATCGGGCACGTGCCCGATGTCCGCCCCTACCTCAGACGGCGAGGGTCGGGGTGTCAGGTGAGCGAAGTGGAGGAGAGGAGCCCCCGATGTCCTACATCGACCCCCGGATGGTGCAGGCCGAGATCGACTACCGGGTCGAGCGCGCGGCGGCAGGCGCGTCGGCCCGGCGCGGGCGCCGCGCGGCGACCCGCATCCCGTTCCTCGACGCGGGCGAGGTCGCCGAGGCGGGCAGTGCGCGTCGTGCGCGGTGGACGGGGCGCCGGCACTGACGCCCCAGGCGGTCGCCCGCATGGGTCAGGATGGGCCCGTGGCGATCCACCCCAGCACGCTGATGGTCGGGCGGGACGCCGAGCTGGCCGAGGTCGCGGCCTCGGTCGGCGTCCGCCCGGCCCGGCCCGCCCATGGGCTGAGCGACCTGCTGCTCTCGGGCGACGCCGGGGTCGGCAAGACCCGCCTGCTGCGGGCGCTGCGCGACCTCGCGGTGGCCGAGGGCTGGCGGGTCGCGGCCGGGCACTGCCTCGACTTCGGCGACAGCGCCCTGCCCTACCTGCCGTTCTCCGAGCTCGTCGGCCGGTTCGCGGCCGAGCAGCCCGACGTCGTCGCGGCGGTGACGGCCGCCCATCCCGCCCTCGCGCGGCTGCAGCCCGGCCGCCGGGTGATGGCCACCCGACCGGCCGAGGCCGAGTCCGCCGAGGAGTCGGGTGCGTCGCTGGACCGGGCCGAGCTGTTCCGGGGCCTGCACGCGCTGCTGGAGTCGATCGCCGCCGATCGACGGCTGCTCGTGGTGGTGGAGGACTGCCACTGGGCCGATCGCTCCACGCGCGACCTGCTGTCCTACCTGCTGGCCCGCGCCGACGCCGGCGGCTTCGCGCTGGTGGCGAGCTACCGCTCCGACGACCTGCATCGCCGCCACCCACTGCGCCGTCAGGTGGCGGAGTGGTCGCGGCTGGGCGGGGTGGACCGGATCGCGCTCGGCCCGCTCTCGGACGACGCCGTGACCGCCCTGATCGAGCAGTTGGTGCCCGGGGGTCTGCCCGAGCGGGAGCGGCGCGACGTCGTGGCGCGCGCCGAGGGCAACGCCTTCTTCGTGGAGGAGCTGGTGAGCGCCGCCGCCGAGCAGGGCTCGGTCGTGCCCGCCGACCTCGCCGACCTGCTGCTGGTGCGCCTGGACCGGCTCCAGGACGCCGCCCGTCAGGTGGTGCGCACCGCGTCGGCGTCGGGACGCCGGGTGACCCACGCGATGCTCGAGGCCACCAGCGACCTCGCGCCCGAGGCGCTCGACGAGGGTCTGCGCGCCGCGGTGGAGATGAACGTGCTCGTGCCCGAGCGCGGCGGCTACGCCTTCCGCCACGCGCTGCTGGGCGAGGCGGTCTACGACGACCTGCTGCCCGGCGAGCGGGTGCGGCTGCACGCCCGCTACGTCGCCGCCCTGCGCGACGGCTCGGGGCCCGGCACGGCGGCCGAGCTGGCCCGTCACGCCCGGCTGGCGCTGGACCGCTCGACGGCGTTGCTGGCCGGCGTCCGGGCCGGCAACGAGGCCTCGCGGGTGGGCGGTCCCGACGAGGCGGCGTTCCACTACCAGCAGGCCCTGGAGCTGCTCACCGGCGATCCGTCGCTGGCCGACCTCGGCGTCGACGCCTCCAAGCTCACGGTGCAGGCCGCCGACGCGCTCACCGCCATGGGCGACCTCGAGCGCGCCATCGCGGTGCTCAGCGAGCAGCTGGAGCTGCTGGGGCCGCGGGCCGACGCCCCCCGGCGCTCGCGGCTGCTCAGCGCGCTGGCCTCGGCGATCGCGATCACCGAGAGCGAGCTCGACCCGCGCGCGGTCTCGGCCGAGGCCCTCGCCCTGGCCCCCGACGGCGACAGCAGGCTGCGGGCCCGGGTGCTGGCCAACCACGCCAAGGTGCTCTTCCTCACCGGCGACGCCGCCGGGGCGCAGGCGGCCGGCATGGAGGCGCTGGACCTCGCCGAGCGGCTCGACCTGCCCGACCTCGCCTCCGACGCGATGACCACGCTGGGCGGGCTGAAGAAGGCGGGGCCCAAGGAGGGGCTGCGCGGGGCGCTGGAGGAGGCCGTGGCCCGGGCCGCGGAGGTCGAGGCCGTGCACGCCGAGCTGCGGGGCCGCTTCCTGCTCGGGCGCAGCTACGAGGACTGGGCCGAGTGGGACCTCGCCGAGCACTGGTTCGCCAGCGCCCTCGAGCGGGCCGAGGCCTCCGGTCTGCCGTGGGCCCCCTACGGGTTCGAGTCCCGGTGGCACCTGGCGCAGCTGCACCACCTGCGCGGGGAGTGGGACCGCGCGCTGGAGGTGCTGGTGGTCGAGGGCCCGTTCCCGCCCCCGATCCCGCGGGCGCTGCTCACCAGCGCCCGGCTGCTGATCCAGCAGGGTCGCGGCGCCGACGTCCGCGCCCGCGCGGTGGGCCTGCGGCCGTTCTGGCGGCGCGAGGGGGCGGTGGTGCTCCTCGCCGCACCGCTGGAGATGGTCGTCGCCGCCCGCGCCGGTGAGCCCGCCGAGGCCCTCGCGGTCTACGACGACGCCGTCGCGGTGCTGGCGAGCAACTGGCACGAGTGGTTCAGCGCCCGGGTGCGGCTGGCCGCGGTGGCGCTCGGCGTGCTGGCCGATGCCATGCCCCGCGCGAGTGCCGCCGAGCGCCAACGGTGGCTGCCGGAGGCCGAACGGCTCATCGCCGACGGCCGGGCGGTGCTCGACCGCATCGACGAGGCCGGCGGGTTCTGGGGCCCGGAGGGTCGGGCCTGGGGGGCGCGGCTGGAGGCCGAGGCGCTGCGGGTGCGCTGGGCGGCCGGGCTGGCCGGGGCGGACGGGTCGGACGGGCCCGGCGCCGCGGACCTCGTGGCGGCCTGGCGGCGCGCCGAGCAGGCGTTCCGGGCGATGGGACACGTGCCCGAGACCGCGGCCGTGCAGGTGGCCCTGGCCGGACTGCTGCGCGCCACCGGCGACGCCGAGGGTGCCCGCGTGGCCGCGGCCGACGCCCGGGAGGCCGCCGAGCGGATGGGGGCGGTGCCGCTGCTCGACCGGCTCCGCGTCGCGGCGCCCGCCGGGGGCCGTGCCGCGTCCGCCCCGGCCCCCGCCGCCCCGGCGGCGGTGAGCCTCACCGCCCGTGAGCAGGAGATCCTGGACCACGTGGCGCAGGGACGGACCAACGGCGAGATCGGCAAGGTGCTGTTCATCAGCACCAAGACCGTGAGCGTGCACGTGTCGAACATCCTGGCCAAGCTCGGTGCGGGCAGCCGCACCGAGGCGGCTGCCATCGGCCGGCGCCGTGGCCTGGTGCGGGACTGAGGGCGTCGTCGTGTCGGACCGGCCCCGCCTGGCGCCGCCGGCCGCCGCGGCGCCGTCGGCCGGTCCCGGGCTGCTGCTCGCCGGGGTGCTCGCGGCGGCGGCGGCCGCCCTGGCGGTGTCCGGACGCGTCGGGCTGGGCCTGGTGGTGGCGATCCTGGGCGTCGCGGTGGGCGTCGCGCCCTGGCAGCCCCGTGGCGCCGCGCCCGCGACGGCCCGGCCCCTCACCCGCGACGGCGCGACCGTGCTCGCCCTGCGGGCCCCCGACCGGCGCACCGTGCTGTTCCTCGCCCTGCTCACCCTCGACGTCGCGGTCGTGCTCGCGGCGTGGAGCCTGTCCGACTCCCCGCCCTCCGAGCACCGCGTGCGCGCCGCGCTGGTGGTGTTGGCCGGGCTGGGCCTGGTCCTCGCCACGCTGCGCGAGGTCGTCGACCTGCGCGCCGCGGGCGGTGGCGAGGTGGTGCTCGAGGCCGAGTACGTGACCGTGCGCCATCCCGGCGGCGCCACCGCCCGGTTCCGCTGGGACGACGTGCTCGCCGTCGTCGGCTACGACCGGGCCGACGGCGACCCCGTGCTCGCCTTCGAGACCGATCGGGCCGTCGTGCGCGGCGCCGACGGCCGCGAGTCCGTCGTCGCGGCCCGCGACCTCGGCCGCTGGACGGCGGTGCGCACCGCCGACCTCCTCGTCGATCCCGACCGGGCCCGGGCGCTGCTGCAGCACTACGTGCTCTACCCCCGGGAGCGGATCGTCGAGCTCGGGACCCCGGCCGCGATCGTGCGGTTCCTGGGCTGACGGTCCCCGGGCCTCGGGAGCGGGTGCACGGGCTTCGAGAGGCCCGCCGGGGCGGGGCCCCGCGGCCTACAGTGGTGGGCGTGACCACCCTGGACAACGCGGCCGGCCTCGAGGATGCGGACGGCCTCGCGGACGTCGCCGACCTGACCCGCTCCCGGTTCCGCACGGCCGCCCCGTCGGCGGGCGGCGCGCTGCCCCGGATCCCGCGTGACCAGCTGCCGCCCGGCCCGCGCTGGCCGGCGCTGGTGCAGACCATCGCCCTGATGCGGCTGCGCCACTGGTTCCACCCGTGGCTGCAGCGCCGCTACGGCGACGTCTACACCGTGCACCTGATCCCGCAGTCGCGTCCGCTGGTGATGGTCACCCGCCCCGAGCACACCAAGGAGGTCTTCTCGGGCGACCCCGAGCAGTTCCACGCCGGGAAGGGCAACGCCATCCTCGGCCCGATCATGGGTCAGCACTCGCTGCTGCTGCAGGACTCGATCGACCACAAGCGGGCCCGCAAGCTGCTCATGCCGCCGTTCAACGGTGCCGCGCTGCGCGAGTACGAGCAGATGATCTCCGACCTGGCCCGGGCCGAGGTCGACCGCTGGTCCGACGGCGACACCTTCCGCTCGCTGGACCGGATGAACGCCGTCACCCTCGAGGTGATCCTGCAGGTCGTGTTCGGGGTCAGCGACGAGCAGCGCCTGGCGGCCCTGCGGCCGCGGGTCAACGCGACCGTCGACATCAGCCCCACCGTGCTGCTCGGCTGGGGGTACCCCTTCCTGCAGAGGTTCGGCGTCTGGAAGCGCACCGTCGACAACCAGTACGAGCTCGACCGGCTGATGTACGCCGAGATCCGCGAGCGTCGTGAGGCGCCCGACCTCGCCGAGCGCGGCGACGTCCTGTCCCGGCTGATCCGGGTGGGGCAGGAGGCCGCCGCGGAGGGTCGCCCCGAGGACGCGCTGTCCGACGTCGAGCTGCGCGACCAGCTCGTGACGCTGCTGCTGGCCGGCCACGAGACCACCGCCACGGCGCTGGCCTGGACCCTGCACGAGCTCGGCCGGCATCCCGAGCTGCACGCCCGCAGCGTGGCGGCCGCGCGTCGCGACGGCGTCGACGCCGCCGAGGGCGACGCCTGGCTCGATGCCGTGCTGAAGGAGGCACTGCGCCTGCACCCCGTGATCCCGATGGTCGTGCGCACCCTCCAGGCGCCGGCCACGATCGCGGGCTACGACCTGCCCGCCGGCACCACCGTCGGCCCCTCGATCGTGGTCACCCACCAGCGCAGCGAGCTCTACCCCGACCCCGAGGTGTTCCGTCCCGACCGCTTCCTGGGGCAGAACCCGCCGCCGAACACCTGGATCCCGTTCGGCGGGGGTGCACGGCGCTGCATCGGCGCCGGCTTCTCGCTGATGGAGGGGGTCGCGGTGCTGCGCGAGGTGCTCACCCGCTTCGACGTCGAGGCCGTGGGCGAGGACGAGCCGAAGGTCCGCAACATCACCTCCGTGCCGCGCCGCGGGGCCCGGATCCGGGTGCGCGCCCGGGCCTGAGGAACCGCCTGGGGAACCACCTGGGGAACCACCTGGGAAACCCGGTGCGGGGCGGCGTCGTCGGCTGCCACGATGGCTCCTCGTGACCTGCCCGACGACCGGCCCGACGACCGGCCCATGACCTGGCGTGAGCGCTGGCGCTCGATCCGCCTCGACACCACGCCGCTGCGCACCTCCCGCGATTTCCGGCTGCTCTTCGCGGCCGGGTCGGTGTTCTACCTCGGCGCGATGGTCACCTACGTCGCGGTGCCGTTCCAGGTGTACGCCCTCACCGGTTCCAACCTCGCGGTGGGCGCCATCGGGGCGGTCGAGCTGGTGCCGCTGGTGGTCTTCGGGCTCTACGGCGGGGCGCTGGCCGACCACGTGGACCGGCGCCGGCTGCTGGTGGCGAGCGGGCTGGTGCAGGCGGTGGCCACCGCGGTGCTGGCCTGGAACGCCGCTCGCGAGCGTCCCGACGTCGCGCTGATCTTCGTGGTGGCGGTGGTGCTCACGAGCGCCAGCGCCCTGCAGCGACCCTCCCGCGAGGCGCTCATGCCGCGCACGGTGCGTCACGACGAGCTGCCCGCGGCCAACGCGCTCACCAGCGCCGGGATGCAGATCGGGCTGCTGCTCGGGCCGACCCTGGGCGGGGTGCTGATCGCGACGGCGGGGATCGCGTGGTGCTTCGTGGTCGACGTCGTCGGGCTGCTCGTGGCGAGCGCCCTGTACCGGGCGATGCGTCCCTACCCCCACCGCGCGGAGACGACGCCGCCCAGCCTGGCCGGCATCGCCGAGGGGGTGCGCTACGCCGTGGGTCGGCGCGACCTGCTGGGCACCTACCTGGTCGACATCGCCGCGATGCTGCTGGCCTTCCCCGTGGTGGTCTTCCCCGCCCTCGCCGAGGAGGTCCTGCGGGCGCCGGAGCTGCTCGGCCTGCTCTACTCCGCCGAGACCGTGGGGGCGATGGTCGCCACCGCGCTCTCTGGCTGGACGGGGCGGGTGCACCACCACGGCCGCGCGATCGTGATCGCCGCCGCCTGCTACGGCGCGGCCATCGGCTGCGTCGGGCTGATGCCCGACATCGCCCTGGTGCTGGTCTTCCTGGCCCTCGCCGGCGCCGCCGACATGATCTCCGGGGTCTTCCGGTCCACCGTGTGGAGCCAGACCATCCCCGAGGAGATGCGGGGCCGGCTGGCCGGCATCGAGATGCTGTCCTACTCGCTCGGGCCGCTGGGCGGTCAGGTGCGGGCCGGCGTCACCGCCGACCTGTGGTCGGTGCGGGGCGCGATCGCCAGCGGCGGCTTCGCCTGCGTGGTGGGCGTCGGCGCCACTGCGCTGTGGCTGCGGGACTTCTGGCACTACGACGCCCGCACCGACCCCCACGCCGTCGCCGAGCGGGAGACGCGGTCGGCCGACGGCGCGGCCTGACTCACCCGGGGAGCTCGACGCTCTCGGCGACCGCCTCGAAGAGGTCGCACCACTCCTCGTAGTCGGTGCACGCGGCGGTGCAGGTGAGGGTGGTGCCGAGCCGGCCGAGGGCGGGGACGTCGCTCCACCAGCACCACTGCTCGGCGACGACGTCGAGCAGGCCCTCGCGGTGCAGGAAGCGGCGGAACCGCACGGGCTCGCCGAGCAGGTCGAAGGAGTCGAGCTCCTGCACCTGCACCCGCTGCAGGGCGGCATCGAGCTCGGCGTCGGCGCGGGTGCGCCAGGCCTCGAGGTCGGGCTCGGGCACGCGGACCCGGCGCAGGGTGATCTCGGGACGCCAGCCGCTCTGCGGCACGTGGGGCGCCCGGGCGGTGACGACGACGCCGCGGGCGGCGTCGCTGCGGCGCGGCCAGTCGGGCGGCAGGACGACGGAGGGGATCGGGAGGACGCTCATGGCGGCAGCCTGCGCCGGGGATCCGACGCGCCGCGGCCCGCCGCACCCCCGCCGGTGGAGGGAGTCGACCGGCGGGGGTGCGGTGGAGGATCGGGGGACCTTCAGCGGTCCTCAGCGGCCCGCGTCAGCGGATGGTGCCGACGCCGGGGATGAGCGGCAGGTCGAGCGCGGTGACCCAGCCGGCGGGCAGGTCGCGCACGGACGGCACCGCGTTGAGGGCGCGCATGCCGGTGGCCAGGCAGCCCGCCACCGCCGGGGCGCGTCCGGAGCCGTCGGTGAAGCGGAACGAGGTCTCCTGGGAGATCGACGGCGAGCCCTCGATGTCCACCCGGTAGACGTCGTCCTGGCTGCCGGCCGGCCACTCCGGGGCGGCGTCGAGGCCGATCCGGTTGACGTGCTCGAGGCTGATGACCTCCCGGCCCTGGTAGATCCCGTTGATCGTGAAGCGGATGGCGGCCACCTCGCCGGCCTTCACCACGCCCTTGGCGCTGGGCCGGTCGGTGGGGGTCACCCACTTCTCCCAGGTGGTGGTGATGTCGTCGAGCTCGATGCCGGCCGCCGCGGCCATCATCGGCACCGTGGCCCCCCACGCCATGATCAGCAGGTCGGGGATCTCCAGCAGCGCGGTGAACTCCGGCGGCCGGCCGATGCCCATCTCGTCCTCGTAGTCGCCCTCGTAGTCGGTGTAGTCCAGCAGCTCGCTGGCGCGCACCGAGTCCACACGGCCGCACAGGCCCATGAGCGTGAGCGGGAACAGGTCGTTGGCGAACCCGGGGTCGATGCCGGTGGTGAAGCAGGAGGCCCCACCCTCCTCGCACGCCGCGGTGATCGGGTCGATCCACGGGGCGGGGTTCTGCTTCATGCCGGGCCACACCCACGGCGTCATCGCGGTGGAGCAGACGTCGATCCCGGCGCGCAGGAACGCGCTGATCAGCCGGATGTTGTCATCGGCCTTGGCGGCGGTGGGCCCGTAGTGCACCAGCGCGTCGGGGGCCAGGGCGATGAGCGCGTCGACGTCGTCGGTGCACAGGATCCCGGTGGATCCGCCGGGCAGCCCGCACACGTCGGCGACGTCGCGGCCCACCTTGTCGGGGTTGCTGACGCCGACGCCGACCAGCTCGAAGACGGGGTGGTCGACCAGCTCGGCGGCCACCATCGAGCCGACGACGCCGGTGCCCCACAGCACCACCCGGTGCCGGGCCGGCGTGACAGGAGAAGCCGGGGCGCTCACCGGTCGAACGCCGTCCGGACGTCGGCCTCGGTGAGGCCGTAGTCGGCGAGGTCGTAGCGGTGCGACGGCTTGGCCGCGCCCTCCTTCGACTCCCGGTCCAGCTCCTCCACCGCGGCGCGGGCGCCGGGGGTGAGGTCGAGGCCGAAGTGGTCGTAGACCCGCTCGACGGTGCCCATCGGGTCGCGCCGCAGGTCGGCGAAGTCGACGTCGACGAACTGCGCGTCGGGGTAGCGGCCGCGGGCGTCGTGGTAGGCGTGGTAGCTGCGCGACCACAGATCCAGCTGGGTGCGGCCGATCGTCTCGCCCACGAAGGTCGTGGAGTGCTCCACGGTGGTCTCGGCCGAGAGCGAGCACGAGGACGCGATGCACACCACCGGGTCGCGGTGGGTGTAGACGACCAGCGCGTCGGGATAGACCGTCATCAGCGCGTCGAGGGCGGTCATGTGCGAGGGGTTCTTGAGCACCCAGCGCTTCTCGGGGTCGTTGAGGCCGATGAGCTGCAGGTTCTGCTTGTGACGCGCGTAGGCGTCGGTCCAGTCCTGCTGCTGGAGCCACGCGGTGTAGCGCGGCACGTGGGCCAGCGACTCGTAGCTGTTGGACTTGCCGGTCTGGCGCAGCAGCCGCCAGCACTCCTCCACCGAGGTGGCATCCATGTAGTGGATGCCCATGAACTCCGGGCTCTCCACGTGGTGCGCGGCGAAGGCCTGCTGCATGGCGGCGAAGATCGGGTCGTCGTCCCAGGTCTCCCGCGGCGGGCGCGGCTGGGGGAACTGGGTCAGCCACATCTCCAGGCCCTGCGCGTCGGGGTCGGCGTGCAGCAGCCGGTGCAGGGCGGTGGTGCCCGTGCGCGGCAGGCCCATCACGAAGATCGGCCGCTCGATGACGACGTCGGCGTGCTCGGGCCGGGCGGTGAAGGCGGCCTGGGTGAGCAGCCGTCCCACCAGCGCCGACTTCACCTCCGAGCGCTGGAAGTAGTTCCCGCGCGGGGTGAGGCCGGCCTCGGCGGAGTTCAGGTCCTCCACCAGCACCCGCAGCCCGGCCTCGTGGGCGTCGCCGCCGGTGTCGGTCATGCCGCCGGTGGTGCGCACGGCGGCGGCGAGGATGTCCTCGTAGCTGCCGACGTCCGCGCGCTCGCGGGTCATCACGTTGTCGCTCATCGCTGGCTCCTGGGTGCTCCTGGCCGGGTCGCTCAGGACTCGTTGTGGAACTCGCCGCAGTCGACGTTGATCAGCTGGCCGGTGATCGCCGAGGCGAGGTCGGAGGCCAGGAACAGCGTCGCGCGGGCGACCTCCTCGGGGGAGGCGAGGCGCTTGAGGTCGGTGGGGGCGGCCTTGGCGGCGTAGACGTCGTCGTGGGTGACGCCGTCGACCTCGGCGAGCCAGTCGAAGTAGGACTTGTTGACGTCCTCGTAGATGTAGGACGGCGCCACGGAGTTGACCCGGATGCCGCGCGGGCCGAGGTCGGTGGCCAGCGAGGAGGCCAGGTGCAGCAGGGCGCCCTTGGACAGCTTGTAGCCGCTGTACTCGGGCTGGGAGGAGTGCACGACGCAGGAGTTGAGCATGATGATCGAGCCGTGGGTGGCCGCGAGGGCGTCGGCGAAGAGCGCCGAGAGTCGCAGCGGGGCGAAGACGTTGGTCTCGTTGGCCGCGCGCAGCGACTCCACCGACAGCGCGCTGATCGGGTCCATCGGCGGGATGCCGAAGGCGTTGTTGAGCAGGCAGTCCACCCGGCCGAACTCGGCGAGCGCGGCCTCGACCAGCGCCTGGCGGGAGTCCTCGTCGGTGATGTCGGTGGGCACCACCAGCGCCCGGCGGCCGTAGGAGCGCACCACCTCGGCCATCTTCTCCAGCCGCGAGGCGGTGCGGCTCACGAGCACGAGGTCGGCGCCCATCTTGGCGGCCTCCTCGCCCAGTGAGCGGCCCAGGCCGGGGCCGACGCCGGAGAGCACGACGACCTTGTCCTTCAGCAGGGGGAGCGGGGTGTAGCGGGCCTCGATCGCGGCGTGGCTCTCGACGTGGGCGGCGGCAGTGGTGGTCACGCCGCACAGACTAGAACGTGTTTCAGTTTCGGTCGAGGGTCTGCGTTGGATCCGGCATGCTCCGGGTGCCGTGGGGGGTGCGTCGTACCAACCGTCTGTGTTGGTTTCCGCCTCGAGAGCAGCACAGACGGTTGGTACGACGACGATCCCGGGGCGCGCTAGGAGATCATCCGGCGGGCGACGGCGCGCTGCCGGGCGGCGATGCGCTCGCGGTAGGCCTCGGGGGTGATCGGGGCGTGGTGGGGCAGGTGGGCGGCGACGTCGGCGAACGGCACGATCCGCAGCCGCGGACCGTCGTCGGGGCCGAGGTCGCGCTCGAGGCGCTGCCAGCGCAGCATCATCGCGCCGGTGCGGTGGCCGGTGGTCTCGAGCCAGTTGGCGATGCCGGGGTCGCGCTCGGAGACCACGAACCGCATGACGCCGTCGGGGTCGGTCACGGCCTGGGCCTTGGTGAGGGAGGTCTGGTGGGTCTCGTAGTCGGTGGAGGCGTACCAGTCCGAGCCGATCTGGACGGCCTGGTAGGCGGCGTCGTCGCAGCGGGGGACCTCGAGGATCATCGCCTCGTCCTCGCCCAGCTCGTAGTGCCCGATGGAGGAGCGCTGCGAGGCGAGACCGCCGGGAGTCGACTGCGGCGGGGTGAGGGTGTTGACCGGCTCCTTGTACTGGAAGAAGTGGGGGAAGGCGAACCACGTCTGGATGGAGCCGACCAGCGAGCGGGCGGCGACCTCGTACTTCTTGCGCAGCCCGGCCTCGGTGAGCGGGGCGGCGGGCAGGCCGAGGGTGTCGACGCGCTCGATGGTGAGGGTGCCGCGCTCCTCGGTGTCCCAGTCGTTGAAGACCTCGCGCACGATGAGGGTCTTGGCGCCGGGCTCGGCGGTGTAGCGGAACTCGAAGCGGCCCTCGTCGTCGAGATCGAGCTCGCGGTCGTCGAAGGCGAGCATCGAGGTGGCCGCGGAGTTGGCGCTGTAGGCCCCGCCCATCACCTGGAAGGACAGGTCGGCGCTGGTGCCGCGGCGTCCGCGCACGACGTACTCCACGCCCTCGCGCAGGTAGGCGTGGAAGTAGATCGCGTCGGGGTTGTCCAGGCCCTGCCGGGAGAACTGGTGGGTGGGGTTGATGAACAGCGGCCGGTCGAGGTCGTAGTCGAACGCGGTCTGCATCGCCATCCGGATGCGGCCCGAGAGGTACTCGTAGCCCTCGAGGCGGTCGGCCTCGGTGCGGATGAACGGCGCGTTGGCGACCAGCTCCTCGGCCTCGGCGATCGCCTCGCGCAGCGGGGCGGTGAGGTCGAGCGAGGCGCTCACGGGTTGACCTTGTGGATGATGTTCTCGGCGTAGGCCTCGAGGTGCTTGATCTTGGTCTCGAGCGGCTCGGTGTCGGGGCCCTTGATGTAGGGCACCCGGAAGCCGACGATGCAGTCGGTGACGCCCTTGTCCTCCAGGCGCTTGATGCCGTCGACGGTGTAGGCGTCGTAGGAGATCACGTGGATCTCGAAGTCGTCGCGGGTGTCGCCCTCCTCCTTGCGGATCTCGGCCAGGCGCGTGAGCAGCCGGTCCAGCTCCTCGCCGTCGCCGCCGGCGTGCATCCAGCCGTCGCCCAGCCGGACGGCGCGGCGCAGCGCGGCGTCGGCGTGGCCGCCCACCAGCAGCGGGATCGGCTCGGTGGGGGCGGGGCACTGCTGCAGGCGGTCGATCTCGTAGAACTCCCCGGCGTAGCCGAAGAACTCCCCCGAGGTCAGGCCGCGCAGGATCTCCATGCACTCGTCCATGCGCTTGCCACGGCGCTCCCACGGCACGCCGAGGTTGGCGAAGTCCTCCGGCCACGGCGAGATGCCGACGCCGAGCCCGAGCCGGTTGTTGGAGAGGAAGGCCAGCGAGGAGGCCTGCTTGGCCACGAGCACCGGCGGGCGCACGGGGAGCTTCAGCACGAAGGGGGTCAGCCGCAGCGTGGTGGTGTGGGCGAACAGGTGCGCGCACATCACCATCGTCTCGATGAACTCCTTGCCCTGCAGGAACTCGCGGTCCCCGGTGTCGGTGTAGGGGTACTTGGAGTCGGAGTCCTCGGGGTAGATCAGGCTGTCCGCCACCGTCATCGAGGTGTACCCGGCGGCCTCGGCGGCCTGGGCGAGAGGGGCGTAGTAGCTGGCCTGGGTCATGGCCTCGGCGTAGGAGAAGCGCATGGGGCCCGAGGCTAGAACGTGTTTCAGTTCTGCGGAAGACCCGCAGGGGGGTCAGGACTAGAACACGTTCCACTTTCGGGCGATTTCTGGGACAGTGGCGCGGTGGACCTCCAGGAGATCAGCGACCGGCTCGAGATCGCCGACGTCATCACCCGCTACACCCGCGCCATCGACGCCGGCGACTGGGACCGGCTCGACACCGTCTTCACCGCCGACGCGCACATCGACTACACCGAGTCCGGGGGCATCGCGGCCGGCTTCGCCGAGGTGAAGCCGTGGCTGGCTGAGATGCTGCCGGCCTTCTTCCCCGCCCGGATGCACACCATCGGCCAGGTCGACGTCGTCTTCGACGGCGACGACGACGCCCGCGTCGTGGCGTACTTCGACAACCCCATGCCGGTCGACGACGGGAAGGGAGGCACCCGCATCGTGGAGATCGGCGGCATGTACCACCACGAGATGGTGCGCACCGAGCACGGCTGGCGCAGCCGGCGCCTGCACGAGCAGGTCGTCTGGAAGCGCGGCATCTGAGGCGAGGGGAGGCAGCGCCGTGACCAAGCAGTTCACCGAGGCCGAGCTCGAGAAGCGTCGCCAGGCACTCGCCTCGCCCGCCACGGCCCGCATCATCAAGTACGGCGCCCGCGCCCAGGTGCGGGTCTTCAAGCTCACGAACGGTCGGATCGGCTCGAAGTGGCGCATCGGCGCCGGGTTCCGCAAGCCCGTCCCGACGCTGCTGCTCGACCACATCGGGCGCAAGAGCGGCACGGTCTTCACGACCCCGCTGCTCTACCTCCACGACGGCGAGGACCTCGTCGTCGTCGGCTCGCAGGGCGGGCTGCCGAAGGACCCCCAGTGGGTGGCCAACCTGCGCGCGCACCCCGAGACCACCGTGCACCTGCGCGGCGGACGACGCGCCGTGCGGGCCCGGATCGCCGGCACCGAGGAGCGTGCCGTGCTGTGGCCCCGGCTCGTCGAGCTCTACGCCGACTTCGAGACCTACCAGGCCACCACCGACCGCGTGATCCCCGTCGTCGTCCTCGAACCGCGCTGAGCCCGCCCGGTCCCTGCGGGCTCCCGGCGCCGCGGCGCCGGACTTGGGAACCGCGCGGCGGGCGGCGAGAATGCACCCGTGACCACGCCGAGCCCGGACCTCGAGTCCCTCCCCGAGTCCCCGCGGGAGGGCGTCCTGGAGCGCCACCCGGTCGTCGTCGGGCTCACCGCCCTGCTCGGCGTCGCGCTCACGGTCGGCCTCATCGCCGGCGCGGGCGTGCTCTTCGCCTCCCGTTCGCTCGGGGTCGGGGAGGACTCCGCGGGCGGCTCGTCCCAGGCCCAGGGGCAGGAGACGATCTACATCCCCGAGCTCACCGACGACGGCGAGGCGATCGGCAGTTCGGTCACCCTGCTCCCCGAGCCCGACGGCGGCGCCTCGGCCACCGAGGAGCCCACGCAGGAGCCGAGCGAGCCCACCGAGGACCCCACCGAGGAGCCCGGCATCTCGCTCTCGGCCGGCCAGACGGCCGTGGCGCCGATGGAGCGCATCGACCTCACCGGGGTCTACCAGGGCGGGGAGGGCGCGGTGCTCAACGTGCAGCAGTTCTCCGGCGGCGCCTGGGAGGACTTCCCGGTGACGATCCCGGTCAGCGGCAGCACCTTCGTGACCTACATCCAGACCGGTCAGGTGGGCAAGAACCGCTTCCGCGTCGTCGACACCGACTCCGGTGAGGTCTCCAACGAGGTCGTCGTCGAGATCGGCTGAGCCGCGACCCCCGACGGTGGGGCGTGCTGGGCCACCAGCACACCGCCGAGCACCAGGGCGAGGCCGAGTCCCTGCGCCGGGCCGAACGCCTCCCCGGCCACGACCGCGCCCAGCAGGGTGCCGACGGCCGGGTTGAGCAGCCCCAGGACCGCCACGCGTCCGGCGGGCAGCCGTTGCAGGCCGTGGAACCAGCAGGCGAACGCGACCGCGGTGCCGACGCCGCCGATCCAGAGGTAGCCCGCCGCCGCGGCGCCGTCGATCGCCGGTGGGGCACCCTCGACCAGCAGTGCCACGGGCACGAGCACCAGCCCGCCGAGCGTCAGTTGCCACGACACGACCGTGAGCGGTCCGGCCGGTGCCGACCACCGCTTGAGGAGCACGAAGCCGAGGGCCGAGGACAGCACGGAGCCGACGGCGGCCGCGAGGCCGAGGGCGGTGACGCCGTCGGGCGTGCGCAGCACGAGCAGCACCACGCCGGCCAGGCCGACGAGCGCCCCGCCGAGCCGGGCGCGGGTGGCCCGCTCACCGAGCAGGGCCGCGGCCAGGGCCATCACGGCCAGCGGGCTGGCGGCCTGCACCGTGGCGGCCAGGCCGCTGGGCAGGCCCGCCGCAGCCAGGAAGATCAGGGGGAAGAACGCACCCACGGTGGTGAGGGCGAGCACGAGCGCCCGCAGCCGCCACCCGCGCGGGGGCAGCCGGCGGGTGACGGCGAGCAGCAGCAGGCCGGCGGGCAGGGCGCGGACGGCGGCGGAGAACAGCGGCCGATCGGCCGGGAGCGCCTCCTGGGCGACGAGGTAGGTCGTGCCCCACGCGATCGGCGCCACGCAGGTGAGCAGGGCGGCGCGATTGGTTTCCATGGAAAGCACAATACTTTCCGCAGAAGATATATTCCGGTCCCATGGACCACGTCGCCGGCATCCTCGCCCAGTGGGCCCGCGAGCGCCCCGACCTCGACGTCGCCCCGATGGGGCTGGTGGGTCGGGTGCACCGTCTCGCCGCCCTGCTGCAGGCCGAGCTCGACGCCGGCTTCGCCGCGCACGGCCTCAGTGCCGGTGAGTTCGACGTGCTCGCCACGCTGCGGCGCGCCGGCGCGCCCTACGAGCTCACGCCGACCGCGATCGCGGCCGCGGCGATGGTGACCTCCGGTGCGGTGACCAAGCGGGTCGACCGGCTCCTCGCGCGCGGCTGGGTCGCGCGCGAACCCGACCCCGACGACGCGCGGGGGCGCCGGGTGCGGCTCACCGACACCGGTCGGGCCCTGGTCGACGACGTGCTCGCCGCCCATGTCGCGCGGGAGGAGCGGCTCCTCGGTGCCCTGCGGCCCGAGCAGCGCACCGACCTGGCCGGCCTGCTCGCCGCCTGGTTGGTGTCCCTGGAGTGAGCCGGGGCGGCCGGTGGCTCAGCGGCAGCCCTTGACGGCCCGGATCACCAGTCGTGCCCACACGTCCTCGGCGGCGCGGCTCTGGTGCACGCCGTCGACGACCAGGCCCGGCTCGCGCTCGACCTTGGCCTTCCAGGGCGCGATGCAGGTGTGGGGCCGGCTCCGCGCGATCTCCTTCATCCACAGCTCGGTGTCGCGCATCAGCTTCGCCTTGTCGCGCCCGTGGTCCGAGGCGCTGCGGAACGGCGTCACGAACACCACGTGCATGTCGGGGGAGGCCACCGCCACCGCCCGGTCATAGGCCACCTTGCGGGTGCGCACGCCGTTGTTGGCGCCCAGGGCGATCACCAGGGTGCCGGGCTCCTCGTGGGTGGCCCGGTAGGCCCGCCAGCGCCGCTCGAAGGAGTTCAGCGCCGTGCCCGGCTGGCCGTCGACGTCCCAGTCGACGGTGCGGGCGGTGACGTCGTCGGCGGCGCGGTGGGTGACGGAGTCGCCGATGATGAACACCGGGCTGGAGTCCAGCGGTTCCGCCTCGCCGTCGGCGAGCTTGCGGCACACCCCGCGCGCGGCGTCCCAGGTGCGGCGCGGCAGCGGCTCGCAGAGCACCTCGTGCAGGTCGACGACGCCGCTGGCCAGCGTCGCGTCGGTGTCGGCGGCCTGGGCGCGGGCGGCGTCGAGCTCGTCGGGGGTGAGGCAGATGTCGGCGCCCAGCGAGGAGCGGATCACGACGTAGACGGTGGCCGGCGCCCGGCACTGCGCGGCGTCGAGGAACACGCGCTCGCCGTCGCGCACCCGGCGCTCGGGGTTCTGGGCGCAGCGGTTGAGGACGGGGATCCAGCGGCGGCCGAGGTCGCGGCAGTAGCCGGACTCCAGCGGCACGCCGTAGAGCGTCGCGTTGATCGCGCACACCTCGGTGTTGTAGTCGCCCGAGACCCGCGCGCGGCGGATCAGGCACTCATCGCGCGAGCAGCCGGCCGGGGTGTCCTGGTCGGCCTCGAGGTAGCGCCGGCCCACCAGGGTGCAGGTGGCCTCGTCGACCTCGGTGTCGGGGTCGGGGTTCGGCGGGCGCAGGGTGTCGCCCGCCTCGCGCGCCGACGCCGCCGGGGCGGCCACCGCCGCCGAGCTCGGGGCGCCCGCCGGGACGAGCGTCGCCACGAGGGCGAGCAGGACGCCGAGCACGAGCAGGGCCGGGGTCCGGTGCTGGGTCCGGGGCGGGGTCGACCGGGGGCCGCCGGGGAGAGCGGAGCGGGGCTGGGGCAAGACGGATCCTGATCGTGCGGGCCTCGGGCCGGGGGTCCGGCGGGCGAGCGGGTGGAGCGGACCGAGAGGGTGGTGCGGGGTCGAGCAGGTCGAGCAGGTCGAGCAGGTGGTGCGGGTCGGGCAGGGAGGACACCAGTGTGAGCGTCGAGGGCCGTCGGCGCCAAGCCGGACCGACCTGCGGGCGGGCCGCGGGCGGGCCGCGGGCGGGCCGCGGGTCGGGGGTCGGTGTCGGACCGGAGCCGCGGGGCCATGATGGCCCCATGCGGTTCACCGACTACGACAGCCGGCTCGGCGCCTACGGCGTCGTCGTCCGGGACCCGGGGAGCGGCCCGCAGCTGCTGCTCTCGCGCTGGCACGAGGTCGACCCGCCCCGGTGGACGCTGCCCGGGGGCGGGGTGGAGCTCGGGGAGAGCCCGGCCGACGCCGTCGTGCGCGAGCTGGCGGAGGAGACCGGCTACGAGGTGGAGGTCCGGGCCGTGCTCGGCGTCGAGACGCGCGTGATCCCGGCGGCGGAGCGGCTGCTCGACTCCGACCGCGACCTGCAGTGGATCGGCGCGCTCTACGCCCTCGACGTGGTCGGCGGGGTGCTGCGCGACGAGGTCGGCGGCACCAGCGACCAGGCCCGGTGGTGGCCGCTGGCCGCCCTGCCCGAGCACCGCACCGACTCCGTCGAGCTGGCGCTGGAGGTGTGGCGGCGGGCGGGTGCCCCGCTGGCCGACGTCGTGGCGGACCCCGCATGAGCGCCGAGCCCGGGTCCGGGCCCGAGCAGGAGCCGGAGTACCTGCGGCTCAACCGCGCCAACTGGGACGAGCGGGTGCCGGCCCACGCCGCCTCGCCCGACTACGGGCTGGACCGGTTCGCCGCCGATCCCGACCACCTCTCCGGTGTGGTGCGGTTCGACCTGCCGCGCCTGGGCGACGTCGCCGGGCTGCGGGGGGTGCACCTGCAGTGCCACCTCGGCACCGACACCGTGTCGCTGGCCCGGCTGGGGGCGCGGATGACCGGCCTGGACTTCTCGGCCCCGGCGCTCGAGACAGCGCGGGGGCTGGCCGAGGCGGCCGGGGCGGAGGTCGACCTCGTGCACGCCGACGTCTACGCGGCGCCCGAGGTGCTGCCCACCGGCGCCTTCGACCTCGTCTACACCGGCATCGGGGCGTTGTGCTGGCTCCCCGACATCGCGCGGTGGGCCGCGGTCGTGCGGGCGCTGCTGGCGCCCGGCGGCCGGCTGTTCCTGCGGGAGGGGCACCCGATGCTGTGGGCGCTCGACGAGAGCCACCCCGACCTGCTCCCGGTGCGCTACCCCTACTGGGAGCAGGTCGAGCCCCTGGTGTGGGACGAGCCCGGCACCTACGTCGCGGTCGATCCCGCCCGCCCGGAGTTCGCCCACACGAGGACCCACGAGTGGAACCACGGTCTCGGCGAGGTCGTCACCGCCCTGCTCGACCAGGGCCTGGAGATCACCGGCCTGGTCGAGCACGACTCCGCGCCCTGGGAGGCGCTGCCCGGGAAGATGGTCGCCGACGAGCTCGGCGAGTGGCGGCTGCGCGAGCACCCCGAGCGCCTGCCCTGCACCTACACCCTCCAGGCCCGGCTCCCCGGCTGAGCGCCGCGCCGCACGCGGCGGCGGGTGAGGCGACGGGGCACCCCGAAGTTGAGTTGGATCGACTCAACTTGTCTGCCAGAATGGGTGACATCCGGCGCGCGAGGACGTGCGCCGCCGTCGAACCTTCGGAAGGACTGAACCGTCATGGCACGAGCTGTCGGTATCGACCTCGGAACCACCAACAGCGTGGTCGTGGTGCTCGAGGGTGGTGAGCCCACCGTCATCGCCAACGCCGAGGGCGCGCGCACGACGCCGTCGGTCGTCGCCTTCGCCAAGGAGGGCGAGGTGCTGGTCGGCGAGGTCGCCAAGCGCCAGGCCGTCACCAACGTCGACCGCACCATCCGGTCGGTCAAGCGCCACATGGGCACCGACTGGAAGAAGGAGGTGGACGGCAAGTCGTTCACCCCCCAGCAGATCAGCGCCTTCGTGCTGCAGAAGCTCAAGCGCGACGCCGAGGCCTACCTCGGTGAGCCCGTCACCGACGCCGTCATCACGGTGCCCGCGTACTTCTCCGACTCCCAGCGCCAGGCCACCAAGGAGGCCGGTGAGATCGCGGGCCTCAACGTCGCGCGCATCGTCAACGAGCCCACCGCCGCGGCCCTGGCCTACGGCCTGGACAAGGGCGAGGACCAGCTCATCCTGGTCTACGACCTCGGTGGCGGCACCTTCGACGTCTCCCTGCTGGAGATCGGCGAGGGCGTGGTGGAGGTCAAGGCCACCAGCGGCGACAACCACCTGGGCGGCGACGACTGGGACAACGCGATCGTCGACTGGATCGTGAGCACCTTCAAGGCCAAGACCGGCATCGACCTCACCAAGGACAAGATGGCCATGCCGCGCGTCCGCGAGGCCGCCGAGCGGGCCAAGATCGAGCTGTCGAGCAGCTCCTCGACCTCGATCAACCTGCCCTACGTCACCGTCGACGCCGACAAGAACCCGCTGTTCCTCGACGAGACCCTCACCCGGGCCGAGTTCGAGCGCCTCACCGCCGACCTCCTCGAGCGCACCAAGGCGCCGTTCCACAACGTCATCAAGGACGCCGGCGTCAAGGTCGGCGACATCGACCACGTCGTGCTCGTGGGCGGCTCCACCCGCATGCCCGCCGTCACCGAGCTGGTCGAGAGCCTGCTGGGCAAGGCCCCGAACAAGGGCGTCAACCCCGACGAGGTCGTCGCGGTCGGCGCGGCCCTGCAGGCCGGCGTCCTCAAGGGCGAGGTCAAGGACGTGCTCCTGCTCGACGTCACCCCGCTCAGCCTGGGCATCGAGACCAAGGGCGGTGTCATGACCACCCTCATCGAGCGCAACACCACGATCCCCACCAAGCGCAGCGAGATCTTCACGACCGCCGACGACAACCAGCCCTCGGTGGAGATCACGGTCGCCCAGGGCGAGCGTCAGATGTGGGCCCAGAACCAGCCGCTGGGCAACTTCGAGCTCACCGGCCTCCCGCCGGCCCCCCGCGGCGTGCCGAAGATCGAGGTCACCTTCGACATCGACGCCAACGGCATCGTGCACGTCACCGCCAAGGACCAGGCCTCCGGCAAGGAGCAGTCGATGACGATCTCCGGCGGCTCGGCGCTGAGCAAGGACGAGATCGACCGCATGGTGCGCGAGGCTGAGCAGTACGCGGAGGAGGACGCCAAGCGTCGCGCCTCCGTCGAGGCCCGCAACCAGGCCGAGCAGCTGGTGTACACCACCGAGAAGTTCCTCGCCGACAACACCGACAAGCTGCCCGAGGACGTCGTCACCGAGGTCCAGGGCGACGTCGACGCCCTCAAGGCGGTGCTCGAGAAGAGCGACGCCGAGGCCGAGGACATCGCCGCGGCCGTGGCCAAGCTCAACGAGTCGAGCCAGAAGATGGGCGCGGCGATGTACGCCGCCGCCGAGGCCGACCAGGCCGCGGCGGGCGGCAGCACCGGCGCCACGGGTGAGGCGGACGACGACATCGTCGACGCCGAGGTCGTGGACGACGCCGACGCGGGCGAGGACAAGTGACCGAGCAGGGCGCGACGCCGGCCGAG
>NZ_CAXQZB010000083.1:0-35922 GCF_964228225.1 Nocardioides sp.
CGAGCGCACCCCGCGCCTCCCGACCCCGCCCCCGGCCCGCGCGGGCCGGGGGCGTCGTCGTGAGGCGGGTGCTCAGGCGGTGAGGGCGATCGTGAACTGCACCGCGCCGGCGGCGAGGGTGAGCGTCGCGACGCTCAGCAGTCCGACCTCCACCGACCGGCGGCGGAACAGGGTGGCGATACCGCCGAAGAACAGCGTCAGGGCCAGCAGCACGGTGGAGAGCTCGAACTTGTCGCCCTGGTCGTCGGCCTCGGAGGCCTCGGCGTAGTAGCGGTCGGCCTCGGCCTGCTTGTCGATCGCCAGCTGGTCCTCGGCGACGACGTAGGGGTTGCCCTCCACGTCCACGAACGGGCTCAGGACGTCGTCGCCCTGGTCGGAGAACCAGGCCACGGCGTCGGCCAGCTCGGGCCGCATCAGCTCGGTCTGGAAGTACTCGGTGAGGTCGAAGTTGCCCTCGGTCGCGGCGATCGCGTACTGGAGGTAGATCGACTGGTCGGCGGCGAAGACCTGCTCGGCCTGGCTGCGCAGCGCGTTGGCCTCCGAGCCGGCGGCGTTGGACAGGGTGTAGCCCTGCAGCGCCTCGCCGTCGGTGAGCGCGGCCTGGTAGGCCGAGACGGCGGTCATCGTGGCCGCCAGACCCAGCAGGATCGCCGCGATCAGCTGCAGCACCCCCGACTCGTTGCCGTCGGGGTCGGCCACGCGGGCGGCGGCGTCGGAGACGGTCTCACCGAGGGAGGGCTTGGGGTCGTTCTCGCTCATGACACGGTGTTCCTTTGCGGGGAGGTCGGAGAGGGGAGGCGTCCGCGCGGGAACCCCAGCGGCGGACGGTGCCCATGATGAGGCCTGGTGGGGATCGCCGTCCGGATCCGGCCGCTCGCTGGACGTGGCGGGCACCACACGCCCCCCGGCTGGCAGGCTCGCCGCCATGAGCGGCGAGGTGTTCGAGTGCGAGATCCAGGCCCGGTTCCGCGACATCAACCTCGGCGGCCACGTCGACAACGTCGAGGCCATCCGGGTGCTCGACGAGGCCCGGATCCTGTTCTTCCGCTTCGCCGACCTCGGCGACGGCGCGCCGGGGCTGCTGGCCGCGCTGCCCTCGGGCGTCGCGGAGCTGGCGGGCTCCCAGCGCATCGACTACCACGCCGAGATGCGGTTCGTGCCGTTCGCGCCCTTCCAGCTGCGGCTGTGGATCAGCCACCTGGGCAGGTCCTCCTTCACGGTCTCCACCGAGCTGCGCGTGGCCGCCGACCATCCCCCCGCCGTCGTCGCGCAGACCACGCTGGTGTGCTGGGACCACGCGGCCGCCGCCTCGTGGCCGATGGACGAGGCGGTGCGGACGCGGCTCAGTCGGTTCCTGGGCCCGCCGGTGCCGCTGCGCTGACCCCGGCGAGCGGCAGCTCGACGCGCACGACCGTGCCGGCGCCGAGCTTGGAGCGCACCTCCACCGTGCCGCCGTGGCGACGCACGATCGCCTCGACGATCGCCAGGCCCAGGCCGGTGCCCGGCGCACTGGAGACGGTGGCGTTCGAGGCGCGGTAGAAGCGGGTGAACAGCCGGGGCAGGTCGTCGGCGGGGATGCCGATGCCGGCGTCCACCACCTCGATCGCGGCGCGCTCGGAGTCGGCCGTGCCCAGGCGGACGCACACCCCGGTGCCGGCCTCGCTGAACTTCACGGCGTTGCCGATGAGGTTGAGCAGCGCCCGCTCCAGCTCGTGGGCGTCGCCGTCGATGACCACGGGTGCCCCCGGCGCCTCGAGCCGCAGCGCGATGCCGGCGGCCTGCGCCTGCGGCTCGGCGACCTCCACCGCCCGGCGCAGCACCGCGCCGACCTCGAGGCGTCGGGTGGTCACCTCCCAGGTTCCGGCCTCGATGCGCGAGAGTGTGAGCAGGTCGTCGACCAGGTGCAGCAGCCGCCGTCCGCTGCGCTGGATGCGCTCCACGATCCGGTTCCCGGCCGGGCCGAGGTGCTCGCCGTAGGTGTCGGTGAGGATCTCGGTGTAGCCCAGCACGCTGGTCATCGGGGTGCGCAGCTCGTGCGAGACCGAGGAGACGAAGTCGGTCTTGAGCGCGTCGGCGGCGCGCAGCTTGTCGGCCAGTGCGCGCTCGTGCTCCAGGGACTGGACCAGCAGCGACTCCACCTGCCGCTGGGCCCCGACGTCCTCGGCGATGCCGAGGTAGCCCAGCGGGACGCCGTCGGCGTCGTCGACCCGGGTGACGACCAGCGACACCTGCCGCGGGCTGCCGTCGACGGCACGCAGGGTCCAGTCGCGGCGGTCCGAGGCGCCGCGGCCGTGGCGGACCGGGGCCACGACCACCTCGAAGCCGACCGGCAGGCCGAGCTCCTCGGCCCGCGCCGCGACCTCGTCGGGGTCGTGGAGGTCGAGCAGCGTCATCCGGCCCACGGCGTCCTCCTCGCGGAAGCCGAGCAGCCGGACCGCGCCCTCGTTGAAGATCCGGATCACCCCCACCGAGTCGGTCTGGATGATCGCGGTGGAGGTGGCCGACTCGATCACCGCCGAGAGTCGCCGACGCGCCTCGGTGGCCTCGGCGAGCGCGTCGAGCCGGGTGTCGATGCTGGTGCGCAGGGAGTACACCGTCAGCGCACTGCCGAGGATCAGGGCCTGAACGAGGGTGCCCACCGCCTCGGGCGGCAGCCCGGACTCGCGCGCCGTGCTGACCAGCGGGCCCCACCCGGCCGCGCACGCGACGGTGACGGCGGTGTTCATCGCGATCAGCTGCAGCGCGCAGGCGCGCAGCGAGAGCCGCAGACCCACCAGCACCAGGACCGGGAAGACGAGGAAGACCACCCCGACCCGCTGGCCGGGGTGGAAGACCACCGCCACGACCGTCGCGAGCGTCACCGACAGCAGGACCGTCTCGGCACGCCCGGCCTGGGCGGGTCGCGGCCCGACCCGCAGCGCGAACGGCAGGAGCAGCAACATCGCCGAGAGGTGCGAGGGCACGACGGCGGGCAGCACGACCAGGAACGGGCCGCCGGTGAGCGCCACCGCCGTGGCGATCAGCACCCCGCTGACCGAGGACGCCATGGCACAGGCCAGCAGGGCGCGCCGCAGGTCCCCGATGTCGGCCAGCCGGCGCCCGGGCTGCAGCCGCCGCAGCAGTCGCACCGCGAGCGCCACCTCCACGGCGTTGGCGAGGCCGAAACCCACCGAGACGGCCGCCTCACGACCGCCCACCAGGTTGGCCACGATCGTGCCGACCAGGACGGCGACCACGACGCCGTCGGGGGTGAGGCCCCGGCCGGCCGTGCGGTCGTGGTGCACCGCGATCGCGACGGCCACCCCCGACGCCGGCCACCAGGCCGCGACGTGGCTGCCGCTCGGGGCCAGCACGACCGCGAGGGCGCCCAGGAGCACGATGAGGAGCGCGACACCGACGCCCTCGGCGAGCGCCAGCGGCCGCGACCGGACGTCGGGGACCGGATGCATGTGGCGGGAGTGCCCCTTCCTCCGCGGTGTCGCAGGTGCCGATCCGGGCCCGAGCGGCCGATCTGACGCCGGCCCATCGTATCGGCGCGCCCTCCGGTGCGCGCACGAACGCCCGCGGTGACTAGGCTTCGGCGCGGACGAGAGGACACGGGAGCCCACCATGGCCGAGGACAGCACGACCACCCCGACCCGGCGCGCACAACGCCGTGCGGAGCTGGGGCGTCGGCTGCTGGAGGCCACCGAGGCGCTCATGGGCACCGACGTCGCCTTCACCGACCTCTCGGTCAACGCCCTCGCCTCGGCGGCCGGGATCTCCCGGGCCACCTTCTACGTCTACTTCGAGGACAAGAGCCAGCTGCTGCAGGCCCTGGCCGAGGAGGTCGCGGAGGGGTTCCGCACCGTGGCCCAGCGCTGGTGGGACACCACCGAACGCCCCAGCCACGACGAGCTGCACGGCGCCATCGCCGACACCGTCGCCCTGCACCGGCGCCACCGGGCGGTCATCTGGGCGATCCTGGAGATGTCGTCCTACGACGCCGCGATCGCCGCCTTCTACGACGACCTCATGGCCGGACTCATCGACGGCTACACCGAGGCGATCGAGCAGGCCCAGGCCACCGGCGCCATCGGCGCCCTCGCCGCCCGCCCGACCGCCACCGCGCTGACCTGGATGATCGAGCGCTGCTGCCACCAGACCGCCCGCGCCACCGAGCCCGACGCCGCGGCCGACGCCGCGCTGGTGGACGCGCTCACCGAGATCGTGTGGCGCACGCTCTACCTCGCGCCGTCCCGCTGACCGGTCCCTCGCGCCCGGCCACCAGGCTGTCGGCCACGAGACGGTCGGAGGCGGATCCGGGTTACGGTGCCGGGGTGACCCCGGCCTTCCTCGTCACCGCCCTCGTCATCGTGGCCACGCCCGGCACGGGCGCGCTCTACACGATCGCCACCGGGCTCGCCCGCGGCGCACGCGCCGCCGTGGTGGCGGCCTTCGCCTGCACCCTAGGCATCGTCCCGCACCTGGTGGCGGCCATCACGGGGCTCGCCGCGCTGCTCCACGCCTCGGGCGTGGCGTTCGCGGTGCTGAAGTGGGCCGGCGTGGCCTACCTGCTCCTCCTCGCCTGGAGCACCTGGCGCGACGACGGCGAGCTGGCTCCCGACGCGCTCGAGGCACCCGCGGTGCCGCTGCGCCGGGTGCTGGCGGCGGGCATCACCCTGAACCTGCTCAACCCCAAGCTGACGCTGTTCTTCGTGGCGTTCCTGCCCCAGTTCGCCGGCCCCGGCGAGCTCGGCACGATGCTCGCCCTCTCGGCGGTCTTCATGGCCCTGACCTTCGTGGTCTTCGTGGGGTACGGCGTCTTCGCCGCGGCGATGCGCGACCGGGTGCTGCGACGGCCGTCGGTGATGACCTGGCTGCGGCGGATCTTCGCCGCGACCTTCGTGGCCCTGGGCGCCCGGCTCGCTGCCGCCACCCGCTGACCGGACCCGGCTCCTCGTCCGGGCCCGGCTCCTCCTGCAGGCCCGGGCGATGGCCTAGGTTGCGGCCATGACCGCGCTCCCCTCCTCGCCCCCGCCCGCACTGCCGTTCACCGGCCGTCGGATCCTGGTCACCGGCGCCTCCTCGGGCCTGGGGGCGGCGGTGGTGCGTCGCTTCGCGGCCGCCGGCGGCGCGGTGTACGCCGCCTCCCGCGACCAGGAGCGGCTCGCCACGGTGGCGGCCTCGTGCGCGGACCTGCCGGGCGAGGTGCGGTTCGGGCCGCTCGACGTCGCCTCGCCCGCATCCTGCCGCGACGCCGTGGCCGCCGCGGTCGACGCCTTCGGCGGCCTGGACGTGTGCGTGAACAACGCGGGGCGCCACGACTTCCGGCGCACCACCGAGGTCACCGAGGAGCAGTGGGCCCACGACCTCGCGGTCAACCTGAACGGGGTGTTCTTCACCAGTCAGGCCGCGATCCCCCACCTGCTGGCGTCGCCGGGCGGGAACATCGTCAACGTCTCCTCCGTCGCCGGCATCCACGGCGAGGCCTACTCGGCCGCCTACACCGCGGCCAAGCACGGCGTCGTCGGGCTCACCAAGGCGCTCGCCGTGGAGTACCTCACGACCGGCCTGCGGGTGAACTGCGTGTGCCCCGGCGGGATGGACACGCCCCAGGTGCACACCATCGAGGTGCCCGAGGGCGCCGACTGGGACCTCATCATGCGGATCTCCGCCAAGCGCGGCTTCATGACCGCCGACCAGGTGGCGGCCACCGTGTGCTTCCTCGCCTCCGACGACGCCGCCGCGGTGCACGGCAGCATCCAGCTGGTGGACCACGGGCACCTCGCCGGCTGAGACGGGGGCGCGCCGACGGGCGCGGGCCGCTCCGCCCACGGTGAGAGTGTTCTCAGAATGCTGGACCCCCCGGGGGGATCTGCGGTTCAGTCGGGGCACCGACCGATCAGGAGCACTCCCCATGACCATCAGGTCCCCCCGCCGCACGCTGGCACTGCGTCTCACCCTCCCGCTCACCGCCACGGCGCTCACCGCCTCCGGGCTGGTGGCCGGTGCGGGGCCGGCCTCCGCCGCACCCGCAGCCTGGAGCTTCAGCGGCACCACCGCCCACGGCGCGATGACGGTGGACGACGGCGTGCACACCGGCTCGGTGCCGGCCGACACCCCCTACACCGGCACCGTCACCTTCGACACCACGGCGTCGTCGGTGACCGGGCCCTACGGGGGCGGGACCCGCACCCGGTACCCCTTCACCGACCTGTCCTTCACCGCACTCGGGACCACCGTGCACAGCGGCCCCGGCGTGGTCGACGTGTTCGACGACGTCGTGAGGTCCTCGGCGTACCCGTCGGGCGACTCGGTCTATGTGAACTTCACGGGGCAGGTCGCCCCCGACGGACCCGTCGGTGGCGTGCCGTTCCACTGGATCGGGCTGGCGTTCCTCGATGCCGGCGGCACCGCGATCACCGGGGGCAGGCTCCCCGCCGATCTGTCCCTCGGACCGTGGAGCGACACCTTCTCGGAGTTCAACTTCACCTCCGGGGGCAGCCCGAACAGCGGCACCACGACGATGCTGCACCCGATGACGCTCGGCGGGCCCGTGGATCCCGCAGGTCCCGGCGGCTCGGGCGGCTCGGGCGGCTCAGGCGGCTCGGGCGGCTCGGGCGACGAGACCTGCAGCGGCAGCGACGGGGTCGTCACCGACGTGGTGTCGGAGGAGCTGCTCGAGGTGGACGGCGGGACCGACCCGTGGGACCGGCTCTGGATCGGTGACCTCACCCCCGCCACCACGACGCTGCTGGGCGGCGCCACGACTCCCGCCGCCGTGGGTCGGATCCTGGACTGGACCGGTGACGCCTCCGACGACGGCTGCCACCTGACCGCCCTGACCGTGCGGCCCTCGGTGCAGATCGCGACCACGCAGGTGCCCGCCGGCCGGGTCGGCGGGTCCTACCGTGCCGAGGTGGTCCCCGCGTGGGGGGTCGCGCCCTACACCGTCACCATCGGCGGGCTTCCCGAGGGTCTGGTCGCCGACGGCGGCGTCGTCAGCGGGGTCCCGCGTACCGCCGGCCGCTTCCCGGTGAGCGTGGAGGTCGTGGACGCGGTCGGTGGGCTGAGCGCCACGACGCTGGCCCTGACCGTGACCGAGGCGGCCGCCCCTCCGGCGAGCCCGGTGCGAACCGGTCGTGGGATCGTCAGGCGGGTCGAGGACGGCCTGATCGTGGTGCGGACCCCGGACGGGCGGCTCACCCTGGGCGTCACCTCCGGCACGCGGATCGACGTGCGGACCGGACGGGTCGTGCGCCACACCCTCGACGCCGTGCGGCCCGGAGCCACCGCCGTGTGGCGCGGCCGGATCCTCCCCGGCACCGGACGTGTGCAGCTCGACCGGCTCACGGTGCGCTCCCCGGCGTGACCCGCACGGTGGTGCCGCGCGGCACCACCGTGCCGGGGGCGGGGTCGAGGATCAGCGCGAGCCGTTCCAGGACCTGGGGCAGCGGAGCGATCGGCACGGTCCCTTCACCGGTCCCGTCACCGGTCCCGTCACCGGTCCCCTCATCGGCGCCGCTGTCAGGGGCCTGCAGGTGCAGCGGCGCCTCGAGGATGAGCCCGACCGCCTCGAGTGCCGCTTCGAGCTGGCGCCGTGGCTGGGTCCAGGGTGTCGGCACGGCCACCCGGCCCGCCGGGATCGGGCCCGCCGTGGCGATCACCGCGGCCGCGCGCTCCCGGGCGTCCGCGCCGCTGACCTCCACCCGGACCTCCACGTTCTGCGCGCCGAAGGAGCGCACCGCCGTGCAGAGGTCGCCTTCGCACGTCACCTCACCGGACGCGGCACCGCTCTGCCCGCCCCGCCCGGCCCCACCGTTGGGTCGGTCGACCACCACGCGGGCGAGGTCCGCACCCGGCGGCGTCCCGAGGCAGTCGACCGTCTCGTCCCGCGGCAGGAGGTAGACGCCGACCGGGTCGGCGACACACGGACCGGGGCGCACCGGCCAGTCGGTGGGGACGGCGACCTGCACCCCGGCGGCCCCGACCCAACGGGTACCCACCGGAGCGGGGCTCGCACCCGGGCTCGCAGCCGGGGTCGCGGGGTCGACGGCGGTGGCGGCCTCCTGGCGCGGCGCGGACCCGTCGGGCAGCCAGGAGGGGACCGCGATCGCGAGGAGGGCGGCACCGGCCAGCGTGCCGGCGGCGAGGCCGGCACGGCGTCGGCGTCGGTGGGCACGGGCGCGGTCCACCAGATCCGCCAGGGCGGCGGGGTCGAGCGGCGTGACGGGAAGGTCGCGGGCGGTGCGCGACAGCAGGTCGGCGGGGGTCATCGGTCGTCTCCTGGCACGGTGGTGAGGTGGTCGGGGTCGGCGGCGTCCTCGACGACCCCGTCGAGGACCCCGTCGAGGGCGGCGAGCGCGCGGGCGGTCCGGCTCTTCACGGTGCCGACGGCGATGCCGAGCACCTCGGCGGTGGCGCGTTCGGTGAGGTCGGCGACGTACCGGAGCACGAGCACCTCCTGCTGGCCGCGGGGCAGGGTGCGCAGGGCGGCCACGACGGCGTCGCGGGTGGCGATGCGGGTGGCGAGGTCGTCGGCGGGGCCCGCGGGTGCGGCGGGTCCCGCCGGCTCGGGAAGCTCCTCGGTGGGGTGCTCGCCGTGCCAGCGCCGGCGGCGGTCGGTGGCGCGGGTGTTGAGCAGGATCCGGTAGACGTAGGAGTCCGGTTCGGCGGCCTCGCGCACCCGACGCCACGCCGACCAGGTCCGGATCAGGGCCCCGCTGGGCCAGGTCCTCGGCGTCGGTGGGCGAGCAGCCCAGCAGCGTCGCCGCCCGCACCAGCGCGGGCCAGCGGGCCGCGGCGTAGGAGCTGAACTCCTCGTCGTCCCCCCGCCCTCCGTGTCGCGCCTGCCCTCTCGGTCCCACCATCGGCCCTCACCCGTCCTCACCGGTGCCCCCATCGTGCTCCGTCACCTGCGAAGACAACACGGCCCCGTGCTTTGGTTCCCGCGGGTGAACCGTCCAGCCACGGCCGGGTGCGACGCTGCCGTGGACCCGACCCGGAGGGCCCGCCCCATGTCCCGATTCCTCGCCGCGGCCCTGCCGCTGCTCCTGCTCGCGGGGTGCGGCCACGCCGCCGCCGTCACCGAGCCGATCGCGACGGAGCGCCCGTCCGCGGAGTCGGCCGAGCCGGCCGCACCCGAGGCCGACATGCGGCTCGCGTGCGCCGACGCCTGGGTGGAGAGCATCGACGGGGCCTCCCCCGAGGCCGTCACCGACCCGCTCGACCTCGCCGCCCCCTACCTCACCGAGGGCGACCGCGAGGCCCGCTTCGTCCCCCACGACGACGGCACCGGCACCGTGTGGGTCGTCGACGGCGCCACCGGGGAACCGCTGGTCGAGGTCACGGTGCTGGAGGACGGCGGCTGGCACCGCAGCGCCGTCGCCGGCTGCCCCGACTGAGGCACCGGGCCACGAGCGGCGCCCGGCTCAGCCGATCACGCCGCGCGCGACCGCCTGGGCGCGCTGTGCCCGCCCGACGTCGCGGATCACCAGGCCCCAGGCGGCGGCCGCCACGATCGCCACGACGGCCAGCACGGTCTCCGCCGCAGCGGCCTGCTCGGCCTCGAGGGTCGAGGTGTCGGACACGTTGAACGTCAGCAGGAAGGCGAGGAACAAGCCCCACCACCAGCCCACCAGGGGGCTGCGGTCGGCCCCGCGGGCGGCGCGGGCGACGTCGCGGACGAGCAGGTAGGGGAACCACAGCGACACGACGGGCACGAACCAGGCGAACCACACCCACGACCGCGAGAGCTTGTGCGGGGCGCCGGGAGTGAGGACCTCCGCGTTCGTGCGGGCCCGACGCAGCCACAGACAGCCGGTGACGTAGCCCGCCACGAGCGCCAGCACGGCCAGCCCCACGAGGTCGTCGCGCAGCAGCACGACGCCGTCGTCGGCAGCCAACGCGCCCCGCTCCCGCTCCGCGCCGACGACGGCCGCGCTGGCCACCGCCACGCCGACCTGCAGCGCCGCCACCCCCGCAGCCGCGGCCGTGGCGATGCGGCCGACGGTCGTGGTCGGCACGAACCAGCCGGCGGCGGGCGTCGGGGCGACCGCGCCGTGGGGCATCGCCACGTCCACGGTCCACCGCGCGCCGTCCCAGAACCGCACCCCGCCCGATCCGGCGGGGTCGGGGTACCAGCCGGACGCGACCGCGGTTGCCGACGGGGGCGGGGTCGGGTGCGGGGTCGGGTTCTGGGACGGGTGGGGACCCTCGGACATCGACATCGGCACCTCCTGCGCAGGCCTGCAGGACGGACCCGAGGCAGGCAGGAGCGTAGCGGTCCGCACCGCACGTGTCCGGTCGCAGCCGGAACGGCCACGCCCGGACACGCGGTCCGAGCTGAGGGGACCAGCCCGTCAGTTCGGGGTGTAGACGTAGGCGTCGCGCAGAGCCGGATGGGCGTTGTTGCGCCCGCCGGCCACCAGGACCTTGCCGCCCGGCAGCGCCGCGGCGATGGCCAGGTTGCGGGGCACGGGCACGGGGGCCTGCTCGCGCCAAGTGTTCGAGCCGGGGCTGAACTTCTCCACCTGGGCGGAGGAGTCGGTCTGGGACCGGCCCCCGATGATCAGCACGTCGCCGTTGCTCATCGTGACCAGCGATCCCTCGACCGGGGGCATCCCATGAAGTGGGCGAGGCAGAGCGTCAGAAGCAGCGCCCCGCCGGTGGTACTGGCCTTCCGGCCGGGTGCGATGAGCTGGTGGGACACGTGCCTCAGACCCCGATCTGGAGGTCCGCGATGGTGGGGCCGTGGGTGAGCGTGAACCGGTAGTGCAGATCCACGGTGCCGCCGGGGAAGTCGCCGTCGAGGTGCTGGACGACGTCGTAGTGGAGGTCGTCGGCCTTCGAGGCGCCGGTGACCGCGATCGTGTAGGTGTATTCGCTGGTCGCGCGCTCCAGCCAGGCACGGATCTCGGTGAGTCCGGTGTAGGTCCGGCCGTCGTCGGTGACGGTCGCCTCCTCTGCGTAGCAGGCCATCTCTGCGTCGATGTCGTGGGCGTGATGGGCGGCGATGTGCCTCGTGATCAGCGCCGGCAGGTCCGCGGGTGCGATGGGGGTCGTGTTGTTCCAGTCGATGGCGGTCATGCGTCGACGTTCGGCCCTCACGTAGCGGGAGGGTCAAGTCGCGGGCGGGCATCGTCGAGGTCGTGTGACCCTCTCCCTGGGAGAGAGTGCATCCTCGGGGCATGAGTACCGGACTGACGATCGGGGAGTTCGCCGCTCTCACGCATCTGAGCATCCGCACGCTGCGGCACTACCACGAGACCGGGGTACTCGAACCTGCCAGCGTCGACCCCTTCACTGGCTACCGCCATTACTCACCCGACCAGATCCCACCCGCCCAGGTCATCCACCGGCTGCGCCAGCTCGACCTCCCCCTGCCTGAGATCAAGGCGATCCTGGCCACCGACGATGCCGATCGCCGCGCCGAGCTCATCGCGGGCCACCTGAGCAGGCTCGAAAGCGAGCTCGACCGCACTCGCGCCGCAGTAGTAGCACTCCAGCGACTGCTCCACCCTGACACCGAGGCGCTGGCGATCGAGCTGCGGCTCGTGCCCGAGCGCACCGTGGCAGCCGTCAGCGCAACCGTGCGGCGCGAGGACGTCAACGCGTGGTACGACGCCGCGATGCGAGACCTTGACGCGGCCGTACACCCCGGCATGCGACACCGGCCGCCCGCCGGCCGCTATGCCAACGAGCTCTTCACCGAGGGCACCGGCGAGGTGATGGTGTTCTACCCGGTCCACGGAATCGACAGCGTCCTCGGCACCACCGGTCGAGTCGAGCTCACCTCACTCCCGGCGATCGAGCTGGCGGTCGCCGTACACTCCGGCAACCACGACGCCATCACCGAGACCTACGGTCGTGTGGGTCAGTGGGTCGTCGACCACGCGCTGGTCGTCGCCGGCCCCGTCCACGAGACCTACCTCGTCGGACCACGCGACACCGACGCCGAGACACAGTGGCGCACCGAGATCGGATGGCCCATCTTCCGAATCGGCTGAACCTGAGGGGGTTCTCAGCCGATGGCTCCCGGTGTGCCCCTCATCGAAATGGCGGGAGGCCTACGCACCGCTCGGAGGCGTCTCGTGGCACGTCGTGCTGTTGCTGATTGCGGTACGTCACGACGATCGACGCCCGACATGAAGGAACGGACCCCGTAGGGTCCGTTTCCGTCTCACATCCCGACATTGGCGGTGTCCGGGTTTCCAGCAAGACCTGTTCGGTGGAGCTGAGGGGATTCGAACCCCTGACCTTCTCATTGCGAACGAGACGCGCTACCAACTGCGCCACAGCCCCGGTGCGTCCGAGGACGCGGGTCGAACGTTAGCACCCGGCGAGGGCGGGATCGAAACCGGTGGGGTCAGACCGGCTCCACCGTCGGCGTCGCCGCGTCCGCGGTCCGGGTCTCCCGGCCCCTCAGGCCGAGCGGGAGGGCGACCACCGCAGCCAGGAGGGCGCAGCCGGCGCTGAAGAGGTAGGCGTCGTCGGAGGCCGACAGCGCTCCGGCCAGGGTGGTCGGGCTGCCGACGATGACGACGAGCAGGGCGGTGCCCAGCGCGGCGCCGACCTGGCGGTAGGCGGCGTTGACGGCGCTGGCGGTGGCGAGGTGGGCGGCGTCGACCGCGGCCACCGCGGCCGAGCCGAGCGTCGGGTAGGCCAGGCCGATGGCCAGGCCGCACAGCATCATGCCGGGCAGCCAGGTGCCCACGTAGTCGGGCGTGGGGCCGGCGCTGCGCAGGACCAGGATGCCGGCGGCGTAGACCACCGCGCCGGCCGCGATCAGCGGACCGAATCCGGCGCGGGCCACCAGGCGCGCCGCCACGGCGCCCACCAGGGTGGTGACGATCGGCCCCGGCGCCGAGGCCGCCCCGGCCTCCAAGGCGGAGTAGCCCCAGACGCTGGTGAGGAACAGGACGTTGCCGAGGATCGTGGCGAAGAAGGCCATCGAGAACACGAACGTGCCGAGGTTGCCCACGAGGTACCCCTGCGCGCTGCCCAGGCCCCGCGGCACGACCGGCCGGGGGTGGGTGCGCTGGCGCCGCAGCACGACGGCGCCCGCCACGACCGCGAGACCCCACACGCCGAGCGTGCCGGCCGAGAGCCATCCCCAGGTGGGGCCCTCGACGATGCCGAGGGTCAGCGCCCCGAGCGCGACGGCGACGAGCAGGGCGCCGAGCAGGTCGGGCAGGCCGTCGGAGGACGGCGTCGTCTCGGGGAGGCGGCCGCGGGCGAGCAGCACGATCACCAAGCACAGGGGTGCGTTGATGAGGAAGATCCAGCGCCAGTCGGTGACCTCCACCAACGCCCCGCCGAGCGTCGGACCGATCGCGGCCGCCAGCGCGGCCGAGGCACCCCAGATCGTGGTCGCGCTCGTGCGCTTCTCGGGCGCGAAGGCGCGGATGACCAGCGTGAGCGAGGTCGGCGCGATGCAGGCAGCACTGGCGGCCTGCAGCACGCGCGCCGCCACCAGCAGCTGCCAGGTGGGGGCCAGCGCGCACAACAGGCTCGTGATCCCGAACGCCGCCACCGACCACACGAAGGCGCGGCGCACTCCGATCCGGTCGGCCACTCCCCCGGCCGGCACGAGCAGGGCCGCGATCACCACGAAGTAGGCGTCGAGCACCCACGACAGCTCGCTGCGGGAGGCCTCGGCGAAGGAGGCCGACAGGGCAGGGAAGGCGATGTTGACGATCGTGGCGTCGAGGAACGCCAGGAACGCACCGCTGGCCGCGACCGCGACGGCGGCCCGGGACGTGCCCCCGGTCGTGGGTATGACGACTGTCCTACTCATGGGAGGACTGTGGCACTATGACACTCGTCCTAGCAAGCCCCTCCCCACCGAGGTCGATCCCATGAGCCAGCCCGCCCCCGGTCCGCGTCTCCAGATGACCCTGGCCGCCGCCGAGCTCTTCCGCGAGCGCGGCTACGACGGCACGGGGCTGCGCGAGGTCGTCGAGCGGGCGGGCGCCGCCCGCGGGGCGATCTACCACCACTTCCCCGGCGGCAAGGCCGAGCTCGCCACCACCGTCGTCGACGCCGTCGGCGGCCGGATGGCCGACCTGGTGGAGCAGGTGTGCGCCCGCTCCACCCCGACCGAGGCCGTGGACTCGCTGATGGACTACATCGAGAAGGTGCTGGTCGGCGACGGCAGCGTCGGACGCTCCGGCTGCCCGGTCGCCGCGGTCGCGCTGGCCGCCGAGGACGACGACGGCGCCCTGCGGGCCGCGGCCCACGCGGTGTTCCAGCGCATCCGCACCGCGATCGCCGACTGCCTGCGCCGCGACGGCATCGGGGCCGGCACGGCCGAGGAGTTCGCCACGATGGCCGTGGCCTCCGCCGAGGGCGTGATCATCCTGGCCCGCGCGGCCCGTGACCCCGCGGCGGTGCGGACCGTGCGGCGCTCGCTGCAGTGGACCCTGCAGCAGCTCGGCCCGCGGGGCGCGCGCTCCTGACCGGAGGGCGCAGGACCCAGGTCAGGAGCCGCTGAGACGACGCTCCTCGGCGTCCGCGGCCGCGGCCGCGGCCTGCGCCGCCTGGTCGGCCTCGCGCACGAGCGCCGAGTCCGACTCCGAGCGGCCCGAGCTCCACACGCCGGTGGAGTCGAGGTCGATGGTGCGCACCTTGCGGGGCGCGGCGGGCTGCTTGGCCACGTAGGTGGGCAGCGTGACCGGCACAGGGTCCCAGCCGGGCTGCGCGGCCACGGCCGGCTCGGCGGCCTCGGGTGCCTCCTTCTCCGTGGCCGTCCCCGTGGCCGTCCCCGTGGCCGTCGCCGCGTCGTCGGTCGGCACGGCCGGGAGGGCGTCGGTGAGAGGATCGGCGTCGGCGACGACCGCGGGGGACGCGGAGTCACGCACCGCCGGGCGGGCGACGGCGTCGCGCGCCCGCTCACCGCGCACCATCAGCCGGCAGGTCACGAGCCAGGCCACGATCAGCACGCCGGGCACGGCCGGGGCCCACGCAGCGAGGATCCCGGGCACGGCGAGGCCGCTCACGACCACGAGTGCGAGGATGAGCGTGCCGAGCACCCGACGACGCCGCCGGGCCGCACGGCGGGCCGCCGCACGACGGGCCGCGGGCGACACCGGGCGCCGGGGCGCGGGCGTCGCCGGCGCGGGTGCGGCCTCGGGTGCGGTCGCGGACGCGGTCTCGATCCCGGACTCGAGCCCGGTCTCGAGCCCGGACTCGAGCCCGGTCTCGATCTTCCGGGCCGGGCGGCCGGGGATCACCAGGCGCGCGGTGCGCGTGTCCACGGCCTCGCGGCGGGCGAGCACCCGCAGCCGGTCGGAGAAGCCGTCGATGTGGCGGCTGGCGGCGCTCTCCTCGTGGAGCTTGAGCGCCTTGGGGATCAGGTAGGCGGCCCAGGCGACCGCCAGGGCGACGAAGATGAGTGCGCTCAGGTCCACGGACCCGAGGTTAGGAGCCCTGCCTCACTCCGGGACGGATGTCAACAGGTGTGTCGGGAGTTTGCTTGTGTGAACCTTGGGACGGGAGGGATCACCCCACGACCGACGTGCCCCGGGCGCGGACCCCGCACCCGGACCCCGCACCAGGACCCCGCAGCCGGAGACGACGCCTGGGGATCAGGCCGGTCGGTCGCGCAGGCCGTCCTCGAGACGTCGGAGCAGTCCGAGGGGGACCTCCTCCTTGGTGAGGGCGAAGATGCGGTGGTCGCGCCACTCGCCGTCGATGTGCAGGAACCGCGGGGCGTACCCGACCTCGTACAGGCCGAGCTTCTCCACCACCCGCAGGGAGTTGGAGTTCTCGGGCCGGATCGCGATCTCGATGCGGTGCAGCCCGACCCGGGTGAAGCAGTGGTCCACCGCCATCGCCACGGCTCGCGGGATCACCCCGCGACCGGCGTAGCGGCGGTCGATCCAGTAACCGATCGAGGCGAACTGCGCCGACCCGCGCACGATGTTGTTGACCGTCACCTGCCCGGCGAAGCGCCGGTCGACGTCGAGGGCGAAGGGCAGGGTGGTGCCGCGGCGGGCGGCCCGGTCCAGGGAGCGCACCAGCGCCCGGAAGGTGACCGGCCGCGACGGCGCACCGGGCGGTGGCGTGGCGTCCCAGGGCAGCAGCCAGTCGGTGTTGCGGCGGCGCGCGTCGCGCCACGCACCGACGTCGGAGGCGCGCAGCGGCCGCAGCGTCACCTCGGGGTCGGTGCCCGTGCGCAGCGTGACCGGCCACGATCCCCGCGGGCGGCCCTCGGAGCCCCACATCCTCAGTGGTCGCTTCCCACGATCTGCTCCACCGCGTGCACCAGCACCGGGGCGAGCACCTGCAGGGCGTCCTTCACCCCGCCGCGCGAGCCGGGCAGGTTGACCACCAGGCAGGACCCGGCCACCCCCGCCAGGCCGCGGGAGAGCACCGCGGTGGGCACACCCTTCGCCACCCCGGCGGCGCGGATCGCCTCGGCGATGCCGGGCACCTCCCGGTCGAGCAGCGGGCGGGTCACCTCGGGGGTGCGGTCGGTCGGGGTGAGCCCGGTGCCGCCGGTGGTGAGCACGGCGCGCGCGCCGGCGGCGACGGCGGCGGCGATCGCCGCACCCACCGGCTCCCCGTCGGGCACCACCGCGGGATCGGCGACGTCGAAGCCCCACTCCTGCAGGGCGGCGACGATCAGCGGGCCGGTGGTGTCCTCGTACACCCCGGCCGCCGCCCGGTTGGAGGCGACGACGACGGCGGCCGGGAGCGCGCCGGCGACGGCGTCGCTCACCGGACCCAGTCCCCCGACTTGCCGCCGGTCTTGGACTCGATGCGCACGTCGGTGATGACCGCGCCCTTGTCGACCGCCTTGACCATGTCGATGACCGTGAGTCCGGCCACCGCCACCGCGGTGAGCGCCTCCATCTCCACACCCGTGCGGTCGGTGGTGCGCACGGTGGCGGTGATGGCGACGGCGTCGTCGCGCACCTCGAGGTCGACGCTCACCCCGGAGATCGCCAGCGGGTGGCACAGCGGGATCAGCGCGGGGGTCTGCTTGGCGCCCATGATGCCGGCCAGCCGGGCGACGGCGAGGGTGTCGCCCTTGGGCACCCCGGCCCCGCGCAGCAGGCCGACCACCTCGGCGGAGACCAGCACCCGACCCGTCGCCACCGCGGTGCGACGCGTGACGTCCTTGGCCGAGACGTCGACCATCCGCGCCGCGCCGGCGTCGTCGACGTGGGTGAGCCGCGCCGGGGCCTGCGTCGGGGCCTGCGTCGGGGCCGTGCTCGGGTCGGGGGTCATGCTCACTCCTGGTCCAGCCGGATGACGGTCACCTGGGCGCCGGCCTCGACGACGGTGTCGGCCTCGGGCACCACGATCAGTGCGTCGGAGGCGGCGAGGTCGCCCACCAGGTGCGACCCGGAGCCGCCCACCGGCGCCACCTCGGTGACGCGGGTGCCGTCGGCGTCGACCGTCAGCCGACCGCGCAGGAACTGCCGCCGCCCGCGCGGGGAGGTGACGCCGTGGGTGAGGCGGGCCCGCACGGGCTGCCGCGAGACCGGGGTCAGGCCCATCATCGTGCGCAGCGCGGGGCGCACGAAGATCTCGAAGGAGAGGTAGGCCGAGACGGGGTTGCCGGGCAGGGCGAAGAACGGGACGGTGCGCCCGCCGGTGCCCTCCAGGGCCCCGAAGCCCTGCGGCTTGCCCGGCTGCATCGCGACGCCGCCGAACCAGATGCTGCCCAGCGGCGAGAGCGCCTCCTTGACGACGTCGAAGTCGCCCATCGAGATGCCGCCGGAGGTGATGATCGCGTCGGCCCGCCCGACCTGGTCGCGCAGGACCTCCAGGAACCGGGCGGGGTCGTCAGGCACCAGGCCGACCCGGGAGGGGAGGGCGCCCAGCCGACGGGCCGCCCCTGCCAGCAGGTAGGAGTTGCCGTCGTAGATGGAGTCCTCCCCCAGCGCGCTGCCGGGGTCGCGCAGCTCGGAGCCGGTGGACAGGATCACCACCCGGGGGCGCGGGTGCACCCGCACGTGGGAGTGACCGGTGGACGCCAGCAGCCCCAGCTGCCGGGGCCCGAGCGCGTCGCCCGCCTCGACCAGCACGTCACCGACCGCGACGTCCTCGCCGGTGTAGCGCAGGTGCTGCCCCACGTCGGGGGCCTGGGAGACCACCACCTGCTGCGCGCCCTTGTCGGTCCACTCGTAGGGCACGACGGCGTCGGCGCCCTCGGGCAGCCGCGCGCCGGTCATGATCTTGGTGGCCGTGCCGGGCTCCAGGCGCCGTGGTGCACCCTCGGCCTGACCGGCGCCGATCTCGCCGACCACCGGCAGCGTCACCGGCGCGTCGGCGGTGGCCCCGGCGACGTCGCGCTGGCGCACGGCGTAGCCGTCCATCGCGGAGTTGTCGAAGCGCGGCAGCGCGAGCGGGGAGGTGATCGGCTCGGCCGCGGCCAGGTCCAGCGCGTCGAGCAGCGGCTGGCTGAGCGGCGGCAGCGGGGCGACCCCCGCGAGGATCGCCTCGAGGTGCTCCTCGACCGAGCGCATCAGGCGCCCGCGCCGGTGTCGCCCTCGACGACGGCGCCGAGGACGGTGCCCTCGTCCAGGCGCGTCGCCCCGTCCACCGCGATGCGGGCGTCGCCGCGCACGACGACCCCCTTGGCGAAGGTGACGTCGCCGCTGACCCGCAGCGAGCTGGCCTGCTTCAGGGAGGGGGCGCCCTCGGGGAACCGGCGGTCGAACTCGCCGACCAGCTTGTAGTGCTCGCCGTCGAGGTCGATGAAGGGCACCTCCGCGGCGCTCTGGTCGAGCACGAAGTCGGTCCCGAGGTCGTAGACGTCCGAGCGCAGCACCAGCAGGTCGTTGGTGGTCTTGACCGGCACGAACCGGTCGCGGCCGACCTCGATCAGCGCCGCGCCGTCGAAGACCTCGATCGCGGCCCCCATCGCGGTCTCGATCTGGATCACCTTCGGGGTGCTCGGGTCGCCGGGGTCGACGGTCTTCTCGTTGCGGATCATCGGCAGGCCCAGCACGCCCTGACGGGCGTCGAGGGCGTCGCGCATCGCGATCAGGTCGAACCAC
Organism: Nocardioides sp.; assembly: GCF_964228225.1. Lineage (GTDB taxonomy): Bacteria > Actinomycetota > Actinomycetes > Propionibacteriales > Nocardioidaceae > Nocardioides. The sequence goes on from NZ_CAXQZB010000083.1 coordinate 18,996, forward strand.
AGGTTGTTGGTGGAGCAGAACGCGTGGCGGTCGAGGTCGGCCAGGGCGGGGAGGTCGGCCGCGAGGGTCTGCGCGCTCTCGCGCAGCACGATCCGGCCGTCGGCCTTGCGCCGCGCGAAGTGGCCGCCCTTGCGGTCCGAGGGGGTGCGCCGCACGGCCTCGATCGCGAAGGGGGCGCCGCTAGAGGCGAACCAGCCCGCCACCCGGGGGTCGGCGGTGGCGCCGAGGTTGTCGGAGTTCGACACGAAGGCGTAGCGGAAGCCCTGGTCGATCAGCTGCTGCAGCAGGCCGGTGCCGCGCAGGGCGGTGTAGATGTCACCGTGGCCCGGCGGGCACCACTCCAGGTCGGGCTCGTCGGGCCAGCTGATAGGGGCGAGGTCCTCGACGCGGAGCTTGGGCTCCTTGTTCTGCAGGAACTCCAGGGGCAGGCCCTCGACCGGCAGGTCGGCGTAGCGGGCCAGGGCGGCCATCGTGTCGCCGGAGGTGCGGAAGCTGTTCATGAAGATCAGCGGCAGCGGGGCACCATGGGCGGCACGCAGGTGCAGCACCTGGCGGGCGATGATGTCGAGGAAGGACAGCCCGCGACGCACGCACAGCAGCGACTTGGCACGGTCCATGCCCATCGAGGTGCCCAGACCGCCGTTGAGCTTGATCACCACGGTCTCGCGCAGCGCCTGCGCCCCGACCTCCGGATCGACCTCGACGTCGGCCAGGCTCGGCATGCCGATCGGCTCGATGCTCGACTCGGGCACCATGCCGGTCTCGCCGTGCTCCAGCAGCCGGAAGTAGTGGGCGAAGTTGTCGATGGCCACCGGATCGACGCCGGCCTCGTGCATCTTGGCGCACGCCATCTTGAGTGCGGGGCTCCCCATACGCCCGAAGCCTAGGGTGGGTCCGTGGCCGTGTCACAACCGCCCACGGGGCGGTCCTCCGGATCGGGCTCCCCCGACCCCGCCGCCGTGGCGAAGATCGCCGTGCGCGACCGCGTCCTGACCACCCGGCGGCGCCGGACCCTGCCCGAGCGGCAGGCGGCCGCCGAGGCGATCGCCGCCCGGGTGCTGGCCCTGCCCGAGCTGGGGAGCGCGGCCACGGTGGCCGCCTACGTCGCGGTGGGCTCGGAGCCGGGCACGGCGCTCCTGCTCGACGCCCTGCGCGAGCGTGGGCACCAGGTGCTCCTGCCGGTGCTGCGGCCCGACCTCGACCTGGACTGGGCGCCCTACTTCGGCGCGGCGTCGCTGGCGGCCGCGCCCCGCGGGCTGCTGGAGCCGTCCACCGCGCCCCTCGGACGCGAGGCCGTCGCGGCGGCCGGGGTGGTGCTGGTGCCGGGGCTCGCGGTGGACGACGCCGGGGTGCGGCTGGGCCGCGGCGGCGGCTCCTACGACCGGGCGCTGGCCCGGGTGCCCGCCGGCGCCCTCACCGCGGTGCTGCTGCACGAGGACGAGGTCGGTGTGGCGGTGCCCGCCGAGCCCCACGACCGTCGCGTGCGCGCCGCGATCACCCCGGTCCGGGTGCACCGGTTCGGCTGAGCCGAGGCCTTCAGGGACGGAGCCTCCCGGACCGGAGCCCTCAGCCGGGGTCGGGCGGGGTGAGCCGGAGCGTGTCCCGGGTGGCGGCGGCGACGGCGTCGCGACCGAAGGGCCATCCGCGCGTGCGGCCCGCCGCCCAGTCGGCCAGCTGATCGGTGGCGTGGGGGTGGAAGGCGTGGCCGGACACCCCGGCCGGCACGATCCAGCGCGACCGGTCGAGGTCGTCGAGGTCGACCACCATGCGCATCGCCGGCGCGGTGGTCACCGCGAAGCCGGCGCGGGCGTCCCAGGCCGTGGCGTCCAGCGCGCCGACGCCGCCGCCGACCTCCGGACCCGTGCGGTCCACCAGCCGGCGCAGCCACGCCGACCCGTGTCCGCGCAGGCCCGGCGAGCGCAGCTCCAGAGTGTGCAGCCGACCCCAGCGCCACCGCGCCGGGTCGACGTCGAGCAGCCGCGTGAGGTCGTCGCGGGCCTCGGTCAGCGCCCGGGCCAGGATCGCGTCGCGGTCCTCGCGCTCGGGGGTGCGCACGTCGTCCCACCAGGCGGAGTCGGGCTCGGCGAGCAGCCGGGGCACGACACCGAACCAGCGCTGCCCGCCGTCGGGCCAGGCCGCCGCGGGCAGCTCGTCGTGGAAGGTGTCGGCCAGCAGCCGCGACCAGACGGCGTTGAAGTACGCCGCTGCGGCGCTGTCGGCGGACTGGGTGAAGTCCCAGGAGCGCAGCAGGTCCCGGCCGCTCGAGGCGTAGCCGTCGGGCAGCGGCACGGCCAGCAGCGCCGGCACCAGGTCGGCGGCGATCGGGTGCCGGGTGTCGCGCTGCAGCGCCTCGAGGTCGGCGGCCGTGATCGCCTCGTCCGCCTCGACGGCGCGCTCGAGGGACTCGCGCGCCCGCTGGGCCCGGTAGCCCCGGTCCCAGTCCTGGGTGATCAGGTAGGGGTAGTCCTCCCCCGCGGCCCGCTGGTTGGCGGCGACGACGAACCCGTCGGCGGGGTCGGTCACCTGGGGGAGCGCGGCGGCCGGCACGACGTCGCCGGTCCAGTCGTTCTCCGGGCGCCAGCCGGCCACCGGCACCGTGCCGTCGTGGCCGGACCGACGGATCGGGAGGCGGCCCGCGGCCTGGTAGCCGATGTGACCGGCCCGGTCGGCGTAGACCACGCTCAGCGCCGGCAGGGCGAGGTCGGCGGTCGCGGCACGGACATCGCCGGGATCGGCGGCCCGGTTCAGGGCGAGCAGCGCGTCGGCCGTGGGCGCCGGGTCCGCGCCCGCCCACGCCACCGCGAGGACGTACTCCACCTCCCGCGGCACCGTGGCGCTCCCGCGCCGACCCTCCGGGGCCGTCTCGGCCACGGTGGCGAGCAGGTCGTCGACGTCGCTGAGCAGCGGGCCGTGGGCCGTGGCGCGCACCGTGACGACGACGTCGTCGGCGCCCTGCACCGCGATCGTCTCGCGGCGGGTGCGCAGCGGCTCCCACGCGGTGCCGCGCCGCCAGCGGCTGCCGCGCACCTGCTCGACGTAGAGGTCGGTGACGTCGGCGCCGAGGCTGGCGAAGGCCCAGCCGAGGTCGGCGTTGTGCCCGGTGACCACCCCGGGCACACCGGCGAACGCGGCGCCCGCGACGTCGTAGGGGCAGTCGCTGCTCACCGTGCGGCAGCGCAGGCCCACCTGCCACCAGATCCCCGGCAGCGACGCCGTCAGGTGCGGGTCGGCGGCCAGCAGCGGGGCGCCGGTGTCGGTGTGGTCGCCACTCACCGCCCAGGCGTTGCTCCCGACGCCGTCGCCGCGTCCGGCGAGCGCGGGTACGCGGGCCAGGTGCCCGGCGAGGTCGTTCATGAGCGGTGCGACCCGCCGGGCGGGACTGGCCGGGGCGCCCGTCGAGGCGCCGGTCCGGGCGAAGGGCGCGGGGCGCACCGGGTTGCGGGTGCCGGCCGCGGTGGCGTCGGCCTCGAAGACGCCGTCGACGACCGCACCGGTGCGCACGATCGGCACGGTGCCGGGGGCGGTGGTCGGGGGGAACAGCTCCCCGGCGCGCGTGGGACCCACCGCCACCTGGGCCAGGACCCGCTGCACCTCCTGCTCGAGGTTGCCGCTGAGCTCCCAGCCGAAGGCCTTGAGCCAGGCCAGGGAGTCGATGGGCGTCCAGGGCTCGGGCGTGTAGTCGAGCCCGCCGAGGCCCAGCGCGGTGTACTCCAGGGCCAGCTCGGAGGGGCCGCGGTCGGCGAGGTAGGCGTTGACGCCGGCGGCGTAGGACTCCAGCGCGTCGCGGGTGGCGGGGTCGAGCAGCGGCAGCTCGGCCGCCGCGACCCGCCGCCAGCCCAGGGTGCGGGCCACGAGGTCGCCGGCCAGGGCCTGCTCCCCCACGAGCTCGGCCAGCCGGCCCGAGGCGACGTGGCGGCGCACGTCCATCTCGAAGAACCGGTCCTGGGCGGCCACGAACCCCTGGGCCAGGAACAGGTCGTCGGCGGAGTCGGCCTCCAGGCGCGGCACCCCGCTGGCGTCGCGGCGAACCTCGACCGGACCGGCCAGACCGGGCACGACCAGGGTGCCGGTGGTCTGCGGGAAGGAGCGGCGCACCACGACCGTGCCCACGACCAGCCCCGCCACCAGGCACAGCACCAGCGTCAGCGCGACCCAGGCCGTGGCCCGGAAGGCGCGGGGCAGGGCGGCGAACTCCCGACGCCACCGTCGCCAGCGCCGCGGCGGGTCCGGGTGCTCCCGGGTGGGGGTGGCGTCGGTCATGGTGGCCGCCATTCTGCACCGCGGGCCGCGTGTCGTAGCATTGGCACTCGCCGACCCGGAGTGCCAATCCTGGTCGCCCGAGCCCGTCGAAGGAGGAGTCGAGTGCCCACCTACCAGTACGCCTGCACCGAGTGCGGTCACGGCTTCGAGCAGGTCCAGAGCTTCAGCGACGACGCCCTCACCACCTGCCCCGAGTGCCAGGGCCGTCTCCGCAAGGTCTTCGGCGCGGTCGGCGTGGTGTTCAAGGGCTCCGGCTTCTACCGCACCGACAGCCGTTCCTCCGGCGCCTCGGGGTCCTCGGGCGGCTCCGGGTCCTCGAGCAGCTCGGGCTCGTCCAGCACCTCGAGCAGCTCCAGCGCCTCGGCCTCCTGACCCGCCAGTTCGGGGGCCCGCTCCCCCGCCCTGTGGAGGAGCCCGGCGCCGACCCGGTGTCCGGCCTAGCGTGCGACGGGTGGACACCCCCCTCGCACTGCGCCTGACCGCCTCCGTCGCCGACGCCCGACGACGCGTCCTGCGGCACCGGCGCCCCCTGGCGGCCCTGGCCGCCGCCGTGGCGATGGCGGCCGGGGTGGTGGCGGTGCGACCACCCGCGCCCCCGAGCACCGCGGTCTGGGTCGCGGCCCGCGACCTGCCCGCCGGCACCCTGCTCGCCGACGGCGACCTCACGCGGCGCCGGGTGCCGCTCGCGGCCGCCCCGCGCGTCGTCGTCGACGATCCCGCCGGTGCGCGCCTGGCCTCGGGCCTGGTGGCCGGCGAGCCCCTCACCCCCGCCCGGCTCGTGGGCCCCGGACCGGCGTTGCCGGTCGGCACGGTGGCCACGCCGGTACGGCTGCCCGACGCCGCCCTGGTCGCGCTGCTGCGTCCGGGCGACCGGATCGACCTGCTGGCGGGCGATCCCCGCACCGGCGAGCCGCGGGTGCTGTCCGCGGGCGCCACGGTGGTCGCCGTGCCGGGTGGGCCCGGTGCGCCCGCGGGAGGCGCCGGCGACGCGGGCGGGGTGGTGGTGCTCGCGTTGCCGCAGGTCAACGCGGTGGTGGCCGCCACGGCAGGCTTGCGGGAAGTTCTCGGATTCGTCTGGTCGCCGTTGCCGGGCGAGCACTAGCGTCGGGCGCGTTCATCTCTCGGATCCCTCAAGGAGGACCCCCATGCTCACCGGATTCCGCAACTTCGTGCTGCGCGGCAACCTGATCGACCTCGCGGTCGCCGTGATCATCGGCGCCGCGTTCGGCACCGTCGTCACGACCTTCACCGCCTGGCTCACCGCCAAGCTCCCCGAGAGCACCCAGGACATCTTCGAGAACAAGGAGAACAGCTTCGGGGCGTTCATGAACGCGGTGATCTCGTTCCTGATCCTCGCCGCGGTCGTCTACTTCTTCATCGTGGTGCCCTACATCAAGGCCAAGGAGAAGTTCTTCCCCAGCCCCAAGCCCGGCACCCCCGAGGACATCAAGCTGCTCACCGAGATCCGCGACCTGCTCGCCGAGCGGCGCGACTGAGCACGGCGCTCCACCACGGCGTGGGCCCGCCACCGGGCTCAGCCGTGGTGGGGCGGCACCTGCTCCTTCAGCCACCGGTCGGTGGCACTCTCCCCCGTGCCGGTGCCCCCGGTGGGCGCGGGGTCGCGCTCGTCGCTGGTGGTCTCGGGCAGGGTGTCGCCGAACACCTCGGCCAGCCGGCGGCGACGCTCCCACGCGGTCTCGGGCCCAGGCTCGGGAGACTCAGGCCCGGGAGACTCAGGCACAGAGCCCCGCCGCCTCGCGCTCGGCGGCGCGCTTCTCACCGCTGCCGCCCCCACCGGAGCGGGCCCCGGTGACGTCGTCGCTGGCCTTGATCACGCCGTCCTGCAGACCGCGGGTGAGCGGCTCGTCGGCGATGACCTTGCGCCACAACTTCTCGGCCTCCGGCAGGAACTCCACGCGGTTGGGGTCCTCCGGGGAGTACTGCCAGGGCGCGGTGATGAACTTGATCTTGTCCAGCCCGATCTGCTGGAACGACAGCGCGGTGCGCGCCATCGAGGAGGTCGAGGGGAAGTCGGTCTGCAGCGACTTGGTGGCGGCGTTGAGGAAGCCCACCACCCGGTCGAGCCGGGCGAGGGTGCCGGCCGAGACGACCTTCGCCGCCATCGCGGCGATGAAGGCCTGCTGCCGCTTGATGCGGCCGATGTCCGAGCCGTCACCCAGGGTGTAGCGGGCACGGACGTAGTTCAGCGCCTCCATGCCCTTGACCTCGCGGGTGCCGGCGTCGATGTTGATGCCGTGGGCGGGGTCGATGATCGGCTCGGGGATGCACACCTCGACACCGTCGATGGCGTCGACCATGTCGCGGAAGCCGTTGAAGTCCAGCACCACGTAGTGGTCGAGCCGGATGCCGGTGATCTGCTCGAACTGCTGCATGGTGCAGGCCGGGCCACCCAGGCCGAAGGCCTCGTTCCACTGCACGTCGCTGGCGCCGGGGATCGTCTCGCCGTCCTCGGTGAGGCAGTCGGGCCGGTCGACCAGGGTGTCGCGCGGGATCGAGATGCCGTAGGCGAAGGTCCGGTCGGCGCTGAGGTGCATCATGATCGTGGTGTCGGAGCGCTCGCCGCCACCGGTGAGGTTGTCGAGGTTGTTGCCCTCGCCGTCGCGGGTGTCCGACCCCATCACCAGGATGTTCAGCGGCTCCTGCGGTCCGGTGTCCACCGCGACCTTCGCGGGCCGGTTGGTGAGCTGCCCGTCGAGGTCCTGGATGTCGAGGTTGTCGTTGAGGTGCCGCCAGAAGTAGACCCCGCCCAGGGTGAGCACGAGGCTGCCGACGACGGCGCCCGCGGTGGCGACGGTCGCGAAGCGACGCGACTTCTTCACCGCCCCCCGTCGCTTGGGCGCGGAGTCGCCGAGCTGGTCGGCCCGGTCGGCCCGGTCGGCGCGGGCACCGCGACCGGACTGGGGGAACTCGGGCAGGTCGGAGGTGTCGGGGCGGGAGTGGCTCATGGTCACCTGGGGTCGAGACGGCAGAACCGCCATTGTCCAAGGCCGACCTGAGAGCCACCAAAACCGGCCGCGTGAGCCTGCTCACGCGGCCGGTCGGGCTGGCGGATCCGGAGGGCCGGTCGGGATGGCGGGGCGGTCACTCCAGGTGGAGGGCCCCCGTCGGGCAGGCCTCGACCGCCACGCGCAGCCGGGCGGCGTCGGCGGCCGGCGGAGTGGGGGTGAGCACCTGCAGTGCGCCGTCGTCGTCGATCTCGACGGCGTCGGGGGCGAAGGACTCGCACATGCCCGAGGAGCAGCAGCGGTCGGCGTCGACCCAGAGCCGCAGGACCTCGCTCATCGGGCCACCGCCACCCGCGCCGACTCCGGGGTGAAGGTCACCGGCATCTCGGCCACGGTGTGGAAGAAGTTGCCGGCGCCGTAGACGGTGCCGCCGGTGCAGGCGATGTCGGGCAGCCGGGTGAGCAGCTCGCGGAAGGTGGCGGCGAGCTGGCGGCGGGCCAGCTGGTTGCCCAGGCAGTGGTGGATGCCCCCGCCGCCGAAGGAGATGTGCTTGTTGGGGGTGCGGCCCAGGTCGAGGCGCTCGGGGTGGTCGAAGACCGCGGTGTCCCAGTTGGCGGAGGCGTAGAACATGATCACCTTGTCGCCCTCGGTGATCTGCTGACCGCCCAGCTCGCAGTCGCGCGACGCCGTGCGCCGGAAGGTCATGATCGGGGTCGCCCAGCGCACGATCTCCTCCACCGCCAGCGGCAGCCGACCCTCGAGGTCCTCCATCAGCCAGGCGCGCTGGTCGGGGAAGTCGGTGAGGGCCTGCAGGCCGTGGGCGGTGCTCTGCCGGGTGGTGTCGTTGCCGGCCACCATGAGCAGCCCGAAGAAGGAGGAGATCTCCTCGTCGGTCAGGCCGCGGCCGTCGATCTCGGCGGCCACCAGGCTCGACACCAGGTCGTCGCCCGGGTTCGCGCGGCGGTCGGCGATGATCTCCCCCGCGATCACCTGGAAGCGCATCAGGGCCTCGAAGAGCACCCCGAGGGTCTCCTGCGGGTCGCCGCCCGGCAGGTCGCGGTAGCTGGAGATGGTCTCGGAGACCCCGGCCAGCGTGAGCCGGTGCTCCTCGGGCACGCCCATCATGGTGAAGATGTTGTGCATCGGCACGAGCATCGCGACCTCGCGCACGAAGTCGATCGAACCCTTCTCGGCGACGTCGTCCACCACGCGGCGCACGGTGGCGTCGATGTCGGCCTCGATGCGCGCCATCTGCTTGGGCGTGAACGCCGAGACGAGCAGGCGGCGGATCCGCGTGTGGTCGGGCGGGTCCATGGCGATGAAGCCCTGCGCGGCGTCGAGCAGCTCGGCCGGGATCGAGTCGAACACGATGCCCTGACCGGAGAGGAAGTCGTCGTGGCGGCGGGTGACCTCCACGAGGTCGGCGTGGCGGGTGACGGCCCAGAAGCCCTGGTCGTTGGCGTCGTCGAAGAGCCGGCCCTCGACCGGGCGGTGCCACGTGACCGGGCGGTGGGCCCGCAGCTCGGCGAAGGTGCGCTCCCGCTCCGCGGCGGTGGCGCGCCAGAACGCGAGCGAGGACAGGTCGGCCTCGTCGTAGGGACGGGTGTCGCGGGGGTGGTTCACAGCGGACCTCCGGGGATGTGACGGGGGCCTCACCGTCTGACAAATCTCAGATTTTGTCAATGGTCGCGATCGACGGGTCCCCCGCGGCCTAGGCTGGCGGGGTGAGGTCGGTCGAGCAGTCCCGGGCGCGCGGCCGCGCGCCCGTGCGCGAGCTGGTGCTCGACGCCGCGCGCGCCACCGTGCTCGACCAGGGCTGGCGGGCCGTGCGGATGGGGGCGCTCGCCACCGAGGTCGGCCTGAGCCGCCAGACCGTGCACCTGGAGTTCGGCACGAAGGCCGATCTCGGCAGCGCGCTGGTGCGCCGCGAGATCGACGGCCTGCTCGCCGACATCAGCACCGCCCTGCACGCCCACCCCGGCGACCCGCTGGCGTCCTTCCGCGACGCCGCCGCGGTCACCCTGACCTCGATGGCGGCCAACCCGCTGCTGCAGATCATCATCGGCGGCGAGGGCGACCAGGACCTGCTGGCCCTGCTCACCAGCCGGGGCGCGTGGGTGCTGAGCGGGGCCCACCAGATGCTCGAGGAGTGGGCGGCCACCTCGCTCGCCGACCTCGACCCCGTACGCGTCGAGGCGATGGTCGAGCCGGTGGTCCGGCTCACCCTGAGCCACGGCGTCACCCCGACCCTGCCGATCCCCGACGCCGTCGCCTCGATCGTGCGGGTGGCCTGCCTGCTCATCGGCCTCCCCGACCCCGGCCCCGGCCCCGACGCGCCGAGCACGCCCAGCACCTGATCGCGACCCCCCACCGGACCCACCGCCGCCGATCGGAACTGTCGGTGGTCCCGTGTCGAATGGTCACATGCAGATGGGCGCGGGTGGGGTGCGGGAGTGGGCGCGGGTCGCCGACGACGCGCTGGCCCATGCCCTGGCCCTGCCGGTGTGGTCGGCGGGGGTCGAGGACACGCGGGAGGCGTTGCTGGAGCTGGGTCGGGTGGAGGCTCGTGCGGCGGCGTTGAGGGCGCGGTTGCTGGTGCATGCCGAGGAGATCGGTGCGCATCAGGAGTCGGGGGCGGAGTCGGTCTCGGTGTGGCATGCCCGGGCGACGCGCACCACGGTGGCGCAGGGGCGCGCGGTGCTGCGGGAGGCGGTGGCGCTGGAGGGCCGGCCGGACGTTGCTGCCGCGTTGGCCTCAGCGGAGGTGACGCCGGCGCAGGCGAAGGTGATCGTGGACGCGGTGGCCGAGGTGCCCGAGGTCGATCGGGACCGGGCGGCCGCGTTCCTGCTGGAGAAGGCCGGGTCGCATCACGCGAAGGACCTGCGGGTCCTGGGGCGTCGGATCTGGGAGGTGCTCGACCCGGTGGCTGCGGATGCCCGTGAGTCCGTGGCTCTCGAGCGGCAGGAGGCACGTGCTGCGCAACGGGTCCGGTTCTCGATGGTCGAGCACGACGACGGCACGATGGAGGGCTGGTTCCGGGTCCCGGTGCTGCACGGCGCGATGCTGCGCAAGATGTTGGTCGCGATCGGTGCCCCGAAAGCCAAGCGGGCGGCCGAGGGCGCGGGTTCGTACGACCCGACCCTGAAGACTCCCAAGCGGTGGGGGCAGGCGTTGTGCGACCTGCTCGAGCGCATCCAGGACAAGGACCTGCCCGACCGCGCCGGCTGCGGCGCCACCGTCGTGGTCACGATGACCATCGAGAACCTCCAGGGGCAGCTGGAGCAGGCCGGACTGCTCGACACCGGGGAGAAGATCTCCGCGACCGCCGCCCGGCGCGTCGCTGCGAGGGCCGGGATCATCCCCGCCGTGCTCGATGGTGTCGGGATGGTCCTGGACTGGGGCCGCACCCGCCGGTTCCACACCAGGGCCCAGCGGATGGCGATCGCCACCCTGCACCCCACCTGCGTCCACCCTGGCTGCGACGTCTCCGCGAGTCACTGCGAGATCGACCACGACCCGCCCTGGGAATCCGGCGGAGGCACCGACCTCACCGGCAAGCCCCGATGTCCGAGGCACCACCGAGAACGACACCGCGACCGGGGCACCGACCCACCCGACGACTGACCGCGCCGACCTCGCTGCGTCTCGTGACGGCGCCGGGGCGCCTCCTCGACGACCGTGGGTGGCCCGGTCGGGCTGCTGGGCTACCGCGGGGAACGACGGTCGTCGAGGAGCAAGCGCCAGCGAGCGTCACGAGACGCCTGCACCCGACCGACCACCGTGACCCCACGGCCGCGGGACGTCAGGACGCGGCGGACCACCGCCGGCGCGACGCGAGGACGACCTCGCTCACCACGCCGGCGACCACGACCACCGCCGCCGCGGCGAGCGCCCAGATCAGGCCCTCCAGGAGCGGCAGGCCGCACCCGTCCACCTCGACGTCGCACCCTCTCTCGGCGATCCCGGCCCCCACGAAGAACATCACGACCGGAGCGGCGACCAGCAGGCTGCCGTAGACGGCGAGCCGGGTGCCGGCGCCGGGGCGGCGATGCGTGCGACCGTCGCGCCCGGGACTCCGGACCAGGTAGGTGCGTGGCAGCAGCCACAGGGCCGTCAGGGCGAGTGCGGCGAGCAGCATGTTCAGCTCCCCCTCGCCGCCCTTGAAGACGAAGCGGAACCCCTCGACCTGCCAGGCCAGCAGGATCGTGACCGCGGCCAGGGCCGCCACGGCCATCCCGAGACGACGCCGCGCGACCGGGTGGCTGAGACCGACCACCAGCGCGGCGCCGGCCAGCACGGCCACCACCGCCGCCCACGGCATGATCCACCGGTCGCTGCCGAAGCCGGAGTCGTCGTCGAACTGGATGAACCGTCCTGCCCCGAGGGCCGCCACGCCGGCAGCGAGCAGCAGCGGCGCGAGCACCGGCGCGACACTCGCACCGGACCGACGATCGTGGGTGGTGTCCATGACGGCCTCCGAGACCTCGAGGGGAGTCCGCGGAGACTACGGGTCCGGCGGTGCCGCGTCCATGCCCCCCGGTCCATGCCCGGGCCACCTCGCCCCACCGCCTCCGCTCCTGACAGGATGGCCCTGCCGCAGCGACGTCGTCGCCGGCACCGCCCCAGTAGCTCAGTGGATAGAGCAGCCGCCTCCTAAGCGAAAGGTCGCCAGTTCGACTCTGGCCTGGGGCACCACCGGTCAGCGCCCGTCCAGCTCCACGACGATGTCGAGGTGGCCGAGGTGGCGGGCGTAGTCGGCCATCACGTGGAAGCAGATCCACTCCAGGGTGGGCGGCTCGTCGTGGAACCGTCCCCCGGTCCTGCCGCGCGCATCGAGGGGATGCTCCACCAGGATGCTCCGGGTGCGGTCGCCGGTACGACGCAGGTCCGCGACCAGCTCGTCGATGCCGACGTCGTCCGGCACCGCCCAGCGCAGACCGTCGGGGCCGCTGGCACCGGCGGTGGGGCCGGCAGGGTCTGCCGGGTCGGCCACGTTCCAGTCGCCCCAGGGTGCGGGCACCGGCTCGGCGAGGAAGCCCCACACGAACCAGCGCTGCTCCATGTGGCGCAGGTGGCTGAGCAGCTCGACGGGCGTCCATCCGCTCGGGAGGCGGGAGGAGCGCCGGGCCGCGTCGGGCAGCGCGCCCACCCCGGCGATCGCCGACTCACGGAACCACTCCAGGTAGTCCGCCCACCGGGCCGCACCCGCCGGGCCCGAGGTCGGCGGCTCGCGGTGGTCACGGCTCATCCGGTGGTGCTCGCTCACCCGGCCAACCTACGACGGCGACGCGCGAGCGGGCCATGAGTGGTCGCGGGGCCTCCGGTGATCGAGGATGTCGGCCATGGGAGGACATCACGCACACCGGGCCGCCCCCGAGACCCGGGCGATGCGGCGGCTGGCGCTGGCCGTGGTGGTGCCGCTCTCCCTGCTCACGCTCGGCGCGCTGATCGCGCTGTGGCCCGAGGAGGGGGTCGGCGGCACGCTGTCGGCGAGCGCGGCCAGCGAGGCGCAGGGCCGGATCACCGCGATCGACCCCGCGCCGTGCCCTCCCGAGGTCCCCGAGGGCGGCAACGGCTGCGGCAGCGCCCGGCTGACCCTGGCCGACGGCACCGCGGTGGAGGCCCCCCTGCCCAACGGCCCCGGCACGCCGCAGGTGGACGTCGGCGACGACGTCGTCCTCATCGAGGTCGGGAGCCCGGAGGAGCCGACCTACTCGATCGTGGACCACCAGCGGGGGGCCGCCCTGTGGGTGGTGGCGGCGGCGTTCGTGCTGGCGGTGGTGGCCTTCGGCCGCTGGCGCGGCCTGGCGGCCCTCGCGGGGTTGGCCGTCACCTTCGCCCTGCTGCTGCTCTTCGTCGTACCGGCCATCCTCGCCGGGGAGCCGCCGGTGCTCGTCGCGGTCGTGGGGGCCGCCGCGATCATGCTCACCGTCCTCTACCTCACCCACGGCGTCACCCTCGCCACCACGGTCGCGGTGCTCGGCACCCTCGCCGCGCTCACGCTCACCGCCGCACTCTCCGCCGCGACGGTCGGCCTGCTGCACCTCACCGGGGTCACCGACGACCTCTCCTTCGCCGTGGGCTCCTCCTACGACGTCGACACCCGCGGCCTGCTGCTCGCCGGCATCGTGATCGGTGCCCTCGGGGTGCTCGACGACGTCACCATCACCCAGGGCGCTACCGTCACGGAGATCGCCGCGGCCGACCCGAGCGCCGGGTTCGGCCGGCTCTACCGTGCCGGCAGCCGCGTGGGGCGGGCCCACATCGCCTCGGTGATCAACACCATCGTGCTGGCCTACGCCGGCTCGGCACTGCCGCTGCTGATCCTGCTCGCCACGAGCAACGACTCCCTGGGCACGGTGGTCACCGACCAGGTCATCGCCCAGGAGATCGCGCGCAGTGTCGTGGCGACCCTCGGCCTGATCGCCGCCGTCCCGATCACCACCGCGCTCGCCGCCGGCGTCGCCGTGCGCACCCGCCGGCTTGATCCGACTCCCTAGGGTCGGGGGCGTGAGCAGCGCGGGCACCACGGAACTCACCGGCGTGGCCGGGTGGGCCGTCGACCTCATGGAGCGTCTCGGTGCTCCGGGTGCCGGGCTGGCCATCGCGCTGGAGAACCTGTTCCCCCCGCTGCCCAGCGAGGTGATCCTGCCGCTCGCCGGCTTCACGGCCAGCCGGGGCACGTTCGGTCTGGTCGAGGTGCTGGTCTGGACGACGCTCGGCTCGGTGGTCGGCGCCCTCGCGCTCTACGGGCTGGGACGCGGGTTGGGCCGCGACCGCATGATCGCCCTGGCCGCTCGGTTGCCGCTGGTGGGCGTGGAGGACGTCGAGCGCACCGAGGCCTGGTTCGAGCGCCACGGCCAGAAGGCAGTGTTCCTGGGCCGGATGGTGCCGCTGTTCCGCAGCTTCATCTCGATCCCGGCCGGCACCACCCGGATGCCGCTCGGGCGGTTCCTGCTGCTCACCACCGCGGGCAGCCTGATCTGGAACACGGTGTTCGTGGTGGCCGGCTACGAGCTGGGCGAGCAGTGGCACCGCGTCGAGGGCTACGCCGGCGGCCTGCAGTTCGTGGTCGTCGGTGCCGTGACCCTGGCCGTGGCGTGGTTCGTGACGGCCCGGGCCCGCCGCCGGCGGCGCGAGGCGCGTCCCACACCCGATCGCGACGAGATCCCCACCACGCGCGCCTGAGGCGTACCGCGCGTGCGCAGGGGGTAACCCGGCTCACGTGAACGAGCAGATCATCTTCCACGAGGTGCAGATCGGTCGCGGCCTGGTGCCGCTGGCCCAGCACGGCTACGTCGTGGTGACCCCCGGACAGGTCACCCTGCTCGGCAGCGACCGTCGCGAGCTCGCGGCCGGTCCGATCACGGGGTCCGCGCCGGCGTACGTGCGCTTCACCCGGCGCCAGACCGTGAGCCTGACCCTCGCCGGACAGAAGTACCACCTCTCCCCCGGCTGGGGCGCCACCGTGGGCTCACCGCTGCCCGGGGGTCAGCGGACCCGGGAGGCCGCCGCCCTGCTCCTGGACTGCCTGCTCAACGACGGCGTCGTCCCCCAGCACACCTGACCCCGGCACACCTGACTCCGGCCGACCTCGCCCCGGCCGACCTGACCCGGCTCAGCGGCCCAGGCGCGCAAGGATCCAGGCGGCGGCCTCCGGTGCTGCGTTCTGGTCGGTGGTCACGCCGGAGTGCGACGTGGGCCAGCGGCGCACCGTCACGTCCTGGCCGTCGGCACGCAGGTCCCGCACGAGCCGCTCCATCAGCGGCAGCAGCACGACCTCGTCGGCGAGGGCGGCGTCGATCCGGATCGGCACCGAGGTGCGCAGCCGCAGCTGGCGCGGGTCGTTGGCGCGCAGCGCCGCGAAGGTGCGCGCGGCGAGCTGCTCCCCGCGGGGACCGAGCACGTCGGCGGGCGCCAGGCCGCCCCAGGAGTCGGCCGCGGCGAGGTCCTGCAGGCACCGGCGGTCGAGGTCGGGCAGCAGCCGCTCGGCCTCGGGGCTCAGCCCGCCCTCGCGCAGCAGCCGCGCGATCCCGGGATCGACCGTGGCGAAGCCCTGGAGGATGAGCCCGGCCAGCGCCACCGAGATCCCGGTGATCGAGAACTCGCCGGCGGGCGGGGTGGCCAGCGGGAACCGCCGCAGCGCCTCGATGACGACGTCGACCCCCGTGGCGGGGGCGAATGCGGCCGCGCCGACCAGGCGCCCGGGCAGAGGTGAGGGCAGGTCGACGTCGCGCTGGAGCGTGGCGAGGGTGGCGACCCCGCCCTCGGAGTGGCCGGCCACGACCCACCGGCGCCCCAGGCGCGGCTCGACCCGGTGCGCGGCACGCACGAGGCCGGTGACGGCGCTGGCGAGGGAGTCGGCGACGAGGTAGGGGTGCGTGCCGGGGCCGCCCATCCCCTCGTAGTCGGGCCGCAGCACCGGCACACCGGCCGCGAGCAGCCGGCGGGCGAGGTCGTCGCCCTGCGTCATCCGGCGCAGCTCGCTGGAGTCCTCGGTGGCGCTGCTCGGGGCGCAGCGGTCGGCCGCTCCCGTGGTCATGTGGTTGTAGACCACGAACGGCAGCGCGCGGGCCTGCGCGGGCACGCGGGGCATGAGGATCAGCCCGGTCATCGGCACCGGCACCCCGTCGACACCGCGGGCGCGGTAGCGCACGACGCGGGCCGAGGCGGCGCCGGCGAGCACGCTCGGGCCCTGCGCCGGCTCGACGGCGATCACCGGGCCGGCGTGCGCCTCGACGGGGCGCACCTGTCGCACCGGCGTCGGCCCCAGGACCGACGTCGCCACGAGGGCCGCCACGGCGGCGCCGGCAGCGGTGCTGCGCACGGCACGGATGGTGGAGGGGATCGGCGTCACGAAGATCAAAGTAACAGTTGCTACTTTGACCTGGAAGGGCTGACCCGCGAGGTCAGCGGATCGCCCGCACCGCGCCGAGGGCGAGCAACCCCTGCCCGGCGGTGTAGGTGGCCATCACCGCACCGTCCAGACGCGCGTCGAGCACCGGGTCGGCGTCGGCCACCCAGAACTCCCGCACCCCGATGAGGGTGTCGGAGAGCAGGAACAGCGCCGCCCCGGAGCCGAGCGCCGCCCGGGCCGAGCGCGGCAGACGCGGGTCGAGCCGCCCCGCACTCGCCCCCATCGACAGCAGGATCGCGACGTAGCCGAGCACCGGGCCGCGCAGCGCCGGGCGCTCCCGGGCGGCGGCCCCGGCCATCGCCGGCCCGAGCACCGACCACGCCGCCGCCGCGGCCACCGGTGCCCGACGCCCGGCGGGATCGGCCCAGGGCCGCCCCCAGCGCCCCAGCCCCCGCAGGTACGCGGCGTGGGCCACCGCGAAGGACCCGACCCCCGCCAGGAACGAGCGCTCCCCCGACCCCAGCAGCGCGACGTCCCCCGCCCCGCTGGCCGCCTGCGCAGCCAGGACCGCACCTCGCCCGGGCGCCCCGACCGGCGTCGCCGCGGCGGTGGCCGCCGCCAGCATCGGCATCAGCGCGGGCTTGGTGAGCCGGCGCCACCGCCGACGCCGCGGGTCGGGGCTCGCCGCCAGCCAGGTGTCCACCCCGGCCAGCACGAGGTAGCAGGCCGCGGCGGGCACGGGTCGACGTCGCATGGCCGCAGTCTGGCGCACCCGTGCCCCGAGGTCTCCCGTCGTCACAAGCAATCGGCAGGCGTCTTCGGCCGAATCGCCTGCCGATTGCTT
>NZ_CAXQZB010000084.1:0-2114 GCF_964228225.1 Nocardioides sp.
CCGCGGGGCGTTCGGCCGCTGTGGGAGGGTTGGCTCGGCCAACCGAGCAAACCGTCGGTCTCCGGCCCGGCGCCCCCGACCGTCAGCGGCGCACGGGCAGGCTGAGCACCGAGGGGTAGCGGGCGGAGCTGTGCACCGTCAGCGGGAGCAGCTGGGCGGGCAGCGACGGCAGCGGTGAGAGCAGGTGCGGCACGTCGAAGGCCTGGATGCTCACGCGCAGCCGGTGGCCCGGGCGGATCGCCGCCCCCGTCGGGAAGACCTCGACGTCGACCGGTGCCACCGTGCCCCGGGCCAGCGGGCGCTGGGCGGCCTTCGTGAAGGGGTGGAAGGGCTGGACCAGGGTGCCGTCGAGGTAGCGCGAGCGGTTGCGGTCCAGGGCGCGGTGGCTGACGACCTGCCATCCGCCGGTGAGCCGCGAGACCGTGCCGTTCGGCGCGACGTCGGACACGGTCACCGACAGCATCCCGTCGCCCGAGGGCGTGGAGATGTACAGCCGGGCGTTGATCGGGCCCTGCACCCGCAGCGTGCGCTCCATCGGGGCGGTCTCGTAGGTGACGCCGCCGAGGTCGTTGAGGCGGTTGTCGGAGAAGCAGGGGTTCCGCGGGAACACCTGGTTCATGACCCCAGCGGTCCACTGGTTCGCCGAGCGCGTGCACAGCCCGGTCACCGGCACGGCGGGCACGATCGCCTCGCCCGCGCGGGCGTCGCCGAGGGTGAGCCGGCCGTGGCGACCGCCCGCGGCGGCGTCGCCGGAGAGCCGGAAGGAGCGGGCCCGCAGGTCGCGGTCGACGTAGCGCTGGGTGCGCACCCAGCGGTCGGTGCCCTGCTCGTAGTAGCTGAACGGGGCGATCTGCTTGAACAGCGTGGCGTCGGGGCGGCCCTTGACGTAGTGGTCGAACCAGCGCAGCTGCAGCTCCTGCAGCGTGCCGTACCCGGCGTCGGCCAGCCCGGCGCCGGAGGAGCCCTCGAGGTGGTCCCAGGGGCCGGTGATCATGCGCACCGGGACGCGGTTGCGGCGCAGCCGCTCGAACAACAGCGGCGTGCCGCGCTGGAACAGGTCGTACTCGCCGCTGATGAGGAAGGTCGGCACCCGCACCCGGTCGATCACGCGCATCACCGAGCGCTCGCGGTAGAAGGCTCCGTCGTAGGC
Organism: Nocardioides sp.; assembly: GCF_964228225.1. Taxonomy (GTDB): domain Bacteria; phylum Actinomycetota; class Actinomycetes; order Propionibacteriales; family Nocardioidaceae; genus Nocardioides. Next base: position 1,151 of record NZ_CAXQZB010000084.1, read on the forward strand.
GGGCTCGCCGCCGAGCAGCGCCGAGGCGATCAGCGGGGCGGTGAACGTGGTGGCGGTCGTGAGCCGGTCGGTGAGCGCGCTGAACCCGGCGGCGGGCTCCGCGGCGCCGTAGGCCGGCGGGATCAGGCCGGCGCCGGTCACCAGACCGAGCCACAGCGGGATGAAGCCGACGTCGATCTGCCCGCCGCTGGCGACGACGTCGCGGTACACGTCGGCGCCCGGCACCTGCGGGAAGATCGCCTTCAGCCCGCGCGGCCGGCCCGCCGCGGCGAACAGCTGGCTGATGCCCATGTAGGAGGGCCCGCTCATGCCCGAGTTGCCGTCGCTCCACGGCTGGGTGGCCGCCCAGTTCACGATCGCGACGGCGTCCTTCGCCTCCCGCGCGCTGAAGGCGCCCCACACACCGCCCGAGGTGCCGGTGCCGCGGGCGTCGACGGTGAGCTGCTGGTAGCCGCGCTTGACGAGGTAGTCGGCGCTGCCGCCGCCCAGCGGACTGCTGGCCAGCACCGTCTTGTTGTAGGCGGTGATCGTGATGATCACCGGCAGCCGGGTGTCGATCGACTCCCCGTCCAGGGTGGGCCGGGTGAGGTCGGCGCGCAGCACGACGCCGTCGTCCATGGGGATCGGCAGGTCGGTGATCGTCTCGGTGCCGTCGTAGAGCTCGGGGCGCGGCGTCCAGCGGGGCCGCGACGACGTCGTCGCCCGGGCGCCCGGTGAGCCCGCGGTCGCGGTCTGGGCCGACTCGGGGGCGGGCCGGGCGGTGGCGGGGGAGCCCGCCGGACCGGCGAGGGCGCCGGCGGCGAGGGCGGCGGCGAGGCCGCCGCCGATCAGGGCGCGGCGCCGGCGGTGGGGATTGGGGTCGCTCGTTGCCGTTGCCGCCGCGTAGTTCCTTCGCCTTCGCCTTGATGAAGTCTTTGAGGGCTTCGGGCAGCAGCGCCTCGGTCGCGTTGCGGACGGCCTTCGC
>NZ_CAXQZB010000085.1:0-7113 GCF_964228225.1 Nocardioides sp.
TGCTTCGAGCAGATCGCGCAACTCACGAATGTCGCGCGCGGCATGGCCGTTTTCCAGGCCGAGATGGGCAAGGCAACGCTCAGCCCCGCGTTCGGCGGCGCGGGTGAGCAAATCATCGAGATCTTCGGCGCGCAGATTCAACACGGGTTCGACTGGCAGTTCGGGGGGAAGGGATTGCAGTTCATCAGACATGGAGGACTCCTCAACAAACACAAATGCCCGCGCTGGCATGCCAGGCGGGCGCAACAAAACGGGGTTCAACAGAAGATGGGCGAATCAGCGTGGGTCAGGCGCCGATGGTGAGATCGGCGGTATGCACCGCCGGGTGCTCGGCCACGCCGTCTTCCACTTCGCGCGGAAAGACGTTGAAACCTCCGGTGACGATCATGTCCTTGACGCGGTCGACGATGTACCAGAAGCCCTCCTCGTCCTCCCGCGCCAGGTCACCGGTGTGCAGCCAGCCGCCACTGAAGGTCTTGGCGGTCTCCTCAGGCAGGTTCCAGTACCCCCCGCAGAGCAGCGGTCCGGACACGCAGATCTCCCCGACCTCGCCCCGGGCCACCGGCTTGCCGTCGGGGTCGAGCAGTGCGGTGCGGGCGAACAGCGTCGGGCGTCCGCACGAAGTCAGTCGATCGGCGGTGTGTTCCCCCTTGGCCAGATAGGTGATCACCATCGGTGCCTCGGACTGTCCGTAGTACTGCGCGAAGATCGGCCCGAACCGGCGGATCGCCTCGGCGAGGCGTACCGGATTCATCGCGGAGGCCCCGTAGTACACCGTCTGCAGCGACGACAGGTCGCGGGTGTGCGAATCCGGGTGGTCCATCAGGGCGTAGATCATCGAGGGCACCAGCATGGTCGCGGTGATCCGCTGCTCCTCGATGGTGCGCAGCACCTCGGCCGGGTCGAACCGGCTCAGGACGTAGAGCGAGCCGCCCTTGATGACGGTCGGGGTGAAGAACGCCGCGCCCGCGTGGGACAGCGGGGTGCACATGAGGAACCGCGGCTCGGCCGGCCACTCCCACTCGCTGAGCATGATCTGGGTCATCGTCGACATCGCCTGCGCGGTGCCGATGACGCCCTTGGGCTTGCCGGTCGTGCCGCCGGTGTAGGTGATCGAGACGACGTGGTCCGGCGGCAGCGTGCGCGCCGTCAGCGGCTGCGGGGCGAACTGCGCGGCGGCGGCCACGAGGTCGGTGGCCCGACCCTCCAGCTCGGCCGGCACCGGGCCGATCGTGAGCACCTGGGTGAGCCCCGGGCACTTCTCCAGCAGGGCAAGCGCCCGCTCGGTGAAGTACGGGTCGATCACCAGCGTCGAGATGCCGGCGTCGTTGATGACGTAGGCGTGGTCGTCGGCGCTGCCCAGCGGGTGCAGGCTGGTGCGCCGGTAGCCCTGGGTCTGCCCCGCGCCGATGATGTAGAGCACCTCGGGGCGGTTGAGCGCCAGCAGCGCCCCCGCCGTCCCGGTGCCGGCCCCCAACGACTCGAACGCCTGGATGTACTGGCTGATCCGGTCGGCGGTCTGACCCCCGGTGAGGGTGGTGTCGCCGAGGAACATCACCGGCTTGTCGCGGTGACGCCGCAGGGCCGCCACCATCAGGTTGCCGTTGTGCGTGGGCGTGCGCAGGTCGCTCATGCCCGCAGACTAGAACGTGTTCTAGGTTCGTGTCACCGGGCCCCGACAGTTTGCTCGGTTGGCCGAGCAAACTGTCGCTTCAAGGGCTCCAGACGGCCGGATGGCGACGGTTTGCTCGGCTGACCGAGGAAACCGTCGCACCGCCTCAGCCCCCGATGCCCTCGAGCTCGAGGAGCTCCTCCTCGGTGAGGACGACGTCGGCGGCGGCGACGTTGGCGCGCAGGTGGTCGGGGTTCGAGGTGCCGGGGATGACGGCGATGTTCGGGGAGCGCTGGAGCAGCCAGGCCAGCGCGACGGTCTGGGGCGTGGCGCCGCGCGCGGCGGCGACGTCGTCGAGGATCCGCGACTGCAGCGGCGTGAACCCGCCGAGCGGGAAGTACGGCACGAACACGGTGCCGTGGCCGTCGGCCGCGAGCAGGTCGATCAGCGGGTCGTGGTCGCGGCGGGCGAGGTTGTACTCGTTCTGCACGCACACCACGGGCGCGATCGTGCGGGCCAGGCGCACGTGCTCGCCGTCCACCTCACTGAGCCCGAGGTGGCGCACCTTGCCCTGGTGCACCAGGTCGGCCAGCACCCCGAACGCCTCCAGGAACCGCTGCTCCCCCGCGATGGGCGGCATCACCCGCAGGTTCACGACGTCGAGCGCCTCCAGGCCGAGGTGGCGCAGGTTGTCCTCGACCGCCGAGACGAGCAGGTCCGGGCGCACGGCCGGCAGCCAGTCGCCCTTGTCGTTGCGGCGGGCGCCGACCTTGGTGACGATCACCAGGTCCTCGGGGTAGGGGTGCAGGACCTCGCGGATCAGCTGGTTGGTGAGGTGGGGGCCGTAGAAGTCGCTGGTGTCGAGGTGGGTGACCCCGAGGTCGACGACGCCGCGCAGGACCGCCCGCGCCGCCTCGGGATCGCGCGGCGGACCCATCACGCCGGGGCCGGCCAGCTGCATCGCCCCGAACCCGAGTCGCGAGATCGGGCGGTCCCCCAGCCGGAGGGTGCCGCCGGGCGCGGTCGGGACGGAGGTGGAGGCGCTCATGCCTCCACTCTCGCGCCCCGATCGCCGCGGCAGCACGCCCGCTCGGGTGGCGTCGACGGCGGACCGACCGGGATCACCCGGGGTCAGCCGGGATCGGCCTGGATCAGCCGGACGCCGGTGGCCTCAGGCCAGCAGCTCGGCCGTGCGACGGATCTCCTCGGCGTTGCGGAAGGACAGCAGCAGCGTCGTGACGCCGGTGTCCTCCCAGGCCGCGACCTTGTCCTGGACCTCGGCGGGGGTGCCGATGATGTGGAGGTCGTCGACGAGCTCGTCGGGGATGAGCGCGGTGGCCTTGTCCTTCTCCCCGGACAGGTAGAGCTGCTGCACCTGGGCCGAGAGCTCCTCGTAGCCCATGCGCGTGAAGACCTGGTTGTGGAAGTTCATCGACTCCGCCCCCATGCCGCCCATGTAGAGCGAGACGTAGGGCTTCATCGCGTCGATGACCATCTGCTTCTGCTCGGCGTTCTCGACGATCTGCATGTGGCAGGTGGCGGCGATCTCGAAGGTCTCGCGGGTGCGCCGCGCGCCCGGTCGCGCGAAGCCCTCGTCGAGCCAGGGCTGGTACATCCCGGCCGACTTGGGGGTGTAGAAGATCGGGATCCAGCCGTCGGCGATCTCGGCGGTCTGGGCGACGTTCTTGGGGCCCTCGGCGCCCAGCCAGATCGGGATGTCCGCGCGCAACGGGTGGGTGATCGGCTTGAGCGGCTTGCCCAGCCCGATCGAGCCCTCGCCACGGAACGGCAGCGGGTAGTGGGGGCCGTCGTTGGTGACCGGCGCCTCGCGGGCCAGCACCTGGCGGATGATGTCCACGACCTCGCGGGTGCGGGCCAGCGGCTTGGCGAACGGCTGGCCGTACCAGCCCTCCACGACCTGGGGGCCGCTCACGCCCATGCCGAGGATCAGCCGGCCACCGGTGAGGTGGTCCAGGGTGAGTGCGTGCATCGCGATCGAGGTCGGGGCGCGCCCCGACATCTGCACGATCGAGGTGCCCAGCCGCACGCGCGAGGTGTCCTTGCCCCACCACGCCAGCGGCGTGAAGGCGTCCGACCCCCAGGCCTCGGCGGTGAAGATCGCGTCGAACCCCGACTCCTCGGCGGCCGCCACGAGCTCGGCGACGCCGGTCGGCGGCTGTGCCTGCCAGTACCCCAGCTGCAGTCCCAGTTTCATGGACGACACTCAACCAGAAGTGTTGTGCTCTGGGTAGAACGTGTTCTACTTTCGGGCCATGTCCCGCACGCTCTCGGCGCCGGTCACCGTCGCCTTCGACTACACGCGCTCGACCGGGCCCGTCCTCGGCCGCTTCTTCACCGGCCTGCGCGACGGCGTCGTCGTCGCCGGCCGCACCAGCGACGGCGCCGTCGTCGTGCCGCCGCCCGAGTACGACCCCGTCACGCACGCCCAGCTCACCGACTTCGTCGAGGTGTCCTCCGTCGGCACCGTGACGTCGTGGACGTGGGTCCCGGAGCCGGTCAAGGGCCAGCCGCTGGACCGGCCCTTCGCCTTCGCCCTGGTCACCCTCGACGGCGCCACCGCCCCGCTGCTGCACGCCCTCGACGTCGCCTCCCCCGACGACGTCCGCACCGGCATGCGCGTGCGCATCCGGTGGGCGACCGAGCGCCAGGGCCACATGACCGACATCGCCTGCTTCGAGCCGGCCCCCGACGAGACGCCGCTGCCGGTGGCACCCGCCGGGGCGGTGGACCCCGTCACCGGGATCATCGCGCCGGTCAGCCTGGACTACGTCTACGCCGCCTCCCCCGAGGAGAGCGCGTTCTACCGGGGCCTGGAGCAGGGCAAGATCGTCGGCCAGCGCTGCCCCACCTGCCGCAAGGTGTACGTGCCGCCGCGCAGCGCCTGCCCCGCCGACGGCACCCCCACCGCCGAGGAGATCGAGCTCTCCGAGACCGGCACGGTCACGACGTTCTGCATCGTCAACGTCCCGTTCCTGGGCCAGCGGATCACCCCGCCCTACGTCTCGGCCTACATCCTGCTCGACGGCGCGGACATCGCGTTCCTGCACCTGATCCTGGACTGCCCGGCCGAGGACGTGCACATGGGCATGCGGGTCAAGGCGGTCTGGAAGCCCCGCGAGGAGTGGGGCACCACGATCGAGAACATCAGCCACTTCGCGCCGACCGGTGAGCCGGACGCGGACTACGAGACCTACCGTCACCACCTCTGAGAGCGAGCACACGATGAGAGACGTCGCCGTCGTCGGGTTCGCCCAGCGACAGATGAAGGACTTCGACGGGTCCCCCACCTGCGTGGAGATGCTCGTCCCCCTGTTCGCCGAGTGCTACGAGCAGACCGGCTGGACCCGGGCGGACGTCGGGTTCTGGTGCTCCGGCTCCTCGGACTACCTGGCCGGACGCTCGTTCTCGTTCGTGCAGGCGGTCGACGCCATCGGCGTCATCCCGCCCGTGAACGAGTCCCACGTCGAGATGGACCTGGCCTGGGCGCTCTTCGAGGCCTGGCTGAAGATCCAGACCGGCGAGGTGGACACCGCGCTGGTCTACGCCTTCGGCAAGAGCTCGGCCGGCGTGCTGCGCCGCACCCTGGCGCTGCAGCTGGACCCCTACACGATGACCCCGCTGTGGCCCGACACCGTGTCGCTGGCGGGCCTGCAGGCCCGCGCCGGTCTGGACGCCGGCCTGTGGGACGAGACCGCGATGGCCGAGGTCGCCCACCGCAGCCTCACCGACGCCGAGCGCAACGAGCACGCCCTGCGCAAGGGCGGCTCCTCGGTGGCCGAGCTCCTCGCGAAGCCGATGTACGCCGACCCGCTGCGCAAGCACGACTGCGCCCCGGTCACCGACGGCGCCGCCGCGCTGGTGCTCGCCGCCGGCGACAAGGCCCGCGAGGTGCGCGAGCGTCCCGCCTGGATCACCGGCTTCGGTCACTCGATCGACCCGATGAGCATGGGCACCCGCGACCTCACCCGCTCCGGCTCCGCGCAGCGCGCGGGCGCCGCGGTGGACCTCGCCGGGGTGGAGGTGGCCGAGCTGCACGCGCCGTTCAGCCACCAGGAGCTGATCCTGCGCCGCGAGCTCGGGCTGGGCGACGACGTGCGGATCAACCCCTCCGGCGGCGCCCTCACCGGCAACCCCATGTTCTCGGCCGGCGGCATCCGCATCGGCGAGGCCGCCACCCGGATCTGGGACGGCGAGGCCGGCAAGACGCTGGGCCACGCGACCTCGGGTCCGGCCCTGCAGCAGAACCTCGTGTGTGTCATGGAAGGACGTGCCTGATGGGCAAGCAGCCCGCCGCCGTGGTCGGCATCGGCCAGACCCACCACCGCGCCCGCCGCGACGACGTCTCGATGGCCGGTCTGTGCCGCGAGGCGATCGACCGGGCTCTGGCCGACGCCGGCATGACGCTGGACGAGATCGACGCGATCGTCGTCGGCAAGGCCCCCGACCTGTTCGAGGGCGTGATGATGCCCGAGCTGTTCCTCGCCGAGGCGCTCGGCGCGGCCGGCAAGCCGCTGCTGCGCGTGCACACGGCCGGCTCGGTGGGGGGCTCGACCGCCATCGTCGCCGCGTCGCTGGTGCAGTCCGGCGTGCACCGCAAGGTGCTGACGGTGGCCTACGAGAAGCAGTCGGAGTCCAACGCCATGTGGGCGCTGTCGGTGCCGGTGCCGTTCAACATGCCGGTGCACGCCGGCGCGGGCGGCTACTTCGCCCCGCACGTGCGCTCCTACATCCGCCGCTCCGGCGCCCCCACCCACGTCGGGGCGATCGTGGCGGCCAAGGACCGCAACAACGCGCTGAAGAACCCCTACGCGCACCTGCACAACGAGGGCACCACCGTGGAGTCGGTGCTGGCCTCGCAGATGCTGTGGGACCCCATCCGCTACGACGAGACCTGCCCGTCCTCCGACGGCGCCTGCGCGCTGGTGATCGTCGACGAGGACATCGCCAAGGCCTCGCCCAACCCGGCGTGGATCCACGGCACGGTGATGCGGTCGGAGGCCACCACCGCCGCGGAGCGCGACCAGGTGAACCCGCAGGCCTCCCGCGACGCCGCCGCCGCGCTGTGGAAGCAGGCCGGCATCACCTCGCCCGTCGACGAGATCGACGCCGCCGAGATCTACGTGCCCTTCTCCTGGTTCGAGCCGATGTGGCTGGAGTCGCTGGGCTTCGCCGCCGAGTACGAGGGCTGGAAGCTCACCGAGTCCGGCGGGACGGCGATGGACGGCCGGCTCCCGGTCAACTGCTCCGGCGGCGTGCTGTCCTCCAACCCGATCGGCGCCTCGGGCATGCTGCGCTTCGGTGAGGCGGCGCTGCAGGTGCGTGGCCTGGCCGGGGAGCACCAGATCGACGGCGCCCGCCGCGCGCTGGGCCACGCCTACGGCGGCGGGTCGCAGTTCTTCGCGATGTGGGTCGTGGGCGCGCAGAAGCCGACCTCCTGACCGATCCGGACACCGCGGACGACGTACGGGCCGGGGGCCCCC
>NZ_CAXQZB010000086.1:0-3499 GCF_964228225.1 Nocardioides sp.
ACGACGTCGCGGCCGCGATGGCCGAGGCGTACGGCGACGCGGCGGCCCACGACTGGTGGCGGGCGCGACGTCCCCGCAACGAAGAATTCACCTCCGACGCCCCTCCATCCGCGGCTCCGGTGGGCTAGAGTCCTCCCCATGACGACCGCTGCCAGCGCTGACGCCAGGGGATTCGCTCCTCTGCGCCGCGGCCTGCCTGCGCCTCCGCTGACCTGACCGTCCCCATGTCTGTCAGACAGCGGCCGCCCCGGTTGACCGGTGGCGGTCGTCTGCTTTTTCCGCCCGTGTCGGTCGTCACGTCCCCGTGCGGCCGACCGCGTCCCTGCGCCGGATCCCGCGGAGGTGAGCGATGAACGCCGGCACCGTGCTGCTCTACAACGCCTCGTTCGAACCCCTGGGGCGGGTGAGCTTCCAACACGCGGTGAAGATGCTGGTGCGCGAGGTCGCCGTCGTGCACGAGGCGCACCCGGAGCGGATGATCGGGCCCTACCAGTGGCCGCGCGCGCTGCGGCTGGTGCGCTACATCACCACCAAGTGGCTCTACCGGCCGGCGGGCTACACGCGCCAGGGCGTGCTGGCGCGCGACCGCCACCGCTGCGCCTACTGCGGCGCGGGGGCCGCCACCGTCGACCACGTGCTGCCGCGCTCGCGCGGGGGAGCCTGGTCCTGGGAGAACACCGTGGCCGCCTGCGGCTCCTGCAACGAGCGCAAGGGCAACCGCACGCCGGCCGAGGCGGGCATGCGACTGCGCGTCCAGCCCTGGCACCCCACGCGCGCCCAGCTCGCCGGCGTCTCCTGAACCCCTGAGGCGCCACCTCCGGTCACGCCGGTAACCCGATGGTGGGTGTCGGCGCACGGCACTAGGTTGCTGGACATGCCCGATCCACTGCTGCACGCCCGGGGACTGCGCAAGAGCTTCGGCGACCTCGAGGCGGTGTGTGGGATCGACCTCGACGTCGCGGCGGGAGAGGCGTTCGGCTTCCTCGGGCCCAACGGGGCCGGCAAGTCCTCCACGATGCGCATGATCGCCGCCGTGTCCCCGCCGAGCGCCGGCACGCTGCGGGTGCTCGGCATGGATCCGGTCGCCCAGGGGCCCCAGGTGCGGGCGCGGCTCGGGGTGTGTCCCCAGGAGGACACCCTCGACAACGAGCTCAACGTGCGCGACAACCTGGTCATCTACGCGCGCTACTTCGGGCTCTCCCGACGCCTCGCGCGCGAGCGGGCCGAGGAGCTGCTCGACTTCGTCAACCTCACCGACAAGGCGCGCAGCAAGGTCGACGAGCTCTCCGGCGGCATGAAGCGGCGACTCACGATCGCCCGCAGCCTGGTGAACCGGCCCGATCTGCTCCTGCTCGACGAGCCCACCACCGGGCTCGACCCGCAGGCGCGTCACCTGCTGTGGGACCAGCTGTTCCGGCTCAAGCAGTCGGGGGTCACCCTCATCCTCACCACCCACTACATGGACGAGGCCGAGCAGCTGTGCGACCGCCTCGTCGTCATGGACGCCGGACGCATCGCCGCCGAGGGGGCGCCGCAGGACCTCATCCGACAGCACTCCAGCCGCGAGGTGGCCGAGCTGCGGTTCGCCCTGGGCGAGCAGGAGGTCGCCGCACCCCTGGTGGCCCGGGCGCTGGAGGAGCGGGCCGCGCGGGTCGAGACGCTGCCCGACCGGGTGCTGGTCTACGCCGACGACGGCGAGGCCGCCGTCGAGACGGCGCTGGCCGCCGGGCTGCGACCGGTCGCCACCCTCGTGCGGCGCTCCTCACTCGAGGACGTCTTCCTGCGCCTGACGGGCCGGACCCTTGTCGACTGATCGGGCCGCGGTGCCCGGAGCGCCGTCGGCACCGTCGGCGCGCGAGGCGTTGCTCCGGCTGGGCGACTACTGGCTCACCGTCGCCCGGCGCACCTGGCGCGCCACGGCGGTCTCCAGCTTCCTGTCCCCGTTGTTCTACGTCCTGGCGATGGGGGTGGTGCTGGGCGGGTTCATCGAGGCCGATCCGAGTGAGCTGGAGGGTGCCACCACCTACCTCGCCTTCCTCGCCCCGGGCCTGGTGGCCGGGCACGCGATGCAGACCGCGGTGGGGGAGACGACCTACCCCGTGTTCGGCATGTTCAAGTGGAACCGGGTCTACGACGCCATGCTCGCCACGCCGCTCACCCCCACCGACGTCGTGCGCGCCCACCTGTCCTACGTCGTCGTGCGGGTCCTGGTGGCCTGCGCGGTCTTCGACCTCGTGCTGGCCCCGTTCGGGGTCTACGGCACGTGGTGGGGGCCGTTCGCGGCGCTCGCCGCACAGGTGCTCACCGGCGGCGCCTTCGCGGTGTGGACCTACGGCTTCTCCTGCCGGGTGCACTCCGACGCGGCCTTCGGGGTGCTGTTCCGCATCGGCGTCTTCCCGCTGTTCCTGTTCTCGGGAGCGTTCTTCCCGGTCGCCAACCTCGGCGACGTCGGCGCCGCGATCGCCCGCCTGACCCCGCTGTGGCACGGCGTCAACCTCTCGCGGATGTTCAGCATCGCCACCGGCCCGGGCGACCCCGACTGGGCGCTCGCCGCGCTCAACGCCGTCGTGCTCCTCGCGCTCAGCGCGCTGGGCTGGAGATGGGCGCGCACGGGCCTGGAGCGGCGGGTGGCGGCATGAGCACGGCGCACGAGCGACCCACGCCGCTGAGCGGCTGGGCCGCGACCCTGCTGCTGGTCGAGCGCAACGTGATCGTCTACCGGTCCGCCTGGAAGCTGTTCCTCACCGGTTTCCTCGAGCCGGTGCTCTACCTGCTGTCCATCGGGATCGGCGTCGGGGCGCTGGTGCAGCGCATCGAGTACGGCGACCTCACCCTCGACTACGCCGAGTTCGTCGCGCCCGCCATGCTCGCCGCCTCGGCCTTCAACGGCGCACTGCTCGACTCCACCTACAACGTCTTCTTCAAGCTGCGCTACGAGAAGCTGTACGACCAGATGCTCGCCACGCCGCTGCGCACCGCCGACGTCGCGCGCGGGGAGATCCTGTGGGGCCAGATCCGTGGCGCGGTGTACGCGACGGTGTTCCTGCTGGTGATGCTCGCGCTGGGGCTGGTCGGCTCGTGGTGGGCGGTCCTGGCCCTGCCGGCCGTGGTGCTGATCGGGTTCGCCTTCTCGGCGGTGTTCATGGCGCTGACGACGTGGCTCACCTCCTGGCAGGACTTCGACAAGATCACGCTGTTCCAGGCCCCGCTGTTCCTGTTCTCCGCGACCTTCTACCCGGTCACGGCCTACCCCGACTGGCTGCGCTGGGTCGTGGAGTTCACCCCGCTCTACCGCGCGGTGGTGCTGTGTCGGGAGCTCACCACCGGCGCGGTCGGGGTGGGGTCGGTGGTCTCGGTGATCTACCTGGTGGCGATGGGGGTGGTGGGCATGGTCGTGGTCCGACGGCGGTTGGACGGCCTGCTGCTGCGGTGAGGTCGGTTCCGTCGTACCAACCGTCTGTGCTGATTTCGAGCCGAACAACAGCACAGACGGTTGGTA